>CAKUKU010000009.1 GCA_934663775.1 uncultured Ellagibacter sp. | reverse complement strand
GACCTACCAGCAACCCCGCCTTTTTCCCCTCGCATCAAGCGAAGGGAAAAAGGCCGAAAGGACCTACCAGCAACCCAATACCTTCTCAACGCAGAAGGAAAAAGGCGGGGTCGAAATGACCTACCAGCAACACTCCCTTCGCTGCTTGGGCAATCGCGTTATTGCAATAACAGGCGGGCGGTCGTTTAGCGTGCTGATAAGCGACTTCATTCCTGATTTGCATTTTTGTGGCGACTCCCAGTGCTTCCCTCTCTACTGGTACGAGGAGCGTGAAAACTTCGGCGGCCTTTTCACCGAGGGTGATGTTAAGCAGGGCAAGTACGTTCGTCACGACGCCATCACCGACGAAGCTCTTGAAGTGTTCCGTACTGCTTACCCGAACGCATTCGGCGGCGGCAAGGGGCGTACTGTTGAACAGGCGAAAATCGATGGTCTACCCTCGAAGATCGCCAACAGCAACGAACGATTTGACGTGAACAAGGTCGATATCTTCTACTACGTGTATGGCATTCTCCATTCGCCTGAATACCGCAGTCGCTTCGAGGCTAACCTTCAAAAAGAGCTGCCGCGCATCCCCTTGTCACGCAACTTCCGTGAGTTCTGCGCTGCAGGTCGGGCCCTTGCCAAGCTTCATCTGGGCTATGAGGAGATTGAGCCTTGGCCGGTGAAAGAAGTGGGTTCATCGCTTTTGCCGGGACCGGTTCAGAAGATAAAATGGGGCAAGCGCAAGGATTCCGAAACAGGCAAGAAGGTCGACGACCATACCGTTCTCATCTACAACGAGAACCTCGTGATTAAGGACATCCCCGAAGTTGCCCAGCGCTACACCGTCAACGGTAGAAGCCCGCTGGAATGGGTGATCGACCGTTACCAAGTGAAGACTGACAAGGCGTCCGGTATCGTCAACGATCCCAACGAGTACAGCGACGACCCGCGCTACATCGTCGATCTCATTGAGAAGCTCATTCGCGTCTCAATGGAAACCATGGAGATAGTCGATCAGCTGCCGCCGGTATCCGAGCTTCCGCAACCCGCCAACTGGCCTTTCGCCTGGAAGGCTGGTGAGTAGTGAAAAACAAGAAGGCGTTTGACGAACATCAACTCTGGGGTCTGGTTGAGGAGCTGAAAAGCGATGATAGAATCACCAGCCTTCCCCTTGATACACGTCAGTACGTAAGATACTTACTTGAGCAGCTCGACAAACGAGGAAGAACTACTAACGCCTATTACGTGCGGGTTTCTTCGCTTGATGAGATGTACAGACAGCTGTGCAACATTCGCGACTGGCTTCCTGATTACCCGAGTTATATCGATAGCGCAGTTGACGAATGCATGCGTATCCTCGCTTCCGAGTGGCCTGCAAACAATGGGCGTCAAATTGTTGATATCGACGAAGCGGTTCGCGATGCATTTTTCGCCGATTCGGAGGAGAGGATAGAGCGAGCGCGGGATGCTGCCAACAAGGTTGAGGATTTGTCCCGGCAGTTCCAAGAGAAGAAGGGTGAATACGAAGCTGGGCTCGTTGAGCTAAAGTCGTCGTATGCCGAATCGATAGCTGCGTCCAAGACGCAGCTCGAAAAGCGGCGCGATGAGCTGGGCAACGAGTTCGAGTTGGAGGTTAAAGAGCGCGCCGATAAGGCCACCTCGAGCTTAGCCGCCGTTGAAAACGAGTACAAAAAAAGCCTCGATTCGACTAAGTCCGAAGTTGAACAAATTCTCGATGAGGTTAACAATACCGCTAACTCCATCAGTGGCATTGCTATGACGACGGACTATGCCAAGTATGCGACGGACAAGGAGAAAGCTGTTCGAATATACGATGGTCTGGCTATCCTCTTCGCCATTGCTGGCATTGCGTTGGTCGCTTTCGCTCTTACCGGTCTTCATGCGGATGCGACGTCCGCTTCGGTTTTCAAACTAGCCGTTTCCGTTGCGTCCTTTACCGTTTCGGGCTTTCTCTTCAAGCGCGGTACCTACAACCAGCGAGAGGCCAAAGCGGCAAGACGCACCGAGCTGACGCTTAGGGAATACAAGCCTTTCATTGCGAATCTTAGCGAAGAGGATAAGAGGGAAATCACCAACAAAATAGCCGACCGAATTTTCATCAAGGGGGAAATCGGTGACAAGGAAGAGAAGACAATTTCTAGCGCACTTCTGAATAGAGGGTTAAACGATAAAGATATTGCTTCGGTTACAGAATTAATCAAGGCGGTTTATAAAGAACGACCTGTATGAACCTGTTGCTAATATGACAGAAGTCGGGCATCCGTCATCGTTGGTCCCAGGACCGCATCATCGTTTACCCCGCTCGACTCGCTAACGAGAGTCGTCGATTCGGCTGATAAGGGTATTCGTCCATGTAATGGCTCCATCGACTTCGGGGATCAGCGTGCCAGTTGGCAATTGGTCAGCATATGCCGTCTCCCAGTTGGTCCCTTTTTCGATTACAGGCGGCCAGTCCTGCATCTTTCGGTAAGCGAACAATCTTGTGCAGGTCGCGCGTATATCCGAGTAATCGCCTTCGTATGAGGCATCAAGCAACTGCAGGTCGATGAGATCGTGCGCTCTTGTGCTGCCAGGTGCGCTGACCGCATGGAACTTTTGGGCAATCTGATGGTGCAATGCCACGACCGGAATTGGGCCAAGTGGAGGAAAGCCAAGTTTTTCGAGGATGGCGTTGGCTCCTTCGGGGTTGATTGCATCTGGACTGTCTGCGTCGCCAATTTCATTATGACCCACTTCTAGCTTCGCAGTTACCCAAGGCTTGCTGTTGTATGACAATTTCACCGAGAAGGGCTGCATTACGTATTCGGAGGGCACGTTCTTCGGACGGGCCTGTCTCCCCTTGACCAACGTTCCTATAAAACCCTCCCATCCAATTGACAGGGAGGCAGCAAGATGGTCGGAGAACTCGTCTAATAAGGACGCCCTTGCGACGTCTAGGTCTGTGGTGAAACGGGTCGCCCGATCGCCAAGCCTCATCTTAATTGCGCTTCCTCCCTTGACAGACCCATCTGGGAGCATTTGGGCAACGATTGGGCGTTTTGCGATGAAGTTTGGTTTTCTAACGAGCCGTTCTGGCGCTAGGTCGAGGTTTTGCCTGCTGGTTGGTCTTTAGTGGGCATTTTCGCTCCTCAGCTCCTTCTTCAGTGTGCGGTATTGTTGCTTGCTGATGAGGCCTTGCTCGTGCGCTGCCCGCGCCGCAGCTTCCAAGCGATCGGGCCGCATCTTGCCTTCACATGCGAGGATGGCATCGTGTGCGCTTTGACAGGGGATGCCATTGTATGCCGCAGTTGGTTTTATCCCCCTGATCCATTCGGCCTTGATGCTTTCTGGCAGCTTTCGCCTTGTGCGCCGAGGTGTTGCTACAAACATGCGGGTGGGGTTTGTGGGGGCAAGGTCGAGCATGGCGATGACGGATTCGCCGTAGAGCAGGGCATCGGGCCCGACAGACATGACTGCCCATGCAAACGTGTCGCTTGGGCCGGACACCCACTGTTCAAGCTGGTAGAGCCCGTGTCCGACTTTCGCAATGCGTCCGCGTTTAGCATATTGGACAAGCTCGTTGTTGCTCACTCCCGCTTCTCGTGCCTGCGCAGAGGTGATCAGCCCGTGGTTGCCGGCAGCAATCTCGTATATGTACTCGAATTTTGTCATGGCAGAAGTATAACGAAAACATAATTGTTTTGACAAATGAGATTGGAAAAACATGGCACGGCGCGTGCTGAGGCTCGCAGGGGCGTGACTTAGCACGCAACCCCGATTTCTGGCATGCCCCCTCTTGAAAGTGCATGACCGATGGGAAGTGAGGCAAATCGCCCGGCCCCTGCCTCATCGTGACCCATGTCCCGATCCCACTTGCCCACTTGCCAACTTGCTAAGGAACTTGCTAAACAACTTGCTAACTTGCTAAGTAACTTGCTAAACTAGCAAGAAAAAGTTAGCAAGTTGTGAAAAGCGAGATTCTCATATGGACGCAAAAGAGCTTGAAGCCGTGATTCAGCAGTTGAAATCGTCGTGCACCGACAGCCAGTCGGTCGAGGTGAAAGAATCCGTCGGGAAGATGCCCTCGAGCATCGCCGAGACGATTTCCGCGTTCGCGAACAGTTCGGGCGGCACAATTGTGCTGGGGCTGTCCGAAAAAAACGATTTCGAGCCTGCGGAAAGGTTCAACGCCCATCGGATTGCGGATGCGCTCTCGCAGGCATGCTCGGACAAGCTTACTCCGCCTGTGCGCGCCAGTATCGATATCCTGGAATATGGTGGCGCCAACGTGGTCGTTGCCGCCATCGACGAGATTTCGCCTCGCGACAAGCCCTGCTACGTCACGAGTAAGGGGATGTACCAGGGTTCCTTCATCCGCTCGTTCGACGGCGATAGGAAGCTGAGTCCCTACGAGATCGACAGGCTACTGGAGGACAAGACGCAGCCGTCACACGATGCCGAGATTGTGGCGGAAGCGACGATGGACGATTTGGACAATGGCCTGTTTAATGGCGTGATCCAGCGCCAGAAATCACTTCACCCGAGAGTGTTCGCGAATCTCGACGACGAAGAAGCGGCAATCAATCTGAGGATCGCGGCGAGGGATGGGGACGGTGTGCTTCGGCCGACGTTGGCAGGCCTCCTCTCCTTGGGCGTGTACCCCCAGAAGTACTTCCCCCGCCTTACCGTCACGTTCGCCGCTTACCCGAATGACGACAAGGCATCTGAGGGCGGCGTGAAGTATCTCGACTCCGAGAAGATGGCGGGCCCCATACCTGCCATTATCGCCGACACGGTGGCCGCAGTGCAAAGGAATACTAGACTCGGCGGTGCCATGGTCGGCGCGACAAGAGTCGACGTTCCCGACTACCCGCCTGCCGCCGTGCGCGAGGCAGTCTGCAACGCACTTATGCACAGGGACTACTCCGAGCTCGCCCGTGGCACCCAGGTCCAGGTGAGCCTGTACGACGATCGCTTGGAGTTCCTGAGCCCAGGCGGTCTTTACGGCACAGTGACCGCAGCCACGGTCGCTTCCGCGGGTTACTCCTCGACGAGGAATCAATATCTTGCCGACATTCTGGAGTCTACGCCCTACGAAGGAGGCTTTGTTGCGGAGAACAGAGGGACGGGCTTCAAGCTTATGGTGCACGAGCTTGAACGAAACCAGATGGACGCGCCCGTCGTCAAAGACTCGGTCGCGATGTTCTCGCTCGAGTTTTGCCGGCGCAAGGGCCAGCCGTCGATTGGCGCCGCCTACGACGAGATAGTCTCCTTCGTCTCCGCGAACGAGCCGTGCAGCGCAGGCGAGATTTCCGCTGGTCTGAACATCCCCAGGAGCACCGTCACGTATCGCCTGAAGAAGCTTGTCGGCGAGAAGAGGCTGGAGAGGGTTGGGGCGGAAAGAAGCAGAAATCAAAAATACCGCCTGCCGTAGCTGTGGGCGGAATAAGTGAGATAAAGTGCTCGACTCCTGTCTTACCCGCGATTTCGGCGCCTTCCCCTGTGTCGCTTCTGCGCTTTCTCATGAAAAATCCATGCAACGCGCTCGCGTGTAGCCATGACTTCTGGTATCATTCAACAGGTTGCGCTACGGATGGCGCAATCGGGAATAAGTGCGATGATACGCGGAGGCGGTGCATATGCGCTCCTCGGAGTCTTGCTACGGCCACGCTTCAAAGTTATCGCATGCAGTTATTTCGCATAAGGAGAAGTGAATGTACGCAATCGTGAAAACGGGCGGCAAGCAGTACAAGGTTGCCCCCGGAGACCGCATCAACATCGAGAAGCTCGATGCCGAGGTGGGCGCTGAGGTCGAGCTTCCGGCCATCTGCGTCGTCGACGGCGACAAGGTCGAGGCGGACCCTGCCAAGGCCGCTGCCACCAAGGTGGTTGCAACTGTCATCGAGCAGTTCAAGGGCGAGAAGGTTCTCGTCTTCAAGTTCAAGAAGCGCAAGAACTACAAGAAGCTGCGCGGCCATCGTCAGCAGCTTACTCGCGTGGAAATCAAGTCCGTCGGCACTGCTGTCGCCGAATAGGTAAAGGGAGGCATACACCATGGCTCATAAGAAAGGCTTAGGCTCCAGCCGTAACGGTCGCGACTCTCACGCACAACGACTTGGCGTGAAGATGTTCGGCGGTCAGCATGTCCGCACCGGCAACGTCATCGTTCGTCAGCGCGGCACCAAGTTCCATCCCGGCGAGAACGTCGGCCGCGGCAAGGACGACACCCTTTTCGCACTGTGCGACGGCACCCTCGAGTTCACTCGCGGCGTGAAGCGTCGCGTGCACGTCCGCCCCGATGCCGAGGCACAGGAATAGCACGCTACCGCGCAATCAGCATAGATAGTCGGTTTTCGAGGCGCCCCCTGCATATCAGAGGGCGCCTTTCGTTTACAATCCAGACAACGCGGGCGCATTTCGCGCCGGCACCGTTCGCGAAGGATTCTCCATGTTCGTAGACAAGGTACGCATATACGTCAAAGGCGGCGACGGCGGCGCGGGCTGCATGTCGTTCCGCCGCGAGGCGCATGTTCCCAAGGGCGGCCCCGACGGCGGCGACGGCGGGCACGGCGGCAATGTCGTCATCCAAGCCGACCTGGGCGTTTCGTCGCTGATCGACTACCGCTTCAAGCATCACTTCAAGGCTGAGCGCGGCACGCACGGCAAGGGCTCGCGCATGCACGGCGCCGACGGCGAGGACATGATCTTGAAGGTGCCCGTGGGCACGGTGGTGCACGAGTATTCCGACGAGACCAAGGAGGCCGGCGAGCTCATTGCCGACCTCACGCACGACGGCGAGCGCATCACCGTGGCGCTCGGCGGCGTCGGCGGCCGCGGAAACGTGCACTTCGTCACGTCAACGCGCCGCGCGCCCGCCTTTGCCGAGTTGGGCGAGCCCGCGCAGGAGCAATGGGTCGAGCTTGAGATGAAGCTCATGGCCGATGCGGCGCTTGTGGGCATGCCGTCGGCGGGGAAGTCCTCGCTCATCTCGAAGATCTCGGCCGCGCGCCCGAAGATCGGCGATTACCCGTTCACGACGCTTGTTCCGAATTTGGGCGTTGCGACGAGCGGTGACTTGAGCTTCGTTTGCGCTGACGTTCCCGGCCTCATCGAGGGCGCGCACGAGGGCCGCGGGCTCGGGCATGAGTTCCTCCGCCACATCGAACGCACGGCGCTCATCGTGCACATCGTCGACCTCACGGGCGACTACGAGGGGCGCGACCCCTTGAACGACTACGAGGTGATCAACCGCGAGCTCGAGTTGTATGCGAGCGACCTCGCTTCCCGTCCGCGCATCGTCGTGGCCAACAAGATCGACGTCCCTGGCACCGAGGAAGTGTGCGAGAAGCTCGCCCGCCGCGTGCGCGAGGACTCCATCGCCGCAGCCGGTGGCGACGAGTTCGCGAAAAGTCCCATCGATCCCAAGCTCTACTGCATCAGCGCGCTCACGGGCAAGGGCGTCGACTCGCTTAAAGCCGCCATCGCGACGAAGGTGCACGAGCTGCGCGAGGAAGCGCGTGCGAAGGCTGCCGAACAGCCGGAGTTCGACCACGTGTGGGAACACAAGCGCGAGCAGCGCGACCGCCGCTTCACCGTGCGCAAGCTCTCCGACGGCGTCTTCCGCGTGGAGGGTGGCCAGGTCGAGCGCATGGTCATCCAGACCGACTGGGAAAACGAGGACGCCATCGCCTTCTTGCAGCACCGCTTCAAGCGCATCGGCGTGGAGGACGCGCTCGCGAAGGCGGGCGCCCGCAACGGCGACGAGATTCGCATCGTGGGGCGCGCCTTCGAGTTCGAGTCGGCGACGGCGCAAGACGCGTTCGAGGAACTCGACATCTGATGGGCGGGCGCATGACTGAAAACCGGCGTTCTGAGGGCGAGGGGCGCGGCGAGTCGAACCTGCGGCCGCTCGTGGTGAAGATAGGGTCCTCAACGCTCACCACGTCGGAGAGCAAGATCGACTACGCGTTCCTCGACGACGTCGCCCGCCAGGTGGCACGCGTGCGCGAGACGGGCTTCTCTCCCATCATCGTGACGAGTGCGGCCATTGCCTGCGGGCTCGAGGCGCTCGGCATCGAGCGGAGGCCCACTGACATGCCGAGCCTCCAGGCAGCGGCCTCGGTGGGGCAGAGCGCGCTTTCGGCAGGGTACGCCCGCGCGTTCGCCCAGCATGGGATTACCACGTCGCTCGTGCTTCTGACCAGGCGGGATACCGCCGATCGCACGGCGTATCTCCATGCGCGCGACACGCTTTCCCGCCTGCTCGAGATGGGGGTCGTGCCCATCGTGAACGAGAACGACACGGTGTCGGTCGAACAGATCCGCTTCGGCGACAACGACACGCTTGCCGCGCTCGTCGCCTGCCTTATTGAGGCGGAGCTCATGGTGATCCTCTCCGACATCGACGGGCTCTACGACGCGAACCCGACGAAGGTCGAAGGCGCGCGTCTCATCGAGCGCGTCGAGCGAATCGACGAGAGCATCATGGGCGTTGCGGGCGACGCGGGAAGCGCGGTCGGCTCCGGCGGCATGGTCACCAAGATTAAGGCCGCGCGCGTGCTCATGGCGGCGGGCATCCCCATGACCATCTGCTTTGGCCATGCTTCCGATGCCATCGTGCGTGCGGTGGCGGGGGAGCGCATTGGCACGCGCTTCGCGGCGAGCGAACGCCAGCACGAGATTACGCCGCGCAAGCTGTGGATCGCGCTTGGCGACTCCGCGCGCGGCGCACTCATCGTCGACGACGGCGCGAAGCGCGCGCTGCTCCACTGCGGAAGCTCGCTTCTGTCGGTGGGCATCTCGCGTGTCGAGGGGCGCTTCGAGGTGGATGACATCGTGGACGTGAAGGACGCGACGGGGCATGTGATCGCCCGCGGTCGCACGGCGTTCTCGAGCGACGAGGTGGAACTTGCCCGCGGGCGCACGCGCGAGGAGCTCGAGCGCAACCGCCTGCTCGCGGCGTTCGCCGACAAGCCGGTCATCCACCGCGACGAGCTGATCGCCTTCGAATAGCTTTGCGCCGAAAGCCGGCTTGCGGGGCGCGTGTTTTCTTGAGATAGATGTTTTCGCAGGCGAGAAGGGTGTGCGAGAGGAAGGTTTCGGGATGTACGAAGAGATAGAGGCTCTCGCCGTGGGTGCGAAGAGGGCGAGCGCGCGCCTGGCCCAGACGAGTGATGCCGAGCGCAACGGTGCCCTGCGTGCCATGGCGCAGGCGTTGCGTGCGAGCGCGCCTGAGGTTCTTGAGGCGAACGCGGCCGATGTTGCCGCCGCCCGCGAGAAGAGCACGAAGGAAAGCCTCATTGACAGGCTTGCGCTCGACGATGCCCGCATTGGGGACATGGCGTCTGCACTGGAAAGCCTTGCCGAGCCTCCCGATCCGATCGGGCGCACCCTTGAGCGGCGTACGCTCGAATCGGGAATCCGCCTTGAGCGCGTGAGCGTCCCCTTAGGCGTCGTCGCCGTCGTGTATGAGGCGCGCCCGAACGTGACCGCCGACGCTGCCGGCATCTGTTTGAAGTCGGGAAACGCCTGCGTTTTACGCGGCGGCTCAATGGCAGCACGCTCGTGCGCGGCGATCGCGTGCGTGCTCGCGCGTGCGGCAGAGGAAGCGGGCATGCCCGAGGGCTCGATTGGCATCGTCGCCTCGACCGACCGTGCGGCGACAGATGTTCTTATGGGCCTCCATGGCTTGATCGACGTGCTCGTCCCCCGCGGCGGCGCGGGGCTCATCCGCCATTGCGTGGAGACGGCCAAGGTCCCCGTCATCGAGACGGGAACGGGAAACTGCCACGTCTACGTGCACGAATCTGCCGACTTCGACATGGCGCGCAAGATTCTCGTGAACGCGAAGTGCCGTCGCTTCGGGGTCTGCAACGCCTGCGAGACGCTGCTCGTCGATGCGTCCATCGCTGCAGAGTTCCTTCCCGAAGCGCTCTCCGAGCTCGCCGATTGCGGGGTGGCGATCCATGCCGATGAGCTGGCGTGCGAAGCGGCGCTTGCCGCGGGCGCCCGTCGCGGCCAGGCGCAAAGCGCGCTTCGCGTCGACCGTGCAAGTGAGGAGGATTGGGAAACCGAGTACTTAGGACCCGAAATCGCCGTGAAATGCGTCGCGGGCATCGATGAGGCTATCGCGCATGTGAATCGCTACGGCACGATGCACTCGGAGGCCATCGTGGCGAATCCTGCCGACCCCGCAGGCGCTTCGGCAATCGAGCGCTTCCTAAACGAGGTCGACGCGGCGGCCGTGTACGCGAACGCCTCGACGGCCTTCACGGACGGCGGCATGTTCGGTCTCGGTGCTGAAATCGGCATCTCAACGCAGAAGCTGCACGTGCGCGGCCCGTTCGCAACCGACGGGCTCACCTCGTACAAGTACGTGCTGCGCGGAAACGGCCAGGTGAGAGCCTAGGTTATGGAAGATAACGCGCTGATGGGCGAATCGCCTCGCACGCTTTCCCGCCCGCAGGCCCCGCGCGCCGCCGCCTCGAGCGTCCACGCGCCTGTCGTGTGCGAGCGCTTCGACGACTTGGGCGCGGACGGCACGCCGCGGCGATTGGGCATCATGGGCGGCACGTTCGACCCCATCCACATCGGGCACTTGGCCTGCGCCGAGCAGGTGCGTGAAGCCTACGGGCTCGATGCGGTCGTGTTCATCCCCGCCGGCAATCCCGTCTTCAAGCGCGATCGGGACGTCACGCCGGCGCCCGAGCGGCTTGCCATGTGCCGGCTCGCGATCGAGGGCAACCCCGCCTTCGACGTGAGCGCGATCGAGATCGAGCGTGGCGGCGACACCTACACCGTCGACACGTTGCGCGAGCTGCGGGAACACTATCCCGACAACGTCGAGCTCGTGTTCATCACGGGCGCGGACGCTATCGCGAAGATTTTCCGCTGGCGTGAGAGCGAGGCAGTGGCGGGGCTCGCGCGCTTCATCGCCGTGACCCGTCCGGGCTACGAGCTGGGCGACGAGATGCGCGCCTCGCTCGCGACGAGCCCGTTCACGGTCGATTTCCTGGAGATCACGGGGCTGTCCGTCTCCTCGAGCGATTTGCGGCGGCGCGTCGGCGAGGGCAAATCAATCAGGTATCTCACCATGGCCCGCGTGCGCGACTACGTGCGCGCGCACGGCCTGTACCGAAAGGAGCGTTGAGAAGTGGGGAAGAAAGGCGCAGATGACGCTCGCGTGGGCGAGGCGTCGGACGTGCTCGGCAAGGAGTTCTTCGAAGCGCGCAAGGCGGAGCTCGAACAGCGCGTCAGCAAGAAGCGGTTCACGCACGTGATGGGCGTGGTCGAGGAGGCCGAAACCCTTGCGCAGGCCTACGGGGTCGACGTGCGCGAGGCCCGACTTGCGGGGCTTCTGCACGACTGGGACAAGGCCTACGATGACGAGGAGATTCGCGAACGCGCCCGTGAGCTGGGTCTTCAGGTCGATCCATGGATTTTCGCCCACCAGCCGCGTCTTCTGCACGGCCCGACTGCCGCCGTCGCGCTCGGGCGGGAGTTCCCCGGCATCCCCGAAAGCGTGCTTCAGGCAATCGACCGCCACACCACAGGCGAGGTCGATATGACGCCGCTTGATATGGTACTCTACTGTGCCGACGCGCTCGAGCCGAACCGCCGCTTCGGGCGTATCGACGAGCTGCGCGCCATGATCGGCTCCTCGACGCTCGAGGAGCTCTACGTCGCAGTGCTCGGCTACTGGACGATTCTCATCATCGAACAGGGAAAGACGCTGCATCCGCGCACGGTGGAAATCTGGAACGCCTACGCGGTGAAAAACGAGAAACCATACCTACACGCAAAGCGAAAGGAAAGCTAGTGAGCACCATCGAACAGAAGTCTTCGCGCGAACTCGCGGTCATCGCCGCCCAGGCGGCCGACGAGAAGAAGGCGACCGACATCATCGTCCAAGACGTGGCCGCCCTCATCGGCGAGACCGACTACTTCGTGATCGCCACGGCGTCGAACAGCCGTCAGGTGAACTCGATCGTCGACGCCATCAAGGAGGATCTGCGCGACAAGGGCGGTGTGAAGCCGTTCCACGCCGAGGGCACTCAGGACGGCTCGTGGTCGCTGCTCGACTACGGCCAGATCGTCGTGCATGTCTTTCAGCCCGAGACGCGCGAATACTACCGCCTCGAGGAGCTGTGGAACGATGCGCCCGTGCTCGATCTGGCGAAGGAAGCGGGGCTCACCGACGTCGAGTATTCCGACCGCATCTCGAAGCTTCTGCCGAAAAAGTAGGCGAAAACCTGGCAGGAAATCGGCGCGGTCTCGCGTGCGATTCCTGCGGAATCTGTGCGGGTTCGCTTCGTCTGCGCAAATTCGAACGGTTTCCCCGCATTTCAATCTTTCGCGCCTGCAGCGCGCCTTGTTTAGGTGGGCTGCAGGCGTTTTGCGTTTTACAGCGCCGCATCGCATGTCCCGCCTTCGGGACGCATCGCGGGCGCCTGCGCGGGAGACCGCACCGTATCCGCAGGTCGATCATCGCTTTTCGCCGTACCCGCCGCTACACTGTGCGCCACGCAGCTTTCGTTTTTTTTGGTGAGGGGCAAGACATGTCAGACTTCATTACGTCCTGTTCGTGCAAGGGCCGTCGCCCGAAGCAGATTGCGGGCTCATCGGCGGTGCCGCGCCCGCATCTGGTGGCAAAGCTTCTGCGATCGCGCGACGTCGCGCGCTTCATCGTGGCGCCCCAGGGCTTCGGCAAGTCGATGGTAGCTGCTGAGTACGCGCAGGTTGTGTTCTCGTTTCGACATACGTTTTGGGTCAGCGGGAAAAGCCCGTGCTTTCTGCGCGACCTCGACGCCGGCGTCATCGCGCGCCGTGTGGACGAGATCGACGGCGCGCCCTCGCTTGTGGTGTTCGACGATTTGCCGAATATGGACGCTTTGCGGGTCGACAAGTTCTCCGAGGTCGTCGACGAGCTGCTCGCGTCGGGCAACGAGGTGATCGTGACGTGCACGCCCTCCTGCGACGCGTATTCCGATTCGCATCGCGATCGGGTGAAAATTTCGGCGGGCATGCTTCTGCTCACCGATGAGGAATTAGGCGAGACGCGCGGCTCATCCGGCGCGAAGGGGCGCGTGGCGTGCACCTTCTGGGGCGGCGACGACGGGCGCGCACTCGTCTCGGGCATCGCTTCCGAGGAGCCGCCCGCAAGCGTCATGCTCGCGGCGTTTCTCATGCTGGCGCTCGGGCAGGGCAGTCTTTCCGAGCTTGCCCCTCTTGTGGGACACCGATGCTCTGACGAGGCGTTTTCGCTCATCGAAGAGGACTATCCATTCCTTGGGGCATGCGCGAGGGAGGACGCTTTCGACGCCGTCGCGATGGAAGTGCCCGTTATCGTGCAGGGGTTCTCGCGCACGGCGGGGCAGATCGTCAGTTGCGCGCGCTGCGGGGACGCAAACGAGCTCGCGGTGCGCATCGCGGCGATGCTCCTTGCGCGCGGGGCGGGCGCTCGGGCCTGCGCCTTCGTGCGCCATCTCGCGACGAAGCCCGCCTGCGCGAGCTGGCTTGCCGCGCACGGCGATGACCTGCTTTCCGCGGCGTGCTTCAAGCCCGCCCACGAGCTCTATCTCTTCGCTTGCAAAAGCGCAGGCCAGAACAAGATTCGGCTTGCTGCGGACGAAGCTGTGCGCCTGGTTGCGCTCGACGACGGCCCCTGCGCGCTATTCCTCGCGCGCAAGTACGCCTTCTCGCGCGCCGTCGATGCGGACTCGCGGGCGCGTTTTCTCCTCGTCGTGGGCTATTCGGGCAACGACGAGGATAGAAGGCGCGTCGGCGCGGTCGTCGCAGATGTTGCTGCAGGAGCGCAGGTGCGCGGGAAGATCGCGCCCGCATCTGCGCTCTCCCTCGTCGCCGCATGCGCTGGGAAGGATGTCGTGGAAATCGCGGGGAGGTGGCGCGACCTCGAGCGGCGCGGTGCCCCAAGAGAGGTGCTCGCCATCTCCGCCGCCTGTGCGCTTCGTGCGCTCGCGCAGCGAGAGACCGGGGGATTCGACTCCGCCGAGGACGCGCGCGCTGTCGAGCGGGTGGCCGTCTGGGTGCGCGGGGTCGCAGCGCGCGGCGATGAGGCAACGCTGAGCTGGCACGATGCCGTAGCGACCTTGGCTCTTGCCCGCGCCGTCGAGCAGGGCTTTCTCTCCGGGCGCTTTTCGCCGGACGCCGGAGCGCTTGCCGAGGCGCGCTCGATGGAAATCGCCCGTTTCGCCGAATGCGCAGCTCACAGACGCGATGCTCTTCGCGAGGAGCGCTCGCGCGCCGAAAGGGAGCGCTCGATGCGCGAGCGCTACGCGCCGAGATACACGCATGCGGGGCTCGTCGAAGCGCCCGCGTCCGAGGCGCCGACCCTCTATGTGAAGCTCCTCGGCGGGCTCGGCGTCCGCATCGGCGAGAGGCAGGTCGACATGCGAGCGTTCAACAGGCAGAAGGCGAAAACGCTCCTCGCTCTGCTCGTGCTCGCGCGCGGCCGCGAGCTCTCGCGCGACCACCTCATGGAAACGCTTTGGCCCGAAAGCCCGTCTGGCTGCGCGATCAAGAACTTCTACTCGCTGTGGAGTCAGCTCAAGCAGGGGCTCGAATACGAAGGGTCCTGCCCGTATCTGAAGCGCGACCAGGGCGCCGTGCGCCTTGAGGGGCGCCTTCTGCGAAGCGACGTCGCCGAGCTCGACTCGATCTGCCGCGAGCTGAGCTTCGGCGAGATCGACCTTGCGCGGTGGCGGGGCTACCTCGAGGCGATCGACGCGTCGTATTCGGGCGAGCTTTTGCCGAGCGAACGCGGGAACGAGGATATCGTCGCAGCTCGGCGTCGCATTCGCGTCAACCTCGTCGACTCGCTCGTGTGCGCATCGGGCCGCCTTCTCGATGCGGGCGAGCCGCGAGCGGCGCTGTGGTTCGCCCGCGAGGCGTCCCTGCACGATCGCTCGCGGGAAGACGCATGCGCGGCGCTGATGGAGGCGCAGCTTGGCACCGGGCAGCGCACCGCTGCGATCGACACGTACACGACCTGTCGAAAGTACCTCGTCGAGGAGCTCGGCATCGACCCGTCGCCGTCGATCGTCGCCTTGTACCGCAGCGCGCTGGAGGCGGAGGAAGCGCTCGCGTAGGCTGAGCGACCGCAAGCTTGCGCGAGCGATCGCGCTCCAATCGGGCGGGTTTGCCGGGCGCCTCGCCGCCCAGGCACCCGCCCCGCCCGCGCGGCTTGCCAACGCACCGCCTCTTCGCTTCTTCGCTTTGCCCGCTCGCGCGCCCGCCTTCTCGTGCCGCCCGCCCGCTTCCCCAACCGCAAGGCGTTTTCCCACGACAGCATTATTTCGATATCAGTATCATCCCATCTGCTTGTGTGGTGAATTCCTCGGGGCCGTGCGGGCCTTATGCTAGAGTGTGAAAGGTTTCACGCGTCGCGCTTGCGCGGCATTTCGCGAATAATTGCAGGGTTCTAAGAAAGACGGCATACATGGGTTTCTTATCGAAGCTTCTCACGATGGGCGAGGGCAAGCAGCTCAAGCGCTACCAGGCCATCGTCGATACCATCAACGGCCTTGAGGCCTCAATCAAACCGAAAACCGACGCCGAGCTGCGCGCGTTCTCAGACTCTCTGCGCGAGCGCGCGGCTGCGGGCGAAGACACGGCAGCCCTTCTTCCCGAGGCGTTCGCCGCGGTGCGCGAGGCATCGGTGCGCACGACGGGGCTGCGCCACTTCGACGTGCAGCTCATCGGCGGCATGGCTCTAAACGATGGGCAGATTGCCGAGATGAAGACGGGCGAAGGCAAGACGCTCGTGTCCACCCTTGCGGGCTATCTGAACGCGCTTTCGGGCGACAACGTCCATATCGTCACCGTGAACGATTACCTCGCCCGCCGCGACTCCGAGTGGATGGGCCAGATCTACCGCTTCCTCGGCATGGAGGTCGGCCTGATCCAAAACGGCATGCGCCCCGCGCAGAAGATTCCCGCCTACAAGGCCGACGTCACCTACGGCACGAACTCCGAGTTCGGCTTCGATTATCTGCGCGACAACATGGTCACGAGGGCTTCCGCCCGCGTGCAGCGCGGCCACCACTTCGCCGTCGTCGACGAGGTCGACTCCATCCTCATCGACGAGGCGCGAACGCCGCTCATCATCTCGGGCGCCGGCACGCGCGCGGCCGACACCTACAACAAGTTCGCCCGCGTCATGCCGCATCTTGTGCTCGACGAGGACTTCGAGATGGACGAGGCCAAAAAGACGATTAACGCCACCGAGGTCGGCCTTGAGAAGATCGAGTCCGCGCTCGGCATCGACGACATCTACGCCGATCCGTCCGGCCTGCTCGCGAACCACTTGCAGCAAGCCTTAAAGGCGCAGTTCCTCTTCCATCGCGACGTCGATTACGTCGTCGTCGGCGGGGAAGTGAAGATCGTCGACGAGTTCACGGGCCGCATCATGGAGGGCCGCCGCTACTCCGAGGGCCTCCATCAGGCGCTCGAGGCGAAAGAACACGTGCTCGTGCGCGAGGAGAACCAGACGCTCGCGACCATCACGCTGCAGAACTACTTCCGCCTCTACGAGAAGCTCTCGGGCATGACCGGTACCGCCATGACCGAGGACAAGGAGTTTCGCGAGATCTACAAGCTGCCGGTCGTCGCCATCCCGCCGAACAGGCCCGTCGCCCGTATCGACGAGAACGACCTGGTCTATCGCACGATCGACGCGAAGTTCAACGCCGTCGCCGACGATGTGGCGGCGCGCCACGAGGCGGGCCAACCCTGCCTGATCGGCACGGTCTCGATCGAGAGCTCCGAGCGTCTGTCCCGTCTTCTGGACAAGCGCGGCATCAAGCACGAGACCTTGAACGCGAAGAACCACGAGCGCGAGGCGCACATCATCGCGCAGGCCGGCCGCGTGGGCGCGGTGACCATCGCGACCAACATGGCAGGCCGCGGCACGGACATCTTGCTCGGCGGCAACCCCGACGTGCTTGCCGAGGACGTGTTGCGCGAGTGGGGCTTCGACCCCTCGCGCCATATCGACGATGAGCCTGCCGAGGGCGAGGAGGTCCCCGAGAATGCAGCCCCCGCACCGTCGGACGAGAAGCGCGACGAGGCGCTTGTCCGTGCGCGCACCATCTGCAAGCAGGAAAACGAGGAGGTGCTCGCAGCCGGCGGCCTGTGCGTCATCGGCACCGAGCGCCACGAGTCGCGCCGTATCGACAACCAGCTGCGCGGCCGTGCGGGACGCCAGGGCGACCCGGGCACGACGCAGTTCTACCTCTCGCTCGAAGACGACCTTATGCGCCTGTTCGGCGGCAACCGCATGGATTCCATCTCCAGTATGATGGAGAAGACGAACATGCCCGATGACCAGCCCATTCAGGCGTCCATGGTATCGAAGGCGATCGAGAGCGCGCAGCGTCAGGTCGAGACGATGCACTTCGCCGCGCGTAAGAACGTCCTCGAATACGACGACGTCATGAACCTGCAGCGCAAGGTGATCTACGAGGAGCGCAACTCCATCTTGGACGGCAAGGACATGAACGGCCGCATTCCCGGCATCATCTCCGACGCCGCCTCCGCCGTGGTGGAGGAGAACTGCCCCGAGCGCGCTGCGTTCGACGACTGGGACGTGAAGGCGGTCGACACGTGGGCCGCCGGCATGACCGGCAACAGCGACTTCCACGTCGCGTCGATCGAGCACGACGACGAGCCGGAAAACGTCGCCGATGCGCTCACCGAGTACCTCGAGGGCATCTACGCCGAGAAGGAGAACCTGCTTGGTGCCGACATGATGCGCAACCTGGAAAGCCAGGTCATGCTGCGTATCATCGACACGCGCTGGATGGCCCACCTTGCCGAGATGGATTACCTGAAAACCGGCATCGGTCTGCGTGCCTTCGCCCAGCGCGACCCGCTCGTCGAGTACAAAAACGAGGCGTACGCCGCCTTCCAGCGCCTGACCGCCAGCATGTACGAGGACTACCTGCGTACGCTTCTGCGCCTGCAGATCGCCGTGAAGCAGGAGCCCATCCCCGAGGAGCGAAATCCGCTCGAGGGCCGTTTGAGCTACTCGAAGCCCGAGGACGCGCTCACCGAGTCCGACATCAAGGCGGCGCCGGCAGCAGCGCAGGCCTCCCAGGCTGGTGCAGCTCCCAAGCCCGCCGCGCCGAAGCCCACGACGTACGTCAAGGACAAAGACGACCCCTTCGCGAACGTTGGCCGCAACGATCCTTGCCCCTGCGGCAGCGGCAAGAAGTTCAAGAAGTGCCACGGCATGTACCAGGATTAGCGTTTGCCGTTGTACATGGCATCTGCTGTGAGGCGGAGGCTGCCGCCTTGCATTGGGCGCTTCGGCGTGACGCGAGATGCAGTTGCCGCAGCGCTTTCTCCAAGCTTTATTGCAAAAGGCCGTTTCCCCAGGGAAGCGGCCTTTTTCTCGTGCCTTTTGTGCACAGCTCACCTTCGCTCAATCGCATCGAAACCGTGCCATTCGTGTATATTCGAAGCAAGTTACACCGTGCCATTCGTGTATAATATTGCACATGCTGACCGTGCCATTCGTGTATATTCGAAGCAAGTTACACCGTGCCATTCGTGCGTGAATGGCATTTTGGCATCAATTGGAGCGAGGGGTGACCATGTTCAAACGCCATGCATACGACGATCTTCTTCGCTGGAAGCGCGAGTCGAAAGGCACGCGCGCTCTGCTTTTAGAGGGTACGCGTCGCGTTGGCAAAAGCACGCTTGCAAGGGAGTTTGCCGAAAGGGAATACGCCGCCCATCTGGTCATAGACTTCTCCGAAGCGTCCGACGACCTCAAGATGCTGTTTCGCGACTATCGTGCGGACGTGGATTCCTTCTTCATGTACCTGCAGGCGTTCACGGGGGTTTCGCTGCCGCGCCGAGATTCCCTCATCGTGTTCGACGAGGTGCAGCGCTTCCCGCCTGCACGGGAGTTCATCAAGCAGCTTGTTGCGGACGGTCGGTACGACTATCTCGAAACCGGCTCGCTCATATCCATCCGGCGCAACGTGGAGGGCATCGTCATTCCTTCCGAGGAGACTGCGCTTCGCTTGAATCCGCTGAACTTCGAAGAGTTCCTTTGGGCGGAAGGTGAAGATCAGCTCGCCGCGGCCATCCGCACCTCTTTCGAGGGGAAAACCCCGCTGCCTGAGGCCATCCATCGCAAAGCGGAACGGCTTTTCCGCGAATACATGCTGGTCGGAGGCATGCCTCAGGCGGTTGATGCGTATGTTGCCGAAAAGGATTTCGGAAAAGTGGACAGGGTGAAGCGCGATATCTTGTCGCTGTACCGCGGCGACATCGAGAAGTTCGGCGGCACCGACGCGCTGCGCATCCGTCGCGTGTTCTCGACCTTGCCCGGCCAGCTGGCGCGCCATGAGAAGAAGTTTGTGCTGTCCTCGCTTGACAGCAACGCGCGCAGCAGGGACTATGCGGACGCCTTCTTCTGGCTAGCGGATGCGTGCATAAGCGCCACGTGTATCGGTGTCGATGACCCGTCGGTGGGCCTCGCGGCAACCGCCGACGAGGGAACGTTCAAGTGCTATATGGCCGACACGGGGCTTTTGATCTGCCAGCTTTTCGCCGACAATGCCGAGACCCCCCACGAGCTTTACCGCGACATTCTGCTGGGAAAACTCGAGATCAACGAGGGCATGTTCACGGAAAACGTGGTGGCGCAGCAGCTCGCCTCGAACGGGCATGGGTTGTACTTCTACTCGAAGCGCGACCGCGAGAACAGCGCAAACACCATGGAAGTCGACTTCTTGATCACGGCCGGTTACGATGACGCTGCCGGGCGCATGCGCGTCTCGCCTATTGAGGTGAAGTCGACGAAGCGCTATGGCGCGAAATCGCTCGAGAAGTTCAAAACCAAGTTCGGCTCGCGTGCGGGCCTGCGGTATATTCTGCATCCGAAACCCGTGCAGGTGGAGGGCGACCTCACGCGCCTGCCGTTGTACATGGCGCATCTGCTGTAAGGCGGTGGCCGCCTGGTGCATTGGGCGCTCCGGCGTGATGCGAGATGCGGTGGCCGCCCGCCATCGCCCGCTGTCGCCTGCCGCCGTCTCGTACTGCCGTCGCATTCTGCCGTCCGTCCGCGAAGAAACTATGCACGACGCGCCCCGCCATATACGGTGGGGCGTTTTTGCTGGTAACATAAACAAGCTATGGCTGACAAAGAATTGATAGAACATATCGACATCGCCGCCCAGCGCGTTGCCGACTCGCACGCGTACCTGCACATCGACGACAAGACGGTCGAGCTGCAG
Source organism: uncultured Ellagibacter sp. (assembly GCA_934663775.1). GTDB lineage: Bacteria > Actinomycetota > Coriobacteriia > Coriobacteriales > Eggerthellaceae > Ellagibacter. Next base: position 63,797 of record CAKUKU010000009.1, on the reverse strand, counting down.
AGGCTCGATGCCCAAATTGCCTCGCCGGGCTTTTGGGACGATGCGTCGCGCGCGCAGAGCGTCTCGAAGCAGGCGTCGAACTTGCGCGATGTCATCGCTGAATACGACGGCGCCTGCGCGCTGCTCGACGACGTGCGTGCGGCGGCGGAGCTCGCAGACGAAGACGAGTCGTTCGCCGAGGAAGCAAAATCCCTGCTCGCGAGGCTCGACGAGGAACTCGACGGGCTTGAAGTCTCATCGTGGTTCTCTGGCCGCTTCGACGCGGGCGACGCTATTCTGTCGGTCAACCCGGGATCGGGCGGGCTTGAGGCGCAGGACTGGACCGAGATGCTCTACAAGATGTATTTGCACTACGCCGAGGACAAGGGCTGGAAGGTCACCGTGCTCGATGCGGTTCCCGGCGAGGGCATCGGCCTTGACAAGGCGACTATCCAGATCGAGGGGCGAAACGCCTATGGCATGCTCACAAGCGAGAACGGCGTCCACCGCCTTGTGCGCATCTCTCCGACCGACGACAAAAAGCGCCGCCACACCACGTTCGCAAGCGTGGAGGTGCTCCCCGTCCTTCCCGACGACATCGAGGTCAACTTGAACCCCGCCGACGTGCGCGTCGACGTGTACCGCTCAAGCGGCCCCGGCGGGCAGTGCGTGAACACGACCGACTCCGCCGTGCGCCTGACCCATATTCCCACAGGCATCGTTGTGACCTGCCAAAACGAGAAATCGCAGCTGCAGAACAAGGAATCCGCCTTCCGCGTGCTGCGCGCCAAGCTCTACGAAATCGAGCAGCGCAAGCGTGAGGAGCAGATCGACGAGCTGCGCGGCGAGCGCATGGAAAACTCGTTCGGCAGCCAAATCCGCAACTACGTGCTGTATCCTTATCAGCTGGTGAAAGACCTGCGCAGCGGCGTTGAGACGAGCAATGTCGACGCTGTGCTCGCAGGCGATATCGAGCAATTCGTGATCGGTTATCACAAGTGGCGAGTTTCGCAATAAAGAAAGGACTGCAATGACCGACCTTACGCGTGTGGCGACAGATCTGCGCTGCGACATTCTGCGCATGATCGCGGAAGCGAAAAGCGGGCATCCGGGGGGATCGCTGTCGTGCACCGACATCCTGACCTCGCTGTACTTCGGCGGTGTGCTCAAGCACGACCCGAAAAATCCCAAGATGGAGGGTCGCGACTGGTTCTTCCTGGCGAAGGGCCATGCGGCGCCGGCGCTCTACGCCGCGCTCGCGCACGCGGGCTACTTCCCCGTTGAGGAGCTTATGACGCTTCGCAAGCTGGGAACGCGCCTGCAGGGGCACCCCGACTGCAACCTCTGCCCGGGCGTCGAGGTGTCCACGGGCTCCTTGGGCCAGGGCCTCTCCATCGCCGCAGGCACGGCGTGCGGTCTTTCGCTCGACGGCAAGGAGGGCTCGGTCTTCGCGCTTTTGGGCGATGGCGAATGTGAGGAAGGCCAGGTGTGGGAGGCGGCCATGTTCTCCGCGCACCGCAAGCTCGACAATCTCACGGCGATCATCGACCACAACGGCCTGCAGATCGACGGCAAGGTGACCGAGGTGTGCAGCCCTGAGGATCTGGGTGTGAAGTTCGAGGCGTTCGGATGGGACGTCCATCACGTCAACGGCCATGACATCGACGCGCTCATCGAGGTGCTCACTACCTGCAAGAACTCTCGCGACGGGAAGCCCCATGCCGTCATCGCCGAGACGGTGAAGGGCAAGGGCGTGTCGTTTATGGAGAACGAGGCTGGCTGGCACGGCAAGGCGCCGTCCGCCGAGCAGCTTGAAGCCGCGCTCGCCGAGCTTGAAGCGGCGCGTGATGAGGAGGTTTGCCGTGGTTAAGCTCGCAAGCGCCGAAATGGCCGAAAAGAAACTCGCGACCCGCGCCGCCTTCGGTGCGACGCTCGCCGAACTCGCGGAGGAGGGTGTGCCCGTCGTCGCGGTCGACGCCGACCTCACCGGTTCCACCACCACCAAGAAGTTCGCTGCCGCCGCGCCCGAGAACGCGGACAAGCTTTTCAACTGCGGTATCGCCGAGCAGAACATGATCGACGTCGCGGCAGGCCTTGCCCTTACGGGTCATGTCGCCTACACGGGGTCGTTCGCCGTGTTCGGCACCGGCCGTGCTTACGACCAGATTCGCAACACCGTGTGCTATAGCAACCTCGACGTGAAGATCTGCCCGACGCACGCGGGCGTCTCGGTCGGTCCCGACGGCGGCTCGCATCAGATGCTTGAGGACGTCTCGCTCATGCGCGGGCTGCCCAACATGCGCGTGCTCGTTCCCGCCGACTACGCCGCCGCGCGCGCCGCCATCAAGCTCGCCGCGAAGACGCCGGGTCCGGTGTATGTGCGCATGGGCCGCGCTGCTGTGCCCTGCGTCTACGATGACGACGTCGAACTCGAGCTCGGGCGCGCCTATGTGCTGCGCGAGGGCGCAGACGCGACCGTCGTCGCCTGCGGCGTGGAAATCCGCGAAGCGCTCGCGGCCGCTGACGCGCTTGCCGCCGAGGGCATTTCCATCGAGGTCATCGACGCGTTCTCGGTGAAGCCGCTCGATGAGGGCACCATCACGGCGAGCGTCGCGAAGACGGGCTGCTGCGTGGTCGCCGAGGAGCACAGCGTGCACGGCGGCCTCGGTTCCGCTGTGGCGGAATGCCTCGCCCGCAAAAACCCCGCTCCCTGCGAGTTCGTGGGTGTTGAGGATCGCTTCGGCAAGTCTGGCGAGTTCGAGGAGCTGCTCGGCTACTTCAACCTCGACGCCGCGGCGATCGTCGAAGCCGTGAAAGCGGCCATCGCCCGCAAATAAAGCTCGCGGGTACCACCTCCAATTTACGCTCACTAGCGCGAAGCTGCTTGTAGGCGACATCCTCCAGGCGCGAGACGTCGCGCGTAAGGGCGCGTCCCAAAAACGGGACGCGCCCTTTTTCATGCTGCAGCCCGGCTTGAAAAGACACTCCATTGCTGGGAATTCGATGTATCTTATGCGCGTTTGGTGTATCATTCAGGGAACTAAGCGGACTCCCCTCGAGTGAAGCGAGGTCCTCATGCGCATTCCCCGCCTTCTTTTCCGTCGTCTATCGAAAACCCCGCTTGTTGGGATGGCGGCGCTTGCTGCGTTGATCGCCACGAGCGTCGCCTGCTTCACGGCCACACCCCAGGTTGCTCAGGCGGCAGACGCGCCCGCAATCACCGATATGACCGAGCAGGATTATCAAGCCCTGGGTCTGGGCACGAGCGAGGACATCCCGGACGATACCGCCGGCCCCTATTCCACCACGACTCCCACCACGTTTGCCACCCGCAGCGAGGTCTACATGGCGGCTAACGGCAGCCATGGCAACCGCTATACCCTGCGCGATAAGCTCGAGAACGTCGAGCGCCGTGATATCGGCGGCAGCAGCAAACTCACCGATGGCTATGGAAGTGTGTGGGGCGCCGCAAAGTTCTGGCAAAACGTCAACAACTTCGATACGAACAGCGACCTCTACAAGTACAGCGATTACGGCGGCGGCACCTGGTCGTACCTAAGCAACAATGAGTCCTCAACAGTACTCGCCAACGACAATAACGGTTTCTCGGGCATTCACGCCACGAGTGTTGAGTTCTGCAGCGACGCCAGCACGGGCAAAAAGAGCCGCGTTGCCGAGCTTCGTGCCTACGGCGACAGTTCTTCTACCACGATTGACGGCAAGTCGTACGCCGGAAAGGTTGAGCTGGTCCTCTACTCGTTTAGCAACGGGCGCACGCGCACTCTCGACACACACCTGCCGGTGACGGTCAACACCAATATGATGTACGAAGGCCGTTTTAAGTACCTGGATGCCGGTTACCTGCAAGAGCACGACGCCGTCTTTGATGTCGAGGCGGGCGATGTCGATGGCGACGGCGTCGACGAGCTTTTTGTCTACGCGGGCTGCTATGTCGACGAGAACGGCGTGCGCAAGGCTGTAGTCGACATGTATGACTTGGAGGGCGGCAACTGGAAGCAAAGCGTCGTCAAGATCGATGCCGGTAACGCCGCGGACTATACCACGCACAACAAGGGCGGGAACGACTCCTGGACGCAGCTTCAGTCAGCTCCTGTCGTTTCGCTAGCGGCCGGCGACCTCGATCGCGATTTTTGCGATGACCTCGCCATCGTGGTCTCGGCACCCTACGGCAAGAAGAATATTGATAAGTCGACGCATTGCGAGCTGTTTTCGTGGGATGCGTCCAAGTGTGCGCTCGTCCATGTCGATGCTCTGGGCGACGCGGGCGCAATCTCCCTCTCCGCGAACGGCAAGACCATGGTCGCTGCGAATGCGACGTTCGGCACGTTTGCCGCCTACGATGAAGAAGGAAAGAAGACGGGTGAAACCGTCACGGGCCTTATTCTTGCGGGCTATGACTGGCAACGCAGCGCTTTTGATTACGGCGCTTCTGACGGCAGCAAGGGGCTGTACGGCGCGCTGTACCGCTACGCGTATTTTGACTCGGAGTCTGGCGAGTTCAAACTTTCCGATTGCAAGGAATACAGAGACGGGCTCCTCGCCTCCTATGGACTGATGCATGTGCCCAACAGCGCATGGAAGGATAGCGCTCAGGATAAGCGCTACCCGTGCACCTTGGCGCCTATTGCCCTTGCCACTGCCAACCTTGACGGCCTGTCCGAGCAGCCGGCGGTCGACGAGGTGCTCGTGGGCGGCGATGTGTTCCGCGACTTTGCCTGCAACACGGCGCAGAGCGGGGCCAAGGGCTTGGGGTCCATGGTCGGAACCATGAGCATGAGCGGTCAGCAATACAACAGCAGCAACAAGCATGACCACAAGGGTATAGAGCAGGTGTGGATTAGCGACGTTAAGTCGGGCAGCGTCTCGGGTTCGGATCGCTACAACGAGAGTTTTATCGCCGTGGTGGGCAAGCACCGCGACGAGGACCTGCGCAAGAACGATGACTACTATTGGATGACCGCCTCGCATCTTTCGCTCGACGAGAACGGAAGGGTGCGCCGCGGCGAGGAGCAGGTGATTAGCGAGAGCAACCGTCGCGGCACTACCTACGGCACATTTATCTCGCTCGCGCTGCCCGATGTCGACAACGACAGCGTCAAGATCACGTACAAGGACCGCTACAAGGTCTATACCAACCCGCGCGTGCTTGCCGTGCTGCAGGATGCGCCCTATGTTGAGGATCTGGAGCAGGCATACGGCTATCTGGTGTTGGGCGGCACGTCATACGGCGAGGGAAAGAGCACGGGGACATCCCAGGGCTATACCATTGGCGCCGAGTTGGGCGTTGCCGTCGAGGTGCAGACCGGTCCGCCCCTGGTCGCGATTAATGCTTCGGTCGATTTTGCCGCCGAGGGATGCTATGACTACCGGAGCGAGCGCACGGTCAGCGCAAGCGTAAGCTATGAGTCGCATGCCGGCGAGGGTGACAAGGCCGTGCTCTACACGATTCCGATGGTCTATTACGAGTATGAGATTGAAAATGAGGAAACTGGTGGCAAGGGCGTGATGGCGGCGCCCGTGTCGCTCGGCGCGCAGACCTCGGTCGTTAATGTCGAGGCCTATGACCGCATTGCCAAACAGCACAATATGACGCCGCTCAGCTACTTTTTGACCAACCGGTCGGGAGAACCCGGAACCTATCAAACGACGCTCAACGGCGAGACTCCCGTTGGGGATTCCTTTGGCCTGGGCAAGCCTGGCGTAACGCGCGCCTACACGCACGATGGGTTTAACGGCGCCGTCGCGCAGTCGGGGGCGAGCATTGAGCAGACCATCGAAGTCGAGGAGGGCGAGGAGCAGGAGTTTGAGTACGGCTTTACGCTGAACGGCAGCGTTGTCATGGGCGCGAAGCTTGCAAAGCACGAGTTATTTGGCGGCCTGTGCTTTGGTGCCAACGCCGGCTTTACTACGGGTAACTCCTCGAGTGAATCGACCGAATACGGCGGCACCGTCGACAACCTGCCCGAGGCCGCGAAGGATAAGTACGGATTTGCGTGGCGCCTGGGCGTCAACGCGGTGGATGTCGACAAGTTCGAGGCCAGCTCGGGCGACAAGCTCGGCACCAAGGACACTGATCAGTTCTGGATCGTGGGCTATGACGTTAAGGACATCGAGATGCCCAAGGCACCGGCCGTGACGGGCTTTACGGCAAACGCCGTCGATTCGACCAGCGTTACGTTTAGCTGGGACGATGTACTCGCAAACAAGAGTGGCTTTAGCTACGGCGTGGGCATGCTGCAGAGCAATGCGGCGGACGCGGTTGTGAACAGCTGGAAGATCGCCGACAACACGCAGACGTCGCTTACCTGGGGTGGGTTGCAGCCCAATACGGAGTATCGATTCGCCATCGCCGCCGTTAAGAATGGTTCAACGGCCGAAACGGGCATTCGCTCGGCAATCATCACGGTCAAGACCATGCCCGACGGCATGACGATGACCGTGAGCGGACCTGCGGCGGATGCTGCGGAGGGGTCGGATCTTGGATACGACTCTTCGGTTGAGCGCACGGCGGGAAGCCACCTGACGCTCTCGGCGATTGGCCACGTGAAGCAGCTCGGTGCCGACAGTAACGAGACGGAGCTGGCACCGACATACATCTGGTACCGCAAGGGCCGTGGCGAGGCCGAGTTCAAGCGTGTGGGTGCCGATGGCAACCTCGAAGCCGGAACGGCCTCGACGCTCGGGATTGACCTGACTGCAAACGACGACGGCGCGCAGTACTACTGCCACGTGGGATACAACGACGTTGGCCTTGACACCGGAATTACACTGATAAACATCGCTGCTGAGGAAACGGCGCCCGAAACCGTGAACGCTGGTCCGATCCGTACGCATCGCCTATTCACGCAGGCAAGCGAGCGCGCCAAGAAGTTCCTGGACCACACCTTGGTGAATACCTCCGGTCCCGTTGATTCCGAAGAGTCGAAAGGTCCCGATCAGATAATCCCCGGGAAGTCGGAGACGCCTGATCCGGACAAGCCGAAGGCAGACGACAGCCCCAGCGCCAAGACCGAAAGCTCGGCCGGCAAACTGGCCGGCACCGGCGATAACGCGCCCACGATGGCCGCCGCCGTTGCGACGGGAGCAGCAGGGGCTATCCTCGTGGTGGCAACCCTTATCATGCTGACGAAGCGTCGCAGCAGGTCTCGCAAGCTGCCGGTTAAAGCCAGCAACATGGTTAAGCCCAGGTAGCCAAAATTCTATGCGGGTCGACATATATGTCGGCAGGTACGTCATGGGGCCGTCGATTCTTGCGGCAGTCGGGGGGTGGCGTGTCGCTTTTCGGGTTCGTAATCTCCCTTGTGGTTTTTGCGCAAGGGGATGGCTGGTCGGTGGCGGTCGGACGGGTTTACTACTAGAATTGATTCTGTCTCAGTACATCACTATTTGAACGGAGCAAACTGTGACAGATGTTTCCAGCCGCGGGAACGCCGTGCGTCCTGCTGGCCACTCGGACGCGCCCAGGCCGCGTTCGAGGACGGCGGCTCACAGCCGTCAGGCTCAGGCCACCCAGCAGCTTTCCCAGTCGCTTCCCGTGCTTGACGTCGCCGATGCGCCTCGCCAGTCGTCGTCGCCCGTCATCACCTTCGACCATGTCACGAAAATCTATCCGGCGCAGCCCAACAAGCCGGCGCTTTCCGACATCTCCCTGCAAATCTACGCGGGCGAGTTCATCTTCCTCGTCGGCCATTCCGGTTCCGGCAAGACCACGTTCATCCGCATGCTGATCCACGAGGTCACGCCTACGAACGGCCATATCTACATCGCCAACGAGGACCTGACGACCATGCGCAACTGGCGCGTACCGTACCTGCGCCGCAACATCGGCTGCGTGTTCCAGGACTTCAAGCTCCTGCCGAACAAGACCGTCTTCGAGAACGTCGCGTTTGCGCTTGAGGTTATCGGCAAGTCGCGCCACGTCATCAAGACCCAGGTTCCCGAGGTGCTTCGCCTCGTCGGCCTGCAGGACAAGTTGAACAAGCGCCCCGACCAGCTCTCCGGCGGCGAGCAGCAGCGCGTCTCCATCGCGCGCGCCATCGTGAACCGCCCGCCGTTGCTCATCTGCGACGAGCCCACGGGCAACCTCGACCCGCAAACCTCGCGCGGCATCATGGACCTGCTCGAGCGCATCAACCGAACGGGCACCACGGTGCTCGTCGCCACGCACGACCGCGAGATGGTCGACAACATGCGCCGCCGCGTCATCGCGCTCGACCGCGGTCGCCTGACCCGCGATCAGGACAGGGGGGTGTACGGTTTCGATGCGTAGTCTCGGTTACTTCTTCAAGGAGTCGCTGCACGGCTTCACGCGCAACCTCTCCACTACCTTAGGTTCCATCGTCACGATTTTCCTGTCGCTTCTGATTATCGGCATTTTCCTCGTGGGTGGCGTCGTGGTGAACAACGTCATGTCCTCGGTTGAAAACGAGGTTTCCATCTCGGCGTTCATCGCCGACGACGCCTCGCAGGCCGACATCGACAAGGTCGAATCGTTCATCCAGGGCATCGACGGCGTCGCGAAGGTCGACTTCACGACGAAGGATCAGGCGCTTGAGAACTTCAAGGCCACCTCGAACTCCGACATCGTCGACGCGCTCGACGGGCAGAACCCGCTGCCCGCCTCCATCGAGGTCGAGCTTTCCGACCCGAAGCTCGTCGAGGATGTGGCCGACCAGATCGAGAACAACTCCACGTTCGCCTCCATCTGCGGCTACGACACCCCCGCCGAGTCGCTCAAGTACGGCCAGAAATCGGTCGAGCAGCTCTTCCAGCTGACGTCGTACGTCCGCTACATCGGCATCGCGCTCATCGTGCTGCTGATCTTCATCGCGCTCGTGTTCATCAACAACACGATTCGCCTGGCCATCCTCGCACGTCGCAAGGAAATCGCCATCATGCGCCTCGTCGGTGCGTCGAACGGCTTCATCCGTGGGCCCTTCCTCATGGAGGGCGCGCTGCATGCTGTGATTGGCTCGCTGTTCGCGGTCGCGGTGCTTGAGGTGCTGCGCAACTTAGCGCTTCCGAAACTCGCAGGCGCGCTCAAGTTCCTCGCGATTGACGTCTCGGGCGGCATGTTCGCCATCATCTACGTTGCGCTCGTCGCTGCGGGCCTGATTATCGGCCTGTTCGGCTCGGCGCTTGCGATGCGTCGCTACCTCAAGGTCTAGAAAGCACAGGCGGAAGCATAACCCATGGCAAAGCACGGCGACACCAAGCAACGCGCGGCGGTACTCGCGCGCGAGCACAAACGCAACAAGCGCATCCTGCGCCTGCTGTGCTTCGTCGTGGCCGTGGCGGTGGCGTTCTGCGCGGGGTTCGCCGTGCGCAGCCAGGAACAGTTCCTCGCCACGCTCGGGTTCTCCATCCCCGGCGTCCAAAAGCCTGGCACGCAGGCGGCCGACGTGAAGAAGACGCCGTACGAGTCCATCTCCGCGCGCCTGAGTGAGGTCGAGGACGTTCTCGCGAAAAGCGACCTTAACGGCTACGACCTCGATGAGGCAACGAAGGAAGTCTTCAAGGGGTTTGCGAGCGCCTGCGACGACAAGTACTTCGAGTACCTCGACCCGAGCCGCTACGCTGCCTTCGTGAAGGACAGCTCGGACGGCGCCTACACCGGCGTCGGCGTGCTGTTCTCCGACTACAACGGGCGCGCGCTCGTCTCCGACGTGTTCTCGGGCTCGGCCGCCCAAGCCGCCGGCGTGCAGCAGGGCGACGTGCTCATTGGCATCGACGGTGACACCTCGCACGACTGGTCGGTCACCGAGGCCATCAGCGGCCTTTCGCGCAATGCGGGCGAGACGGTCGTGGTCACGTGGATGCGGCCCTCCTCGGTCGGCGCGGAAACGGGCACGTCTTACACTACGGCGCTTACGTGCTCGTCGTATAAGGAGCAAAACGTCACCTACTCGCTCGACGGCAAGGTGGGCTACATCAAGGTGCGTCAGATTACGCAGGACACGGCGGACAACGTTTCCTCTGCGCTCGCCGACTTGGCGGATCAGGGTGCCACGTCCTATGTGATGGACCTTCGCGACAACCCGGGCGGCTATCTTACCCAGGCGGTCGATGTGGCGAACCTGTTCATCAAGACGGGCGTCATCGTCGAGGTGCAGACCGCTTCAGGCACCTCCCCTAAGTCGGCATCGGGAAAAACGTCTACTGACCTGCCGCTTGTCGTGCTGACGAACTCCTATACCTCGGGTGCCGCTGAGGTGCTCGCCGCCGCGCTTCAGGACAACCAGCGCGCCACCATCGTCGGTGAGACCACAATAGGCAAGGGCTCCGTGCAAGTTGTGCACGAGCTTTCCTTCGGCGGGGCGATTCGCTACACCGCCGGCTATTACAAAAGCCCGCTCGGCCACGATATCGACGGCGTCGGCGTGATTCCCGACATCGCGATTTCGTCGAGCGAGGGCGGCACGGACCCGCAGCTCGTGCTCGCCGTCGAGACCGCGCAGACCAAGCAGAAGGCCTAGCGGCTCCATGCCCCGTTCGAAGAACCACACGCGGCGCACCGCCCGCTCTCGCCCGTGTGGCATCATGCAGGTGAATCCCGAAGGCTACGGCTTCGTGCGCACGTCCGAAGGCGAGTTCTTCGTGCCCCGCTCCAAGCTCGGCGGCGCGTTCGATGGCGATCTGGTCGAGGTTGCCCCGCTGCCCGCGAATGCCGCGAAGGGTCGCTCGCGAGAAGGTTCCGGCGGCGGTCGCTACGGGCATAAGCGTGCCGCACGCGTCGCCGCGGTGATAGAGCGCGCGCACGAGGTCGTAGTCGGTCGGTTCGAGGCGGCCGAGCCGTTCGGCGTCGTCGTGCCGCTCGACCCGCACATCCCCTACGACATCTTCACCCCGCTCTCCGAAGCGCCCGATGTGGAAGACGGCGCGATCGTTCGCGTTCGCATTGCGCAGTTCCCCTCCCGCAATTCCGCGGCAACGGGACATGTTGAGGAAGTTCTCGAACATGTCGATGGCCTCGACGAGGGGGTCGACGCTGTCGTTGCCCGCCATAAGTTCGAAACCGCGTTCTCCGACGCCGCGCTCGCGGAGGCGTGCGCTGCCTCGGTCGACGAGGTGGGTGCGCTCGCATCGGGCTATCGCGATCTGCGCGACCGCTTCGTATTCACCATCGACCCTGATGATGCGCGGGATTTCGACGACGCGCTCTCCATCGAGCAAGTGGAAGACCAGGGCCGTTCGCTCTGGCGCATCGGCGTGCACATCGCCGACGTCTCGCATTACGTGGAATGGGGGAGCGCGCTCGATCTGGCGGCGCGGCGACGTGCCACGAGCGTGTATCTGGTCGATCGGGTGATCCCAATGATTCCCGAGGAGCTTTCGTGCGGGCTGTGCTCGCTCGCCCCAGGCGAGCAGCGCCGCTCCATGACAGTCGATTTGTATGTCGACGAGTGGGCGCAACTTGTGCGCTATGAGATTTACCCTGCCCTCATCTGCTCGAACGCGCGCCTGACTTACGGCGAGGCGCTCGAAATGCTCGAAGGGGAAGGTGAAGACGAGGCTGCAGCTGGGGAGGGCGGGAAGCATACTCCGTGCTCAGACAGTCCTGCTTTGGAGAACAGCCCACTGGGCTGTTCTCGTCGTGCGGAACTGCGCGCGGAGCATACCCCACGCCCTCAGGGGCCTCAGGGAAGCCGTTGCGATAATGCGAGCGAGTTTGAGCCAGCAGTAATCTCTGAGAATGCGGGGCGTGTTCCGCGCGCAGTTCCGCAGCGCAGCGAGGACTGTTTGAGCACGGAGTATGCCCCGCATTCTCGGGGACAACGGGAGACTTCCCTTCGAAGGCGTCTTCGCCAGCTGTCGCGCTTCGCCTCGCTTCGGCATGCGCAGCGCGAACGCAAGGGCGGCATCGACTTCGACCAGCCCGAGGCGCGCGTCAAGCTCGATGAGGCGGGAAAGCCGCAGGGCGTGGAGCTTCGTCGGAAGAATGCTGCGACGTCGCTTGTCGAGGAGATGATGATCTGGGCAAACGAGGTCGTCGCCGAGCATCTTTCCCGTGCGAAGTTCCCTTGCGCCTACCGCGTGCACGAGGCGCCCGACCTGGAGGGGCTTGCGCAGCTCGTGCCCATCTTCGAAGAGTTCCCCTGGTTCGAGAGGGTCGATCCCGTGGGCTTTTTCACGGGTGATCAGCGCGCTCTTCAGGCGGCGGTCTCGGCATCGCGTGGCCGCGCCGAGGGCGAGCTCGTCTCGTCACTCGTGCTTCGTTCGATGAAGCGCGCGGTCTATCGCGAGAAGAACTGCGGCCACTATGGCCTTGCGAGTGCGACGTACTGCCACTTCACAAGCCCCATCAGGAGATACCCTGACCTTATGGTGCATCGCATGCTGAAAGCCGAGCTCTTTGGGCGCCCCGAGAAGTTCGACCAGATGACGACGAACCTCGGCTGGATCTGCGAGCATTCGTCGGGAATGGAGCGCGAGGCGGACGATGCACAGCGCGAATCTGAGGAACTCAAGCTGGCTGAATATCTGCAGCAGTTCGTGGGGCAATCGTTTTCCGCCATCGTGTCAGGCGTGTCGCAGGGCGGCCTGTACGCGCGGCTTGAGAACACGGCGGAGGGCTTCATCCCTGTTCGCACCCTTGGCGACGACTATTTCAGCTTTGACGCGGCGCGCTATACGCTCACGGGCGAGGAAACGGGCGCGCGCTATCGGCTCGGGCAGCGCATAGCCGTGGTCCTCTTCGCGGTCGATCCCCGTGTTCCCCAAATCGACTTGCGGCTTGCGCAGGGCTCAAGACGGTAGGTCAGGGCGTTCGCAGCGGCGCGCTTCCTGTTTCGTGCGATGGTGGCAGGCGTCTTCTCGCGAAGACCCCGCCTGCACCCCGCCCATCGCAGCGCATATCGGAAAACAGCCTTCGCGCACGGTCATTTCTCGAAGTTTTTCTTGCGGTCTCTCGTAAAACGATGCAAAATAGGAATTGCAATCGCAAGCGGACTCCAATCGAGAGAACGCGCTTAAAGCGCGAACGCTCCAAACACGAGGACTCCTGGCAAGGAGCCTCCCGAAAAGGAGGTGACAACGTGGCGAGGGGGAAACAGGCCAGCGGCCTTCTCACTCAACAGAAAGTGCTGCGCGCGGCAGTGGCGCTCTTCCTGGAAAAAGGCTACGCCAAAACCACGACCGCCGAAATCGCCGCTGCGGCGGGAATCAGGCAAAGCTCCTTTTTCCATGTCTTTCCCAGCAAAGAAGCGCTTCTCTTAGAGCTCGTGCGCCGCATGTTCGGTGGGCAGTTCGATCTGGCCGAACAACACAACGACGGGCAAGAACCGGTTTTCATGTACGCAGTAGAGACGGCTTTGCAGCTGCATATCGCGGAGCTGACCGAGCCCTTGCGCGAGCTCTATGTCATGGCGTATACGCTGCCGACAACGTCGGATTTTCTTTATCGCACCACGTCAAAGCGCCTGCAGACAATCTTTGCGGATTATCTGCCCGACGCGCAGTCGAAAGACTTCTTCGAGATGGAAATCGCGTCCGGGAGCATCATGCGCGGCTTCATGTCCGTGCCGTGCGACCCGTATTTCACGGTGGAAGCCAAGATCAGGCGGTTTCTCGACTGTTCGCTCAAGCTTTACGACGTGCCCCAAGTGAAGCGCGAATCCATCATCGAAGCGATTCTCCGCATGGATTTGCGCACGATGGCGGAAGGCATCATCCAGAAAACCATCCAGCAGGCTGAAGCGGGATTCGAGGCCCTCATAGCTGAAAACGAGTAGCGCCCTGATGAGGGCGGTTCGGCCAGATCGTCAGACATGACCACGCTTATCATTCATGAGAAAGGTTTACCCATGAAGAAGAAAACCCTGATCATGCTCCTCACATCGATACTCTGTATCGCGCTTTTGCCGGCGATGGCCCACGCGGCGACCCCAGACGTTTGGGACGGCAGCACCGCCTCGAGCCTTAGGGGTGGCGGAAAGAGCGAGAACGACCCGTACCTTATATCCACAGGCGCGGAGCTTAAGCTGCTGGCGGATAACTCCCGTGAGGCAGGGCTTGGCAGCTGTTATGTGAAGCTCACGAACGACATCGTCTTGAACGACGGCACGTTCGACAAGAGCGGCGCGTTTACGAAGCGGGGGGGGGTTACGATAGCATCTCCGCCCAACGAATGGCTCCCGATGGGCGAGGCTAGCTGGCACATCGACGGCAACGGCCATTCGATTTCGGGCATGTATATCAAGTGCAACGAAGAGAAGGTTGGCTTGATCAGTAGGATTACAGGGAGCGGGTACATTCGGGACCTTACCATTAAGGGCAGCTATGTCAACTCATCTCATCAATCGCAGAGCTATACAAGTTACATTGGCGTCTTCGCGGGCGAAACCTCTGGGACGTCTTTGAACGATTGCGCCGGGGAGAACAATATCGTGATCTCCAGTGGTTACAATGCCACTGGTGGTATCGTGGGCTTTGCGTGGCCCGGTAGCGTCACCGGTGTGCATGCCTCAGGGTCTATTCAGGGTTCGGGCGCGTTCGGTGGCATCGTAGGATGTTCATCCGGCGTAACCTTCAAGAACTGCTGGAACGAGATGGACATCGACAATGCCAATACCGACCGACCAATCAGACAAAGCGGCGGCATCGCTGCCCTGGCGGAAGTCTCTGAATTCTACAACTGCGCGAACCTGGGGTACCTTCATGGTGGCAGCCGCGTTGGCGGTATTGTGGGCGAAGCTCCCGTAAAGATTAAGAACTGTTATACGACAAGCGATATTTCCGGCATCAAAGAGTACGGATCACGAAACTGTGTGGCGACGCTTGTCGGCAGGAACAGTCAGAACGTGGTTGTGCAGGGCTGCTACGCCGAGGGCGGTTCGGGTCTTTACGATATCGGCGCCGAAGGCGAGGGCTCTTACGTCCCGCACTTCACGGGCAAAGGCAACCTCGGCGGCGGGAGCGATGGGGAACTCCTCGCCGCGCTCAACGAGAACCTCTACAGCATGGATGCCGAATCGAACCTGAACACGTGGGTGCTGAACAGCGACGGTTATCCGATTCCCAAAGGCGAGACGTTCGTTGACGACACGGTGTATTACGACATTTGGCTTGACGACGTGCGCGTGAGCGAGCGGAACGAAGCCGACATCCTCGGCAACGGCCTCGCATCCTATGATAAGACCACGAACACCCTCTTCCTGCGTAACGGCCTTGTCGTGACCGCCGCGTACAATCAAAAGCTGCTCTATTCCGAGGGCGACATCAACCTGTGCGTCGACGGCGACGTGAAGTTCCAGTCTTCCCAGAACGCCGGCACCGGGCCGTGCATCATCGATCTTGGCTCGGCAGGCGGCAGCGGCAATCTCAAGATTTATGCGCCTGAGGGTACCTCGGCAACCGTTACGGTGACCGGTCAATACGCCGAGTACGGCATCGACGTGTCCTCGCTTACGCTCGAGGGCGACGTCTCGTTGAAGGTCAGCGCCGACAGCGCCTTTGCCTTCTGCTACACGATGACCTTCACCTCGCCGCAGGCGATGCTCGACGCCGTTTCGCGAGGCGATCACTCTGCGATGCTAAACCCCGTCCAAACCATCAATCTTCCCAGTTCGAATGCTCAAAAGCTCTATGAGGACCAGGGTAGCGGCCTCGTGCAGGTGGCCACCTTCACGACAAAGCGCAAGGTGGCTGGCTATCCTTATCCGATTGACCGGATGTACCCCCATATCCGCATCGCTCCTGTGGTGATCGAGCTTGTCGATAGCCTGCCCGATTCTTTCACCGTCTCGATGACCGATGCCAACGAAGAGAGCAGCCTCACCGCTTGGGTGTTAGGCAAAATCCGCAAGATCGAGGGCATCACCGAAGAGAACAGCTCGGTCGTTGTGAGCGACGTGCAAGCTGCCACGGCAGGGACCTTCGCAAGCCAGGAGGGGAAAGCGGGCAGCTTTACGGCGACCGTCACGCTGCAGGCTGCCGGCGCCAGCATGGTCAAGGTCATCCCCGGCACGATCGAGCCTGCGGCCTATACGCCTCCTGTCATCACGACGGGGGTCAAGGCTGGTACGGTGGACGCGGAAACTGGTCTCTTTGTCGAAGCGGCTCATGCAACGCTCACCTGCGGCGATGGGGTTGTTTTCGCGGTAAGTTACGAGGCAGACGGCGTGCCTGTCAAGGGCCTTCAGGGTTCCGTCTCTTGCCTCACAAAGCAGAGCCTCACTTGGAGCGAAGTTAATAGCTGCTATCTCACCCCGACCGATCCTGCCGACAGCTTCGTCTTCCCAAAGGCCGCCCGCTACGAGGTGATCTTCACCTTCTTGGCGACGGAGAAATACGCGGCGCAGGTCGGCAGCATCGACATCAACGTTGTCAAGCGCTCCCTCGAGCCCCAGCCCAGCAGCGCGAGGATCACGGTCGGCGATGCGCTTCCCGACATTGCGGTGACCTATCTCGATTTCGTTCGGAATGGAAAGGTGTACTCTGCTTTTGCTGACGGCGATACGGCGGATGAGGTGCTTAAAAATGCTTATAGCTATCAGCTGATCGACGCTGACGGTAACGTGGTAAGCGCCGAAGAGGCCTGCAATAAGGCAGGTGTCTACCGAATCGTTCCGATTGCCGAGCTCAAGGCGGACGAGAACAACTGGGGCGACAAATATGAGATCATCAGGGGAGCCGAAGGCGCGCTTGAGGTGCTCTACCCGCCTGCGCCGGTGCCCCCCGATGCGCCCCACCCGCCTGCGCCGGTGCCCCCCGACGTGCCCTACCCGCCTGCGCCGCATTTCACCGACGTGGACTACTCGTCCTGGTACGCCCCCGGCGTCGACTTCGTCGCGAGTCGCGGTCTCATGACGGGTTATGCGGACGCGACCATTTTCGGTGTGGGCAACGCGCTCACCCGCGGCGAACTGGCCACAATCCTCTGGCGCAACGCTTGTCCGGACGAGGCTGCATCCTACGACCCCACGGCTGCCAAAGACGCCACGGGCATCGCAGGGTCCGCCGACGGTATGTTCTACACCGCGGCCGCGAACTGGGCGGTCGCGAAGGGAGTCATCAAGGGCATCGAGCGCCCGGGCGGCACACTCGACTTCGCCGCCGACGAGTCCGTGACCTTCGAGCAGCTGGTCACGATCCTGGGTCGTCTCTGCGCCGCGCCCGACGAGCTCGAAGCTGCGGGCGCAGACCTCTCCGCCTTCGTGGACGGCGTCGATGCGAGCGAGTGGTCCGCCCCCTATATCAAGTGGGCCGTCGACAAGGGGCTTATCGAGGGCTATGACGAATCAGCGGGCAAGCGCCTTGCCCCCGGCGAAAACGTCGCTCGCGAGCGCGTGGCAACCGTGCTCATGCGCGTCTTTGAACTGGGCGTTTTGAAGTAAGTTTCTGCACTAAGAGAGTTTCCGCACTTTGAAAGGGCAGGCCCCGCGCTCGCGTCGCGCAAGGGCCTGCCCTTATTTGCGGCTCGGGCGAGATGAATTCCCCGCCCCCGTCTCGCTTGGTGAGGGACGTCTCTTTATGGCGCATATCTCCCCATGCCACATATATCCCCAGGTTTGAGAATGATGTGGAGTAAAGTTGACCCGTTGCAAGTGTTATTTATACACCTGTTAACAAGTGTGAAAGCAAGTCGGCCCTTGCGACTCCGCAGGCCGTTCTTCTCGTGAAGGGGTCGCGCGGCGCTTGCATTCGAAGGGGCTCAAATCTACCATAAACTGCTGACGCAAAAAGACGAATTGCCGCACCCAAGCGGTTTCGAGCTGGGATATCTCCAGTTTTGGAAAGGACTTTTGAACGTGAAAACACGTGTTACCGAACTCTTGGGCATTGAGGTGCCTATCATTCAGGGCGCCATGGCTCGCATTGCCGACGCGAGCTTGGCGGGCGCGGTCAGCGAAGCGGGCGGGCTTGGCATCATCGCCTGCGGCGGTGCCCCGCTCGATTGGGTGCGCGACCAGGTGGAAGCTGCGCGCAAGATCACGTCGAAGCCGCTTGGCGCAAACGTGATGCTCATGGACCCCAATGCCGCCGAACTTGCGAAGTTGCTCGTCGACCTGGAGATCGACGTGGTTACCACGGGCGCCGGCAGCCCCGCGAACTACATGGAGATGTGGAAGGCCGCAGGTATCAAGGTCATCCCCGTCGTCGCCTCGACCGCTCTCGCGGTTCGCATGGAGCGCTTAGGCGCCGATGCCGTTGTGGCGGAGGGCACCGAATCGGGCGGGCACGTCGGCGAGCTCACCACGATGGCGCTTCTGCCTTCGGTGACTGATGCGGTGTCCATCCCCGTCATCGGCGCAGGCGGAATCGCCGACGGCCGCGGCATCGCAGCCGCGTTCGCCCTCGGCGCCGAGGGCGTGCAGATGGGCACGCGCTTCCTCACGGTGGACGAGTGCACGGTGGCAGACGCCTACAAGGAGAAAATCCTCTCCGCGAAGGACTCCGATACCATCGTCACCGGCCGCGGATCGGGCCATCCAGTGCGCTGCCTCAAGAACAAGTTCGCCCGCTCGGTGAAAAAGCTCGAGGGCGACCTCTCGAAGAACGGCGACGAACTCGAGCGCATGTACGTTGGCTCGCTGCGCCGCGCCGTCGAGGGCGATGTGGACAACGGCACCATCATGTCAGGCCAGATCGCAGCCGTGGTGCATGAGCGCAAGAGCGCGAAAGAGGTCATCGATGAGCTTGTGTCCGAGGCCGAGGCGCTCGGTGGGTGCACCCTCCAGCAGATGGCCGACGCGAATGCCGCTCGCCGCCGTATGGGCTTGTAACCGCGGTGGAGGAAGGTATCGGTCATATGAACCCCGTATTCCTGTTCTCGGGCCAAGGGTCGCAAAAGCCTGGCATGGGCGCCGACCTGATGAGTGTCTCCGAGGTGGCTTCGTCGTTCGAGTGCGCTTCTGACGTGCTCGGTTACGACCTCGCTGACCTGGTGGCAACGGCTTCCCCCGAGAAGCTCAACGACACGCGCTACGCGCAGCCTGCGCTTTGCGTGCTCTCGGTCGGCATTGCCCGCGCCCTCATGGCTCGCGGCGTGGCTCCGGCAGCTGTGCTCGGCTTTTCGCTCGGGCAGGTGTCCGCGCTCGCTGTCTCCGGCATGCTCTCCGAAGAGGACACCTATCGCTTCGTGAAGGTGCGCGCCGAATACATGGCGGAAGCTTCGAGCGTCCACGCGGGCGTCATGAGCGCACTGCTCAAGGCCGACGATGAAGCCGTCCGCGCTGTGTGCGAGGAGTGCGCCCAGGGTGACGTGCTCGTTCCCGCAAACTACAACAGCCCAGGTCAGATTGTTATTTCGGGTACACCTGACGCCGTTGCGCGCGCGGAAGAGGCGTGGGCTGCCGAGGGCAAGCGTTTCGCGCGCCTGGCCACGTCGGGCGCGTTCCACAGCCCGCTTATGGCCGACGCGGCCGAGAAGCTCGCGGCATACCTCGAGGGTATCGAGTTCAGCGAGCCTTCCATCCCGCTTATCTGCAATGTCGACGCCGCGCCGCTTTCTGCCGCCTGCGCCCGCGAGCATCTTGCGGAGCATCTTACGCATCCGGTCCGTTTCCAGCAAAGCGTCAAGGCGCTCGAGGAGCGGGGCCACACAACGTTTTGGGAAGTCGGCTTCGGCGGCGTGCTCGAGAACCTCGTCAAGCGAATCGACCGCAAGGCGTCGCGGACCTGCGTGCAGGACCTGGCAAGCTTCGACGCGGCGCTCGAGTCACTTGCGTCCGACGCAAGCTAAAACACCCGTCCATTAGTTGGGAAGTGAGCAAAACCCATGACTGAACAGGTTAAACCCGAGCGCAAGGGAGCGCTCGTCACCGGATCGAGCCGCGGCATCGGCCGCGCGGTTGCACTCGCGCTCGCCGAGGCGGGCATGAACGTGTGCGTGAACTGCTCGAGCGAGAGAAGTCTTCCCGCGGCGCAGGAGCTCGCCGCGGAGATTTCGGCAACCTATGGCGTGAAGTCGCTCGCCCTCGTGGGCAACGTCGCGTCGGCGGAAGAGGCGCAGACGCTCGTGGAATCCGCGCACGCCGCGTTCGGGCGGCTCGACGTGCTCGTGAACAACGCGGGCATCACGCGCGACGGGCTCGTTGCGCGCATGAAGGAAGAAGACTTCGACGCGGTCATCGACGTGAACCTGAAGGGCACGTTCAACTGCTGCAAGGCCGCCACGAAGATCATGATGAAGCAGCGCTCGGGCCGCATCGTCAACATGTCGAGCGTCGTGGGCGTTGCAGGCAATGCCGGGCAGGCGAACTATGCGGCGTCGAAGGCGGGCGTGATCGGGCTCACCAAGTCGCTCGCGCGCGAGCTCGCGGCGCGCAACGTCACGGTGAATGCCGTGGCCCCCGGGTTCATCGAGACCGACATGACCGACGCGCTCTCCGACAAGCAGCGCGAGGCCATCGCCGGGCGCATCGCGTGCGGCCGCCTCGGCCAGCCCGAGGACGTGGCGAATCTCGTGAAATTCCTGGTCAGCGACGAGGCTGGCTACATTACCGGTCAGGTTATCTGCATCGACGGAGGTATGGCGCTATGAGCGAGGCAACCGTGAACACCAAGCGACCCGACGGATCGAACCGTGTCGTGATTACCGGCATGGGCGCGATCACGCCCGCGGGTGTCGGCGTGGAGGCGCTGTGGAAGGCGGTCATGGGCCGCGAATGCTGCATCCGCCCTATCGAGCGCTTCGACACGACCGACTACGAGGTCCACAATGCTGGCGAGGTCTGCGGCTTCGACGCCACCGAGCACGGTCTCACGAAGAAGGAGTCGCGCCGTTTCGAGCGCTTCGTGCAGTACGCGATCGTCGCTTCCGACGAAGCTATCGCGCAGGCGGGGCTTTCCATGGAGGAAGAGGACCCCTCGCGCGTGTCCGTCGTCTTCGGCAGCGGCATCGGCGGGATCGACGAGCTCGAGAGCGGCTTCAAGACGCTGTTCGAGAAGGGGCCTAAGCGTGTGAGCCCGCTGTTCGTGCCCACGATGATCGGCAACATCGCCGCAGGCAACCTGGCGATTCGCTACGGCATGAAGGGCGAGTGCATCAACGTCGTCACCGCGTGCGCGACGGGCGCCCACTGCATCGGGCAGGCTGTGCGCGACATCCGTCACGGCTACACCGACGTGGCGCTTGCGGGCGGTGCGGAGGAAAGCGTGAACCCCATCTGCATCGCGGGCTTCGCGAACCTCGGCGCTCTTTCGCGCGAGGAGGACCCCCTGCGCGCTTCCCGCCCGTTCGACCTCGACCGCGAGGGCTTCGTCGCCGGCGAAGGCGCGGGCGCGGTTGTCTTGGAGTCGCTCGAACATGCCCTGGCGCGTGGTGCGAAGCCGCTTGCAGAGGTCGTGGGCTTCGGCTCGACGGGCGACGCCTACCACATGACCGCCCCCGACCCAGAAGGGGAGGGTGTGGTCCGCGCGATGCGCATCGCGCTTGAGGAAGGTGGGTTCACCCCCGCTGACCTGGGGCATTTCAACGCGCATGGCACGGGTACGCACGCGAACGAGCTCACCGAGTCCAAGGCGCTGCGCGCGCTGTGCGGGGAAGAGGCGGGCATGAAGGTTCCCGTGTGCTCGGTCAAGGGCACGACGGGCCATACGCTCGGCGCGGCAGGCGCGGTCGAGGCGATTGTCACGGCGCTTTCCGTCGCGAACGATTGCGTACCTCCGACGGCCGGCTTCGAAACGCCCGACCCGGAGGCTCCCGCCAACGTGCTCACCGAGCCGCTCGAAAACTACAAGCAGAAGGTGGCGCTGTCGAACTCGCTCGGCTTCGGCGGGCATAACGCGTGCCTGGCTATCTCGCCGTACGAGGTTGCGGCGGAATAGAGGCGCTCGCTGCTCGCGCATTCACGAACCGCGAGCAGTGCTGCTCGGGCTCACAGCCCGCGCTTGCGGAAGAGAAAGGTTCTTTTTGATGGATATTCAGTTCCCTTGCGGTCGCGAGGACATCGAGCGGGTGCTCCCGCATCGCGACCCCTTCGTGTGGATGACGCGCGTGGTGGAATGCACGCCGGGCACCTCGATCACGGCCGAGCTCGACGTCGACCCCGACCTGCCGCTATTTAACGGGCACTTCCCGACGCATCCGGTGCTTCCGGGCGTGATCATCATGGAGGCGCTCGCGCAGGCGGCGTCATTCTGCGCGCTCGTCGATCGCGCAGATGAGGGAACCCTTGGATTCTTCGCCGGCATCGACAAGGCGAAGTTTCGCAATCAGGTGCTCCCAGGCGATGTGCTCACGCTCAAGGCGACCATCGTGAAGTCGTCGAGCCGCATGGTCGTCGCCGACGTCGAGGCGAGCGTGGGAGATAAAGTCTGCGCTACGGCGACGCAGAAATACGTGCTTGCGAATTCGTAGGGAGTAGCTCGGTTTCCAGGGAAAACATGAAGTCGTTGAGGTTTTTTGGCATGAAGATTGCACAGCAAGGATATGTGAGTTTCGACGCGGACGGGGAGTTCGCCCCCGATGATCCCGCGCCGGTAAGGTCGCAGACCCAGGCGCCCGAGGCGGGCGTGGCGTATCGCCTCTCGCGCATCGCCGAGGAGGCTGCGGCGGACGGGTCGCTCGTGCCGAACGCCGCCTCATCGGCCGACTCGTCGGAGTACTACGTCGTCCCCGCGGGCGACGCGAGCGCGTATTCCCCGGTCGATGGTAAGGAAACTGAGGATAGTCGTCCCCGCGTGCTGCTCATGTCGCGCGGACGCATGGCGAAGCACTACCTGCAGGCTGCGATCGACGCTGGTTTCGCGGTCTGGATGCCCTATACCGCCGACAAGCGCTACGAGTCGTATCTGCGCCAGGCGACGGGGACGGTGTGCTTGGGTGAGAAGTACTCCGACGCGCTGTTCTGCAATGCCCATGCCGTGCTCGCCGCCGCCGCCGAATGCGGGGCGGGGACGATTCTTTTGTGCGATGAGGCGCAGCCGCTCGGCGAGGTCGACGGATTTCTCTCCCGTGCCATCTCGCGCGGCGTGAACGTGTTCCGCCCGCTGAAGAACGACACGCCGGCGCTCGGCTGGGTGCTCTGCACCACGGAGAAGGCGGCTCCTGCGGTCGACAAGTGGCGCGCCTGCCCTCACTGCGGGCTGAAGTTCGGCGAGGAAAGCCTTGCCGCGTCGCATTACGTGTGCCCTACCTGCGGTGGATATTTCCGCATGACCTCCGACGAGCGCATCGCCGATCTGCTCGACGCGGGAAGCTTCGAGGAATGGGATGCCCACATGCCCGAGCCCGACCCGCTCGATTTTCCCGGGTACGCGGAAAAGATTGCCGGACTTCGTGAGAAAACGGGACTTGACGAGGGGATTCGCACGGGAGAAGGCCGCATTGCCGGCATCCGCGCGGCGTTCGCGGTCATGGAGTCCACCTTCCTCATGGGGTCTATGGGCACCGCTGTTGGCGAGAAGATGGCGCGCCTCGTGCGGCGTGCGGCAGAAGAGGGCCTGCCGGTCGTGGCGTTCACCGCGTCGGGTGGCGCGCGCATGCAGGAGGGCTTAGCCTCGCTCATGCAGATGGCGAAGGTGTCCTGCGCGCTTTCCCGCCTCGCCGAGCGCGGGCTGCCCTACATCTCGGTAATTACCGACCCGACGACGGGCGGCGTCACGGCGTCGTTCGCCATGCAGGGCGACATCATCCTCGCCGAACCTCATGCGCTCATCGGCTTCGCCGGACAACGCGTGATTCGCGACACCATCAAGCAAGAGCTCCCCAAGGGCTTCCAAACTGCCGAATTCGCGCTTTCACATGGGCTTATCGATGCCGTCGTCTCGCGAACGGATATGCGCGCCACCTTAGCGCAGCTGCTCGCGCTGCACTACGCGACGCGCGCGCAGGGCGAGCCCGTCGCGGGCGAGGAGCGCATGATCGTCACGTACGACTCGGTCATGTCGAACCTCAAGCACGGAACCGACACCTACAACAAGGTGACCTACGGCCTGCTCCCCGTCGACGAGGACTTGCTTCGCGGCGAGGCGGACGACGAGAAGCGCGCTCAGTCGCTCACCGAGACGTTGCTCGGATGGCTCGGAGGCAAGTCGAAGAAGCTCGAGCGCGAGGCCGAGCGTCGGCGCGACCTCGTCGATGCGCATGCGGGCGACATGTCGGAAGACTGCGCCGAAGCGGCGTGCGCGCCCACCGCATGTGCTCCTGCGGCCGAGCCTGCCGCCGAAGGTGGGGAATCGGGCGCGGCGGGCGCTCAGGAGTCGAGCGCCTGGGAGAGTGTGCAGCTCGCGCGCAACGTGCATCGTCCCACCTCGCGCTACTACATCGACCGCATCGTCGACGGCTTCATCGAGCTGCACGGCGATCGCGGGTTCGGCGACGACGGCGCGATTGTCGCAGGCGTCGGCTGGATTGGCAATCAAGCGGTCACGGTGATCGCCGAGGAAAAAGGTGCCGACCTCAAGGAACGTATCAAGCGCAACTTCGGCTGCCCGCAACCGGAGGGTTATCGCAAGAGCCTTCGCCTCATGCGCGAGGCCGAGAAGTTCGGGCGTCCCATCCTGTGCTTCGTCGACACGCAGGGCGCGTTCTGCGGCATGGAGGCCGAGGAGCGCGGGCAGGGCAATGCGATCGCCGACAACCTGCTTGCGATGGCAGGTATCAAGGTTCCTATCGTTAGCGTCCTTCTTGGCGAGGGCGGCTCGGGCGGTGCGCTTGCGCTCGCTGTTGCGAATCGCGTGACCATGCAGGAGCACGCGGTCTACTCCGTGCTGTCGCCCGAGGGCTTCGCGTCTATCTTGTGGAAAGACCGCACGCGCGCGCCCGAGGCGGCCGCCGTCATGAAGATGAGCGCCGCCGAGGCGCACGAGATGGGCATCGTGGACGACGTGCTCTCAGAAGGACCCGCGCCCGCGCACGAGAACCCGGAAGCTGCTGTTGAGGTTGTGCGCGACTACGTGCGCCGCGAACTTGCGGTACTTGCCGATGTTCCGGCGGGAGATTTGGTCGAGCAGCGCCGCGCCCGCTTCGAGGCGTTCTAGAGGAATTAGAGGCATTTCCCCAGTTCAAATTAGGGGTATTCGCAGGCACGCAAGCCTTTGGAAGTAGGTGCGGGCATTCGGCGTCATGCGCGATAGGAGGATGGGGTGGAGAAGCGGGAATCGATTGACGCGTGGTTCGCGCTCGTGCCTGAGCGGGTGCGAAGCGACGCCGCGGACCTCCTCGCGCGCGTTGACGGCCTTCGGCGCGAGGAGGTCATCTACCCGCCTCAGGGCGACATCTTAAACGCTCTCGCCTACGTGGCGCCCGAAGAGGTGCGCGCGGTCATCGTTGGGCAGGACCCTTATCATGGGCCGGGCCAGGCGATGGGGCTGTCGTTTTCGGTGCCGAAGGGACAAAAACTGCCGCCGAGCCTTCGCAACATCTACAAGGAAATGTCCGCTGACCTGGGATGCGATATGCCTTCAAGCGGGGACTTGACCCCTTGGGCGCGCCAGGGCGTGCTCCTTTTGAACACGACGCTCACCGTGCGCGAGCACGAGGCGAACTCTCACAGCAAGCTCGGCTGGCAAGCGGTGACGACGGCGATCGTCGAGGCGTGCATGCGCCTGCCGCAGCCGGTGGTCTTTCTGGCATGGGGGCGGCCTGCAATCAAGCTGATCGAGGGCGCGAAGGAGCGTGCGAATTGCGAGGGCGCAGCGGCGCCCGGCTCGGGAGAGAGCCCGCCGCTCGCTGGGAGCGGCGGGCTACCGAGCAAGTTCATCCTGAAAAGCACGCACCCCTCGCCGCTTTCCGCCTCGCGCGCGGCGGGGGAGCTTCCCGCTTTCTTGGGCTCGAGACCCTTCTCCCACGCGAACGCCCTGTTGGTTGAAAACGGTGCGGAACCTATCGATTGGACGCTTGCCGACTGACACACCACGAGCAACCGCACGTTGAGCGGGGCCGCGCTCAACGTGCGGTTGCGTTTCGCCGCCCCCGCGCGCTTCGTGTTCTGCGGGCAGCGGGCATCGCGCTCTAAATCGAGAAGTTGCCGACCTCCGAAAGCTCCAGGTCAGCGTTGCGCTCGCTCGCCCAATTCACGTTCCACGCGCTTGTGAACAAAAGCAGCTTGCGGCCGCGCATGTCCTCGACGCGCAGCGTGTCGCTTGTCAGGTTGAGCTTCGCGATGTCGTAGGTGGAAGGGTCGTTCATGATCCAGCGAATCTCGGAATAGGGAAGCGCCTGCCTGCGTACCTCGACGCCGTATTCGCTTTTCAGACGCTGCTCAAGCACGTCGAGCTGCAACACGCCGACGACGCCCACGATGACGCTTTCCATACCGAAGCCCGGCTCGCGGAAAATCTGAATGGCGCCTTCCTGTGCGAGTTCTTCCATGCCCTTCACGAACTGCTTGCGCTTGAGTGTGTTCACCTGCGTGACGCGTGCGAAGATCTCGGGTGCGAACGTGGGGATTTCGGGGTACTGAACGCGGCATTTACCTGCGCAAACGGTGTCACCAATCGAGAAGATGCCCGGATCGAAGAGTCCGACGATGTCGCCCGCGTACGCCTCGTCGACCGTCGCGCGATCGTCCGCCATAAGCGAGGTTCCCGTGGCGAGCTTCAGCTTCTTGCCGCCCTGCATGTGCATTGCGTCCATGCCGCGCTCGAACTTGCCCGAGCAGATGCGCACGAATGCGATGCGGTCGCGATGGTTTTTGTCCATGTTCGCCTGGATTTTGAAGACGAATCCCGAAAACTCGTCGCGCATCGGGTCGACCGGCTCGCCCGTGAGGCAGTCGGTGTAGGGGAGCGGCGTGGGGGTGAGGCGCAGAAACTCTTTCAGGAACGGCTCGACGCCGAAGTTGGTGAGCGCGCTGCCGAAGAACACGGGGGAGAGCTTGCCGGTGCGCACTGCATCGAGGTCGAGCTCGTCACCTGCGCCGTCGAGCAGCTCGATGTCGTCGATGAGGTTCGCGTGGTTCGCTTCCCCGATGAGGTCGGCAAGCGCGGCGTCGCCGAGTTCGGCCTCGATTTCCGCAACCTTCTTGGTGGCGTTGGCGTGGCCGTCGCCCTCGAAGGCGATGACGCGGCGGGTTTGGCGGTCGAACACGCCGCGGAAGTTTTGCCCGCAGCCAATCGGCCAGTTCATCGGGTAGGTGCCGATGCCGAGCACCGTCTCGATCTCCTCCATGAGGTCGAACGGGTCGCGTGTCTCGCGGTCGAGCTTGTTCACGAATGTGAAGATGGGGATATGACGCAGCGTGCACACCTTGAAGAGCTTCTTCGTCTGCGCCTCGACGCCCTTTGCGCCGTCGATGACCATGACCGCGGCGTCCGCAGCCATGAGCGTGCGGTAGGTGTCTTCCGAAAAGTCCTGGTGGCCGGGGGTATCGAGGATGTTCACGCAATAGCCGTCGTAGGAGAACTGCAGCACCGAGGAGGTCACGGAGATGCCGCGCTGTTTTTCGATGTCCATCCAGTCGGACACGGCGTGCTTCGAGCTGGACTTGCCTTTGACCGAGCCTGCGGTCTGGATGCTGCCGGTGTAGAGCAGGAGCTTCTCGGTGAGGGTCGTCTTGCCCGCGTCGGGGTGCGAGATGATGGCGAAGGTGCGCCGTGAGGAAATCTGATCCGTTAGGGTCGACATGCTGGTTCTTTCTCGTGCTTGGAAATGAAATGCCCTGCTCGCGCGGATTGCGAGCGCAGTGCTCAATGGGCGCGTAGGGCGGCAAATTCATATTGTACTATTCCCGCGTACGAGGCGGCGCGCTTTCACGCAGATGACAAGGGGATGCGGGTTGAGCGTATCGCGAGGTGGGAAGGCGGGCGATACGCGCGATAGGATGTGAGCGCGAGTCCGGGCGGCGCGCGGGGGTGCGGGCGCGATGTCGGCCGATGCGCGCGCTGCAATGAGGCGCAGGATCCCCCGCGGCGTCGGGCGGCTTATGCGCTAGCGACCTAAGATGTTCTTCACGTCGTTAAGGTTGCTTGCAAAGTGGACGTGCTCCAGGCGCTCGGGCGTGGAGAAGCCCTTCTCAATCATGAGGTTGATCTGGGCTTTCAAGTGGTCGTAGTACCCGTTTAGGTTGTAGATGATGCAGGGCGCGTCCAAGTGCGAAAGCGAGAGCATCGACATGACCTCCGACACTTCCTCAAGCGTGCCCGAGCCGCCGGGGAAGGCGATGAACGCGTCGCCGAGCTCGATCATCTTCGCTTTGCGCTCGGCCATGGTGTCGGTCACGATGAGCTGCGTGATGGTGTCGAGCTGCACGGCTTGGTCGATGAAGAACTGCGGCTCGACGCCGGTGACTTCGGCGCCCGCGTCGAGTGCGCTTTCTGCGAGCATTCCCATGAGCCCGACCTTCGACCCGCCGTACACGAGGGCATTTCCGCTTGCGCCGATCCATGTGCCCAGCTCACGCGCCGCTTCGGCGATAGACGGGTCGTTGCCTTCGTTTGCCCCCAGGTAGACGGTGATGTTCATAGGTTCCTCTCCGCGTGCTTGTTCGTGTCGACGTTGATTATAGCGAAGGCGAGGGCGAGCGATGAAGAGCACGCGGCGCGACCCCGCGATTCCCTAGAGGTCTTTCGCCTGAAAAATTCGGATGCTAACCATACAGCTTGCGACGTAGATGTCGAGTGCGATGATGACGAGCGCCGCGAATAGCGGCCAGCTGTGCGCGTCGATCCACGCGAGAATCGATTGCATGACGTCGGGGGCGAGGAAGTTCGTCAGGATGACGACGTCGATGCATCCTGCCAGGATAAATGCGCACATGAGATAGCGCATCCCCTTCGTGTTGCCGAATTTCACCAGGAAGGGCTCGGCGATGGCGGCGATGATGAGGACGATCATCGTGGCCGCGATGCTTGAGGAAATGATTTCGATTGGCTCGGCTACCTCGAAACCTTCGAGAAAGCGGGGAAGCACCCCGTTGAGCGCGATGCCAAGCACCGAAGCGCCAACAATGACGGCGACGGCGCATGCCAAGATGGTCGCGTAGCGGCTCGCGATGATGTCGCGGCGCGCGAAGGGGAGTGCGGCACGGTAGCGCAGCCAGCCGTTTTGGTCGTCGTAGCCCATGAGCGAGAACATGATGAGCATTGGCGTCATGGCGCACACAACCGCGGCGGCGCCCACGGCATTTTCCATCGTCCAGCACATGAAGACGAAGACGAATGCGAGGATGCCGATGAAGCTGAGGACGAAGGTGCGCACTATGGCAAGTTCGGAGAGGAAAGCGGCTTTCATCGGTTGGTTCCTTTCAGGATGAAGTGTAGGTAGTCGTCGATGGAGGCGCGGTCGCAGGGCACTTCGGGGAAGGCTTCGGAGAACTCGAAGCGGTTGGGGACGAGAACGTCGCAGCTGAACTCGCGCTTTGCGATACGGGCGCCATCCACGCATGCGAGAATCCGTTGCGCCTGGTCAGCTGTGCAATGCGCGATGCCGACAACGTCGGTGATCTGCTCGCGCGGCATGTCGAAGATGATGCTGCCCGCGTCGATGCCTACCACGCGATCGGCGATGCGTTCCAGGTCGCTCGTGATGTGGCTTGAAAGGAGCACGCCGCGATCGTCGTTTGAGGCATAGTCGCGCAGCTCATCGAGCAGCTCGTCGCGGGCGAGCGGGTCGAGCCCTGCGGTCGCCTCGTCGAGGATGAGCAGATCGGCGTTGTGCGAAAGCGCACAGGCGAGCTGCAGCTTCATGCCCATGCCGCGAGAGAGCGACTTCACCTTCTTCTTCGGCTCGAGCCCGAATCGGTCGACCAGCGCTTCGAAACAAGTGTTGTCCCAGGTGGGAAAGGCGGGTTCGATGCATGCCCCCACTTGGGATACCGTAAGCTCACAAGGATACGGGCACGTGTCGAACACGACGCCGACGCGGGAGCGAAGCCGCCGCGCGTCAGGATCGGGGATGTCGGCGGTAAGGGGTTCGCCGAAAAGCGCCGCGTACCCGGAATCGAGTTTCAGAAGGCCGAGCGCGGCTCGAATCAGTGTGGTCTTTCCCGCGCCGTTTGCGCCGACGAGGCCGACGATTTCCCCCGACCCGATGGAGAGATTGGCGTTTCGAAGCGAGAAGGAGTCGCTCACCTGGCGGTTCGCGTCGCGTATCTCGAGAAGGTTTGACATGGGCATTCTGTATCCTTTCATGTCGTGAGGCGCTTTTTGCCTGTGGTGGGTGGCTTCATGCAAGGTCGTCAGGCGCAACGAGGTCGAGCATCTCGTGCAGCTCGGCCCGAGTGACCCCCAGCTCCGCTGCTTGCTCTCCCGCTTGCGCGAGCAGTTTCTCAACTTGGCGCAGGCGATTCTCGCGCACAAGCTCGTGGTTTCCCAAGGCGACGAAGCTGCCTTTTCCCTGCACGGTCTCGATAAAGCCCTCTGCCTCGAGGTCGGAATAGGCGCGCTTGGTGGTTATCACGCTGACGCCGAGGCCGTTCGCGAGCGCGCGAATGGAGGGGAGCTTTTCCCCGCTCGGGAGCGCACCCGACAGAATCTGGACTTTCATCTGCGAGGTTATTTGCTCGTAGATGGGCTTGTCGCTCGAGTTGGATAGGATGATATTCACGGTGAGTCCTTACGTGTGTATATCTGGTAAGCACAGTATATACACACTATGCACAGTTATGCAAGCACGATTTCGGACGCTAGGGTAATTTGCTTGCAATGTAGCGACCGCGCCGTGCGGGCGCTGGAATTTGCGGCTCTTCTTATTCAGAATGCACGTTCGCTGTTCGGCATCGTTTGCGGGGGAGGTGCTTGCTGCGTTTGCAAGGGGACGTCCTTTCAATAGCAGGGTAAGCCGCGAATGGCGCGCCACTCCCTCCATGACATCCGATGCGGGCCCTCCGAATGCGAGAGCTGTTCGCGGTTCCCATCATCGCGATGTGGGCGCGCGGTGGAAGTGAGCGCGCGGGGTGACAGGGCGCTTATACTTGGGAGTATGGCTAACAACAATCAGGGATACGACCCGTTCGAGCCAGGGCACTCCACGCCCGAGTTCGAGCAGTTCGCACGCGAAAATCAAAAATACCAGAAGGCGAGGGGCGCTCACGGCGGCACGCCCGCTGGCAAGCGAGGGGCCGCCGCCGGTCGCTCGCGCACAGCCGGCGCTGGCAAGGTCGCGTCGCACGCGCGCTCGGGCGGCGCGCGCAAGGCGCAGGGCCGCGCCGTTGCGCAGAAGAAGGCGCAGCCGCAGGTCGCGCCCACAGGGCCCGCAGGCGCGAGCGCACACGGCCGCGCGCGCAACGCGATGGGCGTCCTCGTCTGCCTGCTATTGGCCATAGCCCTCGAAGTGTTCGGCTACAATTTCCAGTTCTTCTACTCCATGACTTACCCGAATGCGGGAAGCTACCTCGTCAACGGGGCGCAGCCCTCGCAGGTGGACGCGATTACGCTCGATTCGTCATCGAGCTCGTTTGAGATTACGGGGCTCGATTCCACCGTGCGCTCCATCCATTTCACACCGGTGCTCTCCGATGCTGTCGGTGCCGCGAAGGCCACCGACAGCAAGATCCAGGTCGTCATCTCGCTCACCGACGAGGGCAACGCAAACTACTACGCGAACCCCGCCGTGTCGGTCGACCCGGCCGACCCCGCGACTACCTACATCTCGCTCGACCCCGCCGGCAAGTGCCATTCCATCAAGGTGAACATGACGAACCTCGCGGACATCGGCGCAGTTCAGGTGTCGGGCATCTCGCTCAATCAGAAGGTTCCGTTCGATTTCGACCCGCTGCGCGCGGCCTCGGTACTCGTTATCCTGCTCGTGCTTTTCGCGCTGCGCCCCGCGTCGGGCCTCTACAGCCGCGTTCGCGACTCGCGCCTGGCGAGCCACCGCTTTCTGCTCGTCGCGCTCGTCGGCGTCGAGTGCGTGGTCGTGCTTGCGCTCGTGCTGTCAAACTCGCACTACGTGTCCTTGACGCAAACGCCGTCCTACGAGAACCAGTTCCAGTACCAAAAGCTCGCCGTCGCGCTCACGCAGGGGCATCTGTACCTGAACGACGTGCCTTCCGACGCGCTGCAGGCGATGGCGAACCCCTACGATACGCAGGCGCGAGCGGCGCAGGGCGTGCCCTATCTTTGGGACCACGCGTATTTCCACGGGAAGTATTACGTCTACTTCGGCATTCTGCCGTGCCTTGTGTTCTACGTGCCTTGGCTGCTCGTGACGCACACGGGCTTTCCGACGTGGCTTGGCATCGCCATCTGCGACTGCGTGTACGCCGCGGGGCTTATGTATTTGCTCTCGGCGATGTGCCGCCGCTGGTTCCCGCGCACGTCAATCGGGGTGTTCGTGGTGCTCGACGTGATGTTGTTCGTCGCGGGCGGCGGCATTATCCTTGCGCGTACGCCGTCGATGTACTTCATGCCCGAGGCGATGTCGCTCGCGCTCGTTTCGTGGGGGCTGGGGCTGTGGATTTCGGGTACCTCGCGCGGCTATATCGAGCGGGGGAAGATCGTGCTCGGCGCGCTGCTCATCGCGCTGACCATGGCCTCCCGCCCGCAAATGGTGCTCTCCGCGGTGTTCGGGCTCGTCCTTTTCTGGCCGTTTCTGCGCGACTCGAAGGGCGATCGTGGGGCCAGGCGGGACGTCATGGGCGCCTTCAAGGTGGCCATGGTGCCGTTTGTCCTGGTCGCCGTTGCGGTATTGGCGTACAACGCCGCCCGATTCGGCTCGCCGTTCGACTTCGGCGCGAACTACAACCTCACCACGAACGACATGACCCATCGAGGGTTCCACCTCGATCGCATCCCGTTCGGGCTCTACGCGTACCTGTTCCAACCTCCCGTGTTCGGTAGCCAGTTCCCGTTCCTGCGGCAAGCCTACCTCGACCCGGCGTATCAGGGCATCACCATCTACGAGCCCATGTTCGGCGGCTACTTCTTCCTGTACCCGATGACGCTGGCCATCTTGGGGATCGCCATCGGGCGGGTGCGCGCGCACTTGAAGGAGCAGCGCCTCATGCCGCTGTTCGTGGCGCTCGTGTGCGTGGCTTTCGCGCTGTGCATCTTCGACCTGCAGGGCGCGGGCATCCTCATGCGCTACGTGTGCGACTTCGGGCTGTTCTTCGCCTTGGCGGGAGCGCTTGTATTCCTTACGCTTCTGCAGGTCAAGAGCGAAAAACGCCTCACGAAGGGCTGGACGACGCAGTTCTCTGCCGTGGGCTCACGGGCAGCGGGCGGTGGGCGAGCCGGTAGCGGCGAGGCGGCGGAAACGGTGTCGGTCTATCGCATCTCGCTGTACTTCATGTTCACCACGCTCGTGATTATGGTGATCATGAACGTCCTGCTCTGGAATGCTTTTGGCATGTACTAATGCTGGGAGGGTGAAGCCGCCGCTGGGTTGCAGGGGCTCTGCTGGCGACGTTTTCGCCCGGGCTTGCCGCGCCGCCCTCTGCTGGCGGCGTTTTCGCCCGGGCTCGCGCGCCGCTGCCCTCGCGTCGCCTTCGACCGGCAAGGCGTCGCCTTTGCGAGTTGTCTTCGGTTAAGCTTGCGGGTGCGTTCTCGGGGGTTCCCATTGTGAGCGAGTTGCGTTGTCCCTGATAGAGGCCGACATCCCGAACGACTCGCCGCTCTTTCTTCGCGCACGCCGCTGCTCGCGTGTTTTCTCTTGCATATACCCTAGGAGGGTATATAATGCTGTTTGAAAGATACCTCCAGGGGGTATGTGAAAGAAAGGCGGGATTCGCGATGGCGAAGGCAAACGGCAAGCAGGCGGCGCGGGATGCTGGCAAGGCCCCAGTTGACGTCGGGCGCGGCAAGGTCCCGGTTGGCGCCGAGCCCGTTGCCTGCGAAAGCAAGGGCTCGCGTGCGCAAAACTGCTGCTGCCACCATAAAGCAACGCCGCGCTCGGAGGAGTTTCAGCGCGACCTGCAGAAGCGCCTCAACCGTGCAATCGGCCAGCTCAACGGCGTGAAAGCCATGATCGACGACAACCGCTACTGCGGGGATGTCCTAACGCAGCTCGCCGCCGCGGAGTCCGCCGTGCATTCCATTTCCGCCATCCTTCTGCAAAACCACCTGGAGACCTGCGTCGTCGAGCAAATCGAGGCGGGCAACACCGCCATCGTCGACGAGGCGATGCAGCTCATCAAGAAGTTTGCGAGGTAGAAGATGACGCAAAAGCAAACCTTCGAGGTTTCGGGCATGACGTGCGCCGCCTGCTCCGCTCGCGTCGAGAAGACAACCTCGGGCGTCGCTGGCGTCGAGCACGCTGTGGTGAACCTGCTGAAGAACTCGATGGAGGTGGAATACGACGGCGATCCCGCCACGCTCGCCGCGATCAGCGCGGCAGTAGAGAAGGCAGGCTACAGTGCCGTGCCCCGAGTCAAGGCCTCCGCAGCCGCGGGTGCCCCGAGCGGTCCTGCCCCTGCGGCCGTCGCAAGGGAAAACGCCGCTGCAAAGGAGGCGGCACACGTGCGCATGCGGCTCATCGTGTCGTTCGTGTTCACCATCCCATTGTTCTATTTGTCCATGGGGCACATGTTCGGATGGCCACTGCCCGAGTTCTTCCTGGGCCATGAGAACATGCTCACGTTCGCGTTTACCCAGTTCCTACTCTTGCTGCCCGTGATCTTCGTGAACTTCAAGTTCTTCCGCGTGGGCTTCAAGACGCTCTTCCACGGCTCGCCGAACATGGACTCGCTCATCGCGCTCGGCTCGACGGCGTCGACGGTCTACGGCATCGTCGCGATTTACCGCATCGGTTGGGGGATGGGCCACGGCGACATCGATTTCGCGCACATGGCGGCGATGGATTTGTACTTCGAGTCGGCGGCGATGATCCTCACGCTGATCACGCTCGGCAAGTACTTCGAGGCGCGCGCGAAGGGGAAGACCACCGACGCGATTGCGCAGCTCATGGACCTGTCGCCTAAGACGGCGATCCGCCGCAACGCCGATGGCGTTGAGGAAGAGGTCCCCGCCGAGCAGGTGCGCCCGGGAGATATCCTCATCGTTCGCGCAGGTGCGGGCGTGCCTGTCGACGGCGTGGTGATCGAAGGCGCGGGCACGGTCGATGAGTCCGTCATCACGGGCGAGAGCGTGCCGGTGGAAAAGGACGTGGGAGCTGCGGTTACGGGTGCGACGGTGAACCGCACGGGATGGTTTGCCATGCGCGCCGAGCGCGTGGGCGCCGACACCGTGCTCGCAGGGATCGTGCGCATGGTCGATGAGGCAACAAGCTCTAAGGCCCCTATCGAAAAGCTCGCCGACAAAATCTCGGGCGTGTTCGTGCCCGTGGTCATCGCGATTGCGCTTCTCACATTCGTCATCTGGATGTTCGTTGGTGCGGGCGTGGCGACCGCTCTTTCCCACGCGATCAGCGTGCTCGTCATCTCATGCCCCTGCGCGTTGGGCCTCGCCACTCCGACCGCCATTATGGTGGGGACGGGACGCGGCGCCGCGAACGGCATTCTCGTGAAGTCGGCCGAGGCGCTGCAGACCGCGCACGATGTGAAGACGGCCGTGCTCGACAAGACGGGGACCATCACGAAGGGCGCGCCCGAGGTGTGCGAGGTGCTGGTGGCTGAAGGAGCCTCGGCGCTCGCTTCGGACGCCGCGGGTCGCGTCGCTGGAGCCCCGGGCTTGGCAGATGGCTTCGGCGGCGCCCACAAAGCGAGTTCCGCACGAGCCGAACAGTCCAGTGGACTGTTCGTGCGAGTCAGGACTGCCGAGCGACTGGGTGCCACCGAAGCTATCCAAGCCTCCCGGGTTGACGCTCAAGCAGCCGCTTTCCTTTCCCTTGCGTACTCCCTCGAGAAGCGCTCCGAGCACCCGTTGGCCCAGGCTATCGTGGCATACGCCGAGGCGGGCGGCGTCGCAGCCGAGGAGGTCGAGGCCTTCGAGCAAGTCCCTGGCGGCGGACTTCGCGGTCAGATTGCGGGGCGTGCGTGCCTTGCCGGTAACGCGCGGCTCATGGGGGAGGGCTGCATCGACGTTACAGGGGCGGAAGGAGAGGCGCAGCGCCTTGCCGACGAGGGCAAGACGGTGCTCTTCTTCGCAGTGGATGGCGCGCTCGCAGGCCTTATCGCGCTGGCCGACGAGCCCAAGCCCCGAAGCGCTGCGGCGCTCGCCGAGCTTTCCCGAATGGGCATCCGCACCGTCATGCTCACAGGTGACAACGAGCGCACGGCGCACGCTATCCAGAAGCGCGTCGGCACCGACGATGTCATCGCCGATGTGTTGCCGCAAGGCAAGGAGGAAGTTATTCGCGACCTGCAGAAACAAGGGACAGTTGCCATGGTGGGCGACGGCGTGAACGATGCTCCCGCCCTCGCGCGCGCCGATGTCGGCATCGCGATTGGCGCGGGCACCGATATCGCTATCGACAGCGCCGACATCGTGCTCATGAAAAGCGATCTGGCCGATGTGCCTGCGGCGATCTCGCTTTCGCGCGCGACCATGCGCAATATCAAGCAGAATTTGTTCTGGGCGCTCATCTACAATGTAATCTGCATCCCTGTGGCGGCGGGCGCGCTCTCGTTTGCGGGTATAACCTTGAACCCCATGATTGCTGCGGCGGCGATGTCGTGCAGCTCGGTGTGCGTGGTGTCGAACGCGCTTCGCCTTCGCGGATGGAAGCCCGCTTCGCTCGGCGAGGCGCAGGAGGCGAGATCCGCGTCGACATCGGGGGGATCAACGGCCGCGCGGGAATCCGGGGCTGTGTCCGGGTCTGCGCTTGCGAGCGAGCCGGGCGCGTCCGCGATAGGCGGGACCTCTGCGGAAGGCAGCGTTGGTTCGTCTGTTTCCGCTGGTCATAATGAAGAAGCGCAAACCGCGAAACCGAAGGAGATCATCATGGAGAAGAAACTGTCCGTCGAAGGTATGATGTGCCAGCACTGCGTTGCCCACGTGAAGAAGGCGCTCGAGGGCATCGAGGGCGTGGAAGAGGCCGTGGTCGACCTTGACTCCAACAGCGCGACGGCGAAGCTCTCCGCCAACGTCGCCGACCAGGTGCTTGTCGACGCCATCGTCGATGCGGGCTACGAGGCGAAGGTCGTCGAGTAGCAAACCTACCACTTGGTGGTCAAAAGAACGAGTTGTGCGCTGTTGATGGCTCATCAGAATGCCGTTCACTCTGCAGCTACACCCCATATTGCCTTTATATGGGGTGTAGCTGTGACGATTATTGACTTTCGCCCCTTTGGAGGAGGCGAGCAAGCGCGCACAACTCGCTCACTTGACCACGAACTTGCCCAACTGCTCCACGAAACGCTCTAAATCGCTCGAAATCGCCTTGCATCGGTAGCAGGCCAGCTTCAAATTCAGCTCGGGTCCATAGCCAGCCGGGCCCAACATGTTTGGGGCCGTCCCCAAGCCGTCGAGGCTGGCCGCAAAACTACTCGGGTAACCGCTGGGGCCTGTTGCGGATTCGCAGCTAATCAGCCTCTCTCGATTTGGGCGCACGCCCCCGCTCTCACGCTCACCTAATCCGTTAAAGCTCACTGGAAGGAACGAACCCATGGCTGAAAATGCCGAACCAAACACAATTCCCGCACCTGATGAGCGTCCGCTCGTTGCACGCACCTCGCCTTTAGAGGAGCGCTGGGGACGGCTGTCCATCGTGTTCGGGCAGGACGGCGTCTGCTCCCTTGCGGGCAAAAAGGTGCTGCTGTTCGGCTTAGGCGGCGTGGGCTCGAATTGCCTTGAGGCGCTTGCTCGCGGCGGTGTGGGATCGTTTGTGCTGGTAGATTGCGATGTCGTGCAGCCTTCGAACGTGAACCGCCAGGCGGTCGCCTGGGAGCGCACGATAGGCCGCCGCAAGACCGACGTCGCTCGCGAGATGGTGCGCGGGATTAACCCGGCAGCGCAGGTGGAGGCGATCGACGAGTTCGTTCTCGCGGAGAACCTGCCCGCCTTTCTCGACGCGCACGGCGACGTCGACTTCGTGATCGACGCCATCGACACGGTCTCCGCGAAACTCTCTCTCGCGAAGCTGTGCGAGGATCGGGACCTTCCGCTCGTGTGCTCTGCAGGTGCCGCAGACCGCTTCTTCCCCGAGCGCCTGTCGTTCGCGAACATCTACGATACGCACGATTGCGGGCTTTGCCGAATCCTGCGCAAAGAGGCGCGCAAGCTGGGCATCAAGCGCTGGACCATCCTGTATTCCGACGAGCCCTCGGCGCGCAAGCTTTTGGGCACACCACGCCCGCCCGAGCCCGAACAAGTGCCTGGGGAGCGGCGCAAGAAATCGCCGCTCGGCACCACCTCATGGATGCCGCCCGTCATGGGGCAGATGATCGCGGGGTACGTCATCTGCTCGCTTATGGGTTTGGAAAACGGCGGGCGATCGCTGTGATGGCGAACGTCCCGCTCATCGATACGCACTGCCACCTGGACTTTGCGGACAATGCGACGGAACTTGCCGCTGCATACGCCGCATGTGGCGGCGCGCTATCGGGAACTTGCGATCCGCGGGATTTCGAGCGCGTGCGCATGATGCTCGCCCCCTTTGCGTCTCGCGTGCGGGTTGGCTTGGGCCTCCATCCATGGTGGGTAGCCGACGGCACCTGCGGGGAAGGGGAAGTCGCGCTGTTCGAGCGCTTGGCTCCCGTCGCGCCCCTTATCTCGGAGGTGGGGCTCGACTTCCAGCCACGTCGAGCACAGACGCGCGATGCGCAAATCGAGGCGTTCGAGCGCGTGTGCGCTGCTGCCGCGCGCCCGCTTGGGGAAGGGAAGGCCGCAGAGCGACACAATGTTGGTTTGGATTGGCGCTCCGCGGAATCGGAGGTTGGGCGGCGTGATAATGCTCGGCCCGTCGCGGGCTCG
Source organism: uncultured Ellagibacter sp. (assembly GCA_934663775.1). Classification (GTDB taxonomy): domain Bacteria; phylum Actinomycetota; class Coriobacteriia; order Coriobacteriales; family Eggerthellaceae; genus Ellagibacter. The sequence goes on along the minus strand of CAKUKU010000009.1, from coordinate 25,163 downwards.
TCAGCGGAAACCCCTCGGCGCGTCATGTCCATCCACTCGTCGGCGGCAGCGATGTGCGCGCTTGATGTGCTCGAGCGCACAGGATGCCTTGACGCCTGTATCTGCATCTTTCATTGGTTCTCCGGATCGCAAGAGGAGCTTACTCGCGCCATCGACGCGGGATGCCTTTTCTCCGTGAACGAGCGCATGCTCAAGACGAAGCGCGGCCGTGCCTATGCGCGCGCTATTCCCGAAAACCGCCTGCTCATCGAGACCGATGCTCCGAGCAAGCCGGGGGAAGCGTATCCCGTCGAAAGCATCGCGCCGCGGCTCGAGCGTACCATGTCGCTTCTCGCTCAGGCTCGCGAGGCGGACGCTCGCGCGCTCGCCGAAGCAATTGCAGCCACGAGCGGGGGGCTTTTCCGCTAGGGATAACGAGGGAGCTACTGAATTTGCAACGCGACGCAACAAGCGCCCGAAGGGGCGTCCATCGCCTCGGGCGCCGCCCAGCCTCGCCGCCTAACTTCACCACCTCACCACTTTGCATCTCGCACCATTTTCCCGCTTCCCGCCTCGGCGGTCGGCTGCCCGCCCTTGAGTCCTCGATGGTCCTCCGATCGCCTGCCCGCAGGTGGCGCCGCTCCCCTCTTTTGGCAAATCCGTCAAGGCCGAACGCTCACGTTCCTCTATTATTGAGCAGTTCAATTCGAGTGGGAAAGGAAGCGGCCGCGTGAGGCGTATGGGCAAAAGCGATCGTGCCACAATGGTGGGCTTTCTCGCGCTCGTGTTTTGGAGCATGATGTTCGGGTTCGTGCGCCTGACCTCGCAAGGTTTCGGCGTCTTGCTCGGCGGCGCGCTCATCTACACGCTCGGTGCGACTTCGCTTTTCGTTGTCTTGCGCCCATCGAAACTGCACGCGTTCCCCAAGAAGTACATTCTGATAAGCGGCGGGCTTTTCGTGTTCTACGAGGCTGCCATCAGCGCCTCGATCGGCCTTGCGGCCTCGTCCACGCAAACGGTCGAGCTCAGCATGGTGAACTATCTTTGGCCCTCGCTCACCGTGCTTTTCACCTCGTCGGCGGCAAGCGGCGCGCGCGGGTTTTTGCGCGCTGTGCCGGGAGCGGTTGTCGCCGCCGTGGGCGTCATGCTCGCGGTAGGGGGAGATGCGGGGCTCGACGTGGGCGTCGTCGTCGCAGACATCACCTCGAATCCGCTTCCTTTCGCCCTCACGTTCGCCGCTGCGATTGCCTGGGCGACGTATTCCGCCGTCACCCCGCGCATCACGAACGGCAGGGACGCCACGCCCTATTTCATGGTCGGTGTCGCGGCGGTGTTCTGGGTGATGTTCGCCACCTCGGGCGCGCCTGCCCTCGAAAGTGTGCCGTCGATTGGCTCGATTTTGGCGCTTCTTGGGGCGACGGCGTCGATCGCTGCGGGGTACGCGTGCTGGAACCACGGCCTTCTGTTCGGCAACGTGTCGCGCATGGCGCTCGCATCGTATGCGGCGCCGTTCCTCTCGGCGGTGGCAAGCTCGATCATCTTGGGGCTTGCGCTTCCGGGGCTTTTCTGGACGGGCGTTGCCTTCGTGGTCGCGGGGTCGCTCCTGAACGTCTTTTTAGGCAGGCGCGCCGAGAAACGGGCGGAAGGGGAGGTGGGTGAATAGAGCTGCCGCCCGTTTTCCCGCGATCGCACCCCGCCTGCGCGATGCGCATCGGCCTCTGCTCGCCCTCGTGGCGCCCGCGCGGTGCGAATCGACGATTCCTCGCCACGTGCCGCCCGCCGCATCGTCGGGCGCGCCCCGCCTGCAAGCCCCCGTGCAACGCGCATCAGCGCCGTTCACCCGTTTTCCGACTGGCTTTTCGTGCATTTGCCGTGTTGTTCGGGTTCGCCGCCCGCGCATCCGTTACCCTCAGGGCCTGTTCAGATTCACTTTCACGAAGGGATCCCCCATGCTTCCTCGCGCAGATGTTGAAGCGTACGCTTACGCCCAGTCCGAGCTCGCGGGCGCGCCGACGGTTGGCGCCGTGCTCGACGTGGCGCGTGCCGCCGAGGGCGCCATCATCGAGTGGCGCAGGCTCTTCCACCGCCACCCCGAGATTTCGGGACACGAAGAACATACGCAGGAAACGCTTTGCGGCGAGCTCGATCGCCTCGGTGTGGAATACCGCAGGCTCGACAACAATGGCATCATCGCGACGGTTCGCGGGGAGGCTTCCGGCGCCTACGACGAGGCGGGGATCCCCGCGCGCCGCGTGGCCCTGCGCTCCGACATCGACGCGCTTCCCGTGACCGAGAAGACCGGGGCTCCCTTCGCCTCGGAGAACGAGGGTGTCATGCACGCGTGCGGCCACGATGCGCACATGGCCATGATGCTCGGTGCCGTGCGCATCCTGCAGGGGTTGAAATCGCAGCTCAAAGGCGAGGTTCGCATCATTTTCCAGCCCGCCGAGGAAATCTCGATAGGTGCGCTCTCCATGATCGACGCAGGTGCGCTTGAAGGGGTCGACGCCATCTACGGCGCGCACATCTGGAGCGAGGTCGACGCGGGCACGGTGTCGTGCGCGCCGGGGCAGCGCATGGCCAACACCGACTGGTTCCGCATCGACATCGAGGGCGTCTCCGCACACGGGTCTATGCCGCACAAGGGCGTCGACGCGGTGGTCGTGGGTGCGGAAATGGTGAACGCGCTGCAGGTGCTCGTGAGCCGCGATGTGTCGCCGTTCGACCCGGTCGTGGTCACCGTAGGAGAGTTCCACGGCGGCGAGGCACGCAACATCATGGCTGGTCACGCGTACCTTACGGGCACGGTGCGCACTTGGACCGAGCAGTTGCGAAGCGAGGTGCCCGACCGCCTGGAGCGCATTGTGAGCAAGGTGGGCCACGCGTTCGGCGCGAAGGTGAGATTCACGTTCGAGAAGGGCAACGCCGGGCTTGCGAACGACCCTGTGTGCGCGGAGGTGGCGCGTCGTGCGGTCGTGGACATGTTGGGGGAGTCCGCGGTATCGGGCTATCGCGGGACGCTTTCGGGCGAGGACTTCAGCGAGTACCTGAACGTCGTGCCCGGCGTGTTCTGCTTCGTGGGTGCGCGCAATCTCGAGGTGGGGGCCATCCACCCGCAGCACAGCTGCTTCTACACCATCGATGAGAGCGTGCTCGCGAAAGGCAGCATGGTCGCCGCCCAATGGGCCTGTCGCATGTTGGCGGCTGAATAGGGAAAAGCCAATAGTTGTGCCATCCTATTATCTTCAGATTTCTCCATTTGGTTTAAATTCTAAGTATCCTCGGGGGGGGGGTGCTATATTGTAGGATCTGAAAAGCGATTCGGCGGGCGCCCTGTCGTTCAAGACGCGGCGGGCGCGCGATTTTCAAGAAGCAAATGCACACTTAGATCTACGGGAGGATTTCGCGGGATGAATCATAGCGGCACCGGTTATTCCAAGCGCGGAATGGCTCACGGGGGCGCCCGTCTGCGCAATCCCCTGTTCGTTACCCGGGCGGCGCGTACCCGTCTAGCGCGAACCCCGATGTAGTCCGCGTCCGGAAAAAGCACAAGTCGCACAAGGCGCGCAAGCGCGCCCTCATCGCGCTGGCGGCCGTCCTGGCCGTCTTCGCCCTTGCGGGCACGGCGCTCGGCCTGTACGTGCACAGCCTCGACGCCGCCATGGCGCCGAAGGACGGCGACGACCCTTAATTGCCATCTCTATCTTCCTTTTGGCGCGTTTAGCCTGTCACAGCCGCATGTCCGTCTCCTTGGTTTGGAGGAAGCATGCGCATCATCACCTCGAGCGAGCAGGCGAAAGCCATCCCTGGGTACCTAATCGACGGATTCGATTCCGACGATTTGCGCAGGATCGCATCGAATGGGCAATCGCCCGCGAAGGAAAAGATAATTTGCTCTCAGGCGCCCTCAACGACACGGGATTCCTGTCTCTCGCCCGAGCTTTACTTACGCAGTTTGGCAGTATAACGGACTTGCACAGGCAGTTTGTAAAACACCTGGCGATGCAGCGCATGTGCTACAAGCTGAGCTAAGGATGCGACCCAAAAGAGCGTAGCGACGGCAAGAAGCACCGCTGCGATTTCGACGAGCCAAGCTGCGAGAACCAAGCTACGTAGTTCGTCATAGCGGGTAAGCGTCAGCGGGATGCGCTCGTCGCTTTGCTCGCGCAGGCTTTCAAGACGCAAGCGCCTTCTCCTGTGCGAGAAAACGTCGAGAGCCAGGCCCGCAACACCAGCAATCGCGGAGGCGATCCCAACAACGCCGAACCCGCCGAGGGAGAGCCCTGCGCTCGCGGCGTATAGCGCGCCCCCAGCGCCAAGTGCACAGGCGGTGAGCTCCATGAGGCATTCCGGCCCGCACCATGCGGGACGCGTGGAGACTTTGTAGGCGCGCGCGATCACGGCGAGCAGGAGCGCCCCGCTTAAGACGGCCGACGTGCGGAAGAGTAGCGAAGCAACAGGCGCCGCATCCACGAGAAAGCCGAGGGCCGACTCTCGTGCGGCAATCGTCGCGGCTTCGCTCGCAAGCCAGGCGAGCTCGAACGCCCAGAAAACCGAGACCGCCGCGATTTCGCGTGAAAGCCAGGAGGACCTAACGTTTCTCAGCGACGTGGGCGCGCGAAGCGGTTTCGCGAGATGCGTGATCGACCCCGTCATCCCGACGCACGCCAACGCGAGCGCGGTGATGGCGGGTCGGACGCCGCCCCCGAAGGCTAGGGCGAAGAGCGCCACGCCCGCCGAGGCGGGGACGAGCAGCGTGAACGCGACGAGCGCCGACTCGCTGCGCTCTTCCTGCGTCAAAGGTATCGACATGGCGCTACAGAAGACGGCTTGCGGTAGCAATTCTCTTGGCGGCATGCTCCCGCACCGCGTTGCGGGCGGTCTCGACCGGCCCGATGGTGATGGCGCCGCCGCAGCAGGACTCCACGCATGCCGGCGCGAGCCCCTTGCGCAAACGGTCGATGCACATGTCGCACTTCGTCATGAGCCCGTCGCGGTCGAACTGCGGTGCGCCGAACTCGCATGCCCAAGAACAATAGCGGCAGCCGAGGCATTTGCCGCGGTCGACGAGCACGGCGCCGAACTGCGGGTCCCGGTGAATGGCGCGCGCGGGGCAGACCGCCATGCAGGCCGCGTCCCCGCAGTGCATGCACGCCATGGAGACGTATTGGACGGGCGTCGTCGAATCCTCGCTCTTCAGCTCGACGACCTGCCTGAACCGAGGGCCACAGGTGCCAGGCTCTTCCTGCACGCGGGGGCGGCTGTTGTGGGCCGACTTGCACGCGACCTCGCAAGCGAAGCACTGGGCGCACCGCCCGGCGTTGAAATGGAACGCGTACTGCATGGCTACCTCGCCTCCTCTTCGCTCGTGATTTTGTCGACTCTGCCGGCGCACATCGTGTAGTTGGCCTGGCTGGAGATCGGGTCGAGCTCGTCGTCGATTCCCATCACGTTGTAATTGGCTTCCTTCCACCCGCCGGGCACGTAGAGCCAACCCCGCCTGATGATGGGCGTCGGCTCGGCCTTGATGCGAATCGAGCCGCGCGGGCTCGACACCTCGACGACTTCGCCGTTCTCGATTCCCAGCTCGCGAGCCCAGGCGCTGTTGAGCCACAGGTAGGGCTCGGGCTGCATCTCGCGAAGCCAGGGGATGGTGCGGCGCTGCTCGTGAACGTACATGGGGCCACTTCTGCCCGTGAAGAGAACGCACGGGTATTCGCTTGCGAGGTCGGGCCGTGCACGGGGGGATTCCGAGGGCTCTATCCAGCTCGGCAGGGGATCGAAGCCGTTTTCCGCGAGCACCTCGCTGTAGATGTTGGCCTTGCCGCCAGGAGCCCTGAAACCCGCCCTCTTGAACTTCTCGTACTCGATCGATCCGAAGGAAATCCCATGCGGGTTCTCTCGCAGCTGGGCGGCGGTGATGCCGGACGGCCCGAGATCCTCGTCGATGTAGTAGTCGATTTCCTCCGTCGGGAACTCCTCGTCGAAGCCGAGGGCGCGGCCGAGCCTGATCATGATCTGCGTGTCCGGCAGCGCCTCGCCGACCGTCACGCATTTCTGCCGTAAGGTCACGATGGGGAGCCAGACGTCCGACTTGAACCATTCGGGTTCCGTGCGCTCGAGGTAGGTCGCCGCGGGCAGCACGAGGTCGGCGAGCTCCGCCGTCTCGCTGAGGTAGGGGTCGATGACGCATATGAAGTCGACGTTCGCCATCGCCACCCGCGTCACGTCCGGCTGAGGCTGCGTGACCATGATGTTCGCGCCCTGAATCACCGCCACCTTGAGCTTCCCCTCGCGCATGAGCCGGTACATGTCCGGCGTCGGGATGAGCCCCTGGCCGCCGAAGAGCAGGGGCCAGCTCGAGTCTGGGTGGTTGTACGGCGGCACGTGGAACATCTTCGTGGGATGCGCCGGGCTGAACCCGGGCACGACGCGGTCGATCAGGGTGAAGTTCGGGTCGCGATCGGGGCTTTTGGGGGTGAACACGTCGCAGCCGACGCGGTCGAGGTGCCCGGTGATGGTGCGCAGGATGCAGAGTGCGCGCGTCGTCTGCGAAACGTTGACACGGCCCTCGAGGCCGTGCCCGCTCACGATGCCGGCGCGCTTGGTGGTCGCGTATTCGACGGCGAGCGAGCGTATGTCGGCAGCGGGAACGCCGGATATCCCCTCGGCCCATTCGGGCGTGTAAGGGATGCCCTGGCGGTTCGCGCCGAGCACATGGGCTGCCAGACGCTTGAGTCCAGGATCGTTGGTGTAGGAGTCGACGAACTCCGCATCCCACAATCCTTCTTCGACGATCACGTAGATCATCGCGAGCATGATCGCAAGGTCGGTGCCCGGCTCGGGCTGGAGGACCTCATCGGCCGTCGCCGCAAGATGGAAATGCAGCGGGTCGACGCAGACAAGCCTCGCCCCGCGCTCATGAGCGTCGTAAATCTTGCGGAGGGAGGGAGCCACGCTGAACGCGGGCTGCTTGCCCCAGAAGATGAGGAGATCCGCGTTGTCGTAGTCGCAGTGGGAGGGCATCCCGCCGTACGTCATGCCTTCCATGACGGCTCGGGGAACGAAGCATTCGGACGCTCCCATTCCCACGTCGGTTCCGACCGCGTGGGCGAGGCGCTGCGTCATGTCGTAGGTGAACCCCCAACCAGGCGCCTGGCCGCGAATAAATCCGACCGAGCGCGGTCCTTCGGAGGCGACGGCCGCATTGATCTTCCCTGCGAGTCTCGCTATCGCGTCGTCCCAGTCCAAGCGCTCCCATTTTCCTTCGCCGCGCTCGCCAGTGCGTGCCACCGGGTACATGAGGCGCCGCGGATCGTGGGCAATCTGTGGGCCAGCCTGCCCCTTCGAGCAAATGGCGCCTCCGGTGCGCGGGTCTCCCGGCACGCCGCTCGTACGGACCACCCGCCCGTTTTCGACCTCGACGAGTATGGGGCAGCTGTTGTGGCAGCCTCCGCACACCGATTTGACTGTTGGCATGGAGTCCCCCTCTCCTTCCGGTGCGGGATGACAGCACGGCCTGCGCTCTCTTCCGCCCGAATCAACCCTGTTGACACTATAGCAAGGCGTGCAGTCGGTGGCTGTCGGCGATTCGGCTACAAAGTACCGGATGTGTCAAGCTTCGAGAGGGTGCCCTTGCTGCCTAATCGAAGGCCGGACGCTTTGCGGAAAGCGATTCCGGGTCGGATAGCGTCGCGAGGCGTTGAGGGATGCACATCTTGAGCCGGCGGGCCATGGTCTCCGCATCGTCGCTGACTCCGCCATGGAGGCACCAGCTCGCAACCAGGCAATTTGCGGATTCAATGGTGTACGAGACGCAGAATTTGAAGTCCTCGTCGATGTCGACGCCTTTGCCCGAAGCCGTCTGGAGCATTTCGTTTATTAGATAATCCAAACGCTCTCGGAGTTCGCGTTTGTCGGGTTTGCGCTCGAAGGCGTTCGCGAGAGAGGGGCGTTCTCTCTCGAGGAACTCGAAGTAATTCGAGATCCCGTCAGAAAGGGAAAGCGTGCGGCCGATCTCCACGAGGAAACGGCTTTCCGCTTTTTTGAGGTACCAATATGCGATATCGTACTTTGAGGCGAAGAGCGAATAGAAGGTTTGACGAGATACTCCGGCGGCACTGCTAATCTGAGAGACAGTCATCTCCTCGATCGGCTTCGTTACCGCGCGAAGGATGCGCAGGCGGGTCGTTTCGCATTCTTCGGATTTACGGCTCATTGTTCCCCCAGATTGTCGTCCTCCATGTTGAAAGACGATAGCAGCCGTTGTCGGCTCTTGGCAAGTCGCAATCACTTTTGCCCTAAGCCAAACAGGGCTGTACGTTGTATCGAAATTCGTTTTCGCGGGCAGTTGTCCGCCTAACTTTCCCGTACGCGCCTGCGTCTGACGATTCCGACGATTGATGCGGCGCTACCGCACGGGCGGTGCAGCTTGGCGCGGCGTCGGGAAAGATGCGCCGCGCCGCGAGGGGTGCGCTCGATAAAAGGAGGCCGTGGCCAGCGCTTGAGCTGCGCCGGCCACGGCCTCCGGGTTCTGCAAATCTCGATCCGCCCGCGCGGCTCGGGGCGAGTCGGGCGGGCGGTTACCTACAGCAGTGCGCTGCGCATCGGCGAGCCCGCGCTGCTCCTTACAGCAGTGCGGCCTTCACGTAGCGCTGCATGAAGGCGGCAGCCTGCGCGCGGGTGGCGAGGCCCTGCGGCGCGAGGTCGGTGTTGTCCACGCCCTTCAGGATTCCCTCGGCCACGGCCCACCGCACGGCCTCGGTCGCCCAGTCGGACACGGCGCTGGCGTTCTCCATGCCGCTGATGTCGGCGCGCGCGGAGGTGTCCAGGCCCGCCTTGTTAGCGTAGTTGAACAGCATCGTCACCAGCTGCTCGCGGGTGATGCTGTCCTCGCCCCACAGCCCGTTCGACACGCCGTTCTCCACGGCCCACTGCTGGCCCTTGGCGTACCACGGGTCGCCGCCCTCGGTGTCGGCGCCGGCGGTGCGGGCGAGCACCGTCATCATCATGTTGCGGGTGAGGGCGGTCTCCGGCTCGTAGGTGTCGCCGTTGCCGATGCCCTTAAAGATTTCGTGCGAGCTCGCGAAGTCGATGTCATCGGCCGCCCAGTGCTCGGCGGGCACGTCGGAGAAGTCCTTCGCGTTGTCGACGATCTTGATGGTCTCGTCGCCGTCGAGCTTGACAATCGCCTTGCCGCCCTCGACGAGCGACATCGGGATGACGGTCTCGGTGCCGTCCGCGTGCACGATTACCGCTACGTTGCCCGCGTCGGCGGCGGCAGGAATGGCGACAATAGTGCCGGCGGGCGCGGAGATGGAGACCTCCTTGCCCTTAGTCACCTCGACGGCCGCGGGAATCTCGACGGGCGCGCCGGCGTTAGTAGCGGTGCCCTCGGGGACGGTGACCTTGGTCGTGGTGTTGCCGGAGGCGTCCGTCTTCTCGACGACCGTGGTGCCGTTGGCGCCCTCGGTGGTGGAGGTGGACTCGCCCGTCTTCTTGTCGGTCACCGTAGTTGTGGTGGTGCCGTCGGGGTTCGTTGTGGTTGTGGTCTCAGTGGTCGGCGCGGGCGCGGGGGTGTAGGGAACCTGAACGACCCAGTTAGCCCCGCTCTTCACGGCTTCGTACCCATCGGCAATGTAACTCGCGTCAGGCTCGCTCGAGAACGTGCCACCGGTGATGATAGCGGGCTCGGTGGCTGCGCTCCATGCCGATGCCTCTCCGTTGCTCCAATCGTAAGCAAACACAGCTTTCTGGTTTGTCGAGGTAAGCGTTCCGCCCTTGATGTTCACGATGGGCGTCCCGCCGGGGTAGTTGCGGTTCACGATGGAGACCGCCGCGCCGTCGGGAATCACTCCGTCGCCAACGCCCTTGCTCCCCCTCTCGTCAGTGCCGGTCCCCTCGATTGTCGCATTTCCAATCTCAGCAACCGTTCCCTCGCCCGCGCAAAGCTGAATGCCCATATCGCCTTCGATGGTTCCGCCCTTGATGTTGAGCGTGCCGGACTGCGGGTGGTAGATGCCGATGGCACCCTCTTCGCCAATCACGTTGGCACCTGGGTAGACATTGATCGTCGTATTGCCCCAACCTTCGGTGCCGTTGCCCGAGATGGCTCCTGTTGCTTTAGCTTTGACCGTGCCGTACATATCGAGCGTCGACCCTTGCGTTACGACGATGCCGTAAGATTTGGGGTTCTTTGCCGAGTTTGCCGTAATGGTCATATCGGATGCGACGTTGAGGCGAGCGTCATTCTGGAGCCAAATACCCCATGCGGCAACGTTCATGGTGCCGTTTTTGAGGGTGAGACTAGTATTCTGCTTTTTGCAGCCGACGTCGAAACCCGCTGCCGTGAAGGAAACAGTATTGCCGCCGAAGTCCAAAACGAGGTTTTTATCAATGGAGGTAAGGTCACTGGAAACTGTAGTGTCAGCTAGCACGGTGATGGTATCGCCATCGCTCGCGGCGGCGATAGCGTCGCCGAGTGTCTTGTATCCGTACTTGATTCCATCGGAGCTGTCGATGGAGGCAACGTTGTCCTGATCCCATTCAACGATGTACCCATCGTCCTTCTTGACTGCTTTGTAACCGGGCGCACAGAAGTTCATATCGGGGTTTTCGGTTCCGCCCGATTCCGGATTAAATCCCTTGAAAGCCCCGCCGCTAAAAAGCATTGAGGCGCTCGATGCATATTGGTCGAGAATATTGATAGTCCAATACTTGTCTTTATACGTACCGCCAATGAAATTGCCATCTCGAATATCGAGTTTGACATTCGCTCCGCTGACTTGCACAACGGAGAGTCCAGATTGAAAGGTTGCTGTGCTATCAATTATGAGTGAGCTGTTGTCTTTAGGATAGAGAAGATAGCCAACGGATTCCCCGCTGGGATCTCCAAGATAGCCGGAGCCAATAATTGTCAATGTAATTCCGTCATTTACGTTTCCCCAGAATCCCTTTTCGGTCTCTTTTGCCGTTATCGATTTGCCATTCAGGTCAAGAACGAGATCTTTACTGAATTCGACCAATCCGGCAACTTCGCAGTCGTTCATAACTGTAATCGTTGATCCGCTTTCTGCATTATTGATTGCTTCTTGCAGCGTCGAATAGGAGCTTCCGTTAACTGAGAAGGGGTTCTCAGAAACACTGGTGCTTTCATTCTCTTGGCTTTCCGCATTCTGCGGCTCAGCTGCTGCCGCGTTTGCGCTTCCAGTGCCGTCCGTCGTGTCTGCCAGTGCGATCGTGGGGACTCCGAGTGTTGTAGCCAGCGACAGGGCCACGAGGCTCGAGATCAGCTTGCTTGCGTTTTCCTTCTTCTCCATCTCTTCGGCTTCCTTTCCTCAACCTTATCCCTTATCTGCAAAAAGTGCTCGTGAGCTTGTATGCAAAAAGCCGCAGCGTTGCTGACGCAAAGCTGCGGCTTGTCGACCTGGGTGGGGGGGGCGAAAACCGCCCCGCTGCAGCTGGCTGACCCCTGAGGGCCCCTGTAGCTTTGCGTCGCCGCCTTACGACGGGTTTGCCGGATATGCGGTTGTGAACGACGGCCCGCGGCCTGTCTCGCGGCGCTCGCACGCGATTTATCCTAGCACCTAATACCCCCCCCCGACAAGATAGATTGCTATACGTTTTTCAAACCCGAAACACAAGGGATTACGTGTAAATCGAAGGGCGAATCTGTTGGAACGACATTCTTTCGCAATGCATAGATGAAAGGTTTTGTCGGGGGGATAGCAATTCCTTGCGACGTCGAATAGCAACTGAAAGCAGCCCTCTTCGGTTCAGGCCGCTCTTTCCGCAAGCTAGCCCGTTTCCCGCGAAATAGAAGGCTGCAGACTATGGGATTCGCAACACGAAGCACGCGAAGTTGGCGGCAGGGAGCGGCATTTTCTCTCCACTCATTCGCGGACGTCGCGCGCCGCCTTGCTCGTTCCGACGGCGAACCCGCACCAAATATAGTAAGGTGTTTGCGTTACATTCCTTCGCCCCAAACGATGTGGAGCCGCATGCCCAACTTCTCAAAACCCGTGAACCGCGTGCTTTTCCTTATGTGCGTCATTGCGACGGGCGCGCTTGCCGGCGCGTTCGTGTGGGCGTTCTTCTTCCTGATGGAGAAGGGAATCGCGTTCTTCTGGTCAACGCTGCCCGCCATCATCGGGCGCGCCGCGGACGCGTTTTTCCCGGGGCTTGCCGATGGGCCGTTCGGCTTTTTGCCGTTCCCCCTGATCGTGTGCGTAGGCGGCGGCCTCGTGATTGGGCTTTTCGACAAGAAAACGGGCGCGCGCCCCGAGGAGCTCACCGTTGTCATGGGCAAGGTGAAGCGCGACGGTCGCTACAGCTACAAGGGCATGGGCAAGCTTTCTGTCGCGGCGCTGCTGCCGCTGCTGTTCGGCGGATCGATCGGCCCCGAGGCGGGGCTCACCGGCGTGATCGCGGGGCTTAGCACCTGGGTGGGCGATCGCATGCGCCGCTTCGGGGAGGATTTCCGCGCGCTCACCACCGTCGGCACGCAGGCGGCCTTGACAGCGCTGTTCACGGCGCCCTTGTATGGGTTCGTGGCGCCGCTAGCCGGCACCGCGGACGCACCTCGCGAGGGCAAGGGCGACGACGGGGACATGAGCATCCAGGTGCCGCGCGCGAAGAAGACTTTCATCTACCTGTGCGCCATTGTGGGTGCGCTCGGGGCGTTTTTCCTGCTCGGGGACATGTTCGGCGGAGGCATGGGACTGCCGCGCTTTTCGGGGATGGAAGTCGGTGCGCTTGAGGCCGCGCTTGTCGTTCCCCTGGCCTTGGCGGGGTGCGCCGCGGGCTGGGCGTTCCACGCGTCGTCGTGGGCATCCGAGAAGCTCGCGGATCGCATGGGGGAGCGCCCCGTCGCGAAAGCCGTGCTGGCGGGGCTTGTACTCGCCGTGTGTGGCATGGCGCTGCCCTACACCATGTTCGCGGGCGAGGCGCAGATGGAGCCGCTGATGGAGGGCTACCTTGCGATTCCCGCTGCCGTGCTCATCGCGACGGGTCTCGTGAAAGCGGCCCTCACTCCGTTTTGCATCAAGATGGGCTGGCGCGGCGGGCATTTCTTCCCGCTGATTTTCGCGGGCGTGAGCCTGGGCTACGGGTTTGCCCTGATCACCGGCGCCGACCCCGTTGCGTGCGTTGCCGCCTGCACCGCGGCGTGCATGGGAGCGGTTATGCGCCAACCCGTGATGGCGGCGCTGCTTTTGGTGATGTGCTTCCCCGTGAAGGGGGTCATCGTGATGATCGCGGCGGCCGCCATCGGAGCTGCGATTCCTCTGCCGCGCGCGATCGCGCCCGCGCGCCCGCAGGAAAAGGGGGACGCCGAGAGCGAGCACGGGGCTGCAAGTGGGCTCGAGGCTGCAGACGGGGCCGCGAGCGAAGGCTCCTCGCCTGATTCGCCTTGCGGGAAGGTGCGCGCATGATTAACTACCGCATGCTTCTCGACGTGTTGAGACACTCCGGGTTCGGGCCGATGACCTGCGTGTTCGCCGTCTCCTTCCTCGTGTGCTCGACTGCCGTGTGGCTTGCCGACCCCCAAACCCTCACGTTCGGCGATGGGGTGTGGTTCTCCTTTGAGGTGGTGTCGACCATTGGGTTCGGCGACGTGAACGCAGCGGGGCCCGTCGCGCGCGTGTCGGCAGTGGTGCTCAGTGTCCTGAGCATTTTCTACATCGCGCTGCTCACGGGCGTCGTGGTGAGCTACTGCACGACGGCGATCAAGGCACGCCAGGAGAACACGCTCGCAAACTTCGAGGCCAACCTCGAGCGCCTCGACGAGATGACGCCCGAGGAACTCGCCGCATTCTCGAAGCGCGTGAGGGAATACCGCCGCACGCACTAACGGCGCTTGGCGGCGTTGACTGGCCGCAACTGCGCGTTATGCTCGGCGCCCTCGGTTCCCTCGTGCCGCCTCGCGTCGCCTGCGCCCCCACGAACCGCCCGACCTTCGCCCGCGGGGAAGACGCATCGCCGGAGGGCGCCGCCTCGCGCCATGTTCCCGATAATGTTAAATCGCTGCCGATGATGTTAACTTTGGGCCCGATTCAAGCAAACTGCGGCACAATGATGGGCGACTTTGAAAACGCGCTTCGCCGCCTGGCTGTTCGCCGAGTCGACAGCCGACGACGAGAGCGCGCAACGCGGCCCCACCAGGCGCCGCGTGCAGGAATCGAAACGAAGGAGCACTTTCGTGGCTAAGGTCAATCCGAACTACCAGAAACTTCCGGGCAGCTATCTCTTCTCCGAGATCGCCCGTCGCACGGCAGCATATTCCGAGGCGCACCCCGAGGCAAAACTCATCAAGATGGGCATCGGCGATGTGACGCGCCCGCTCGCACCTGCCGTCATCGAGGCCATGCACGCCGCCGTCGACGACATGTCCCGTGCGGAGACCTTCCATGGCTACGGTCCCGAGCAGGGCTACGACTTCCTGCGCTCCGTCATCGCGGAGAAGGACTTCCATACACGCGGAGTCGACATCGCTGACGACGAGATTTTCATCTCCGACGGCGCGAAGTCCGACTGCGGCAATATCGGCGACATCCTCGACGTCGACAACGTCATCGCCGTATGCGACCCGGTGTACCCCGTCTACGTCGATTCCAACGCGATGACAGGCCGCGCGGGCGAATACGACGCCGCCGCCGAGCGCTGGACGAACATCACCTACATGCCCACCACCGCCGAAAACGGCTTCTGCCCGGCGCTTCCCGAGGGCTGCGCGGACGTCATCTACCTGTGCAGCCCGAACAACCCCACGGGCACGGTGCTCACCGCCGACCAGCTGAAGGTGTGGGTCGACTACGCGAACGCCAACGGCTCGATCATCATGTTCGACGCGGCTTACGAGCGCTTCATCACTGAAGAGGGCGTGCCGCACTCCATCTACGAGGTGGAAGGCGCCAAGACCTGCGCCATCGAGTTCCGCTCGTTCTCGAAGACCGCAGGATTCACCGGTGCGCGCTGCGGCTATACCGTGGTGCCTAAGGAACTTGAGCGCGACGGGCAGAGCCTGAACGCCATGTGGAACCGCCGCCAGTGCACGAAGTTCAACGGCGCGAGCTACATCATCCAGCGCGGCGCTGCGGCAATCTACACCGAGGAAGGCGAGCGCCAGATTGAGGAGACGCTTGCGTACTACCGCAACAACGCGCGCGTGATCAAGGAAGGCCTCGAAGCCGCCGGGTTCACCGTCTACGGCGCGGTGAACAGCCCCTACATCTGGTGCCGAACCCCCGAGGGAGTCGGCAGCTGGGAGTTTTTCGACAAGCTGCTCACCGAGGCGAACATCATCACCACGCCAGGCGCGGGCTTTGGTCCCTCGGGCGAGGGTTACGTGCGCCTGACCGCCTTCGGCGACGCCGACGCCACGGTGGAAGCCATGGAGCGCATTAAAAAGCTCATGGCGTAGCGGCGCTCGAGCGACATAGCATAGCGAGCCTCCTGCGGCGGAGTGAACACCACCCACCGCAAGAGGCGTTCTTCCCACAAAAGAGCTTAGGAGCAAAACTAAAAGGAGCCTCGAGCATTGTGCCCGAGGCTCCTTCCATCTTACGCAGCAGATCGTGCAGGCTGCAACCCTGACCCTAGAACCCGCCTTGGCTTGCGCGCTCGGGAACGAGCGTGCGGCGCTTTCCTTTCGCCCAGTTCATGCTGCGGAATTCTTTCACCTCGTGGAAGTTGTAGTTCTCAGCCCACATGAAGCAGAAGCCGCGCAGCTCGTCGAGCAGCTCCTCGGGCGTGCCCGCGTGCTCGTCCTCAATGTAGGTCTTGAACACGGAATACGTCTCGCTCTTGTCGTGGATGCGCACCTTGGGGAAGCGGATGGAAAGCCACGTGCGAATGGCGGCGTTGAGCTTCTCGGCGCCGGGATCGTCGCCGAACATGACCTCGATCGGCTCCCAGTATTCTTTGTACAGGCGCGTCTGCTCGTCGTGGTCCATCGCGATGAGCAGGTAGTTGCGCACCAGGTCAGCCGTCGTCAGCGGCACACCACGCGCGTTCAGGCTCTCGAAGATGAGCTGCGGGTTGTCGCCACGGTCGAGTTCCGCGTCGATCACCGTGAGCACCTTCATGCCCGCCCACAGCACGTCGGCGTCGAAATCGCTCTTCTCCATCTCGCCGTAGAAGTAGTCGAGGTTCTCGGTGATGCGCTCGGAGGGACGCTCGGGCATCGGAGTTGCGTTCACCACCGCCTCGAGCGTGGGGCAGTCGTTCAGCGACAGGATGAGCTTCGCCGCCACACCGTCGCCCGTCTTCACGTGAAGGAACGTGCCGGAGATATCGTCGGCGGTAAGGCCATCGGCGGTCGCTCCGTGAGCGCGCAGGTATTTCACGAGCGCGGCGATCACGATGGTGAGCGTGGTCATGCGCTGTTGGCCGTCGATCACGTCGAGCTGGTGCTGCGCCGTCTTCGCGAAACGGTCGGGCGAATAGAGCACCGTGCCGATGAAGTGCGCATTGCCCGTGCGGCCCGAGCGGTTGATGTCCTGCCACAGCCCCTTGCACTGCTGTAGGCCCCAGGAGTACACGCGCTGGTACACCGGGATGACAAACTGGGTATCTTCCGTTCCCAAAAGATCGAGGAACAGCTCTTGTTTGGTTTGCATGCGTAAAACTCTTTCTCCACTTCGCGCCCGCGGTGTCGCCCTGGACACGGCCTCCATCTTGCACCCGAAGCGTCGCCGCGGGTGCGGCCCCAAAAAAACCGTGAAGGATTATAGGGCAGGTGCCAATAGATGAGTAGATGCTCAAATTCGATTGAGCA
Source organism: uncultured Ellagibacter sp. (assembly GCA_934663775.1). Classification (GTDB taxonomy): domain Bacteria; phylum Actinomycetota; class Coriobacteriia; order Coriobacteriales; family Eggerthellaceae; genus Ellagibacter. Next base: position 8,410 of record CAKUKU010000009.1, on the reverse strand, counting down.
GGAGAATCCGCAATTCGCGCACAGAGAGCGACCCCCGAAGAGAGAAACGGCAAGTGCGCGAGCAAACCATAGGATACAATCCTAGAAATACCGTGCTCGAATACGATGCAAAGGCGAGCTCGAAGGACGGCTTGGAAGCAGACGCATCGCGATCCCTCTGCTCGCGCTGGCCGTCAAGCGACAACCAAGGGCACGCCCGGCACCGAAAGATTGGGGAGCAACCATGACGAAGAAACGCATCTTGCTTGTCGCTACGGGCGGCACCATCGCGTCGAAAGAAGAGGGAAATGGCTTGTCACCTGCGCTTTCAGGCGAGGAGCTGACGAGGTATGTCCCCGAGGTGGCAGACCTCGCCACGCTCGACGTGAAACAGGCCATGAACATCGATTCGACCAACATGCGCCCGAGCGACTGGCTGCGCGTCGCCCGCACCATCATGGAAAGCTACGACGACTACGACGGGTTCGTGGTGCTGCACGGCACCGATACCATGGCATACACCGCAGCCGCCCTGTCCTATCTCATCCAGCACAGCCCCAAGCCCATCGTGCTCACCGGCTCGCAGCGCCCCATGGCGAGCGCCTTCACCGACGCGAAGCTCAACCTCTACCAAAGCGTGCTGTACGCAACCGACGACGACGCGAGCGACGTATCGATCGCGTTCGGCGGCATCGTCATCGCGGGAACCCGCGCGCGCAAACAGCGCACCATGAGTTTCAATGCCTTCACCAGCGTGAACTTCCCGCCGCTCGCTTATATCCGCACCGACCGCATCGTGCGTTCCGCCTCTTTCACGCATGCGAGGAAGGAAGCAGAGGCACGCGAGCACGCAGCAGCAGGGTGTCTTGTCGTGTACGACAAGCTCGATCCGCGCGTGTTTGCGCTGAAGCTCACGCCGGGCCTCGATTCGCGGATCTTCTCGGCATTGGCGCCGTCTTATGACGCAGTCATCTTAGAGACGTTCGGCATCGGCGGCATTCCCGAGCAAGGCGAGACCGGCCCGTGCTTCCAGGACGCTATCTATTCATGGGTCGATTCGGGACGCATCGCCGTCATGACGACGCAGGTTCCCGAAGAAGGTCTTGACCTGGGAGTTTACGAGGTTGGGCGCGCGTATGCGAACCATCCGGGCATTTTGCGCGGCGCCGACATGACCCCCGAGGCGATTGTCGCGAAGACCATGTGGGCGCTCGGGCAAACCCGCGATGTGGCAGAGGTTGAGCACCTGTTCAACTGCGAGATCAACCACGACCGCTCGCCATTCGAGTAAGCAGAAAGCACGAAGCAGCGCACTGCCTCGTGCACTACTTAGGCAACGAAGAGTTTACTCTCGTCGCCCGCATTGCAATCGGCAAGCGCGACGCTTTTGATCGACGGGTCGTCGTCGGTCGAGTAGTAGTACGTCTTCGTGCGTGTCGAGTAGCACCCCGTGTAGAGCGTGCGCTCGAAGGCGCCGTCGGCCATCGCCGCCGAGCCTTCCACCATCGCCACATTCCCAAGCGTGTGGAACGCGCGCAGCACGTTTTCCCATTCGCTGGCCTTCTGCGGGTAGTTCGCATTCAGGAACGCCGCCTTCACGAAGCGCGAAGGGGAGTAGGAATCGCCCGGGATGCCGCGCGCACCGGCGCCTGCGCCGAAGGGGGTAAGCTCAGCGCGACCCCAGGTCGCAGCGGCGGGGAAATCGCCCGTCGCGGTGATATAGGTGCGCAAGTTCGTCATATGCCAGGTGAACTCGGGCTGGTTCGCAAGCGTGTCGACCGGGTTGTCCATCACATGCAGGCCGTCGGCCATCTGCTCGATCACGATCGAGCGCGTGCCGTCACCCACAATCCAGTGCAACATCGACACGCCGAGCTGGTCGCTCACCGGCTTCGCAACAATGTTCGCGTTCGCGAGGGCCGCCTCCACTTCATCGACCGACGCGAAGTTCGCGGCCACCCAAACGGGGAACTCGAAGGCCGCGATGTTCGTCTTCCCATCGATAGGCCCCTTGGAATATTCGGCGAACCCGGGGAAGTTCAAGCCGGCAACGCCCAAACCCGCATCGTTTCCGCAGTCGAAATAGAGGGGATAGTTGTCGAGCACCACCGCCATACCGATCACGGCGTGCGCCGCTGGCGCGTCATCGAGGAAGGAGTAGGGGAGCTGAAAGCCCGCGGGCGTCACCACCACGCGCTCGCCGTAGCGCGTGCTCCAATCGAGATTGCGTGCCAGATACATGTTGCCGTCACCGTCGCTAAACCTGATTCCCGTGCACATATCGCATCCTTCCGTGAAGCTTATCCGTCCGCGCCCGCCCGCATCGGGTGGGCCTTTCTTCCATGCCATCGTGCGCCTGGGTCGTTTCAAGGACAACCGGAAGCTTCCCATCGTTGCCATTTGGTCACCAAAACGCCGCGCCGCAAACAGATTGAACTTACAGAAAATCCCTCCGCCGTGGACAAATAACGGCGATTTGTCAATATCGCTCTGACCAGGCATTATATCTCAGTTTTGCCTAACTTTGCCTAACTCTGAAAAGCGGGCAGCGAATTCCTCTGCAAATCGGTGCGCCAGGGTGTCCCCTTTTGGTCTCATATAGTGCGCGCCCGTGGTGCCTGGGAGCTTGTGTCCCATGAGCAATTCGAGCGTGTCAGACCCGATGCCCCATTCGAGCTGTGCGAGCGTGCGCCATGAATTGCGCAGGTTCTGGAAGGGTATGGGATTCCCCGACTCCGCCGCCCATGCGTGCGCGAGCTGCCCGCGGTTCATGGGGAGTCCGTCCCCTCGGTGCGCGAGCCACTCGATGCGATCGCGCGCGAGCCCGTCGGCGATGCCCAGCAACCTCTCGGAGTACGGGGGCGGCACGCACACCGTGCGGCGGCTCTCGGGCGTCTTGAGCGACTCGATGGGAAGGCACCCGCTGTGCTCCATGCGGCGTGTGATGGGGACGGTCGCGAACACCATGCCGCGCACCTCGAAGCTCGAAACCTCGTCCACCCGCGCGCCCAGCGATTCGCCGCTGCGGCACGACCCGAAGCATGCGAGGATGAAGGCGGGCTCGCAGCGCGCGCCGTGCAGCTTGCGGAACATCGCGTCCGCCTGGTCGAGGGTGAGCACGCCCTTGCGGCGCGCGTTCTCGCTAGGCGGAAGCTCGTACTTGATTGCGAAGCGGTTGGGGGCGACCTCGTAGCGCTCGGCGAAGGCGCCCACGGAGCGGAGCACGGAGAGCGCCGCCTGGGCGTTCCCCCGCTTCTGGGCGCTCAGCCATTCCTGGACGTCCAAGGGGCGCACGGAGTCGAGGGGGACGCCGCCCCAGCGCGGGGCGATGACGGAATCCCAGATGCGCGTGTACTGCCTGAAGCTGCCCTCTGACAGGTCGCCCGATTCCATTCGGCGTGTGATGGATGGGAGATACCACGAAGAGTAGGCTTGCCCCACCGTGGCGCACGGGGCGTCCTCGGCGTGCTCTAGGCGGATTTGGGACATCCGAAAGTCGGCTTCCTTGTACGTCCCGTAGAACGTCTCGCAGCGGCGCACGCGGCCCTGGGGAGTGTTCTCGTACCATCGGAGTATATACTTGCAGTTCGGCTTCACGGGGTCGATGGAGCCCCACGCGCGGCGTCTCGTCTTGCGCGCCATGGTACAATTCACCTGTCCTTCTTTATTGGGGTGGACACAAGGGGCGGCTAAACTTTGGTCGGTTGGAGCCGCCCCGACTATTTATTTACGCAGTTTCGCGAACCTGATTATCCTCGCTTTTCTCGAACAGCTCGGAGCTTGCCATCATCTCGGCCTGCTCGGCCAGGCGGTCGGTGCCCGGCTCGCCGTAGTCGTACGCCTTCGGGCGGAACGCCGCTACATGCGCATAGGCCCAATCTCGGCGGCTCGCGCATGCCATTCCTCGTTGAACCTCTCGACCGCATCGGTGATGCTCTTCCTTGCGCAGATGCGCGCAACCTCTTTTCCGGTCGACGTGAACTTGACGGGCGATTCCGGGTACACGAGTCTCGAAGGGGATCCCGCGAGAAACATTGGCGTCAAATCACCGGACGACGACCAGGTCATCGTCCGAATCGACGGCGCATCTTCGCAAGGGGACACCGCATCAACCCATCGTTCGCCGATTTTTCTCGTTCCGACGGTGACGACCCTCCTCGCCGCGCTTCGCGTCAACAGCCCGCGCTCCACGAGCCGCGAAACCGCCTCGGCGTCGACGCCGAGGCTTGCGCATCTCTCGCTGACCGGGATGACGAAGAGCGGTTTCTCGGGGTCTCCCGACTCGTCGACGGCCGACAAGTTGGCGAGGGCGACCATGCAGGCCGATTCCGCCTCGTCGAGCTCGGACAGTGCGCGCATGGCGGATGGCGGGAGGGTGCGAGGAGGCGAGCCGACTTTCGCGAACTCGCCGCATGCGCCTTCTTCCGTCGCATCGGCGCGCTCTCGCCTCGCCGATGGTTTTGCGAGACCCCTCAGGCCCCATCCGGCAACGATGCCGAAGGCGAAAGACGCGATCGGAAGCGCGTTGTTCAGGGCGGCGTAAGCGCACCCGCCGACCATTTCGGGCGTGACGTTGAGCCACGTCGCGATCGTGGCGATGCCGCCCAGCGTTCCGACGATGCTCGCGACGGCCTCGCCGGGCGATCTCGCTTTTCCGAGCGCGCTCACCTACACCGCCTCCTGAACTCGTACAGCTTCGGGGCTATCTTTTTGCACTCGCGTGTCGGGCGACCCGCTCATGAGCCTAGCCGTCTGGACGAGGGTTTCCCGCCCCTGGTCGTTCATGGACTCGTAATAGGCGTTGAGGGAGGCTTGGCCGCCGTCGGAGAAGGATGCGTCGCCGTTCCCGCCGCTCCATCCGCAGAGGTCGTTCGGGGTGCATCCGAAAACAAGACCAATATTAAAAGCATCTTCAAGCGTCAGCTGAACTTCACCGCGCTCCCATGACGCATATTTACGCTCTTTGATTCCCAAAGCATCAGCTGCCGCTTTCTGCGTTTTATACCCTGCGCGCTTCCGCATTTCTTTCAGCTGCAACGTAAACATGGCATGTCCTTTCGTCACCGCAAATTCTACGTGTTTCACGTAGAAAATTCAACAAATTACATAAAAGACGGTTGCAACAAACGCGATACACGTCTATGATGCAAGACAATCAACATGAATCGCGTTGATTTTGAAAGGAGAAAACCATGGTGAAGACGATCGCGGTGGCGACGCAGATGATTCTTCTCGCGGCTGGACTCGTCGCCATCTATCTCTTCGGCGCGGTTGCCGAGGGGTGCGCGATGCTCCTGGCGTCGCTCTTCGCCCTCGGTTTCGCGTTCGGTTTCGGGAGCGGGGGTGAGTAGATGTTTGACATGGAGTATTTCTCCAAGCAGCTCCGAGTAAAGCGAGCTGAGCGCGGATGGTCTCAAGACGATTTAGCGAAAGAGTCTGGTGTTAGCAGAAACGCAATTGTCCGTTATGAATCTGGGCTGAATGAACCGATGTTCACGAGCGTTTGCGCGTTGGCGGATGCATTCGGTTGTCCGATCGGCGATTTCGTCATTCCCAAGAGCGCGGCCTAACCGCCGCACGCCGCTCGGAAGCAGGGACGCAGGGCGCATGGGCGCGGCGTTCCTTTCCGCCGCAACCCGCGCGAAAGCGCCGGAACAAGGGAAGGCGGGTTTTCGTTCACTTTTGCCGCCACCCTCCCGTGCGCCCTGCGACCCCGCTTCCGGGCAAGCACCTTGAGAACCGAATAACGCAGACGAGAAAGAAGAAAAGGAGGTGATTTGAAGTGTTCCAAGAATGGGCCGTCGCGGCTGGAATCCCGCCCAAGCCGCTCTACCGCGCGGCGGAGGTGGCAAGGGTGCTGGGAATCTCGCGCTCGACCATCTACGCGGAGATTGCAAGCGGGAGGCTGCAGGCGAAGCGCCCGACTAAATCAGGTTACTGCGTCTACGTCATGGGAGAAGACGTGGACGAATGGCTGAAAGGAGAAGGAAATGGAGAGTAAAAAGAAAGCGCGCCGAGGCTGCAACCAAGGGCGCGCGTTCGCAAGAAGCACCGAAGAGCTTAACACATTCGGCAGCGGTCTGGCGCTCATGTTCGCCGCCTTCTTCGCGTGGATTCTGCTGGATATGGCGGCGGCGCTATGAGCGCGCTGGACCGCTACGGCGGCGCGGACGCCTACGCCGCCTACGACCGCGACCGCTCCGAGGAGCGCGAGCGCGAGCTGAGGCTCGGCACGTGCGGCGGGTGCGCCCACGCCTTCACGTGCGAGGCTGGCGGCTGCGTCTGCCTGGCCGACCCGCTCGACCCCTACGAGGTCGACCCGCGATCGACGGCCCAAGAGATGGGCTGCGAGGGATGGGAGGCGGCGTGAGGCAGAGGTTCGAGGTGGCGGGCAAGCTGCCCAGCCTCAACGACTACGTGAGCGCTTGCCGATGCAACCCCTACAAGGGGGCGAAGGCGAAGAAGGACGCCCAGGAGGCCGTGGCATGGGCCATCAGGGCCGCGAGGCTCAAGCCCATGCGACCGCCCGTGACGGTGAGCTTCACGTGGGTGGAGCCCGACATGAGGCGGGACAAGGACAACATATCCAGCGCGAAGAAGTACGTGCTCGACGCGCTGGTTGAGTGCGGGGTCATCCCCGACGACAACTGGAAGTGCGTCGCGGGGAACCTGCCCGACACCTACAAGGTGAACAAGGCGAACCCGCGGGTGATAGTCGAGCTGGAGGAGGTCGGCGAGGAGTGAAGAAGGGAAAGGACAGGGCGGTCGAGGTGATGAGCGCCCTGCTGGACAAGCTGGGCTACATCGTGAGCCCGGACAAGGAGGGCGCGGTCGTAAGCGCCTACGCGACGGACCACGGCATGAGCGTGTCCGTCATATGGGACAGCAAGGAGGACGAGCTGTGAGCGAAACGATCGAAGCCGAGGTGGTGCAGACCACCAACCTCGCGAAGGCACCCGCGCCCGCCATCAGCTACACGCTGCCGACGGTGACCGTGGGCAACATGGAGGCGGTGGAGTCGTTCGTGGCGCAGGTCGAGGAGTTCTTCGACGGCTGCGAGATAGACCCCACGGACGCAGACCAGGTGAAGGCCCTCAAGGGCCTGCGCGCGGACGTCAACAAGGCGGCGAGCGCGATAGACGGCAAGCGCAAGGACATGGACAGGGCCGTGAAGGCCGCGATGGCGGGGGCCGACGGCGCGCTCAACGCCCTGCGCGACCGCCTGAAGGCGGTGTACGCGAAGACGGGGGCGCAGATCGAGGAGGCCGACCGAATCTGGCTCCATCGACGATGGGGCCTGCTGGCCGAGGAGTACGAGGGGCTCGCCCCCGACCTCATTCCGCTCATCGACCTTGGCGCATTCGCGGACGCCGAGAGGCGCCTCGTGCAGAAGAGCACGACCGACGCCAAGGCCTGCGCCCTTCTGGGCGACATGGTGGCGCGCGCGATTGAGGAAAGGGATGCGCTCAAGGGCCTGAACCTCCCGCACGCGGTGGAGGCCGACAAGGTGTACTGCGAGACGTTGTCGCTAAAGAGCGCCATCGGCGAGAGCGAGCGCATCGAGAAGGCCGAGGCCGCCAGGCGCGAGCACGCCGAGCGGATGCGTGAGCTGGAGGATTCCGTGGCCGCGCGGCGCGGCGAGGGCGTCGGCCCCGACGACACGGGCGACCCCGGGATGATCGAGCCGCAATGGAATCTCGCCACCGACGAAGTGCGCGAGTGGACGCTGAAGCTGCGCTGCGCAGGCGATGAGATGGAGACGGTCGTGGCCTACGCGGAAGGGCTCGGAATCGAATGCGAGGTGGAGCGATGGAGTCGATAAGGGGGACGAGCGGAATGGGCGAGGCGCATAGCGCGGCCGCCGCCTACATGGCGGCCTGGAACGCGATACGGCAGCCCGAGCTGGACAAGAAGAACCCAAGGTTCGGAAACCGGTACGCGAGCCTGCTGTCCATGCAGAATGCGATACGCAAGGCGTGCAGCGGCCTGGGCATCGTGTACCGCCAGAGCACGCAGGTCGCGCCCGAGGGCGTCTTCCTGGTGAGCGAGGTCATGGGCGAGGGCGAGCGGATCGAGCTCTCGCGCTACCCGCTGACGGTGAGCGCGAACGACCAGGAGAACGGGAAGAACCTCACATACGCGAAGCGGCAGCAGTGCGGCGTGGACTGGGGCATCTGCGGCGACGAGGACGACGACGGCGAGGCGCAGGCCCAGCAAGGGCGCAAGGCGTCGCCTGCGAGAAGCAGGAGGCGCGAACCGCTCTCCGACCCGAAGGGCATGGCGAGCGCAGCCATGGAGGAGGCTCGCGCGGCGACCGTAGACGCGCTCACGGCCGCGAAGAGGCGCGCCGCCGGCGCCATGCGCGCCTACTGCGAGCGCAACGGGGCCGACTACGGGGCCGAGGTCGAGGAGTTCAAGGAGCGGATGGCGC
>CAKUKU010000008.1 GCA_934663775.1 uncultured Ellagibacter sp. | reverse complement strand
CCTTGCGGCCCCGACCGCCTTCCATGCCGCTTCCCCCGCGCTCGCTGATCTTTTCTTGATGCGTTCGGCCTTATGCGATAGGATAAGCTCAGTTAAATGCCCAGGGGCATTGTCTATTTGCTTCGTTTCCGTGTTTTGTATTCCCATTTTGGTGTTTGGTGCGTATTCGCACATTCCCATAGTCAAATTCTCAATCTGAGGAGGATCCGTGAAGTTCTTTCTTGACACCGCCGATCTTGCTGAAATCGAGGAGGCTGCGAGCTGGGGCGCTCTTGCTGGCGTGACCACGAACCCGTCGCTTTATGCGCGAATCGGGGGCAAGCTCGATGACTTCCATAATCACATCAAGCGCATATGCGACATCGTTGGCGAAGATTGCCCGGTTTCTGCCGAATCTGTTGCCATGAAACGCGACGAAATCGTCGCCGATGGACGTGAACTCGCTGCCATCGCTCCGAATGTCGTTGTGAAGATTCCGACGATGGTCGAGGGCCTTGCCGCGACCCATACGCTTGCTACCGAGGGTATTCCCGTCAACATGACGCTCTGTTTCAGCGTTCCGCAGGCACTTTTGGCTGCTCGCGCTGGTGCTCGCTATATCAGCCCCTTCATCGGGCGCTTCGACGATATTTCGGAAGACGGGCTTGAGCAGGTTGCTAACATCGTCACGGCGATCAACAACTACGACTTTACCCCGAACACGGTAAACGGCGAGCAGGTCGAGATCATCGCGGCGTCTATTCGCTCGGCGAATCATGTTACTCAGGCGGCGCTTATGGGCGCTGACATCGCCACCGTGCCGTTCGGCGTTCTGAAGAAAATGGTGCAGCATCCCCTGACCGACCGCGGCCTTGATTCCTTCCTTAAGGACTGGGAGAAAGTGCAGCAGGCATAAATCATGAGTGAAAACGAAGTGGCTGCGGCCTCTGCGGCGGCATCTTCTGAATCTCCCAAGGGGGAATCTTCGAGCGCTGAGGCATCTGCCCCCGCGAAGCGCCGTCCTGGCCGTCCTCGCAAAGTGAAGGTCGAGGACGCCGCTGCTCCTACCGAGGAAAAGCCCAAGCGCCGTCCCGGGCGTCCGCGCAAGAATCCCGTTGCGGACGCTTCGGCTTCCGCCACTGGCAAGGCGAAAGCGGACAAGGCTGCTGCCCCCGAGGGCTCTGCCGAAGAGAAGCCTAAGCGTCGGCCCGGTCGTCCGCGCAAGAACCCTCTTCCCGAGGCTGTTGATGGCGAGCAGAAGCCCACGGCTTCTCGTGAATCGGCGAAAAAGATTGTCGAGGATGCATCCGATCGAGTTGAAGAGCCTGAGAAGTCGAGCGATTCCTCAGGTCAGGTTGAGAAGTCGCGTGCGAAAGCTGTCCAGATCGAAGATTCTTCGCAGGAGGGCGGCGCACCGGCAAAAACGACGGTTCATGTTCGCCGCTCGCGTGGAGAGCACGGGGACGCTGAACAGAAGACGTCCGATAAGAATTATTCCGGTCATCATAAGGATCGTGCCAACAATCAAAAGCAATTTCAGCAAAAGCGCAACAACGACCGCAAGCAGCGTCGCGGGCGCAACCAGCAGAATCGCGAGATCGCGCCGAGCGTGAACCGCGAGGAACTTGCCGCTCTTAAAGTCGCAGAGCTTCGCGAGAAGGCGGTCGAGCTTGGCCTTGACGCAACAGGGCTTAAGAAAGCCCAGCTCGTCGATGCAGTTTACGAGGCGAGCGCGAAGGCCGAGGGCTTTATCGAAGTTGCTGGCATTCTCGACATCATGCCTGATGGCTATGGCTTTCTCCGCACGCAGGGATACCTTCCGAGCGAATCCGATGCCTATGTGGGCCTTTCCATGATTCGCCGTAACGGCCTGCGCAAGGGCGATATGGTGTGCGGACAGACGCGGCCCGCGCGCGAGAACGAGAAGTACGCGGCCATCCAGAAGCTGATTTCCGTCAACGGTAAGGTGCCCGAAGAAAGCTCTCATCGCCCCAAGTTCTCCGACTTGACGCCCGTCTATCCCGATGAGCGCTTGCTTATGGAGCATGGGAAGAGCACGATCACCGCTCGCGTGATCGACCTCGCGGCGCCGATCGGCAAGGGCCAGCGCGGCCTTATCGTGTCGCCCCCGAAGGCCGGCAAGACGACCATCCTGAAAGACATCGCGGCCTCCATCACGGCGAACAACCCCGAGGTGCATCTCATGTGCCTGCTCGTCGACGAGCGTCCCGAGGAAGTGACCGACATGGAGCGCTCGGTTCGCGGCGAGGTAATTTCCTCTACCTTCGACATGCCGTGCGAGAACCACATCGCCGTGTCGGAACTCGTCATCGAGCGCGCGAAGCGCCTGGTTGAGATGGGGGAGGATGTCGTGATCCTGCTTGATTCGATCACGCGACTCGCTCGCGCGTACAACCTGGCGCAGCCCGCTTCCGGGCGCATCCTCTCCGGCGGCGTCGATTCCACTGCGCTCTATCCGCCCAAGCGCTTCTTGGGTGCAGCGCGCAATATTGAGGGCGGCGGTAGCCTGACGATTCTCGCCTCCGCGCTCATCGACACCGGCTCGAAGATGGATGAGGTCATCTTCGAGGAGTTCAAGGGAACGGGCAACATGGAGCTCAAGCTCGACCGCAACCTCGCCGACCGCCGAATCTTCCCGGCGATCGATCCGGTGACGAGTGGCACGCGCAAGGAGGATTTGCTGCTCGATCCGCAGGAGGCCCCGCTTATCTGGGCGGTTCGTCGAATTCTGTCGAACATGAACAGCACAGAGCGCGCGATGGATATGCTGATCAAGTCGCTCAAGCGCACCGAGACGAACCAGGAGTTCCTGCTGCGCACGGCTAAGAAGGCCCAGTCTGCGCATGGGAAGGCCGAGGAAGGCTTCGAGCTTTAGCGCTTACTCGCGTTGCCGTTCGCAGTGGCGAGCTCGAGAGATTTTGCTTTAATAATAGACGCGCCGGGCATGCCTGTCCGGCGCGTTTTTCGTAGGGTAGTATGGAAGGCGAGACGTTTAGGAGGGAACATGGACCAACAATCCGAGGGCTTTAGGCCCCCCGCGACGCCGCCTTCGGCTGGTGCGCCCTTTGCTGCAGGTCAGGCGCAGCAAGGCGGTCAGGCATACTGGGGGCAGCCCGCATGCGGAGCGCCTTATCACATGCCGCCGCAGAAGAAAAGCCATGCATGGATCGTCGCGCTTGTCGCGGTCGTTTTGCTGTTCGTCCTGCTGTTCGCGGGGCTTGCCTCGTGTACGAGCACGATGTCGGGCGCTGTTTCTTCGGTGTTCGGAACGGGCTCGGGCGACGCCGCAAGCTCGCTGTCCCGGGATTCCGTCGGCGTGATCACCATCGACGGGGAGATCGCCTACGACGGATTGACTGGAAGCCCCGAGGGGCTTAAAGCCCAGTTAGACCGCGCGGAGGGCAACCCGCATATCAAGGCGGTCGTGCTTCGCGTCAACTCGGGCGGGGGCACGGCGACGGCGGGTGAGGAGATGGCCCAGTACGTGAAGGAGTTCTCGAAGCCCATAGTTGTGTCGAGCGCTTCGATGAACGCATCAGCCGCCTACGAGATCTCCTCCCAGGCCGACTACATCTTCACCGCGAAGACCACGGCCATCGGCGCTATCGGGACGGCCATGCAGATGACCGACCTTTCGGGCCTGCTCGATAAGCTCGGTATTACAATAGACAACATCACCTCGGCGGAGAGTAAGGACTCAAGCTACGGAACCCGTCCGTTGACCGACGAGGAGCGGGCGTACTACCAAGGCATAGTCAACGCAATCAACGAGACGTTCATCGAGAACGTCGCGGCTGGCCGCTCGCTTTCGATAGATGAGGTCCGCGAGCTCGCGACGGGGCTCACGTTCACGGGAATCGACGCGGTCCAAAACGGTCTCGCCGACGAGATTGGCACGAGGGAGGACGCCATCGCGAAGGCGGCGGAGCTTTCGGGCATGGACGACTACGACGTGGTAAGCCTCGAGCCTGAATCCGGCGAGCTGTCGGATCTGGTCGGCATGCTTTCGAGCGGCAAGTCCGCGAGCAGGGATGATGTGGTTGAGGGATTGAAGGAGCGCTTAGGCAATGGCTCATAATAATGAAGAAGCACCCGTGAAATGGCCCGCGCGCGCGGTCGTAACCGCGGGCATGCCCTACGGCAACAAACCGCTGCACTTCGGGCACGTCGGCGGCGTGTTCGTTCCGGCGGACGCGTTCGCGCGCTTTTTGCGCGACCGAATCGGCAGGGACAACGTTCGCTTCGTTTCCGGCACCGACTGCTTCGGCTCGCCGATCAACGAAGGCTACCGAAAGCTCGTCGAGGCGGGGGAGTTTTCGGGGAGCATCTCCGACTACGTGATGCGCAACCATGAGCGCCAGGCGAACACGCTGCGCTCGTACGGTATCAGTCTCTCGATTTACGATGGCTCGGGAATCGGTCATGCCGGTGAGGTCCATCAGCATGTTTCCGAGGCCTTCATCGAGAAGCTTCACGAGAACGGTTTCCTTCGCAAGGAATCGACGCTTCAGTTCTACGACACCGAGGCGCAGACGTTCCTGAACGGTCGCCAGGTGGTGGGGCATTGCCCGGTTCAGGGATGCAAGTCGGAGCACGCTTATGCCGACGAGTGCGATCTGGGCCATCAGTACGACCCGGTCGATCTCATCGCGCCGAAGTCGTCCGTTACGGGAACCGTGCCCGAGATGCGCCCCGTCGAGAACTGGTATTTCGACCTGCCCGCCTTCTCCGAGTTTCTGAAAATGCATGTGGAGGAACTCAAGGCCGATCCCACGATTCGCGATGTCGTCCCGCAGACGATCGAGGAGTTCCTTACGCCGCCGGTCGTCTACGTGAAGAACGAGGCTGAGGAGGCGTATCGGGCGATTGCGGCGGACCTGCCGAAGCACGCCTTCCGCCCTGCGGAGAAGGGCAAGCAAAGCTTCGAGCTCGAGTTCTCGTCGATCGAGGACCGCGACGCGGCGCGACCGCTGCTCACGCGAGCGAACATCCGCTTCCGCATGGGAAAGACGCTCGTTCCCTTCCGTATCACCGGCAACATCGAGTGGGGCGTGAAGGCGCCGGTCATCGAGGACGTCCGTGGGCTCACCGTGTGGTGCTGGCCCGAATCGCTGTGGGCGCCGATCTCGTTCACCATGGCTGTGAACGACGAGCTCGGCCTTCCGCGCTCGAGCTGGCAGGAGTGGTGGTGCTCAGACGATGCGGAGGTGTTCCAGTTCATCGGGCAGGACAACCTCTACTTCTACGGTGTTGCCCAGCCGGCGATGTGGGAGGCGCTCAAGCCCGGCAATTTCTTCGGGGGCGAAGAATCTCCTGCGCTGCGCCAGACGACGCTCATCGCAAACCATCATCTGCTGCTCGGCAACAAGAAGGCGTCGTCGTCGAGCGCCGTGAAGCCGCCCTCGGCCGATGAGCTGCTCGATTACTACACCCCCGAACAGCTGCGCGCGCATTTCCTCGCGCTCGGGCTCGACCAGAAGTCGGTCGGGTTCAAGCCCAAGCCGTTCGACCCTGACGAGTCGAAGCGCACCGATCCGCGTGTGGCCGACCCGGCGCTTAAAGAGGGGACGCTGCTCACCAACGTGTTCAACCGCCTGGCACGCAGCTGCTTCTACGAGGCGCAGAAGAACTTCGAGGGAATGATGCCGCTTTGCGCGATCAGCGAGGACGTCGTTGGGCGCGCGCAGAAGGCGATCCATACCTACGACGAGCTCATGCGCAAGGTCGAGCTGCACACAGTGATGTCGCTTATGGACGAGTTCATCCGCTACTCGAACAAGTACTGGACCGACGGCATCAGGGAAGCCGAGCTTTCAGGCGATGACGATGCGCGCCGACAGGTGCTTGCGGACTCGTTCTACCTCCTGCGCATCTGCACGCTGCTCATGCACCCGATCGTTCCATTCGGCTGCGAGAAGATCTGCATGCAGATGAACTTCGACGCCGACGAGTTTTTCAGCTGGAATTACGACTTCGAGGGAATGGGTGAGCTGTGCGGCGCCGCAGAGCTCGACGAGGGAGCGCATCGCGTCCGCGAGCTTCCGCCGCGGTTTGACTTCTTCGAGAAGCATGAAAGCCAGATCAAGAAGAAATAGCAGGTTGTTTGCGCGATTGCGGTTGCGATTTCAGATGTGGGCGGGAAGGAGTGCCTTTCCGCCCACATTTTCGTTTTGGCTGAGCATTCCGCGGCCCTTGCAGCCAGCTGCAGCAATTTCTGTACAAGAATGACGATAAGTTGTGCAGGAATTGTATGCTGCTACCCAAATCTCTTGAAACTGTGGATTATTGCGAGTCGACTCCAGCCCGACTGCGACATCATTGGTACAGGAAGAGCATAATTCCAGTCCAATTCACCGTTCCTTCACAACTTATCGTCATTTTTGTACAGGGTGGGAAATTCTCGTACTCAGGCGGACGCGTGCGGCTGAGCGCGAGAACGAAACTTACGTGTTCGGATGAACTTGCGAATCAACCACCCCGTCCTGCTTCTCTTCCTTGTAAAGAAAACGCTGATTAACTCTTGCGGATGCATATGAAAGAGCGTTATAATTCAACGGTTTCTATATTACACATGCTTGTGTGACCCGCTCCGCCAGTGGCCAACCGAAAAAGGCTGCGGTAGCAGGGGATGACCGCAGGCAGAGGACTAACGAATGGAGAAGAAATGACGAAAGTCAGCATTCAGACGCTGCTCGACGCAGGCGCGCACTTCGGTCATCAGACCCGCCGCTGGAACCCCAAGATGAAGCCCTACATCTTCGGTCATCGCGGCGACATCTACATCCTCGACCTCAAGCAGACCCTCGTCGGTCTCGACCAGGCCTACACCTTTGCTTCCGAAACCGCTAAGAAGGGCGGCACCGTGCTGTTCGTCGGCACCAAGAAGCAGGCTCAGGAGCCCATCGCCGACGCAGCCAACCGCTGCGGCATGCCCTACGTGAACGCCCGTTGGCTCGGCGGCATGCTCACCAACTTCCAGACCATCCGCTCCCGCGTTGCCCGCATGGAGGAGCTCGAGGCCATGGACACCGACGGCCGCATGGCTTCGCTGCCCAAGAAGGAGCAGATTCTGCTGCACAAGGAGCTCTCCAAGCTGCAGACCAACCTCAACGGCATCCGCAACATGAAGCGCACGCCGGATGCGGTCTTCGTGATCGACACCAACCGCGAGAGCATCGCCATCCATGAGTGCAAGCGCCTCGGCATTCCCGTCATCGGCACGCTCGACACCAACTGCGACCCGGACGACGCGGAGTACGGCATCCCCGCGAACGACGACGCCATCCGCTCCGTGCGCCTGCTCGCCGACTTCGTGGCCGACGCCGTCGTTGCCGGCACCGGCGCTCCCGTGACCGCCGCCGAGATGGAGGCCGAACCGACCGCCGAGGCTGCCCCCGAGGCTCCCGCTGCCGAATAGCGCATCCGCTTAGCTTCACCCGCGCGCCTGGGAATAGGCGCGCGGCGTTTTCATTCGACTTTCACTCGAGAGAAAGGAACATCGTGGCTGCAATTACCGCTGCAATGGTCAAAGAGCTCCGCGAAATGACCGACGCCGGCATGATGGAGTGCAAGAAGGCGCTCGTCGAGGCCGATGGCGATATGGACAAGGCCGTTGACGTTCTTCGCACCCGTGGTCTGGCTGCTGCCGCCAAGAAGGTCGGCCGTGCCACCAACGAGGGCACCGTTATGGCTATCGTTTCCGACGACGCAACCAAGGGCGCCGTCGTCGAGCTCAACTGCGAGACCGACTTCGTCGGCATGAACGAGAAGTTCAAGGGCTACGCCGAGAAGATCGCCCGCGCTGCCATGGCCGCCAACGTCGAGGACGTTGAGGCCCTGAAGGCCGCCGACGCCGACGGCGAGACCGTCGACGACGTGCTCACTGACGCAATCCACACGCTCGGCGAGAACATGAACCTCGCCCGCGCCGCCGTCGTCGAGGCCGGTGCCGTCGCTTCCTACATCCATGGTGGCGGCAAGATCGGCGTCCTCGTGACGTTCGACGTCGAGGGCATCGACCCGACTTCTGCCGACTTCCAGCACTTCGGCCGCGACGTCGCCATGCAGGTTGCCGCCGCATCCCCGGTTGCCGCGACCCGCGAGTCCGTCCCCGCTGACGTCGTCGAGCACGAGAAGGCCATCTACAAGGCTCAGGCCGCCGAGTCCGGCAAGCCCGAGAACATCCAGGAGAAGATGGCGACTGGTCGCCTCGAGAAGTTCTACAAGGAGAATTGCCTCACTGAGCAGGCATTCGTCAAGAACCCCGACCAGACTGTCACCGACTATGCCAATGAGGTCGCCAAGAACCTCGGCGGCACCATCAAGATCACCGGCTTCAAGCGCTTCATGCTCGGTGAATAGTCGGCTCTCTGTCGTTTTTGCTTGAAGGCGCGCGGTTTCCCGCAGCGCCCAACAACCAAACGCTTTACTTGTGAAGGCTCGCCGTGCGCGGGCCTTCGCTTTTTATAATGGTGAGAGCAAAGTTCGCGTATATCGCGCGGGCATGAGGCCTCCGGGAGCTCGCCCGCGCGCCATGATAGAAGGTGCTGTTCAATGGCAGAGGAAATCATCGTCGAGGGCAACGGTGTGCTGAAAGGCGACGTCCGCATCTCCGGTGCGAAGAATTCGGCGTTAAAGCTCATCGCCGCATCGATCCTCGGGCGGGGGAAAACGGTGCTCCACAACGTCCCGCGCATCTCCGACATCGAGATCATGTCGGAAGTGCTCGCACATCTCGGGGCCACGGTTGAGCACGGGGCGGACCATTCGCTTTCCGTGGACACCTCCACCATCGATAGATTCGAGGCCCCTTACAAACTCGTCTCGAAGATGCGCGCGAGCATCTCGGTTTTAGGCCCGCTCATCGGGCGCTTCGGCGAGGCCCGCGTCGCGATGCCCGGCGGCTGCCAGATCGGCGCGCGCAAGATCGACATGCATCTGGTGGGCCTTGAGGCCCTAGGCGTCCACTTCGACAACGCCCACGGCGTCCTCCATGCGACGACGCCGAACGGCCTGCACGGCGCGCACGTCATGCTCGAGTTCCCGAGCGTCGGCGCGACGGAGAACACGCTTATGGCGGCTGTGGTGGCGAATGGTAAGACCTTCATCGAGAACGCGGCGCGCGAGCCGGAAATCGTGGACCTCGCGAACATGCTCTCGAGCATGGGCGCCCACATCGAGGGCGCGGGCAGCTCCACCATTGAGGTGTACGGTGTCTCGCTCGATGATTTGGGCCCGTGCGAGCACACGACGGTGGGCGACCGCATAGAGGCGGGGACGTTCCTCGTCGGCGGCGCGCTGACCGGGGGCCCCGTCACCGTGCACGGGATCGATCCGTCGTTTCTGCGCATGGCGCTCATGAAGCTTGAGGCCATGGGCTGCACGGTCGAATCCGGAGTCGACTCCATCACCGTTTCGCGCACCGAGCCCCTTCGCGCGGTCGATATTCAAACGCTTCCGCACCCCGGGTTCCCGACCGACCTGCAGGCGCAGTTCATGCTTTTAGCGTCGCTCGCTGAGGGTCCTTCGGTAATCACCGAAAACGTGTTCGAGAACCGCTTCATGTTCGCTGCCGAGCTCTCGCGCATGGGCGCCGACATCACGATCGAGGACCATCATGCGCTCGTTCGCGGCGTTAAGCTTCTCCAGGGCGCTCCCGTGAAGGCGACCGACTTGCGCGCGGGCGCGGCCTTGGTGCTCGCCGGCGTCGTCGCGGAGGGCGAGACGCGCGTGAGCCACATCCATCACATCGACCGCGGGTACGAGGACTACGTCGGCAAACTGCGCGGCCTCGGTGTGCAGGCATCTCGCGTCGACGTCGACGAGAATCTCTAGGCGCCGCACCGATGTTCGGCAAGAAGAAGGGCTTTTCGGCCTCCCAGTCGCGACATACCTCTCGGAAGATGATCTCCCACACCATCGGCACGCACGTGGCGCGCGGCGGCACGCCACGCCATTCGCGAGGGATGAACGCCTCGTCGGTAGGATTCTCCAACGACCGCAAGAAGCGTCGCGCCGCGCGAGGCATCGTCGACCACGTCACCCCCCAAACCGCCTCGGGCGAAAACGGCCGCGCCTATTCCCGCCGCGTGAACAAGCGCGGCTATATCCAGGACATTCAGCGCAAGAGCGGCATGCGCCGCGCTGCGGTGGGCGTCGTGTCGGTGCTCATCGTGATCGCCGTCGCAATCGGGGTGGGCATGACGGTGTTCTCGGCCACGTCTAACTCCAAGCTGTCGCTTCAAAACTCGAATGCGTCAAGCGCGCTCGTGTCGGCGAAGGACGGCTCGCCCTATTACGTGCTCGCTGCGGCGAACTTGGGCTCGCCGAAAGCGATGGCCTCCGCATCCGACGAGGCGTACATCCTCGCGCGTGTCGACGCCTCCTCGCGAACGCTCACGCTCGTCGCTATCCCCGGCAACCTTGCCGTGGGGCTTTCGGATGGCAAGACCCATCCGCTCTACGACGCTTACGGGATCGGCGGCGACGAGGCGCTCGTGCGCGCCGTTTCCTCCTTCGCGGGGGTGAGTATCTCGCATCTCGTGAAGACGGACGAGAAGGGCATCCGCGCGCTCGTCGAACTCGCGGGCGGCGTCGGCGTCACGCTTCCCGAAGCGGTCGACGACCCGTATGCGGGCAGCATTTACATCGAGTCGGGCGAGCAGGTGCTCGACGCCGACAGCTCGCTTGTCGCACTCCGCGCGAGCAACTACGCGAAGGGAGAGGAGACGCAGGCGTCGGTTCGCATCGCGTTCACGCGCGCTTTGGCGCAGCGCCTTCTCGAGGCGGGCGGGCTCGATTTCGCCTCCGAGCTCGACGCCATCGCGGGTTCTGTGCAAACTGATCTTTCATCTTCTCAGGTCACTGACTTGGCGAACGCGTTTCGTCCCTTGGGCGAGGCCACGGTGTATGCAGCGAGCGTGCCAGGGAGCGAAAGCGAACAGGACGGTGTGAAGCTTTTCCAGGCGTCTTCTTCCCAATGGAAGACGGTTATGGAAAGCGTCGAGGCGGGAAAAGACCCGAGCGCCTCCGAGGAGGAGGAAACGGTGAGCGATCCTACGGGCATCAAGGTGGAAATCCGCAACGGCGGCGGCGTCACCGGCGTGGGCGCGAAGATGGGCGAGCTTCTCGGCCAGGCGGGATTCACCATCGGGACCATCGGCAACGTCACCGATGCCGGCGTCTACAACGAGACGCTCGTCGTCTATCGCGACGAGGCGTATAAGGCTGCGGCGAACACCATCGTGAAGACGATCGACGGCGGGCGCGTCATAAACGGCGGCGACTACTATACCTTCGATGCGAACGTCCTCGTGGTGATCGGCAAGGATTGGCAACCCCTTCAATAGCGACAAGTTGCACCGACCTTGCGCTTCGCGTGCGTGCGGCGTTGGGGCGGCGGCTTGTGGTACTATAGCGAATCAAGAGAAACATCCAGTACTCGAGAAGGAGCAACGATGGTTGAAAAGACCGATGTGGCTGCGGTTTTGGAGCTTATCCGACCGAGCCTTCAAGCGGACGGCGGCGACGTGAAACTCATCGACGTCAGCGAAGACGGTATCGTCACGGTTGAGCTTCAGGGCGCTTGCAAGGGCTGCCCGATGTCGGAGATGACGCTTGCGAACGGCGTCGAGCGCATCCTGAAGGAGCGCGTGCCGGGCGTCGAGCGCGTTGTGCCGTACCACGAGGAATACTAGTCAACTTCTTGTGAGGCGCGAGAAGGGCGGGAATACCCCGTCCTTCTCTTTATTTCGGGCACGTTGTTCGGGGCGAGGTCGCGCATCTTGTCGCGCGGTTGCTGGGACGGTGATGCCGATGAAGGAGAAGAAGGTGTCTTATTGCTGGGAGATGCGGGGCTGCGACGACGAGATGCAGGAGCGTTGCCCTCACAATACGCCGGGCGAGCCGTGCCCGGCCGACTGCCATTACGCTGCATGTCATCGCCCGACGCACGAGGTCTGCGACGACTTCGAGCTATTGCTCAATCCCGAACTGGGCTACGATGCGGCGGTGAAGGAAGTGTGCCATTTCTGCACGTTCTTCCTGACGCACGGCCCGAACATCGAGGAGTGCCCGCGCCAGGAGCACAAGCTCGGCGCGCGCAATCGATTCATCCTGTAGGATGCACGGCTTGAAACACTGCTACAATAAGGCGCAAGCGAGCAGATGCGAATGAGGAGGCGAGAGCTGTGGTTCGAACGCTTAGCTGCCCCGCATGCGGGCAAAGCGACCTGGACGTATGCCGCTACGACTCCATGATGGTGCTTCGCCAGGACATCGCGTTGTTCACGGTCACATGCCCCCAATGCGGGGCGAGTATATCGACGGTTCAAACGATTCCTTTGGCCCTGCGCGAGGAAGTTCGTTTCGCCGCCATCGAAGTGGGTGCCGGAATGGGAAGGGACTAGCTCCTTGCTCAACGAAATCTATCAAAGCCTCGACCCGATCGCGTTTTCGGTCGGGCCTTTTTCTGTGCGGTGGTACGGCATCGCCTACGTCCTCGGATTTATCTGCGCTGCTCTCGTGCTTATGGGCACGGCGAAGCGCTGGCGTGTGCGCGTCGACTCCGATGCGCTCATCACGATCATGCTCTGCGTGGTCGTGGGCGTCATCGTGGGCGGCCGCGCGGGCTATGTCCTTTTTTACGGGGATGGCTATTATCTGCAGCACCCCGCGGACATCTTCGCGCTCTCGAAGGGCGGGATGAGCTTCCACGGCGGGCTCATCGGCGCGCTGCTCTCGGGAATCGTCGCCGCGCATTTCACGCGCATTCCGTACTTTACGCTGGCTGACCTCGGTTGCATCGGGGCGCCTATCGGGCTTTTCTTCGGACGCTGCGCGAACTTCGTGAACGGCGAGCTGTGGGGCGCGCCGACCGATGCCGCATGGGGCGTGATCTTCGGTGGGCAGGCAGGCATGATTCCGCGTCATCCTTCCCAGCTCTACGAGGCGCTGCTCGAGGGCGTCGTCATTTTCGTCGTGCTGTTCGCGCTCTCGCGTCGCCGTCCGCCGCGTCCGCAGGGGACGTTTCTCGGCATCTTTCTCATCATGTATGGCTGTTTCCGCTTCGCCATTGAATTCGTGCGCGAGCCCGACGTGCAGCTGGGGTATTTGTGGGGCGGTTGGCTCACGATGGGGCAGGTGCTCTCCGTGCCCCTCATCCTCGTCGGGATGGGCGTTCTTGCATATGCGCTTATTGCGAAGAAGTCTCAACAAGGACTTCCAGAATTGGAGCAAACCGAGTAGCATATCCCTAGCGGCAAGGCGAGGTGGGCCTTGCGCTAAGTCAGCCTTTAGCGTCGCTTCGCGGGATGCGCGAGGCGTGCAGACGAGAAAGGGAAATGCCATGGATGTCACATTCTACAAATGCAGCCATTGCGGCAACGTCGCCGTGAAGCCCTTCGACAAGAAAGCGCCGCTAACTTGTTGCGGCGAGAAGATGAGTGAGCTTATCGCGAACTCCACGGATGCCGCCGCCGAAAAGCATGTGCCCGTCGCGAGCGTTTCGGGAAACGCGGTCCATGTGGAAGTCGGAAGTGTTGCGCACCCGATGACCGACGAGCACCTGATCGCGTTCGTGTGTCTGGTCACTGAGAAGGGCTATCAAATCGCCGAGCTCACGAGCGCCGATGCCCCACAAGCTGATTTTGCGCTCGCAGAAGGCGACCGCGCGATTAAAGTCTACGAGTATTGCAACCTGCACGGGCTGTGGGTCGCCGAGCTGTAGCCTTCGCGCTATCGTGCGGGGCGGGGCAGGCGCGTGCATCCGCGATTTTGAACAGGTGGTGAATCATGGCGATTCGCCACCTGTTTTTATTGCAATGGGAATGCGATGTGGTATCATAAAAAAGCTTGTCTCGCCTTGGTCGGAAACCAAGGCATGGTAAAGGAGAACCAACATGAAGCAAGGAATCCATCCGGATTACGTCGAGTGCACCGTCAAGTGCACCTGCGGCAACACGTTCACGACCCGCTCCACCAAGCCTGAGCTGCGCGTCGACATCTGCAACGCCTGCCACCCGTTCTTCACGGGCCAGCAGAAGTTCATCGACACCGGCGGACGCGTTCAGCGCTTTGCCGACAAGTTCGGCTCTGCGAAGGACATGGTTGCCGAGCGCGAGGCCGCCAAGAAGGCCAAGCGCGCCGCTGCGGTCGCCGAGGCCGAGGCTGCCAAGAAGGCCGAGCGCGAGAAGAAGGCTGCCGAGAAGGCCAAGCGCGCCGAGGAGTACGCCAAGAAGGCTGAAGAGGAAGCTGCTCGTGCCGCCGAGGCCGCCGCTGCCGCCGAGGCTGAGGGTGCTGCTGACGAGGCTGCCGCCGATGCCGAGGCTGAGGCTGCTCTCGAGGTCGAGGCTCCTGCTGCCGAATAGCTTTTCCCCTACGGAAAAAGCAAGGCCGAGCAGCAATCGCGCTGTTCGGCCTTTTCTTTTCCCTCGTGCGCCGCTTCGAGCGTGCAGGGTGCTTTCGCAAGGTTGCTAATCGACGCCGATCATGAGATCGGTGGATTTCACGATGGCAATCGCCCTTTCGCCTACTTCCAACCCGAGCGAAGAGATCGACTCGTTGGTGATGGAGCCGGTGATGACGTTGCCGTCGTCGAGCGTGATGGACACGCGCCCGTTCACAGAACCGGCGCGAACCGTGGTGACCGTGCCTGTGAGCTGGTTGCGGGCGGAGATGGTGTTAAGCGGCTTGTCGCCGCTCGCGAACATGACGTGGCTCGCCTTCACGATGGCGTATGCGGGCGCCCCCGGCGCAAGGCCGAGGTCGTGAATCGCCTCCATGCTGATGTCGGAGGCGAGCGTCGTCCCGCCGACCTGTATCGATACGATGCCGTTCACGGCGCCGTCTTTCACGGCGGTGATCGTGCCCTTTAAGATGTTGCGTGCGGAAATGCGCATTACTTCCTCGTTTCGTGTCGTCCCTGTTGCGCCGCCTTCTCGAAGGCGGGCGAACAACCGTCAAGTATAGGCGATGCCCCGCATGCGCACAACCGCGCCCTCAAGGGCCCTACTCGGCGTTCCAGGCGATGAATGCCCAGGTGATGACCCGCTTTTCGCGAAACCTGAGGGCTCCCTGCGCAATGCCCTTCTCGTCGGGTGCGCCCGCGTTCTCGTTTTCAGTGAGCTGCGTCTCGAGCCAGGGCCCAAGCTTGGAGAGCGCTATCTGGACGCGTTTCTCAGGCAGGTAGATGCAGGCTTTGCGAACCATGTCGTCGTATTTGGCGAGTGCGTCGTCGAAGGAGGCGAACGTGTCCATCCGCGCGCTCTTGATATAGGAGAGCTCAGGCTCGAACCCCATGTTCGCAAGGATGTTCATCGCGTAGAGGTGATCGTGCCCCAGACGGGAGGAGAGCCCGAGCGCTTCAAGCACGTGGTCGTCGGTACGCGGCGAGGCGCCGGTGGGCAGGGTGATGCACACGCGGCGGCGGGCGACGCGCGTGAGCTTTAGAAGCGCGGCGCGCATGTTGTCGACCGCGATCGAGCGCGACGCGGTGCACACATCATGCGATTTCGGCTCGATGCCGTGCGCTTCCCAGTCGTCTTCCCAACGCATCTGCTCGCAGCGCACGTTTGTGACGCCGTGCTTTTCGAGCGCGCCCTCAAGCAGCGAGAGCATCCCTTCCGAAAAGTCGGCGGCCGTGACGGCATGTCCCGCTTTCCCTAAGGGCACGGCGAGCGCGCCTGAGCCGCAGCCCATGTCGAACACGCTTTCTCCGGGGGCTATTCCCGCGCGATCGAGAAATGCGTTCACGTAGGGGTTGGGCGCGTCTTTGGAGGTGAAGGTTTTCGCGCGCTCGTTCCAGTAGGACGCGTCGTCGCAGTGGCGGCGCGCCTTCTGCAGCTGCATCCACTCGTCGTTCCAGTCGGTGGTCGTGAGCAGGGGAGTGAAGCTCTCTGTCATGGGAAGCTGCCTTTCTCGGGGAGTTTTTCGCATTGGGGCGAATCGGGGGCGACCCGACGCGCGCGTTTGCCTATCATGTTAGCGGACAATAGCCGATGGTGGGCGAAGACGGTCCTAAAAACTGCGGCTTGCTGCCATCGGGAAACGAAGAAACGTGAACGATTCCGAGGAAGAGGGGGAGCTCTCTATGCACGTTGAGCTTTTGTATCACACGCCCGACCCCGAGCGCGCGATCGCCACGGCGGCGCGGCTGTGCTATGCGCCGGTGGGCGCGGCCGAGCTTATGGAGACGATGCCCGAGGAGCGCGTGAGAAGCGTGCTTACGACCATCATGGAGAGCGGGCATTTCTCCACGCTCGAGCACGCGAGCTACACCTTCGCCATCGACGGCGTGTCGCGCGCGCTCACCCATCAGCTCGTCCGTCACCGCATCGCGAGCTTCAACCAGCAAAGCCAGCGCTACGTGAAGTTCAAAAACGGCGTCGATGTGGTGACTCCCGACACCATCGCATCCGACCCCGAGAAGAAAGCGATCTTCGACGAGGCCATCGCCGCATGCGTAGGTGCCTACGAGAAGCTGCTCGACGCGGGCGTGCCCGCCGAGGATGCGCGCTACCTTCTGCCGAACGCCGCGGAGAGCAAGATCGTCGTCACGATGAACGTTCGCGAGCTTCTGCATTTCTTCAAGCTGCGCTGCTGCAACCGCGCCCAGTGGGAAATCCGCGATATGGCGCACCGCATGCTCGAGCTCGCGCGCCCCACGGCCCCCTTCATCTTCGCCGACGCTGGCGCTCCCTGCGTGTCGGGCGCATGCCCCGAAGGCAAGATGACCTGCGGAAACCCTTATCCTCGCGTGAAAAGGAGCTAACGAACAAGTGACTCGTAAGAAAAGCGACCTTTCCCGCGCGTTCTCCGAGGACGGCGCGCGCAAGACCCACGTCGGCGGGCAGGCTCTGCTCGAGGGCATCATGATGCGCGGCAAGTATAACTGGTCGGTCGCCGTGCGCGAGCCGTCGGGCGAGATCTACACCGAGGAGCACGATCTTGCGAGCGGGAAGGAGAAGAACGGCTGGCTGTACTGGCCGCTCGTTCGCGGGTGTCGCGCGCTCGTCGAGTCGCTCATCCTAGGTTTCAAAGCGCTCGAGATCGCGACCCTTCACGCCTATGCGGAAGAGGAAGACGAGGGCGCCGAGGATGTTAAGGACGCTAAGGAAACCGCCCCGCGCGAGAAGGAACCCGAGCCTGAGTTCGGCAAGAAGGAAATGGCCATCTCGATGGTCGGCGGGCTTGTTCTCGGCATCGTCTTGTTCATCGTGGCGCCCGCCTTCATCACGAACCTCATCGTGGGCGAGTACGACGGCAACACGCTTTTGTGGAACATCGTCGATGGCGTGCTGCGCGTCGCCGTGTTCGTGTTCTACATCTGGCTCATCGGGCGCATGTCGGAGATTAAGCGCATGTTCGGCTACCACGGCGCGGAGCACAAGACCATCCACTGCTATGAGCACGGCTTGCCGCTCACGCCTGAGAACGCGCGCAGCTTCCCGCGCCTGCACGTGCGCTGCGGCACGGCGTTTCTCATCATGGTGATGATTATCGCCATCCTCGTGTACACGATCGTGCCCCTAAACGCGCTTATCGCTGCGTGGGGCGTGCCCGACGGTGCGCCGAAGCTTGCGCTCGTCATCGTCTCGCGTATCGTGCTCATGCCGGTGATCGCGGGCGTGTCGTACGAGATTACGGTCAGGTGGGCGGGCTCGCACCCCGAGAATCCGCTGGTCAAAGTGGTACTTTGGCCCGGTATGCAGATGCAGTACCTCACCACGAACGAGCCCGATGACGGCATGCTCGAATGCGCCATCGCCGCTATGAAGCTCGTGCTCGAACGCGAGGAAGCCGAGGCTGCGAAGGCGTCTTCCTAAAACAGCCGCACGTGCGGCCAACTTCTCAGGTTCCCAAGGCGAAAGATACGCTTTGGGAACCTTTTTTGTTGCATAGCGCCCAAATCGTGTATGCTAGGGCGCACGGTGCGCGGCAAAAATGCCGTGCACGGCATCGGAAAAGAGAATCCCCGCACACGTAAAACTGACGAATCGGGGCAACCGTGTGAACGATTCCCGGCGCGCGACAGGCGCCCTGGGGGCAAGGAGAGCCACGTGAAACTGGTCGTAACGGAGAAAAACGACGCGGCAACCAAGATTGCGAGCCTTTTAGGCGCGAAAAAGCCCACGGCCGACAAGGTGTATTCGACGCCGGTCTATCGCTTCGAGGTGGATGGCGAGGAGTGGGTAACCATCGGCTTGCGCGGCCATATCTTAGAGCCCGACTTCACTCCCAACCTGGTGTACAAAAAGCGCGGCGGCTGGCGCGGCGTGACCGTCGAGGGCAAGGCCATCCCCGCCGACGTGCCCCAAAGCCTGCCGAAGCCCCCCTTCAAGAAGAAAAAGCCCTTCACCGAGGACGGCGTGGAGCTCAAGGGCTGGAAGATGGATGCACTGCCGTATCTGGTCTACGCGCCAATCGAGAAACTTCCTAAGGAAAAGGAAATCATCCGCAGCTTGAAGAACCTCGCCAAAAAGGCGGACTCCATCGTGATCGCGACGGACTTCGACCGCGAGGGCGAGCTCATCGGCTCCGATGCGCTCTTGTGCATCCAGGAGGTGAACCCCACCGCCCCGGTTTCCCGTGCGCGCTATTCCGCCTTCACGAAGGAGGAAATCACCCACGCGTTCTCAAATCTGGTGGAACTCGACACGAACCTCGCCTCCGCCGGCGCATCACGTCAGGATATCGACCTTATCTGGGGCGCGGTGCTCACGCGCTACCTCACCCTCGTGAAGTTCGCGGGTTACGGTAACGTGCGCTCGTCGGGCCGCGTGCAGACGCCGACGCTCGCCCTCATCGTGGCGCGCGAGCGTGAGCGCCTGGCGTTTGTCCCCGAGGACTACTGGGTGATTAAGGGCGCCTTCGACGCCGCCGAGAAGACCGGCCCCACGGCAGGCGAGGGCGCGCTTGCCTTCGAGGCGCCGCATGCGACGGCGCGCTTCAAGGAGGAGGCTGCTGCCAATGCCGCCATGGCCGCCACCCTGGGCGCGACGAGCGCGAAGGTGCTCTCCATCGAGAAGCGCTCGCGCAAGCAGCAGCCGCCCGTTCCCTTCAACACCACGAGCCTCATGACCGCGGCGTCGGCGGAGGGCTTGTCGCCCGCGCGCACGATGCGCCTCGCTGAGAGCCTCTATATGGACGGCTACATCTCCTATCCCCGCGTGGACAACACGGTGTACCCGAGCTCGCTCGACTTGGCGGAAGTCGTGAAGACCATCTCGGGAAACCCCGCCTACGCGCCGTTTTGCAAGGAGCTCCTCTCGAAGGGGCCGCTTACGGCGACCCGCGGTAAGAAGGAGACGACCGACCACCCGCCGATTTACCCGACGGCGATGGTCACGCCCGATGACTTGCCGCCCGCGGAATACAAGCTCTACAACCTGATCGCGCGCCGCTTCTTGGCGACGCTTTCCGAGGCCGCGGTCGTCGAGGGGACTAAGGTCACGCTCGACGTTGCAGGCGAGCACTTCGCCGCGAAAGGCGACGTCCTCGTGCACGAGGGATATCGCGCCATCTACCCCTACGGTATGAAGAAAGACGAGCAGCTGCCCGCGCTCACCGAGGGCCAGCAGATTGCCTTCAACGGCGCCACCTGCACGAAGAAGCAAACCGAGCCGCCCGCCCGCTACAGCCAAGGCAAGCTCATCCAGGAGATGGAGAAGCTCGGGCTCGGCACGAAATCCACGCGCCACAGCATCATCGAGCGCCTCTACACGGTGAAGTACATCCAGAACGACCCGATTGAGCCCTCGCAGCTCGGCATGGCGGTGTGCGACGCGCTCGACAAGTTCGCGCCGCACATCACGCATCCGGAGATGACGGCGGAGCTCGAAGCGGAGATGGACAACATCGCCGAGGGGCAAAAGACCAAGGTCGACGTGGTCATGAACTCCCGCAACCTGCTCTCCGAGCAGCTCGCCGACCTCATGCCGCATTCCGAGGAAGTGAAGGATGCCCTTGCCGACGCCGTCGCGGCCGACGCGTACGTGGGCGAGTGCCCCAAGTGCGGCAAGGACCTGCAGATTCGCGCCTCGCAGAAAACGCGTGGGATGTTCATCGGATGCGCCGGTTGGCCCGACTGCGATGTGACCTACCCGCTGCCGAAGGGCAAGATCGAGTCGGTGCCCGAGGTGTGCCCCACGTGCGGCATGCCCCAGGTGAAGGTGACGGCGTTCCGCTCGAAGCCGCGCATCATGTGCATCGACCCGAACTGCGAGACCAACAAAGAGCCCGACGTGATCGTGGGGGAGTGCCCGGTGTGCAAAGAGGCGGGCAAGCACGCGAACCTCGTCGCGCAGAAAAACCCTCGCACACTCAAGCGCTTCATCCGCTGCGAGAACCACGACGAGTGCGGCGTGGGGTACCCGCTGCCGCAGTACGGCAAGCTCGCGGCGACGGGCGAGGTGTGCGAGCACTGCGGCGCGCCGCTCGTCATCGTGACGACCGCCCGCGGCCCGTGGAAGCTCTGCCCGAACTTCGACTGCCCGGGCAAGGAGCAGGGCGACGCGGAGAAGGCGGCTTCGAAGGGAAAGAAGACTGCTACGAAGAAGACGACCAAGAAGGCTGCGACGAAGAAGCCCGCCGCTCGAAAGAGCACCTCGAAGACGGCGGAGAACTAGCGCCCATGTCCGAGCAAACATCCGCGGAGCCGAAGGCTCGCCAGGCGAAGCAGGTTGAAGCCTGCGGGCAGGCCGTCGGGCGCGCGGCCTCCGGCGAGCGCGCAGGAGCCGCGCCAAAGGTCGACAGGCGCATCCTTTTCACGAAAGGCCTCATCAAAGAGGCGTTTTTGGAGCTGAAAAAGTCAAGTGCGCTCGCCGATATCAAGGTGACCGATCTGTGCGAGCGCGCGGGCATCGGGCGCGGCACGTTCTATCGCCACTACCGCAACACGACCGAGGTGCTCGACGAGGTGCTCGACGACGCGCTTTCTCAGTCGAGCTCGCTTGCGCGACATCTCGTGTCTCGCGAGATGCGCACGGCGGGCGCCTGTCTGGGATGCGATATGCCGTTTTGCCAGTTCGTGCGCGAGGACAAGCGCTACTCGGGCATCTTTTTGGACGAGAGCCTCACGCGCGTTGTCCTCGACAAGATGGTCGAGAGCCAAAAAGGCGTCTACCTGCGCGCGATGCGGGGCATTTGCGATTTAAGCGAAGGGGAGCTTGCCGACCTTTTGTACTTCCAGTCGAGCGGCTGTCTTTCGGCCGTGCGCCGCTGCATCAACGCGAGCCCTGAGGAATGGGCGCGCACGCAGGCCGTGATCGACAACTTCATTCTAGGCGGCCTGGCAGTAAGCACGCGCAGGTTGTAAGAGCTGCTTGCGTGAGAGAGAAGAAGCTTGGGCCCCGCAGTTTCATGCTGCGGGGCCGGGCTTCTTCGTCTCGCGTTGCGTGGTTTCGCCGATGCGGGAGCCTTACAGCCGCTCTCCCGCCTCGATTGCCCGGTAGAGGTCGCGGCCCTGGGTGTCGACGGCCACGAAGACGGGGAAGTCGGAAAGCTCGATGCGGCGCAGTGCCTCGGTCCCCAAATCGTCCCAGGCAACGGTCTCGCTTTCGGTGACGTGCTTCGCGAGCAGCGCCGCGATGCCGCCGACGGCCGCGAAGTAGACGCAGCGGTTGCGCACGCAGGCGTCGATGACGGCCTGGGAGCGCTTTCCCTTCCCGATACAGGCGGCAAGCCCCGCGTCCATGAGCTCGGGCGTCGCGAAGTCCATGCGACTCGCCGTCGTGGGGCCGACGCTTCCGAGCGGGCGGCCTGCGGCTGCCGGGGTGGGGCCGGCGTAGAAGATGGTCTCGCCGCGAAGCCCGAAGGGAAGCTCGCCTGTCTCCCGCAGAGCGGCGAGCATGCGCTCGTGCCCTGCGTCGCGGCTCGTGAACACGGCCCCCGTAAGGCGCACTTCCTGCCCGATGCGCAGCTCGGCGAGCTTTTCCCGATCGGCCGGCAAGGTCATGCGGATAGGTTCGCTCATGGTTAGTCCTCCCAGCTCAAAAGGTCGATTGAGGCGCTGCGCATAGCCGAGCACCCCATGTTCACGGCAACGGGGAGCGCCGCGATGTGGCAAGGCGCCGTCTCTAGGTGCACGGCGAGCGCTGTGGTCTTGCCCCCGAGCGCACCGGGGCCGATGCCGGTTGCGTTTATGGCGTCGAGCAGCTCGCGCTCGAAGGCGGCGTGCTCGGGCGTTGCGGCGGGGGTTCCGATCTCTCGCAGAAGCGCATGCTTGGCAAGCCCCGCCACCTTGTCGAAGGTCGCGCCCACGCCCACTCCCACGACAAGCGGCGGGCAGGCGTTCGCGGCTTTTTCGCGCACGCAGTCGAGCACGACCTTCCTCACGCCCTCGATCCCCGCGCCCGGGGCGAGCATGACCACGCGCGAGGCGTTGTCCGAGCCGCCGCCCTTCAAAAGGACGTGCAGCGTCGCGCCGTGTCCCGGTTTCGTCGTTATTTCTGCGAAGGCGGGCGTGTTGTCGCCCGTGTTTGCGCGGTCGAAAAGCGCGTCGCGCACCACGCTCATGCGCAGACGCCCGTCGGCGTAGGCGCGAGCGACGGCGTCGTCGACCTGGGAGAGCACGTCGCCCGGGATGGAAAGCTCCTCGCCGATCTCGAGCCTTATCCAGCAGGTTCCCGTGTCCTGGCACAAGGGCACGCCGTCCTCGCGCGCGATCCGCGCGTTTTCGAGCAGGCAGTCGAGCACCGATTGCGCCCGTGGCTGATCTTCGGCCTCGCGCGCGCGGGCAAGGCCTAAGAGCACGTCTTCTCGCAGCGTGACGGCAGCCGCGCGGATGGCGTCGTAGGTCGCGCCCGCCACGCGCTTCGCGCTGAGCGCGTTGTCTTCGCATTCCACTCAAGTTCCCCTCTCGTCTTCTCGCAGGCAAACGCTGTGAGTGTATCACGAGCGCGCTATGAGGTCGAAGCCCTTGCGCGCGGCGGGCTTGTGGGCTCGCGCGATGGAGTGCGTGTGCGCTTGAGAGGGCGGGGGAAGCGCAGCTTTCGCGCTGCGGTATAATTCTACGGTTGCATCTATGTGCGCAAGGGCGCCGCAAGGCGAGGAAACTCGGAGGTATCAGCATGGACATCGCGCAGGAGTCGCTGCGTTTGCACGAACAGTGGCAGGGAAAGCTCAACACCGTTCCCAAGATGGAGATCAAGACGCGCGAGGATCTCGCGCTCGCCTACACGCCGGGCGTCGCCGAGCCGTGCAAGAAAATCGCGGCCGACCCCGCGCTCGCCTACACCTACACCCAGAAGGCCAACACCGTCGCCGTCGTCTCCGACGGGTCCGCGGTGCTCGGTCTGGGCAACATCGGCCCGCTCGCCGCGATGCCCGTCATGGAGGGCAAGTGTGCGCTGTTCAAGGCGTTCGGCGACGTGAACGCCGTGCCCATCTGCCTCGATACGCAGGATCCTGACGAAATCATCGAGACCGTGAAGCGCATCGCTCCCGCGTTCGGCGGCATCAATCTGGAAGACATCTCGGCCCCGCGTTGCTTCGAGATCGAGGAGCGCCTGATCGAGGAGCTCGACATCCCGGTGTTCCACGACGACCAGCACGGCACCGCCATCGTCGTGCTCTCGGGCGTCATCAACGCGCTTCGCCTCACGGGTAAGAAGAAGGAAGCGTGCCGTGTGGTTGTGAACGGCGCGGGGTCTGCGGGCATCGCCATCTCGAAGCTCATGCTGAGCTACGGCTTCAAGAACCTCATCCTGTGCGACAAGTGCGGCATCATCTGCTCGAAGTCCGAGGGCATAACCGACGCTCAGCGCGCCATGCTTGAGGTGACGAACCTCGCGGACGAGGAGGGCACACTTGCCGACGCGATGCGCGGCGCCGACATCTTCGTCGGCGTGTCCGCCCCGAACATCGTGAGCGAGGAGATGGTCTCCTCCATGAACGACGACGCGATCCTCTTCGCGATGGCGAACCCCGTCCCCGAGATCTACCCCGACGTAGCGCGCCGCGCGGGCGCTCGCGTCGTCGGCACGGGCCGATCGGATTTCCCGAACCAGATCAACAACGTGGTCGCCTTCCCCGGCATTTTCAAGGGCGCCCTCGAGGCGCGCGCGACGCGCATCACCAACGATATGAAGCTCGCGGCCGCCCGCGCACTCGCGGCGCTTGTGTCCGACGAGGAGCTTTGCGAGGACTTCATCATGCCCGAGCCCTTCGACCCGCGCGCCGTCGAGGCAGTGGCGGCCGCCGTGCGCGATAGCGCGACGGACTAGGCGTTCATGCCGAACGCGTCCGAAAGACATACCGACGCCGCCGCGTCGCCTGAGAAGGCGGCTGCCGAAGTGCGCGCGTGCGAGGCGAGAGCGCACGAGGCGAGCGTGCCTGGGGAGAGCGCCAGCGCAAGCGCAAGTGCGCCCGAAGACGCGGATTCCCCTCGCGGCGTCTTCGTCACGTTCGAGGGCGGCGACGGCGTGGGGAAGTCCACCCATATCCGCTACGTGGCCGACGAGCTTCGCCGCGCGGGGCGCGAGGTCGTGTGCCTTCGCGAGCCGGGCGGCACGAGCGTGGGCGAATCGCTGCGCCGCGTCGTGCTCGACCCCGCGCACGGCGAGCTTTCTGCCGAGGCGGAGCTTTTGATCTACGAGGCGGCGCGGGCACAGCTCGTGTCCGAAGTGATTCGTCCCGCCCTTGAGAGGGGGGCGGTGGTGCTCTGCGACCGCTTCGCCGACTCGACCATCGCCTATCAGGCCTACGGGCGCGGCCTTCCCATCGACTTCGTGCGCCGCGCGAACGCGTTCGCCACGGGCGGCATCGTTCCCGACCGCACCATCCTTCTCGTGTGCGGAAACACGCGCGCAAGTCTTGCTCGCGCGTGCGGCTCGGGCGCGGGGGATCGCATGGAGCAGGCGGGCGAGGCCTTCCACTCGCGCGTGAACAGGGCTTTCTTGAAGCTTGCCAAGCGCGATTCGAAGCGCATTCGCACGGTTCGCTCGCACACATCGCGCAAGGCGACGGCGGCCGCGGTTGCGGCGGAGCTCGTCGATTTGCTCCCCGAGCTAGCCTCGCGCGCAGCCGCCGTGTCCGCACCCGTGCGCTCGAAGGGGCACCGCGGTGCTTCGGGCGCAGGCGCAGGCCCGCACAAGCCGCGTTCTCGCCGGGCGCGGGGCGGCAAGGGGAAGGGCGCGCACCGTGGCTGACGCATTCGAGAACATCTTCGGGCAGCCCCAGGTCCGCGATTTTTTGCGCGCAAGCGTCCGCGGCGGGCATGTGAGCCACGCGTATTTGTTCTGCGGCCCCGCGGGGTCGAACAAAACGGCGGCCGCCTACGCGCTCGCCCAGGCATATCTGTGTCCGAAGGGCGCGAAGGGGCCGCGCGGCGGGCTGTGCGGCGCGTGCGACGCCTGCTCGCGCATCGTGCGCCGCAAGCATCCCGACGTGCGCTACTACGCTCCCGAGGGCGCGGGGGGCTATCTGGTCGAGCAGATCCGCGAGATCGTGTCCGATGCCTCTTACGCTCCCATCCAGGCAAAATCGAAGGTCTACATCCTCGATCGTGCGGACATGCTCGGCACCGCCGCGGCGAACGCGTTTTTGAAGACCCTCGAGGAGCCGCCGTCGAACGTGGTGATCATCCTTTTGGGGCGTACGCGCGAAAGCGTGCTTCCCACCATCGTCTCGCGCTGTCAGGTCGTGCCGTTTCGCCATATTCCCGCTGCCGAGGCCGCGGGAATCATCCGGCAGAACACGGGCGCCTCGCTCGAGACCGCGCGCATCGCCATCGAGGCGTGCTCGGGGTCGATCACGCGGGCGTGCGAGTTTTTGAAGTCCAACGAACGCCTCGCGTTTCGGCGAAGCGTCGTCGATGCGATGTCGCGCCTGGCAACCGCGGACGATTGGGATATCATCGAGCTCGCGGCGGGATTGGTCGCCGCGGCGAAGGCCCCGCTCGACGAGGTGCGCGCCCAGCTCGAGGCGGAACTTGCCGAGAACGCCGATTTCCTCGCGAAGTCGGCGATCCGCCAGATTGAGGCGCGCAACAAGCGCCAGATCACGGCGAAGACGATGCAATCGCTCCATCAGGTGTTCTCCATCGCCGGGTCGTGGCTGCGCGACGTCGCCGCCACCTGTGCGGGCGCGCCCGAGCTCGTCGTGAACGTCGACGTGAAATCGCAGATCGACGTCGCAGCCGCGCGCACCGATTGCGCTCGCGCCGCAGCCGCGCTCGCCGCGCTGCGCGAAAGCGACGAGGCTATCTCGTATAATGTTTCCCCAGAGACGTGCATCGATGCGATGCTGTTCGAAGTTAGAGAGGTTCTGTATGGTTCGAGTCGCACCCGTTAGACTCGCTTTCAACCCGCGCACGCTGTGGTTCGACCCGCGTGATCTGGATATCCATAACGGCGACGACGTGGTGGTCCTCACCGCGCGCGGCGTCGAGTTCGGGCGCGCCGCAGGCGACGTGTTCGAGATCGACGAGGCGCAGGTGAAAAAGCTGAAGTCGCCACTCAAGCCCGTGAAGCGCCTGGCCACGCCCGAGGACGTGGAGCGCGCCGCCGAGATGGAACGCCTTGGTCGCGAGGCGCTGCCCGTCTTCAAGGAGATGGCCGCCGAGGCGAACGAGGACATGCACCCGGTGTCGGTGGAGTATCTTCTCGAGGGCGACAAGGCGGTGTTCTACTTCGAGGCTGAGGAGCGCATCGACTTTCGCGACCTCGTGCGCAAGCTTGCTTCCCGCTTCCACGTGCGCGTCGACATGCGTCAAATCGGCGTGCGCGACGAGGCCCGCATGGTCGGCGGCCTCGGGCATTGCGGGCAGGAGCTGTGCTGTGCCCGCCTTGGCGGCGAGTTCTGCCCCGTGTCCATCCGCATGGCGAAGGAGCAGGATCTTTCCTTGAACCCGCAGAAGATCTCTGGTGTATGCGGGCGCCTCATGTGCTGTCTGCGCTACGAGTTCGACGCGTACAAGGACTTCAAGAGCCGAGCTCCCAAGCAAAATGCCACGGTGAAAACCCCCGACGGCCCTGCGAAAGTCGTGGAGCTCGACGTGCCGCGTGAGGTCGTGTCGGTGCGCCTCGAGGGCGAGAAGCCCGTGCGCGTGCCGCTGTCGGCGTTCGACGCACCCGAAGAGGGCGCGCGCCCGAACACGATTGGGAAGGAGGCGTGGGACGAGGCGAACGCCCCCGACGAACCCGAGTTCGCGAGCAACGCGCTCTTCTCGACCGACCAGTTCACCGGCAAGGACAAGCTCGCCGAGGCGGGAAGCGTACGCCGCACGGGTTCCTCGAAGCGCTCGCGCAAGGGCGGCTCGGGCGAGCAGCCCCGCGAAGAGCCGCGCCGCGCCCGCCGCCGCCGCTCGACCAAGGTTTCCGCGGAAAGCGAGCACGCGTCCGCGCAGGATTCGCAGGACAAGAAGCAGGAGAAATCCTCCTCGTGCGGCGGGGCGCCCAAGCGCAAGCCGCGCCGTCGCCCCGACCAGAAGGCGGGCGAGGCTAAAGGCGGCAAGCAGCCGTCCGAGCGCTCGGGCAAGCAGCAGAAGGCCCAGCGTGCCAAGGGTGGCGAGAAGGGCCAGCAGAAGACGGGCCCGCGTCCCGGCCAGAAGTCCTCGGGGCTGCGTGCAAAGCCCCAGAAGCAGGCATCGTCTTCGGGGTCGCGTCAGCAGGGAGAGGGCGGCCAGCGTCCTGCACAGGGCGGCACTCCCTCGCAAAACGAGCATCGTCGCGCGCGCAGGCGCTCGCACAAGGCCGGCGGCAGCTCGCAAAACGAAGGCTAAGGAGAGCAAATGTCCATCGACTACGCGCTTTTAACGGACTTGTACGAGATCACGATGGCTCAGGGCTATCGCGATTCCGGGCATGAGAACACCGAGGCATGCTTCCATATGTATTTCCGCGACACCCCGTTCAAGGGGGGCTACGCCATCGCGTGCGGCATGGCGCAGCTTGCGGACATGGTGGATACCTACGCCTTCTCGGGCGAGGACATCGACTACCTCTCGAAGATTCCCGCCCCGGGCGGCGGTGCGCTGTTCGCCGCCGATTTCCTGGAATGGCTGCGCGACTTCAAGCTGACGGTCGATATCGATGCCGTGCCCGAGGGTCAGGTCGTGTTCCCGAACGAGCCCCTCGTGCGCGTCAAGGGCCCGATCATGCAGTGCCAGCTGCTTGAGGCGGCGCTTCTCAACTGCGTGAACTTCCAGACGCTCATTGCGACCAAAGCCGCGCGCGTGTGCCTTGCGGCGCAGGGTGCGTCCGTGGCCGAGTTCGGCTTGCGCCGTGCCCAGGGCGCGGGCGGCGGCCTGTGGGCGTCGCGCGCGAGCATCGTGGGCGGCTGCGCATCGACTTCGAACGTGCTCGCGGGCAAGATGTTCGACCTCCCTGTGTCGGGCACGCACGCCCACTCGTGGGTCATGGCGTTCCCCTCCGAGCTCGAGGCGTTCCGCGCCTACGCGGAGGCGTTTCCCAAAAACTGCACGCTGCTCGTGGATACTTACAACGTCGAGCAGGGTATCGACAACGCGATCACCGTCGGCCTTGAGATGCGCGAGCGCGGTGAGAAGCTCTCGGGCATCCGCATCGACTCGGGCGACTTGGCATGGCTTGCGAAGATGGCGCGCCGCAAGCTCGACGCTGCTGGCTTGACCGACTGCGGCATCGTGCTTTCCAACGATCTCGACGAGTACACGATCCAGTCGATTCTCGAAGAGGGTGCTCAGGTGAGCGCCTGGGGCGTGGGTACGAAGCTCGCCTGCGCCTACGATCAGCCCACGCTCGGCGGCGTCTACAAGCTCTCCGCGACGCGCAAGTCGGGCGGCGAGTGGGTCGATCACCTGAAGATCTCCGAGTCGGCCAAAAAGCTCACGTTCCCCGGCGTCCTCGATGTGCGCCGCTATTACCACGAGGACGGCCACATCGCAGGCGACATGGTGTTCGACACCAACGCCGGCGTACAGGAGTGCGAGACGATTGTCGACCCGCTCGACTCGCTGCGCCGCAAGCGTCTGGGCGGCAAGCGCTTCGAGACACTGCTTGCGCCGCTCGCGCGCAACGGCAAGACGGTGCTCGCGCCGGAATATCGCGATGCGCTCGCCGCGAAGGAGCGCGCGCATGCGGGGCTCGCCACACTCGATGAGAGCCAAAAGCGCATGCTCAACCCGCATTCGTATCCGGTGGGGCTCGAGCGCGGGCTCTTCGATCGCCGAAGCGACTTAGTCGCGAAGCTGCGTGGCTTCGAATAGCGGCGCAAAAGATGCAAACCCCGGCGTCGAAGCCATCGGCGCCGTGTGAGATGGGAGAGTGAATGCCAGCCTGCAACCTGATTATCGATTCCTGTTGCGATTTGCCCTATGACGTGGTCGATCGCGAGGGAGTCGATCTCATCGAGTTCCCCTATATCGCCGGCGACGGCGAGCACGCCGACGATATGTACCGCTCGCGCTCGGCGCACGACTTCTTCGAGTCGATGCGCAACGGCGACGAGCCGTCGACGGCGCAGATTCCGATAACGGTGTACCGGGAAACGTTCACGCGTGCGATCGAGTCGGGCGTGCCGACGGTGTATTTGTGCTTCTCGAGTGGGCTTTCAGGAAGCTATAACACGGCGGTGATCATTCGCGACCAGCTCGTCGCCGAGCATCCCGATGCCGAGTTGTACGTGGTCAACACCTATCTGGCCTCGATAGCCGAGGGATTTTTGGTCTACGAGGCCATTCGCCAGCGCGACCGGGGGCTTACTGCCAAGGAAATGGTGAAGTGGGCCGAGGAGGCGCGTTTCTTCATCGACGCCGAGTTCATGGTCGACGACCTCGAAGCGCTGCGCCGCGGTGGACGCATTCCCGCCTCCGTCGCCTTTGCGGGCTCGAAGCTTGACGTGAAACCCCTGCTCAACATCGCGCTCGACGGCACGCTCTCGCTCACCGGCGTGGCGCGCGGCCGCAAGAAGGGCATCAAGCAGCTTGCGGATTACTACACCAAGCACGCCGCCGACGAGGGGGCCGCGCGCTTTGCCGTCATTGGCAACGCCGACTGCCCCAAGGACGCCGAGCGCTTGAAGGAGGCGCTTACGAAGGTCGACGAGAACATTCTGTTTCTGGAGAGTAGCATTGGGCCCGTTATCGGGTCGCACGTGGGGCCGGGCATGCTCGCCGTGGTGTTCTGGGGCAAGGACCGCCGCGAGGAGCTTTCCGTGGCCGATCGCATCGCGCGCAAGGTGAAGGGCAACTAGGGGGTTTCAATGCGCTACGTATTTTTGGGAGACGAGAATTTTCACGACGAGATCGCCATGCGCTTGGCGAACGCCGGCTTCGAGCGCTGCGTCGACGTCGACGATGCCGCCGCCGTCATCACCTTCTGCACCTCGCAGTCGGCGCTTGAGGATGCGTACTTCGACGAAGGCGGGTTCGTTCAGGCGGCGAATCCCGGGGCGGTGCTCATCGACTTCTCCGCATCGACGCCTGGTTTCGCGCGCGAGCTCGGCGCGGTTGCCACGGTGAGCGACCTCGGGTTCGTCGAGGCGCCGATTGCCTTGGAGGACATGCTCGACACGCGTCCCTTCGAGCGAGAGAACATCGTGTGCTACGTCGCCGGCGAGGAAGACGCGGTCTGCGCGGCGCAGGTGCTGCTCGACGCGGTGGCGGGGCGCACGGTGAAGTGCGGCACTGCGGGAACGGCCCAGCTCATGCGCGCCGTTCGCACGCTGCAGGAAGCGGCGGCGGTCGTTTCCGCGATTGAGGCGAACGCGCTTGTGAACGCGGCCCATCGCGCCGCCCTCGGTAACGGCCTCTCCGACGTCGAGGTGTCCGGGCTCTCCGAGCCCGCCGAGCGCATGCTCGAGGTCGTTCGCGAGAAGCGCTTCGAGGGCGCGTTCACTGCCGAGATGTTCCTCTCCGAACTGCAGGCGGCGCTTGCGAGCGCCGACGACGCAGATCTTATTCTCCCGCAGGCGGAATCGACGATGCACCTCGTCGAGCTGCTCGAGGTGATCGGAGGCTCGTTCAAGTCGCCGGCGGCCTTGGCGCTGGTCTACGGCGAGGAAGCCGAATGCGCCGAGAACGGCCTCGATTGGTCGCGTGCTGAGGAAGCATATGGTCAGGGCGTTGACGATGATGACGATTACGGCTACGACGAGGATGGCGACTGCGACTGCGGGCATCATCGTGGCCACGGCGGATTCGGGTATTCGGCGAACTAGTTTGAACCGTCCGCTCGAGAGCATGCGGTGGCACCTGCTCCCGAGCTGCTGATATCGGGCTTGATTCCGATGCGTTTCACGGCTAATTCGGCGGGTTCGGGAGCTCAACGGGATAAGCGTTTGGCTCGTCCACCTGCGAGCACCCGGCGCCACCTCCGTGCTCAGACAGTCCTCGCTGCGCTGCGGAACTGCACGCGGAGGCGCCGCCGAATACTCGCAGGTTACATATTACGGCTTGATCCGGTGCGCGGAAGTGTAGTTTCGACGAGTCGAGGGTTGCCTCCGCGCGCAGTTCCGCACGACGCGAACAGTCCAGTGGACTGTTCGCCAAAGCAGGACTGTTTGAGCACGGAGGTAATCTCGGCTTGTCGAAACGACGGGAATGAACAATGCTTCAAAGCGAAATCGACATATCTTCTTGCGACCTTTGCCCTCGTGCGTGCGGAGTCGATCGCAGCTCGGGGGCTCGTGGTGTTTGCGGGGCGGATGGGCGCCTTCGCATCGCCCGCGCCGCGCTGCATTTCTGGGAAGAGCCGCCGATCAGCGGCACGCACGGTTCGGGCACAGTGTTCTTCTCGTGGTGTCCGCTTCGCTGCACCTATTGTCAGAACGCCGTCATCGCCGATGGGGAAGCGGGGGCGGAGATATCGGTCGAGCGCTTGGCCGAGATTTACCTTGAGCTTCAAGCGAAAGGTGCGCTGAACATCAACCTCGTGACGCCGACCCATTATGCGCCGCATGCGCGTGTCGCGCTCGATTTGGCACGGGCGCAGGGGATGGACCTCCCCATCGTTTGGAACACCTCGGGGTACGAAACGGTGCGCTCCATTCGCGAGAACCAAGGGTATGCGGATGTGTATCTCGCCGACTTCAAGTATGCTTCCCGTAAGCTCGCTGCTCGATATTCAAAGGCGCCTGACTATCCGCAGATTGCTCTTGATGCTATTGCCGCCATGGTCGACGAGGTGGGTAGCCCTTGCTTCGACGAATACGAGGGCGACGAGCGCATGACGCGTGGGGTGGTGGTGCGTCACCTGATGTTGCCGGGCGCCCTTGAGGATTCCATGCGCGTCGTGCGAACAGTGTGGGAGCGGTTCGGGAACTCCGTCCTGCTCTCCGTCATGAACCAATATACGCCCGTTTTGGCCGATAGGGCGAATGACGGCGATGCGTTTGCTCGCCGTGAACTCAAACGCTGCCCCGAGCTTTCCCGTCGCGTTCCCGATGGGGACTACGAGCGCCTTCTCGATTTCGCCGACTCGCTCGGAATTGACGACTACTTCTGGCAGGAAGGCGGCGCTGCCGAGGAGAGCTTCATCCCCGCCTTCGATCTTGAAGGCGTCATGAGCGAGTGATCGAGCGGCATCGCGCCCCCATTTCGCTCGTCCATCTCGGGCAAGTGCTTCCAGAAACGCTTCGGCATGAACTGTCGCCGCAGTTCGGGGTGGTAGCGCGCCTCGACGGATGCGGTGTCGTAGAAGCGCTTCCATGCGCGCTGCATCGCCACCTCGTCCGTTGCTTGCGCGGGGAGTTCCACTTCGCTCGTCTCTACAAGCCGCCAACCCGAGCCCTCGTAGATTCCCGCCATTCCGTGCGCCTCGTCGAAGATCATGAAGGGGACGTCGTTGAAGCGGGCGGAAAACCAATCCATGAGCAGGGGCACGACCGATGCCTTCGGCGAGCAGCGTGCGAACCACACGTTTCCCTCAAGCCGTTCGAAGCGCAGGAACTGCTGCATGAGATGGCGCTCGTTCATGACCGAGCGATCGAGCGCGATGAGTGGAGCGACTGCGGGGTGGGTTATCTCGCCGATTGCCGCGCGATGCTTTCCCGGTCGCATGGCGTAGCGCACGAAGCGATAGACAATTGTGCCCGCATCCGGGTCGTCTGAAAGCGACGCGTGCAGCACTGCCGAGAACCCGTCGTTTCCCGTCGTGCGCACAAGACCGCGCCTCACGCGCTCGGCGAGGGCGCTGTCGGTTTCCACCGTGCGCACGCTTTGCCCGAGTCGGGGCTGGTAGGCCGATTCGCGCACGATGTCTTGAGGGTCCTCATGGTTTGCGTACGCTTGGAACACCGCGGTCAAAAGCCCCTCGGGCGTGCTGTCGTAGATGTACGCTACGCAGGCGAAAGGCTCTTCGGCGGCAATCATGCGCATGCCTTCTGCTTCTCGATCGCGCGCTGCCAACCGAACAGGCCATCCGCCTGGCCCGCCATGGTGCTTTTCTCGGGAAGTTGCGCGGGGGAGCTCGGCTTGCGCTCGCTTTGCGCGGCGGTGTTCCCAAGTGCGGGAGTCGGCCGGCTTGCGAGCGCTCCTTCCTGTCCTTCTGCCGCGTCGAACAGGTTTAGCTGCCCGTCGCATTGTTTCGCCGCGCGTCGCCCGTGCTTCCCGCCGTCGATCGGCGCGGCAAGCTGCGCCCGCAGCGCGCCCTGCTCGAAAGGCACGCCCGCGCTCGCGTATTTCCCGTTGCAGGTTATGAAGAAGCGGGCGCGCTTGTAGGCGATGCCGAGT
Source organism: uncultured Ellagibacter sp. (assembly GCA_934663775.1). Taxonomy (GTDB): domain Bacteria; phylum Actinomycetota; class Coriobacteriia; order Coriobacteriales; family Eggerthellaceae; genus Ellagibacter. The sequence goes on along the minus strand of CAKUKU010000008.1, from coordinate 51,013 downwards.
TTGCGCAGTTCGGGCTCGTACAAGCAGCAGGTGCGCCGCGCCTTCATGATAAGGCGCGCGCCGCGTGGCCCGATGCCCGGCACGCGCAGGAGCATTTCGAGCGGTGCGGTGTTCACCTCGACGGGGAAGTGCTCAAGGTGGTTCACGGCCCAGTTCGCCTTCGGGTCGAGCAGCGGGTCGAGGAAGGGGTTGTCCTCGTCGATGATTTCCGTGACGTCGTATTTGTAGAAACGCATGAGCCAATCGGCCTGGTAGAGGCGGTGCTCGCGGTTGAGTTGCACGGCGCTCGCGTCCGGCAGGCGCGCATCCGAGTTCACGGGGAGATACGCGCTGAAGAACACGCGCTTGAGCGAAAGCGTGCGGTAGAGCGCGGCCGATAGGTTGAGGATCTGAAAATCGCTCTCGGGTGTGGCACCAATGATCATTTGTGTGCTCTGACCTGCGGGAACGAAGGCCCGTTCGTGTTTTACGGGGCGCGTATCCGTAAAGTAGGTGGTGTTCTTGCGCACGAGCGCGCGCGTGTCCGCATCTTCTGCGCGGGAGTCGCGAATTTGGCGCATCGGTGCTAAGAGCTTCTGCTTGCGCTTTTCGGGACATAAAAGGGCAAGGCTTTTCTGCGAGGGCAGCTCCAAGTTCACGCTCATGCGGTCGGCGAGGTGCCCTAGCCTGTCGATGAGCTCGGGCGAGGTTCCGGGAACCGCCTTCGCGTGGATATAGCCGCGAAATCCGTATTCCTCGCGCAGGATGCGCAGCGTCTCGATCATGAGTTCGGTGGTGTGGTCGGGGCTTTTCATGACACCGGAGCTGACGAAGAGCCCTTCGATGTAATTGCGGCGGTAAAACGAGATTGTCAGATCGGCGAGTTCACGCGGGGTGAATGCGCAGCGCGGGGCGTCGTTGCTCGCTCGGTTGACGCAGTAGGCGCAATCGTAGACGCAGACGTTGGTCAGGAGCACCTTTAAAAGCGAGATGCAGCGACCGTCGGGGGTGAAGCTATGGCAACATCCCGCGCCCATCGCGTTTCCCAGCTGGCCGCGCTTGGCTTCTCTGTCGACGCCGGAAGAGGTGCAGGCGACGTCGTATTTCGCCGCGTCGGCCAAAATTTCCAGTTTGTCGGCAACGTCCATGAGTACACCTGTTCGCTCGAATATTTGTTCGCATTTTAGCAAGCTTTCACCGCAAGCGCAACCGCATCTTGAAAGAAGCCGCTCTTCCCGCCTATCCGCCGCCGCTTCGTTCGCCTTTGCTCGATTGCCAAAAGAAACGAACGCGTGTACGATGTAGTTGCTATGGCATTGGCCCAGAGGGAGCGCATCTTGTGGTAAGTTTCAACATCGGATGATAAAGCCGACCGCTTAGGGCCGGCCCCGCCTGCCGCGCGCGCAGCAAGCGCGGCGCCTGCAAGGCGAGTCACGCGCCCGCGCCACGCGGGCGAGCAGCGCAAGAAACACGATCAGCGAAAGAACGGTATGGCAAAAACCACGGTCAACTACGGCAACGACAGCATTCGCCAGCTTAAAGACGAGGAGCGCGTGCGCCTTCGCCCTGCGGTCATCTTCGGCTCCGACGGCCTCGACGGCTGCGCGCACGCCGCGTTCGAGATCCTGTCGAACTCGGTCGACGAGGCGCGCCAGGGCTTCGGTAGCCTCATCACCCTGACCGCGTTTTCCGACGGCTCCATCCAGGTTGAGGACAACGGCCGTGGCTGCCCGCTCGATTGGAACCCCACCGAGAAGCGCTTCAACTGGGAACTCGTCTTCTGCGAACTCTATGCCGGCGGCAAGTACGACAACAACGAGGGCGGCGATTACGACTTCTCGCTCGGCACCAACGGCCTGGGATCGTGCGCCACGCAGTATGCCTCCGAGTACATGGACGTCACCGTTTGGCGCGACGGCAGCAAATACCAGCTGCACTTCAAGAAGGGCAAGGTCGTCGGCGCGAAGAAGAAGGCGCTGCAAGTTGAGCCCACCGACGAAGCCCGCACGGGCACCACGATTAAATGGCGTCCCGACCTGGAAGTTTTCACTTCTATCGACATCCCTGCCGAGTGGTATCGCGAAACCATGCGCCGACAGGCGGTCGTGAACGCCAACGTCACCTTCCGCCTGCGTGTCGAGGGCGAGGACGGCGCCTTCGCCGAGGAGGACTTCTGCTATCCCAAGGGCATCGAGGACTACGTGATGGAGAAGGTGGGCGCCGATTATCTCACCGAGCCGTTCCTCATCGAGGCTGACCGCCGCGGGCGCGACCGCGAGGACTTGCCCGACTACAACGTGAAGATCACGGCGTGTCTGTGCTTCTCGCGTACCTTCCAGATGCAGGAGTACTACCACAATTCCTCGTGGCTCGAAAACGGCGGCTCGCCCGAGAAAGCGGCCCGCAGCGCGCTCACCAGCGCAATCGACGCCTACATCAAGGCGCAGGGCAAGTACAACAAAAACGAGAGCGCCATCAAGTGGCAGGACGTCCAGGACTGCCTCGTGCTCGTGACCAACTGCTTCTCCACGCAGACGTCGTATGAGAACCAGACGAAGAAGGCCATCAACAACCGCTTCATCCAGCAGGCCATGACGGCGTTTTTCAAGGAACGCTTAGGCACCTATCTTATTGAGAACAAAGACGCCGCCGACAAGATCATGGACCAGGTGCTCATCAACAAGCGGTCGCGCGAGAACGCGGAGAAAACGCGCCAGAGCATTAAGACCAACCTGCAGCAGAAGACCGACATGGCCAACCGCGTGCAGAAGTTCATCGACTGCCGATCGAAGGACAAAAGCCGCCGCGAGATCTACATCGTCGAGGGAGACTCCGCCGCGGGCGCCATCCGCACCTCGCGCGACGCCGAGTTCCAGGGCGTCATGCCTGTGCGCGGCAAGATCTTGAACTGCCTGAAAGAGGACTACCCGCGCATCTTCAAGTCCGACATCATCATGGATCTGCTTCGCGTGCTCGGCTGCGGCGTGGAGGTGAACGATCGGCGCATGAAGAATTTAGGCACCTTCGATTTAGAGAACCTCAACTGGAGCAAGGTCGTCATCTGCACGGACGCCGACGTCGACGGCTACCATATCCGCACGCTCATCTTGACCATGCTCTACCGCCTCGTGCCCACGCTCATCCGCGAGGGTTACGTCTACATCGCCGAGTCGCCGCTCTACGAGATCAACTGCAAGGAGAAAACCTACTTCGCCTACACCGAGCTCGAGAAGAACAACATCTTGAAGGAAATCGGCGACGCGAAGTGCTCCATCAACCGCTCGAAGGGCTTAGGCGAGAACGACCCGGACATGATGTGGCTCACCACCATGAACCCGGAGACGCGCCGGCTCATCAAGGTGCAGCCCGAGGACGTCACCCGCATGGAAACCATGTTCAACCTGCTTTTGGGCAACGACGACGAGGGCCGCAAGCGCCACATCGCCGAGCACGGGAGGGAATACCTCGACCAGCTCGATTTGCAGTAAGGCGCCTTCGGCAAGGCAGTGAAAGATCAAAGCCGGCGGCATCGACCGCATCGATCGCATAAGCCGGCTATTCGCACCAAGGGGAAACCGTGGCAAAGAAAAAGACCAAAGCGACGACGAAAAGCAAGCATGTAGACAATCCCAACGTGATCGGCCTGCACTCCGAGGTCGTGGAGCAACCCATCACGCAGACGCTCGAAGTGAACTACATGCCCTACGCTATGAGCACCAACGTGTCGCGTGCGTTCCCGGAAATCGATGGGTTCAAGCCTTCGCATCGCAAGCTGCTCTACACCATGTACAAGATGGGCCTGCTTACGGGCGCGCGACAGAAAAGCGCGAACATCGTCGGTCAGACCATGAAGCTCAACCCTCACGGCGACGCGGCGATCTACGAGACCATGGTGCGCCTGGCCACGGGAAACGAGGCGCTGCTCGTGCCCTTCGTGGAGTCGAAGGGCAACTTCGGCAAATACTACTCGGGCGACTTGAGCTACGCCGCCTCGCGCTACACTGAGGCGAAGCTCTCGCCCATCTGCGCCGAGATCTTCAAGGACATCGATAAGGACCCGGTGGATTTCATGGACAGCTACGACGGCGCCATGAAGGAGCCGCGCCTGCTTCCCACCACGTTTCCCAACATCCTCGTGTCCGCGAACAAGGGCATCGGCGTCGCCATGGCGTCCGACATCTGCGGGTTCAACCTGAACGAAGTGTGCGAGGCGACCGTGCACTTCATCAAGGATCCCGACTGCGACCTGCATAAATACATGCCCGCGCCCGATTTCTCCACCGGCGGCGAGATCATCTATCGCCGCGAGGAAATGGAGCGAATCTACGCTACGGGCACGGGCAGCTTCCAGATTCGCTCGCGGTGGCGCTACCTGCCCGACGAGCGCATCATCGAGGTGTACGAGATTCCCTACACCACGAAAACCGACATCATCATCGACCGCATCGTGAAGCTTTCCAAGGAGGGGAAGGTTCGCGAAATCGCGGACATCCGCGACGAGACCGACCTTTCCGGCCTGCGCATCGCCATCGACCTCAAACGCGGGGTCGACCCCGAGCTGCTCATGGCGAAGCTCTTCCGCTCGACCACGCTGCAAGACTCGTTCTCGTGCAACTTCAACGTGCTCGTGGATGGCTATCCGCGCGTCATGGGCGTGCGCCAGATTTTGGGAGAGTGGGTCGCGTGGCGTGTGGAGTCAACCCGCCGCCGCATGAGCTTCGATTTGGGGAAGAAAAGCGACCGCTTGCACCTCCTGCACGGCCTTGAGGCCATCCTGCTCGACATCGACAAGGCAATCGCGATCATCCGCAACACCAAGCTCGAGGCCGACGTCGTGCCGAACCTCATGAAGGGCTTTGGGATCGATCAGGAGCAGGCGGAATTCGTAGCGGAAATCAAGCTGCGCAACATCAACGAGGAGTACATCCTAAACCGCACGCGCGACATCGCGAAGCTCGAGGGCGACATCGCCGATCTCCGCGACATCCTCGCGAGTGAGGATAAGATCAAGCAGGTCATCTGCGACGAGCTCGCTGCGGTGAACAAGAAGTACGTCACGCCGCGCAAGACCGGCCTCGTCGAGCCGGGCGACATCGTCGAGGTGAGCCTGGAGCCCGAGGTGGAAGAATACCCCGTCACCATGATGCTCTCGTGCGAGGGGTACCTGAAGAAGATGACCGATCGCGTGCTTCGCAAGGCCGCGACGCTCAAGTATAAAGATGGAGACGAACCCTTCATCGAGTTCCCGTCTTCGAACACCCACGATCTGCTGGTGTTCACCGACAAGTGCCAGGTCTACAAGTGTAAAGTGTCCCAGTTTGAGGACACCAAATCCGCCCAGCTGGGCTCTTACCTGCCGACCGACCTTGAAATGGATCCCGACGAGTCGGTGACCTGGGTTATCGATCCCGACGATTACAAGGCAGACGCGCTGTTCGCCTTCGACAACGGTCGCGTGGCTCGCGTCGCGCTTTCGGGTTACGCCACGAAGACCAACCGCAAGCGCCTGAAGAACGCCATCTACGGCGGGGCAAAGCTCCTGTTCGCCACCGTGCTTACGGAGGATCGCGATCTAGCGCTCGTGTCGAGCGACCAGCGCCTCGTCAACTTCAACACGTCGCTTTTGAAGACGAAGACCACCAACAGCACGCAGGGCGTCGTCGCGTTCACCGCCAAGAAGGGGCGTTCGGTGACCATGGTGGGCACGGTCGGGGAGTTTTTAGGGGGTACGGCAGACGTGGAGAAGTTCCGCGCGGCGAGTTTGCCCTCGTCGGGCGCGTCTATGAAGGAAACGGACATGAAGAGCCTCTTCGACTTCGGCGACTAGGGCGCGGTGACCGGGGTTTTCCGCGGCGCGCATCCCCCTGTTTTTCGGGAACCGCGAATCTGGTAGAGTGTTTTCATTTCGAGGGGGTTTATTGCATGCGCTGGAGAAAGTTAGCAGCCTTTGGTCTGAGTGCCGTCGTCCTGGCGTTCGGCCTGGTTGGCTGTGCCTTTGACGCTAACTCCTCGCAAGATGGCACCTCGTCGCGCCCGAGCATCTGGCCAAGCCGCTCGACTCCGAACTTCTCCTTCGTAACATCGCTCGCCTCGCGAGGGGGGGGGAAGAAAGATTAGTATTTCCCCTGTTCGCAATGAATGAAGCACGCTATCATGTGCAGTTGAGGAGACATAAGCCACAGCGTCTTCGAAAGTGCGTTTGACGGATTGCGATGGGGAAGGGGCGGTCATGCTCTACGATAACATCTTAGTTCCCTACGATGGTTCGACTTCTGCCGACGCGGCGCTTCGCGAGGCGGTGCGCTACGCGAAGGAGGATCCGGGCTTGGCGCTTCACGTGCTGCAGGTCACCGACATCGAGCATCAGGTGATCGAGCGGCTCGAGTCGACTGCCGCTCCCGCGGCTGCGGTGCCTGCGGGCATGCGGGAGGCGTTCGAGCAGGTGCGAGGACATGCGCAGGCGCATCTCGAGCGCGACGTGCGTATCGCGACGCGCGGCCTCATGAACGAGGTGCATGTCGAGGTGCAGGCCGAGACGACCATCGGCGTGCAGATCGTCGCGTACGCGGCGGCGCACAACATCGACCTCATCATCATGGGGTCGCGCGGGTTAGGCGGTTTGCGCGGCATTTTGGGAAGCGTTTCGAGCTTCGTGCTGAAAGAGGCGAAGGTTCCCGTTCTCGTGGTGAAGGACTAGGGCGACGAAAAATCCCCCATCTGGAATGTTGGATGTCCGGATGGGGGATTGTTTTTCAGATGGTGCCGGCGGCAGGAATCGAACCCGCAACCTACTGATTACAAATCAGTTGCTCTACCGTTGAGCCACGCCGGCATGCGATTTGCGCAACGTTGCTATTCTATCGGATGCGGGCGCATCTGAGAAGTGGCATTTGCTTTTGCTTGCTTACTCCTTCGTGCCCCATTCTTCGTAATATGCGTCGATAGCAGCCTTGATGTCGTCGTTGATGAGGACCTCGCCGCGCACTTCGCGGTTGTAGAGGTACTCGGTCACTTCAGCCATGTTCACGATGCTTGCTGTGGGGAAACCGTACTTCTCCGACACCTCATCGCAGGCGCACTTCACGCCGCCCTTGCCGACTTCCATGCGGTTGAGCGAGACCATAAGGCCTTTGACCTCGATGTTCGCGGCGCCGGTGATGAGGGGATAGGTCTCGTCGATCGACTTGCCCGACGTAGTGACGTCTTCCACCATGACAACGCGGTCGCCGTCTTCGAGCACGTGTCCGAGCAGGTTGCCGCCCTCGCCGTGGTCCTTCGCTTCCTTACGATTCGAGCAGTACTTCACCTCTTTGCCGTAGAGCTCGTGAAGCCCCATCGCCGTCACGACCGACAGGGGGATGCCCTTGTACGCGGGGCCGAACACGACGTCGAAGTCGAGCCCGAAGTTGTCGTGGATCGCGCGCGCGTAGGAGAGACCCAGGCGATGCAGCTGGTCGCCCGTCACATAGGCGCCCGCGTTCATGAAAAACGGGGACTTGCGGCCGCTTTTCAACGTGAACTCGCCGAACTTGAGCACATGGCTTTCGACCATGAACTCGATGAACTCCTGCTTGTACTGCTCCATGGGGCGTCCTTTCCCTGTCGTGCGCGTGGCCGCGCGATTCGTTTTCGCGGTATGATTCCACTATACAAGAACTCGGCGCCTGCGGCGGACACTGCTCGCCTGCGGGCGGATTTCCCGAAAGGTGCGCACGTGATTTACCTCGACAATGCGGCGACGACGCTTATGAAGCCCGACGGTGTGGCTCGCGCGGTGTCGGATGCGATCGGATCGTTCGGGGGTCCGGGGCGCGGATCGCACGCGGCGGCGTTCGCGGCGAGCATGGCCGTGTTCGAGGCGCGCTCGGCCGTGGCGGGGTTGCTCGGCGTGCCGGATGCTTCCCGCGTATCGTTCGCCCTGAACGCCACGATGGCGCTCAACATCGCCCTTGCGGGTCTTTTGCCTGATGGGGGGCGCGCTATTACCACGACTGCGTCGCACAACTCGGTGCTGCGGCCGCTCTTCCGCGCTCGCGATATGCGCGGGGCGCAGGTGGAGGTTGCCCGCATTCTCCCTGATGGATCGCTTGATTGGGAAGCCTACGAGCGCGCGCTCGAGGGGGGCGCGAACCTGGTCGCCGCCACGCACGCGTCGAACGTGACGGGCGATGTGTACGACGTTGCGCGCATGGCTGCGATGGCTCACGACGCGGGCGCGCTGTTCGTTCTGGATGCGGCGCAGACGGCGGGCGCTGTGCCGGTCAACATGGCCGCGCTCGGGGTGGACGTGCTTTGCTTCACTGGGCACAAAAGCCTCTACGGCCCGCAGGGGACGGGTGGTCTTATCGTTCGCGAGGGGCTTGAGGTAGCGCCGCTTCTCGAGGGCGGGTCGGGCGTGCACAGCTTCGACGAGCGCCAGCCAACCTTCATGCCCGAGGCGCTTGAAGCGGGAACGGAAAACGCGCACGGCCTGGCGGGGCTTGCCGTTGGCGTGGAATACGTGGCGCAGAAAACGCCGACTGCGATTGCTACCCAGGTGGCGGGGCTTGTCGAGGGTTTCGAGCGCGGGCTGGGGAGCATTCCTGGGATCGTGGTGTACGGCGGGCACGCGAGTTTTGGGCGCTCGGGAATCGTCGCCTTCAACATCGGCGACGCCGACTCGGGCGAGGTCGCCGCGCGACTCGATGCTGATTTCGGCATCTGCACGCGCCCCGGCGCCCACTGCGCGCCGCTTATGCACAAGGCGCTCGGCACGGCTGAGCAGGGCGTCGTGCGCACGAGTTTCTCCAGCTTCAACACGCAAGCAGAAGTCGACGCTGCGCTTGCGGCGGTGGAAGCCATCGCGAGCGACTTGAGATAGAAGCTGGGGGAAGCGATTCGGGCGGAAAAGTCGTTGCCTTGGACCCGCTAGGCCTTTGCGGGATATCGAGGGGCGCAGTTGCGCTCGCTAAGGTTGGGTGGAGCCAAGGGGTGGTTTGAACGAAAACGCGGGGCGGGAAAGCGCTGCGGTTCATTTGGGCTGCGCGGGAAGCCGGGGCTCGCAGCTTCGCCTCCTTGCGGCAGAAAGCCGTGGTTCCCTTGCTGAAAACCTGTGATTCCCTCGCTGTGTAAGGCTGCCGTTCCCTTGCTGTACAAAAATGACGCTTTTTCCCCAATATAGCGAGGGAACTATATAAAATAATCCACAAATTACGCGATTTTGGGTAGTATCTCGCTATGTAGTGAAGCGATTCGTGAGCTATTCGATCAATTGATTGAACTCTTATCGAAAAATTCACAAAAAAGTGTCGATTTTGTACAGGTAGGTTCCTATGTAATTATGACGCATCTCTCCGATCTAGGGTTTTCTGATTCTTCTCTATACGTACAACCTCCCGCGTTCCGTTCTGCGTTATGAGCGTTCCGTGAAGGCAACTGTTTAAGTCCGATTTCGTACTAAAGTATATAGTGAAGTATGAAATCGGACCAAAAGGAGGCGAATCACCGTGGCGAAAGCGGCAACCGCGACAGGCGTGGCGAAGACGACCAAAACAAGCGATATGGCAAACGTCGCGAACGTGGTGAACGGAGGCGACGCGGCGTATGATGCAGCCTCGGGCGATGCGGGAAGCGAGGCGGGCGCAGGCATCGCGCCAACCTGCTTGAACGTAAGTGACGAGTCGACCTGCGCGAACGCGAACTCCGCGTCAACCAGCGCGAACGTAAATGCTCCCGTGAGTGCGAGCGTCTCCGTGCATGCGGAGTCCATCGCCCGCGCTCATGAGGTGCTCGATGGCTTTTGGCGCGAGCAAGACGAGCTCTACCGTGATCTCGCCGCATCGTTCGGCATCTCGGAAAGCGCGCTCGACATTCTCTACGCCATCTACCTTGCGGGGGAGGGCGGCGTCTCGCAGCGGGACATCTGCGCTCAGATGTGCATCGGCAAGCAAACGGTGAACAGCTCCATCCATAAGCTCGTGGGCGAAGGCATGGTCTCGCTTGACGGTGCTCCCGGCCGCCGCGGCGCGCTCGCGCGCTTGACCCCTGCGGGACGCGCATTCGCCGAACGCGCAATCGCCCCTATGGTCGAGGCGGAAATGGCGGCGCTCGACGATTTCAACGAGCGCGAACGCGTCCTCGCATTTCGACTCATGCGTCGCTACACCGATTCCCTTCGCGCACGTTTCGCGGCAATTCCCGGGGTGCGTCTTTCCTCGCAAAGCGGAAAGCCCGCCGCTCGAAAGGGCGCAAGTGCCAGCCAAAGCGGTACCGCTCCCACTCGAAAAACTACTCCCATCTCTCAAAACGACAAGGTGAAATAAGCCATGCAGATAAAGATTTCCGACCACTTCACGCTTGGGCGGTTGTTTCGCTACACGGCACCGACCTGCGTCATGATGGTGTTCACGTCCATTTACGGCGTCGTCGACGGGCTGTTCGTGTCGAACTTCGTCGGCAAGGAGCCCTTCGCGGCGCTCAATCTCATTTACCCGATGTTCATGATGCTCGGCTCGCTCGGCTTCATGTTCGGCGCGGGCGGCACGGCGCTCGTGGCGAAAACGATGGGGGAGGGCGACGACGAGCGGGCGCGCGGGCTGTTCTCGTTTGTCGTGTACGTGACGCTCGGCGTTGGTGTCGCGTGCGGCGCGATTGCGCTCGCTATCGTGCGGCCCGTCGGCGCGGCGTTCGGCGCGACGGGAAGCCTGCTTGAGGAATGCGTGGTCTACGGCAGCATAATCTCGCTCTCGTTGCCGTTTTTCATGCTGCAACAGCTCTTCCAAAGTTTCCTCAACGCTGCGGGGAAGCCGAAGGTGGGGCTTGCCGTCATGGTGCTCGCCGGCGTGGCGAACATCGTGCTCGACGCGTTTTTCATCGTGGGGCTCGGCTGGGGGCTTGCGGGCGCTGCGGCGGCGACGGCGGTAAGCGAGGTGCTTGGCGGCGGCATCCCGCTTCTCTATTTCGCACGCAAGAACTCGAGCACGCTGTGCCTTTGCCGCCCGCTCGTCGACATGCGAGCCCTTGGTCGGATGTGCGCGAACGGGTCATCCGAGCTCGTGTCGAACATCTCGATGTCGCTCGTGTCGATGCTCTACAATTTCCAGCTGATGATCTTCATCGGGCCTGATGGTGTTGCGGTTTACGGTATCATCCAGTACATCGCCTGGATCGCGATTTCGCTTCTGATGGGTTTCGCGACTGGCGTGTCGCCCATCGTGAGCTACCATTTCGGCGCGAAAAACACGTCCGAGCTTAAGGGCCTTTTCCGCAAATGCCTCGCCGTCATGGCGGCAGGCGGCGTGGCTATCTGCGCGATCGTGCATCTTCTCGCGCGGCCGTGTGCGGCGATCTTCGTCGGCTACGACGCCGCGCTCTGCGACATGACGGTCGTCGCGCTCAGCGAGTACTCCCTTGCGTTCGTCTTCGTGGGCGTGAGCATCTTCGGCTCGGCGTTCTTCACGGCTCTCAACAACGGTCTTGTGTCGGCGATTATCTCATTTCTTAGGACCCTTGTGTTTGAAAGTGCCGCGGTGCTCCTGCTGCCGATCGTGCTCGGTGCGGACGGGATTTGGTATTCCATCGTGGTTGCCGAGGTGGCGTCGGTCGTTTTGACGACGGGCTTTCTCGTGGCGCTGCGCAAATGGTACGGCTACGCGTAGGGCGACGCGAAAGGCGGCGTCCGCTGCCGTGCTCTCATGCCCTCGTGCGCCCGCCCGCGCTTGCGCCCGCCGCGCGCACGCCCCTTCGCTCGTCCCCGCGCCCCGCGCATCCTGGTCGCTTTATGGTGAAGGCGCGCCTTCAAGCGCGTCTGTTGTATCATGGGAGCGAACAATATGCGCCCGCAGGAAAGGGCGCTTCAAAAGGAGAACCTGTGGAACAGAAACCCTCATTCGACAAGCGATTCGCGCTGCTCATCGACGCGGACAACGTGTCATCGAAGTACATCAAGCCCATCCTCGACGAGCTGTCGAAGTACGGCACCATCACCTACAAACGCATCTACGGCGACTGGACGAGCACCCTTCACGCCAAGTGGAAAGACGCGCTGCTCGATAATTCCATCACGCCGATCCAGCAATTCAGCTACACCGTCGGCAAGAACGCCACCGACTCGGCGATGATCATCGACGCGATGGACATTCTTTACACGAACTCGGTCGAGGGCTTTTGCCTCGTGTCGAGTGACAGCGACTTCACGCGCCTGGCGAGCCGCATCCGCGAAAGCGGCCTTACGGTGATCGGCATGGGCGAGAAGAAAACGCCCACGCCGTTTCGTAAGGCATGCGACATCTTCACCACGTTGGAGCTGCTCATCGGCGAGGCGCGCCGCGGCAAGGGCAACGGCGCATCGTCGAGTTTAACCGTCGAGGAGGTTGAGCGCGCGGTCGTTGACATCATCACCGACAATCAGAATAACGGGAAATCGACGGGCCTCGGCGAGGTGGGCAGCCGTCTGCTCAAGCGCTATCCCGATTTCGACGTGCGCTCGTTCGGAACGAACCTGCTCTCGAAGCTTTTGAGCGAGTTCAAGAGCGTCACCATACGCAAGGACGGCTCGAACGTGCGGGTCGAGCTCACGGAGGGCGTCGAGCACGAGCATGCGACAAGCGAGAAGGCTGCAGGTGAGAAAACGCCGGCGGTAGAGGCCGAAAACACAGGTGAGCGCGATGATTCGCAGGCCGAGGCTACGCGCGAGACCGAAGTGGGCGAGGGGGATGCCGCCGAGGATGCGGCGTCGCACGGCTCGAAGTCGCGCCGTCGCCGCGGTCGCCGTCGCAAATCGGTGAAGACGCAAGGCTCTGAACAGGGAGAATCTTCCTCTGGTAAGGTGGAGGAAGGCGCCGATGAGCAGCGAGATTCGGATGATGCGCCTGTCAGCGCGCCTTCAGAGGGCGGCGAGGAGCAGCCGTCGAATGCCGATGCTGAAATGGAAAGCAAGAAGGAGCCTGACGATAAGAAGACTCAGAAACCAAACAGGTCGAGGAAGACGAGAGGCTCTTCTTCCAAGAAGCGCAACGTTGCGGATGCCGCTCTTGAGGATGCAACAGATGATGCTTCTGCTGGCAATTCCGCAGGTGAGAGCGCTGTTGCTGCGACGGAAGAGGGCGGCGGGGCGACGGACGCTGTCGTGGACGCCCCCAAGGAGGCGGATGCGGCTTCCTCGACTTCCAAGGTACAGACGAAAGTGACGGAAACGCCCGATGTGCCGGCGCCTGCCGATGCGACCGAGGCACCCGAAGCTGAGCGCCCGAAGTCGCCCGCGAAGCGCCGCCGAGGTCGTCCGCGAAAGGCTGTTGCCGCACCCGCGACGCCCGATGACTTCATCCGCGCAGAAGTGGCCAACGCGGACGAGGGCGGTGTCGCCGTGGCCGAGCTGGCCAAGCGCGTGCGCACGCGCTTCAAGTCCTTCAAAGTGCGTGAGCTGGGGTATCCGCATCTTGCGGGCTATCTCGCCGACGTCGAGGGCGTGCGCGTCTACAAGCAAGGTCGCGAGAACTGGGTTGCGAAGGAGTAGCCGCTAGCACGGGCAGCGCAGGGCGGCAGGCTAAGATCGTGACAATGCACGATAACGAAACCAAAACGAGGCAGCGCAGTTTGGTTGCGCTGCCTCGTTTTGCTGTCCGCCGCAATTCCGATGACCCTCTCGGGCGGAGCAATCGCTGAGGCGGGACTCCTTCGCGAAAGGCGCAACAGAGCGAATGGGGGCGTGGGCGGGCGATTTGCAGGCACGAGGCGATATTCCCCGCGAAAGGGGAAGCGCATGAAATGACCCCCAGATTACCGAGATACCTAAGCGTATGGAAAACTTGGGCTAGTCGTTCTGCCATGCACTCGCTAAATCTGAGGATTGGCGTTCTCAATAGGGACGTACGTCGGCAGCTATCCCCTCTACAAGTTGTGGTTCGCGACGAACTTCGCGAGGTCGTCTTCCCAGGTGGGCATCTCGAACACGCCGGTCAAGCGCGCCATCATGTTGTCGAGCTCGATGCGGTAGCCGTGCTCGGGCTTGCTTGAGCCGCGCAGGTTGCCGATCGGCTCGCCCGCAAGCTCGAAGGCGCGCTCGAAGAATTCGAAGCGGCTCGTCAGGCCCGCGCAAGCGGCGTGGAAGGTGCCGAACTCGTTAGACTCCATAACGGCCACGACGGCGTCGGCGAACGTGTCGGCCGAGGTCGGGCAGGCGAACTGGTTCGCGGGCACGTAAACGGTGCGCCCCTCGCGGCTTGCCTTCAGGGCGCGCGCTAAGATGTCGTCGGGCTCGGCGGTGTAGACCCACGACGAGCGCACGATGATGTGGCGTCGGTTGAGCTCGCACACGAACCGCTCGCCCGCGAGCTTCGACTTGCCGTAGATGTGCGGCGGGTCGGTCGGGTCGAACTCGTTGAAGGGCCGCTCGGACACGGCGGGGAACAAATCGTCGGTCGACAGGTGCACAAGCGTCGCCCCCACCGAAGCGCTTGCGATCGCCAAGTTTCGCGCGCCGAGCGCGTTCACCTGGTAGGCGCGGTCGGGGTCGGCGTCTGCCTCGGTGCGGCTCGCGAGCGCCGCGCAGTTGATCACGAAGGAGGGCTTTTCCGCTTCGGCGAACGCGACGCTTCGCGCAAGATCGACGATGTCGAGTTCTCTATCGGTCGTCACCACGCGGTAGCGCTCGCGGTCGAGATGCGCCTCGATTGCGCGGCCCATGCGCCCGGCGGCTCCGGTGATCCATACGGTTGCCTGAGACTTCGCGCTCATGGCGGACTCTCCTTCACTCAAACGGCTCGTTCGCGTTTCGCCTTCCGAAACTGCACTATCTTAGCGCAAGTTTCGTGCTTGCGGTTGCGTGAGCGCCTTCATCGCTTATTATGTGTGTTTGGCTTGCGGAATCGAGTGCTGCAAGCGAGGAAATCAACGGTTCAGGCGACGCGCTCGCCTGACATGGGGAAGGACTCTCATGAATATTGCACTACCCGATGGCTCGGTAAAAGAGCTCGCTGCCGGCGCGACCGTCGCCGACGTTGCGGCTTCCATCGGCGCGGGCCTTGCGAAGGCTGCGCTGGCTGGCAAGGTTGACGGCACATTGGTCGACCTCACGGCAACCGTGACAGACGGGGCAACCGTTGAGATCATCACCGCGAAAAGCCCCGAGGCGCTCCATATTATGCGCCACTCCTGCGCTCACATCATGGCGGAAGCCGTGCAGGAGCTTTACCCCGGCACGCAGATCGCCTTCGGCCCTGCGACCGACGACGGCTACTTCTATGATTTCGAGCTCCCTAACAATATTTCCTCCGACGACTTCGGTGCCATCGAGAAGAAGATGGCCGAAATCGTCAAGGCAGACGAGCCTTTCGTGCGCGAAGTCGTGAGCATCGACGAAGCGAAGAAAATCTTCGCTGACCAGCGCTTCAAGCTCGAGCACATCGACGACTTGACCGACCAGGAAATCTCGATTTACCGCCACGGGTCCTTTGTCGATTTGTGCGCTGGCCCGCACGTTCCCTCTGCTGGCAAGATCGGCGCCTTCAAGATGATGAAGCTCGCCGGTGCCTATTGGCGCGGCGACGCGACGCGCGAGCAGCTGCAGCGCCTCTATGGCACGGCCTTCTTCAAGAAGTCGGAGCTCGAGGAGTACCTGCACAACCTCGAAGAGGCCGAGAAGCGCGACCATCGCCGCATCGGCCGCGAGATGGACATCTTCATGATGCGCGACGAGGCGCCGGGCTTCCCGTTCTTCCTGCCCAACGGCATGATCTTGAAGAACACGTTGCTCGACTACTGGCGCGAGATCCACAAAAAGGCCGGCTACGTGGAAATCTCCACGCCGATGATCATGAACAAGCAGCTCTGGCAGACGTCGGGCCACTGGGACCACTACAAGGACAACATGTACTCGACGGTCATCGACGAAGAAGAGTACTGCGTGAAGCCGATGAACTGCCCGGGCGGCGTGCTCGTGTACGCGTCCAAGCCGCATAGCTATCGCGACCTGCCCATTCGCGCGGGCGAGATCGGACTGGTGCACCGCCACGAGATGAAGGGTGCGCTGCACGGCCTGTTCCGCGTGCGCTGCTTCAACCAGGACGATGCGCACCTGTTCGTGCGCCCCGACCAGCTGACCGAGGAAATCGTGGGCGTCGTCAAGCTCATCGACTCGGTCTACCAGCAGTTCGGGTTCACCTACCACGTCGAGCTTTCCACGCGCCCCGAGGATTCGATGGGCTCTGACGAGGATTGGGCCGCAGCCGAGGCCGGCCTTAAGACCGCGCTTGAAGAGCTCGGTATGGAATACGAGGTCAACGAGGGCGACGGCGCCTTCTACGGCCCCAAGATCGACTTCCACCTGAACGACTCGCTTGGACGCACCTGGCAGTGCGGCACCGTGCAGCTCGACTTCCAGATGCCGCAGAACTTCGATCTGGAATACACCGACGCGGACGGCTCGAAGAAGCGCCCGGTCATGCTCCATCGCGTGTGCTACGGCTCGGTCGAGCGCTTCATCGGCATCCTGATCGAGCATTATGCGGGCAAGTTCCCCGTATGGCTCGCGCCGATGCAGGTGAAGGTGCTTCCCGTTTCCGAGAAGAGCCGCGATTACGCGCACAAGGTCGCCGACGCGATCGAGGCAGCCGGCATCCGCGTCGTGGTGGACAATCGCGACGAGAAGATCGGCTACAAGATCCGCGAGGCGCGCTCCATCGACCGCGTGCCCTATATGGTGATCGTGGGCGAGAAGGAGGCCGAGGAGGGCACCATCTCCGTGCGTGACCGCACGAACGAGACGCACCCCTCCACGATCGAGGACTTCTGCGCGAAGGTGTGCGAGGAGATTCGCACGCGCGCATAAACCTCGTGTGGCCTGGTATAACCTTGTGATTGGCTGTTGCGGCGGGCTGTCCTGCGATGGGCGCCCGCCGTTTTTATTGATTTCGGTTGGAGGATGGGAAGATGCGCACGGCGGCATGTCGCTTGCACAAGGGGTTTTCGCTTGAGAAGCGGATGGAAGGCGCGAAGGCGGCGCTCGAGTTCGAACCGTCCGCTCGCCGGGGGGCGTGGCGCCGCTGGGCGCCCGAAGGGGGAGTGCGCCCCGATGACGAGACGTTTTCTCGCGTTGTGCTCGATCTGGGGTGCGGCAAGGGCGAGTACACGGTGGCGCGTGCCGAGGCCGATCCTGAGACGCTTTTCGTGGGCATTGACGTCGACCCCATCTGCGTGATGCGCTCGGCCGAGGCGGCATGCGAGGCGGGCGCGGGAAACGTCGTCTTCCTGCACGATGAGGACCCTGACGTTCTCGAGCTGTTCGGCGAGGGAGAGCTTGCAAGCATTCTCATCAACTTCCCGACGCCGTTTCCCAAGAAGAAGCGCGCGCCCCGCCGCCTGACCTACCTCGATCGCCTGATGAAGTACCGCTGCGTGCTTGAGGAGGGCGGCACTGTGCGCATGCGCACCGACTCCACCCCGTTTCGCGATTTCTCCTTAACGCAGCTTGAACTGGCCGGTTACAAGATCGAGTGGGAAACCGACGATGTGCGCGGGATGTTTCCCGATGAGCCGTGGAGCGGCTACGAGCGCAAGCTCGTAGCGAAAGGCGCGCCGGTCGTGGGCTTTTGCGCGGTGCCGGGGCCCGCTCCCGAGCACGTGGAGCAAACCGCGCCGCTCTCGCTTGTGAGCTATCTTCCCGAGGATTTGGAGAACCTCGACTACATCCCCTTCGGCATGCAGGGCTCGATCGACAACATCGTCGGCTACAACGCGAACCGTCGCAAGAGGGGGCTGCCCGACTGGCGCCCGCCAATCGTTTAGAAATCTGACGAAAACCTGAAGAAAGGGGAGCCTTTTCTGCCAACGCTCGCTAGGGTTGACGGGCTGGTGGGGAACCGCGTTGTGTCGCCCCCTCGCACGCAGCTAGTCGCCGTCTTTGCCGCCGCCCTCCGCATGGCCGAGTTCCGCGAGACGGCGCTTGTACTCGCGCACTGCCGCCTGAGCGATTCGCTCCTGGCGCGATTTGCGCAGGTCGGCGGCTTTTGCGCGCGTATTCTCGCTGGGGCCTTCCTCGATGAGCTGCTCGATTTGGTCCTTGTGCGCGGCGAGGTCTTGCACCGCAGCGTCGAGCAGCGCATCGAGCGCGCGCTTGCGTTCGGTCTTGCGTTGTAGGGCGAAAGCGGCTTCTTGCCAGGGGATATCCTCGTCTTTCGATTCGCTTGCGTGCATGGCGAGGCGTGCGGCCGCCTCCTGGCGCACCATCATGCGCTCCATATCCAAGTGCTCGTGCAGAATCGTGCGGATGTCGCTCGGGTGCGCGGCGATTTCCTGTACTGCGGCAATCGGCTTCGCGTCGATCATGCGATAGGTGAGCGACGCCAGAAATGGCATGAGGAACACGGTCACGGCGCCTGCGGCGACGAGCGTGCCCGCGACGTCTTGGGTCATCGCGCCCGCCTTCACGGCGACCGAGGTCACGGCGACGATGAGCGGCAGCGCCGTCGTGCAGTAGAGCGCCACGGTAATGCGGTTGTGCATGGACAGCTTGTCCTCGTCCCTGCCGAGCGAGAGTGCAACGACGATGGGCACGGCGCGCACCAGGAGCAGCGCGCAGATGAACAGGATGAGCAGAAGCGGGTTCTCGCCGACGCCCGCCAGGTCGATCTTCGCGCCGGAGACGACGAAGAACACGGGGATGAGGAACCCGTAGCCGATCGCCTCGAGCTTCGATTCGAGCTCATGGTCGCCCTCGGGGATGATGTAGCGCAAAACGAAGCCGGCGGCGAACGCGCCAAGCACGATGTCGAGGTTGAACACGGCCGACACGGTCACAAGCCCGATCAAGAGCACCACCGTCACGCGCACGAACGTCTGCGAGGTGGTGTTGCGCTTGTACATGAGGAACTGGTGGATGCGATGCCCGCCGCGGCGCGCTTTTGCCGGTACGATGGCCATGATCACGCATATGACGACGAAGATTGCGAGGATGAGCAGCGTCTGCCACTTGCTGCGCGACGAAAGCAAGAGCGCCATGGCGAGCACGGGACACAGCTCGCCCCAGGTGCCAAACGACAGGATTCCCTCGCCGACGGGGGTTCCCTCGAGGTTTCGCTCCTTGATGATCGGCATGAGCGTACCGAGCGCCGTCGTAGTGAGCGCGATGGCCACGGCGAGCCCGTCGATGTGGCTCACGGAGAGATTGGGCGACAACAGCACGAGAACAAGAGCGATTGCCATGCTGACAAACCAGGTGGCAAGCCCCTTCTTTCCCTGCTTCCCCGAGAGGCTCTTCGGATCGATCTCATAACCTGCGAGGAGGAACAGAAATGCAAGGCCAAGCTCGGAGAGCATGTCGATCGAGTCGGTCAGCTCGATGACCCCTGCCATGTAGGGACCTAATAACGCGCCCGCCAAAAGCAGAATCACGGTTTCGGGCACAAGCCCACGCGGAACGAGCTTGGCGATGATGGGGGCGGCTGCGGCGATAAGCGCGGCGGTGAACAGCGATATGAAGTCGGTTGGCATGGGGATCTTCTTTGTCGACGGATGGGTGAGGCGTTCAAGCGGGTGAGCTGACGGGGCGCGGGTTGGCTGTGAGCTGGCGAATCACGCGTGAGCGATGACCTTGAAACACACGCCGGCTCGCAGGCTCGCGGGGCCCAGCGCGTCGGAGGGGCGCTAACTCGCGAGGTATTCTTGCAGCTTCGGCCACGCCTTTGCGGCGGCGGCGAGTCCCTGCTCGTAGAGCGCGAGCAACTTCTCTGCGTCGTGCTCCATGGAGGACACGGTGACGGGCTCGGGCGGGCGGATCACGAAGATGCGCCCTGCCGCTTCCTCGCGCGCGATCCAGCGGTAAAGCCGGTTGTACTCGTAGTGGCGGTACTGCAGGCGCTCGAGGTAATACGGGTAGTCGGCGTAGCGCTGGCGCATGAGCGCCATGAGCTTGTTCGCCCGCTTCACGTAGTCGTGGGCCTGGGTGAGCACGACTACGTGCTTATTCGCGCCGGTGAGAATCGAGTGCAGAAGCGGCACGCTGTCGGAGGTGCCGCCGTCGAGCAGCAGCTTGCCATCCACCTCGACGATCTGGCTCACGAGCGGCATCGACGACGACGCGATGATGTAGGGCAGGTCGTCGTGGTAGTCGCGCATCTCGTGGTAGTCCGCCTCGCCGGTTTCGAGGTTGGTCGAGACGACCTCGAAACGGATGGGCGAGCGGCGAAATGCCTCGTAGTCCATGGGCTCGAGCACGTCGGGAATCTCGTGGAAGGCGAACTCGCGGCCGTAGGCGTTGCCCGTGCGCACGAAGCTCTGCATCGAAAGGTAGCGGCTGTCGTCGGCGTATTTCACGTTGATCAGGCTCGGCCTTCCGGGAGCGCCCGCCACGTAGTTTCCTCCGCAAAGTGCGCCGGCCGACACGCCGACAACGTAGTCGCAGAAGAACTTCTGGTCCATGAAGAAGTCGAGCACGCCCGCGGTGAACTGCCCGCGCATCGCGCCGCCCTCGAGAACGAGGTTCGCGTGCACAAGCGGGACGCCTTCCCACGCGGGCGGGTTGAAGGGGGCGCCTCTGTTCGCGCTTGCGGCGAAATCGCTGCTTTCACCTGCGGATTTGTCAACAGTGTTGCCAATAGTGTCCTGCATCAGTTCGCTCATGGGGCGCCCTTTCTCTTCTCGGGTGTCATTATAGTTCAGTTTCGCGCCGCTCCAGTAACGCCTCGCTTACGTTTCGCGCATAAGCGCTACAATGGTGCCCAGCATTTGGCCGCTAGGGGTTTCCGGCGTGCAGCTTGGTTTCAAGTCGATTATTCTGGAGGCAGGGAACATGAGTGAAATGGTGACTTCGGCGGATTTCGAGGAGAAGGTCCTGAAATCCGATACGCCCGTTCTGGTTGATTTCTTCGCGACGTGGTGCGGTCCGTGCCGCATGCTCGGCCCCGTAGTCGAGGAAGTCGCCGCTGAGAAGGCCGGCGAGGCCAAGGTGTACAAGCTCGACATCGACCAAAGCCCCGACATCGCCCAGCGCTACGGCGTGATGAGCGTGCCGACGCTGATTCTGTTCGAGGGCGGCGCTCCCAAGCGCCAGATGGTGGGCGCGCAGCCCAAGCAGAATGTGCTCGCGCTGTTTGCTTAGCAACCTTATATCGCATATCCGAAAGGCGTCGTGGCGGTGAAAGTCGTCGCGGCGCCTTTCGCGCATTCATCGTTATACTGTGTGCAAAAGAAAAAATGGCGGAAAGGGACGTCATGGCTGAAAACGAGGTGCTCGACGTTGCGGTTGTGGGTGCGGGGCCGGCGGGGCTCGCCGCGGGGCTCTACGCTGCGCGCGCCGGGCTTGCAGTCGCAATTTACGAGAGGGTTTCCCCAGGTGGGCAGCTTGCGCAGATTGAACAGCTGGAAAACTACCCGGGCTACGGCGCGGGCGGCGGGTTTGAGCTCGCCTGGTCGATGAAGGAGCAGGCGGAGCGTTTCGGCGCGAAAGTCGTGAGCGAGGAAGTGATCGCGGTCGACTTCTCAGGCGCTGTGAAGGTGCTCACCACGGCGTTCGGCGTGCACAAGGCGCGTGCCGTCATCGTGGCGTCGGGTGCGCGTCCGCGAAAGCTGGGTATCGAAGGGGAAGAGGAGCTCGCCGGGCGCGGCGTGTCGTATTGCGCGACCTGCGACGGCAATTTCTTCCGCGGAAAGGACGTGTGCGTGATCGGCGGCGGCAACACCGCGGCGGCCGACGCGCTCTACCTTGCCCGCATTTGCGAGTGGGTGCATGTGATCCATCGGCGCGACACGCTGCGCGCGGCGGCAATCGAGCGCAAGCGCATGGAGGAACTGCCGAACGTCTCGTTCGAGTGGAACTCGCGCATCGTCAGTCTGCGCGCTGAAGAGGGAAAACTTGCGGGTGTGGAAATCGAGGACGTGAACGCGGGCGTGCACAAGATGCTTCCCGCGTCGGCGCTTTTCATCGCCATCGGGTCGGTTCCCAACACCGATTTTCTGGCGGGCGCGCTGCCGCTTGATGAGGCGGGATACGTCGTTGCCGACGAGTCGGGCGCGACGGGTGTCCCCGGCGTGTTCGCCGCGGGCGACGTGCGCGCAAAGCGCTTGCGGCAGGTGGTGACCGCCGTGGCCGACGGCGCAGCAGCCGCCGAGAGCGCCGCGGATTACCTGGCGTCCGCCGAGCCTTAGCGCGGGGGCATCTCCGCGCTTCATGGCATGCCCCCTTAACGGCGCGGCATGCCGCCTCATGAGGGATTTCCTGCGAAGGACGCGGGGCATCCCTTCTGTGGGAAGCGCCCTTTGGTATCATTGTTCGGCTTTAGACAACGCAATTCGCATTAAGGAATGTACGAAATGCAAGATAACGACATGCGCGAGAAGCTTGAGAAGATCATTTCCGCCTACGAGGAGCTCCAGGCGAAGATGAGCGACCCGGCGGTTCTCGCCGATCAAAAGGCATACAACCACCTCGCCAAGGAATACGCGAACCAGGGCCCGCTCGCCGCGAAGGCGCGCGAGTACCTCGCATGCTGCAGCGACATCGACGACGCCAAGGAGATGCTCGCCGATCCTGACATGAAGGAGTTCGCGCAGGAGACGATCGCCGAGGCCGAATCGAAGATGCCTGCCCTCGAAGAGGACATCAAGTTCATGCTCATTCCCTCGGACCCTGCCGACGAGAAGGACATCATCGTTGAGATCCGCGCTGCTGCCGGCGGCGACGAGGCGGCGATCTTCGCGGGCGACCTGTTCAAGATGTACGAGCGCTTCTGCTCTTCCCAGAAGTGGAAGATCGAGCTTATGGACGTTTCCCCGTCCGAGGCTGGCGGGTACAAGGAAATCCAGTTCAAGGTGAAGGGCGACAAGGTGTACTCGGTCATGAAGTACGAGTCCGGCGTGCACCGCGTGCAGCGCGTGCCCAAGACGGAAAGCCAGGGCCGCATTCACACGTCCACAGCGACCGTCGCCGTGCTTCCCGAGGCTGATGAGGTTGAGGTCGACATCAACGAGAACGACCTGCGTATCGACGTGTTCCGCGCCGGCGGCCCCGGTGGACAGTGCGTCAACACGACCGACTCCGCCGTGCGCATCACGCACCTGCCGACCGGTCTTGTCGTGCAGTCTCAGGACCAGAAGTCGCAGCTGCAGAACAAGATCGCGGCCATGGCTGTCCTTCGTGCGCGCCTCTACGAGAAGATGCTCGCCGAGCAGCAGGCCGCCGAAGGTGCCGAGCGCCTCGCACAGATCGGCTCGGGCGACCGCTCCGAGAAGATCCGCACCTACAACCTTCCCCAGGACCGCGTGACCGATCATCGCATTGGCTTCAACTCCACGTACAGCTCGGTTCTCGAAGGCGACGGGCTTGGCGATGTTATCACCGCGCTTCAGGCGGCTGACCGCGCCCGCAAGCTCGCCGAAGCGGTGTAAGCTTCGCTGAGCGCAGGGGCTTCGACCGGCGTGCGCCTTTGAAAGGGGTTGTTTCCCGATGACGGAAGACGTTTGGACTATTAAAGCGGCGCTCGAGTGGACGCAGGGGTATCTTGCGCGCAAGGGCGATGAGAACCCGCGTCTGTCGGCGGAATGGCTTCTTGCCGAGGCCACGGGGCTGCGTCGCGTGGAGCTCTACGTCAATTTCGATCGCCCGCTTTCCATGGAGGAGCGCGATGTGCTTCGCGGCTACGTGTCGCGTCGTGGCGCGGGCGAGCCTTTGCAGTACATCACGGGTGAGGTCGCCTTCCGCCACATCGCTGTGAAGGTGCGCCGCGGGGTGCTCATCCCGCGCCCGGAAACGGAAGTGCTCGTGAGCGAGGCGCTCGCGCTTTTGCCGCCTGCCGACAAGCGCGTGGCGCGCGATTCTCGAATCGGCGCCTGGGAGGGCGACCTTTTGCGCGCAGCGGAGGCGGTCGATGGGGAAGCGGGCGACGAATCGGACCTGTTTTCCCGGGTGGCGAGCGTGCTTTCGGAAGGCTCCGCCGAAGATTCTGGTGAAATGGATAATTCGGAACCTTCCAATTCAGAAACGCTCTACGTGGCCGACCTGTGCACGGGAAGCGGTTGCATCGCGTGCTCGATCGCCTACGAGCGTCCCGACGCGCGCGTTATCGCCACTGACATCTCGCCTGATGCCGTTGCGCTTGCGGGCGAGAACGCGGATGCGCTCGGGCTTGCCGACCGCGTGCGCGTCGTTGAATGCGATCTTGCGGCGGGCGTTCCCGAGGCGGCGATCGGCAAGCTTCACCTGGTTGTTTCCAATCCGCCTTACGTTCCCACCGCCGTCATGGCGGAAATCCCCCAGGAGGTCGCGGCCTTCGAGCCCGCGCTTGCCCTCGAAGGGGGCGCCGACGGGCTCGATGTGTTCCGCCGCGAGATCGAATGGTGCCGGCGGGCGCTGCGTCCCGGCGGCGGCTGCGCCTTCGAGCTTCACGAGACCTGCCTTGACGAGGCGGCGTCTTTGGCGCGCACGGCGGGCTTCTCCGATGTGCACATCGTCGCCGATCTTGCAGGTCGGCCGCGCGTTCTCACGGCGCGAAAGCCGAGGTGCTAGCACCTCGCGCAACGCGAGCTTCGGCGGTCGCTCTCTTTGCGGTAGAATAGCGCTATTCGACTATGTCTACTATCGTGAGGAGCGTACATGTCTGCTGATAACGTGCTCAAGGCAAATCTCGAAGAAGCTGCCGCCGTCCTGAGGGAGCGCCTCGGCGATCGCGAACCTGCGGTCGGTATCGTGCTCGGTTCGGGGCTCGGCCCCCTGGCTGAGCAGATCGAGGACGCCGTCGTCGTCCCGTTCGGCGAGATTCCCCATATGAAGCGTAGCACGGCGACGGGGCACAAGGGCCGCTTCGTGTGCGGCGAGCTCGGCGGGAAGTGCGTGCTCGCCATGCAGGGCCGCCTGCACGGATACGAGGGGAATTCGCCGCAGGAGGTCGCGTTCCCCATTTGGCTCATGCATCTTTTGGGTGTGCGCGCGCTCATCACGACGAACGCGGCGGGTGCTATCAACGAGACCTATGCCCCTGGCGAGTTCTGCATCATGAGCGACCACATCAACTTCACCGGGCGAAACCCGATCGTCGGCACCGAGCCCGACGGCATTGCGTTCCGCTTCTTCTCGATGACCGACGCCTACGACCCCGATCTTCGCGCTGTTGCCCGCAAGGTCGCCCTCGAGCGCGATGTGAAGGTGCAGGAAGGCGTCTACCTGGGGCTTTTGGGTCCGAGCTTCGAGACTCCCGCAGAGATTCGCGCATTCCGCGTATGGGGCGCCGACACGGTTGCGATGAGCGTGTGCGAGGAGGTCATCGCAGCTCGCCATGTGGGCATGCGCGTGCTCGGCATCTCGCTCGTGTCGAACATGGCAGCGGGCGTGGAGGGATCTTCCCCGAGCGATACCGAGGTCTTCGAGGTTGCCAAAGAGGCTGAACCAAAGTTCTGCCGGCTCATTGAGGGCATCGTCGAGGAGGCTATGCTCTAAGTCGCCTTCCAAGCTGTGTTCCGAGGTGTGTTCCAAATAAAGATAATCAAACGGCGGCGCGAGGAGAATCGTGTCGCCGCTTTCGTTTGGGAGTATGATTGACCGCGTCAATTGCGAGGGAAAGCGTGTGCTGGTGAAAGAGGAAGCGAAGCGAAAGATCAAGCTGGGATGTGCTGCGGCGGGTGCGCTTGCGGCGGCAGTCCTTATCGCGACCTGCCCGATTCCGGGACTGTCCTATCAGGCGACGACGGTGCTCGGCATCCTTATCATGGCTATCGTGTGGTGGATTACCGGCGTTCTGCCCGAGTTCGTCACTGCAGTGGTGATGGCGGTGCTCTTTGTCGTGGTCGCCGGCATCTCCGTCGGCGCGACGTTCTCGACGTTCGCATCGTCCACGTGGTGGTTGCTGCTTTCGGCCTTTACGCTCGGGGTCGGCATGAAGACGAGCGGCCTTATGAAGCGCATCGCGCTTGCGATCGTGAGCAAGTTCCCGCGCACCTTTCGATGCCAGGTCGCAGCCCAACTCGTCACGGGAACCGTTCTCGGCCCCTTGATTCCAAGCCTCGCCGTCAAAGGCGCCATGCTCGCCCCGCTTGCCATGAATATCGGGGACGAGCTGGGCTATGAGCGTCAGGGCAAGCGTGCGACCGGGCTGTTCGCGGCGATGCTCGTAGGCATTCGCACGGTCGCGCCGACGATCGTGTCTGCGTCGGTTACCGGTTATGCGCTCATGGCGACGCTGCCTGCCGATGTGCAGGAGCAGTTCAATATGGCGTCGTGGTTTGTGGCGGCGCTTCCGTGGCTTGTCGTGGTGCTGGTGCTGAACTACTTCTTGATCATGGGGATATACGGGCGAGGGGAGAAGGCTGGCGAGTCCTCGTGCGGAGGGACAGACGAGGACGCCAGCCAGCCGATTCCCGATGGATTAGGGCCGCTTTCGGCGGTGGAGAAGCGCATGCTCGGCATCATTCTCGTCACCGTCGTCTTGTGGGCGACCGAGCCGTTCCATCATGTGTCCGCCATGGCGGTCGGTCTTGCGGCGCTCGTTGCCATGTTCGTGCTGAAGGTGATCGACGTCCCTGCATTCAAGTCGGGCGTGAACTGGACGTCGCTCCTCTTCATCGGCATTGCGCTCGGGCTGGGTTCGGTGTTCGCCGAGGCGGGACTTAACGATTGGGTCATGCAGACGTGCGGCCCTGCCTTCCAGGCGCTTGCGGGCAATCCGTACCTGCTCGTGCTCGGAATCGGTGCGATCACGGTGGTGCTTCGGTTCCTCATCGTCTCTGAGGTGGCGTACCTCAATCTGCTCATGGCGTTCCTCGTGCCGATGGCGGCGAGCGTGGGCGTGAACCCGTGGGTGCTCGGATTCTCGGCGTATGCGCTCGTTATCGCCTGGTTCGCGAAATATCAAAGCCCGATATACCTCGCCGCGTTCTACGCGGTCGATGGTAAGATGGCGAAGCATTCAGAGCTTGCCAAGTACTGCGGCGTCTATCTCGCGACCTGCCTTGTGGGGCTCGCGGTTTCCGTGCCGTATTGGCAGTGGATGGGCTTGTTGTAGCGGCTTGCCGCAAGAGTCGAAAGGGGACTTACATGTTGGTTCTGACCGTTGGGAGCGAGGCGCGCACGCGCAAGTATCTGCCTGACCTGCCGATTACGCGCGAGGTGGAACTTGTGTGCGCCGAGCGGGGCGCCGCGAACGATGACCTGCTCGCCCTCGCGCCCGATGCCTCCGTCATCGTCGCCGATGCCATAAGTCCGGTGGACGCGCAGCTTATCGCGGCCATGCCGAATCTCAAGCTCATCCATTCCGAGGGCGTGGCGTTCAACGCGATCGATGTGGACGCGGCGCGCGCCAAGGGCGTTGCCGTGTGCAATTGCGCGGGCGTGAACGCGGGGACCGTCGCCGAGCAGGCCGTTATGCTCATGCTCATGTGCTTAAGGCGCGCGCTCGAAGGCGACAGGGCGGTTCGCGAGGGTCGCCAAATCGCCCTTAAGGAGCGCATGATGGTGGAGGGCTTCCGCGAGCTGGGAGATTGCACAGTCGGGTTCGTGGGCTTTGGCGCGATCGGGCAGGCGACTGCGCGCTACCTTCGCCCCTGGGGCTGCAAGATGCTCTACAACAAGCGCCACCCGCTCGACGAGGGCACGGAGAATGAGCTGGGCGTTCGTTTCGCAAGCCTTGACGACCTGCTTGCCACCTGCGACATCGTGAGCCTGCACGTTCCCGTGACCGACGAGACGCGCGGCATGGTCGACGGGGAGTTCCTCGCGAAGATGCGTCCCGACGGCGTGCTTGTGAACACGGCGCGCGGCGACATCGTGAACCAGGAAGCGCTCGTCGCGGCGCTCGAAGCGGGAAGCATCGCGGCCGCAGGGCTCGATACGCTCACGCCCGAGCCGGTGACGCTCGACAACCCCCTCGTGAACCTATCGCCCGAGGCGGCAGCGCGCGTCGCCTTCTCGCCCCATGTGGGCGGCGTCGCGGAAGGCATGTTCTATCGGGCGCACCGAACGATTTGGGAGAACATCGCCCGTCTCGCAGCGGGGGAGGAGCTCGTCAATCGCGTGCGCTAGGGGAGGTTCGACATTCCTGCGTGGTCGTCCTCCCGCGGGTCGCGATTTAGATCGGGCTGTATTCGCTTCCGGGCAGAAGGAACCCTTGGCTTTCCATGTTGTGTCCGATCTCGCGGTATTCCTCGGCGGCATCGACAAGGCTGGCCAGCTCGTCATCGCGTAGCGGTCGGATGGGCTTCGCGGGCGAGCCGTATGCCATCCAGCCGTCGGGGATGTCGGCCGTGCCGGTGACGAGCGAGCCTGCCCCCACAAGGCAGCGTTTGCCGATGCGGGCACGGTCGATGATGATGGCGCCCATGCCGATGAGCGACCCGTCTCCGACCGTGCATCCGTGGACGATGGCGCCGTGTCCGACCGTCACGTCCCGCCCGATGCGCGTCACCTCGCCGGTGTTTACGTGGATGCAGCAGTTTTCCTGGACGTTCGTGCCCGCCCCGACCTCGATGCTTCCGTCGAAATCGCCGCGGATCGCGGCACCCTCGAGCACGGTGACGTCGGGGCCGATCGTCACGTCTCCGATGACGGTCGCGCTTTTCGCGATGTGCGCCTTAGGGTCGATATGCAGGCCTTTGCGGTAATCCATGGTCGAAAACTCTCTCTTAAGGTTCCGAACTTGACGTTCGGGGGGGGGTGTTACGTTCTTCATTATAGGTGCCGGCGATGCGTACGCCTCGACGCGTCCGCGAGATGCCGTTCGGGCAGCGTTGTTTGAAGGTGTTATGCCGTCGTCTCCGGCTCCTTTGCAAAAGCGTTCGAAGGGTCGTAAACTCCCCTTTACATCGAAGAGGGGATTTGCTGCGCCGATCCGATTCGGCTGTCAAGTCGAATTTACAGCAACGCTTTGATAGCTGCCAAAATGATGATAGGGGGAGTCATGCAGCTTGACGATATCGAAGTGCTTGTGACCGTTTCGGAAACGAAAAGCTTGTCGCAGGCGGCAGAGAAACTCTATATGTCGAGGCCCGGGCTTTCGCAGAAGATTGCGAACATCGAGGCGCGCTTCGGCACCAAGCTCTACGAGCGCACCTCGACGGGCGTGGTGCCCACGCCGGCCGGCGTCATCGTGACGAAGTTCGCCCGCAAGATGACGTCGCTCGAAAGCGCGCTCGCCGCCGAGCTCGCCGCGGCCGACGAGAGCTTCGACAGCACCATCGAGGTGGGTATGAGCTTCGCCGACGGCGTGGCGCTCCTGCCGCCTTTGGTGAAGAAGTTTCACGACCTGCACGAAGAGGCGCTCGTCCACTTGGAAGCGGGTTACGAGCCCGAGCTTATGGAGAAGCTCAAGGAAGGCAAGCTCGACTTCGCCATCTTGGAAAACGAGCCCATCGAAGACGGCCTCGTTTCCGAAACGCTCGGGCATTCGAAGCTCGTGTTCCTCATGCCCGAAAAGCCGCCGTACAACAGCGTGCCTCAGCCCATCAAGGTGAAGCAGCTGCTCGAATGGCCCATGATCATCTACGAGTGGAACTCGGGGCGGCATATGGTGGGCAACCGTCACTTCCGCGACCGCTACGGGGTGTCGCTGCGCGACCACAACATGGTGGCGCGCTTCGACACGCACGAGGCGATGGTCTCGGGCGTTCGCGCGGGACTCGGGTGGGGAACGGTTCCCCGCTGCGTGGCCGAGCGCTACCGAAACGACCCCAACATCTTGTGGCCCGAGGTGGACACCGACCCCATGCGCTACCCGGTCGATCTGGTCTGGGCGCCCGATCGCGCCATTTCTCCTTTGGCGGTCGAGTTCATGGACTTCATCCGCAGCAACATCCCCGACGGGTATTTCCATCTGTAGCGAAGCGACGCGGCTTGCCCCGTGCGGCAGCCGCGTTCTCCCCGTGCTTTCGCGGCGTCGGCGCGGTGTCGCCGCATAACGCGCCTCCGCAATCGCAAACCCCCGAACCTGGTATAACCACCCAGATCCGGGGGTTTATCTTTATAGCTGTGCGCTCATATTACCGGAGTTAACTTTTTCTCGCTGCAAAGCACGCTTTTCAACGGCTGCAAACTGACTCTTTCATGCAAGAAATCCTTTACGACGGCGGCAAACGACTCCAACGCCGAAATCACCGAAACCCCTTACCAGCGCCTTTCGCGCTCCTTATTCTTCCACTCAACGCCGAATACGAACCGTTGGCGGGCCATGATCCCACGTGAAGCCAGCGGTTCCGACAGACGAGGGCGGACGAGGAAGCCGCGCAACCGGGGGGATGCGCCATCAAGCCAGGGCCGTGAGAAAACGGCCGTAAGGCGAACCGCGAAAGCGAATCACAACGCAAACCCCTTCAGGCCGCGCGACTCGAAGCAACAAAAGGAGGAGTCGGTGGATAAGCAAGGAATCATCGATGCCAGCCGCGCGAAGCACGAGGGGGAGCGCATTTTCTACACTTCCTGCCCGGCAAACGGCTGCTGGGACTCGGCATGCGTGCTGAAGTGCCACGTGAAGGACAACAAGCTCATCGCTATTGAGCCGGACGACACGGTCAACGCCAACGAAAGCAGCCGCGAGGATTGCGGCTGGGAGAACATCTGGAAGGGCAACGTCCAGATGCGCCCGTGCGCCATGGGCCATTCCTGGAAGAAGGAAATCGAGGCCGAGACGCGCCTTCTGTACCCGATGAAGCGCGTGGGCGAAAAGGGCCCCGGCAAGGGCTATTTCGTGCAGATTTCCTGGGAAGAGGCGCTCGACACCATCGCCGACAAAATGAAGGAGATCAAGGAGAAGTACGGCCCCTACGGAATCTTCCATTCGCAGTACCCCAGCTTCGAGAAGAACGGCTTCCCGCTTGCGCCCTGGTGGGAGGCGGGTTTCGGCGCTTGGGGCGAGCACTCCACGTCGGGTCACGCCGCAGGTGAGATGCTTCACCTCGGTGTGGACCTCACGAAGGTCGCGAGCGGCCGCTCCGACGCATCCCCGGGATTCGAGGCTTCCGACATCTTCAACTCCAAGCTCTTCGTTATGTGGGGCATGGACCCGGTCGTCGCATGGTTCGGCCCGACGTCGTACTACATGCAGCTCGCGCACGAGTACGGCTGCAAGACCATCGTCATCGACCCGCGCTACACCCAGTCTGCGGAAATCCTCGCTGATCAGTGGATCCCCATCCGCCCCGGCACCGACCTTGCCATGATGCTCGCCATCGCGCAGGTGCTCTACGAAGAGGACCTTATCGATCACGAGTTCGTCGACGAGTGGGTCGACAAGGCGGGCTTCGAGGAATGGCGCGCCTACGTCATGGGCGAAGGCGAAGACGGCATCAAGAAGACGCCGGAATGGGCCGCTCCCATCTGCGCCGTTCCCGCTGAGACCATCCGCGAGTTCGCGCGTCTGTACGGCACCACCAAGCCGGTCCACCTGCAGTACTTCTACTCTTGCGCGAAGCGCCACATGGGTGATTACTCCGCCATCGCTTCGATGCTGCTCCAATCCATGACCGGCAACATCGCCTGCCCCGGCGGATGCGAGACGGGCGCCTGCCTGCCCACCCCGGGCCGCGTTCCCGCCCCGCGCGCCGACTGGCATCGCGATCCGGGCAGCTACAAGCCGGCCGTGCTGTTCAACAACAACTGCCTCACCGAGATTCTCGCCTGCCAGAAGGATTACTGGGAAGGCCGCATGAGCGAGTCCGAGTTCCGTCACCGCATCGGTTCTCCGACCAACGACTCTCCGCTGCCGAACATCCAGATGATCATCTTCGAGAACAACTACGGCAACAACCACTCCAACGTGAACAAGCGCTTCGCCGGCATGGCGTCCACCGAGTTCAACTGGGGTTTCCAGTGGCACCTGAACCAGCCTACCGCCGAGCTTTGCGACATCATCCTGCCGGCGCCGATCTGGCAGTTCGAGGGCATGGACGAGTACATGTACGGCCATCAGCGCTTCGTGTCCGGCCCGAACGGCATGCGCAACTACTTCACGTTCTGCGGCCGCGGCCTTGACTTCCCGGGCGAGGTTCGCTCGAAGGAATGGGTCTGGACCGAGATCGCCAAGCGTTTGGGCGTTGCCGACAAGTACAACCCGCGCATGCTCGACGTTGACGTCGATCACTGGGTGGACGCTCAGGAGGCCGTGTACAAGGAGGCCTTCGAAAACTGGGCGAACAACGAGACGATCATGGCCTATCTCGGTTACGAGAAGCGCCCGACCTGGGAAGAGTTCAACGCGCATCCGGTTATCCGCACCGAGATTGACTCGCCGTATTACCCGTTCCGGACCAGGATCGAGCGCGGTGAGAGCCCGTTCGAGACCCCGAGCGGTAAGATCGAGTTCTCGTCGAACTATGTGAAGACCCACGACATGACCGAGTCCCGTTGGCGCGGCCAGATCGAGCCGATGCCAGTGTGGAGCCCGAGCTATGTCGAAGGCGACATCGGATCGGCTTCCAACGACGGCTTCTACAACCCGAAGGTCAAGAAGTACCCGCTGTCGATGGTGTCCCCGGTTTCGATTTACCGCCAGCATTCCAGCAACGACAACAACCCGCTCATGCGTGAGGACTGCTACCGCCACGCGGTGTGGATCTCCGGCGTCGACGCGCAGGCGCGCGGCATCAAAGACGGCGACATCTGCCGCGTCTACAGCGACCGCGGCGAGGTTGAGCTCACGGCCTACGTCACCAACCGCATGATGCCCGGCACCGCAGCCGTGCACCATGGCGCCTGGTTCCAGACCGACGGCACGCCGGCCGAATGCAACACGTTCGGCAAAGACCTCCGCGGCACCCCGAACATCCTGCTCGACGACGGGCATCTGCCCCACATCCTGGGCGCGCTCATCACCGCGGGCCTGGTGGAAGTCGAGAAGGTGCGCGACGGCGATGCGGAAGGCTTCGGCAACGAGGCGGAGCGCGGCGGCATGCGCGGCGCGAGCGTGGCGCTGAACCTGCGTCGCACGCTTGGTGAGGGGAAGGAATAACAGATGACCCAGTATGGTTTCATGTTCGATATGAACCGCTGCTACGCCTGCCAGGCATGCAGCATCGCTTGCAAGGATTGGCACGGCATCGAGCCGGGCGCCGAGAAGTACATGACGGTGTACGAATGGGAAGAGGGAACCTTCCCCGACATCCGCCTGCATTCGCTCGCGTTCCCGTGCGCGCACTGCGAGGACCCGGCATGCGTGAAGGTGTGCGAGTCCGGTGCCCTCTACAAAGAGGATGAATTCGGCGCGGTCTTGGTTGACCAGGACAAATGCACCGGCTGCCGCAAGTGCTACGACGCGTGCCCCTACGGTGCCCCGCGTTTCGCGACCGACGAGCCCACCTGCAAGATGAGCAAGTGCGACATGTGCATCGACCGCTTGGCCGACGGCAAGCAGCCCGCCTGCACCCAGAGCTGCCCGCTTCGCGCCTTCGACTTCGGCCCGATCGACGAGCTCGTGGAGAAGTACGGCGACGTGCGCTACTGCGAGGGCATGCCCTCTCCCGATGCGACCAAGCCTTCCTTCATCATCTGGAACCCGCGCGAGAAGACCCCGCTCATCCCGTACGACGCCGATGAGGCTATCCGCCTGAATCAACAGCGCGGTGATTTGGGCACGATGTTCGAAAGCCCCGAGGATCTCACGACCTTCGACGAGGGCACCATCCGCCGCAACGAGCTGCAGATGAAGCACGATTCGGTCATCGATCTCATGCGCGCCACCCGCAACGACATGGCGTAAACACCTGCGATCCCGCAGGTCGGGTTCTTCCGGCCTGCGGGGCGGCCAAGCCGTTTGCAACATCCCGCCCGATCGATCAAGGGGACTCGGGCGGGCCTCTCGAATGCACGTCGCTGCATCAGAACCTTCCTGTACCGCCAACGCTGGAGTCTCTTTTGCAGCGGCATTGCAGATAATCAACCTGCTTTACGAAAGGGGAAAGCAACATGGAGTGGATTGGAGTTATCGGCATCATCGTCGGTCTCGTCTTCTTCGTCATTGCAGCCATGAAGGGCTGGAATGTACTTATCACCTCTGTTGTGACCGCCGTCATTATCGCGGTCACAAACGGCATGGGCATCGCCGATGCGATGCTCGGCGCGAAGTCGTCGTATGTGACAGGCCTCGCGAGCTTCGTCCAGAAAACCTGCTCATCTTCGTGGGCGCGGCGATTTTAGGCGAGTACATCGATAAGTCGGGTGCTGCGAAGTCCATCGCGCAGGCGATCGTGGGCAAGGTCGGCACGAAGAGCCCGTATCTGGTGCTCCTGGCAATCGCCGCTGTCGGCGCGATTCTCACCTATGCCGGCATCTCGATGTTCGTGGCGATGTTCGCCCTCATCCCGCTCGCTCGCCCGATTTTCAAGGAATGCAACATCCCCTGGCATCTGTTCTGCGCCGCGTGGTCTCTGGCCGCCTGCTCGTTCACGATGGCCATGATTCCGGGCGTTCCCGCCATTGCGTGGATCAACGCTGCTAACGGCTGCGGCGTCTCCATGACCGCAGCTCCCGTGCTCGGCATCGTCGGCTCCATCATCGCGATTGTCGTTTCCTGCCTCTACATCAAGTTCGCCTTGAAGCGCGCTCAGGCCAAGGGCGAGACCTACGAGATCACCACCGCCGACTCCGAGGCTGCCGAGCAGAAGGAGACCCCGAGCCTGTTCATGTCCTTGCTGCCGCTCATCCTGCTGATTGTCATCATCATCGCAGGCTCGCAGCTCGGCGTGGCGAATGTGGTCTACATCGGCATGATCGTCGCCGTTGTGGTCTCCATGATCGTGTTCAACAAGTACATCCCGAGCCAGCGCGACACCATGGGCAACGGCGCGAAGAACGCTCTCGGCCCCGCGCTGTTCACCTCTGCGGCCGTCGGCGTCGGCACGGTTGCTGCGGCATCCGTCGGATTCACCGTCATCTACGAGGCCATCTTCAACATGCCTGGCGGCACCTACGTTTCCGCCGCCACCATGGCTGCTGTCCTTGGCGGCGTCATGGGCTCCGGCTCGGGCGCTGTGGGCATCATCGCCCAGAACTTCCTTGAGCCTTACTTGGCCACCGGCTGCGATCCGGCTGCCCTCGCGAAAATCATCGCGACGGCTGCGACCATCGGCGGCGCGCTTCCGAACTCCGGCGCGATGTTCGGCATGCTGGCTGCCATGGGCTTGAACCACGGCAACTCCTACAAGCACATCGCCGCCATCTCCATCGGCGCCGGCCTGTGCGCACTGATCGTCATGATCGTGCTCGCGAACCTGGGCGTCGCGTAGCGCGAAGTTGCTCTTGGCGGTCGCGGCCCCGCGCATGCGACCGCTTTCCATCCTGCTTTCGCGGGCGGGCGAATGGCAGGGTCTCACTCGACGATGGGCGCTCGCCTTGGGCGCCCATCTCCCAGGGAAGAGGGCTGTCCCCTCCACAAAACAGCTCTTCTATCCCCCTGTAAAGGCTGTCCCTCCCAATCAGGTTCCTTTTCCCTCGTTCAACAAGGGACCGCTCGGCAGCCCTCTTCCCTGAGATGTTCGGCTCATCTTTGCGTTGCTCGATGATTCAGATTGCAAGGAAAAGGGGAAGTATGAACAAAGGGGAATGTGTGGCTTCGGCTGCGAAGGGGAAAACACCGGCTGAGGTGGCGGCTCCGGCTCAAGGCAGGGCGCCGTCGAAGGGCAAGGCGACCTCGCAGTCGTCGCTCTTCGAGCGCGTACCCGATTCGGTGCGCCTGGCTTGGCCCGACATCGCCGCTATCCTTTCGGGCGTCGTGTCGTCGCTTTCGAAGCTCATGGGCGGCGGCATCGTGGCCTTCTATGCGGGGTGTCAGCTTGGAGGCGTGGCGATGGCTATCACGTTCGCCTTGTCGTTTGTCCTTACCTACCTCGTGGGCAAGATCACCTTCCGCGAGGGGCTGCCCAACAACGTGGCGAGCCGCCTCTACATCTTCGGCACCAAAGGTTCTGCGGTCGGCTCGCTCATCTGGATCTTCCTGCTCGTCGGCGTGCTCGCCGTGGGCACGGTGCAGCTCGGCAACGCCATCCTCTACGCCTTCGGACTCAACGCGACCTGGGAGCGCTGGGTGCTTTTCGTCGGCATCTCGTGTGTCTGGATCTTCATGGCGCTCTTCGGTACGAAGGTGATCGCGCGCATGAACGCGGCGTTCGTGGTGGCCCTGTTCTGCGTGATGGGCTACGTCGTGTACCTGATCGCCGCGAACGGGCAGATGGGGGATGCCCTCACTCACGGCGTGATGATTCCTGGCGTGGAAGTGGGGCAGGGCTTCGCCTACGGCGTAAACTACGCCATCATGACGAGCGGCCTGCTCGCGCTGTTCGCCGCCGACTTCACGCGCTATGCACGCAAGGAGAGCGATCTTGTCCCTATCGCCGGCGTGGGAAGCCTGTTCGCCGTGATCACCTACCTCTTCGGCGCGCTCATCACGTACTTCGGGTTCTCGCAAGCCGTCGAGTACTTCAGCGCGCAGGGCTACGATGCGACGGGAGCTGCGCACGCGGCGATCACCAACCCCGGCATCTCGCTTGTGCTCGCGGCGGGAGGCATCGGGCTTGCCATCATCTGCCTCTCGCAGATGAAAGTCGAGACTTCCAACTCCATCGGCGGCGCGAACGCGGTGACGAACCTGTTCGACTCGCTTTTCGGCGTGAAGCTCTCTTGGCCGGTCGCCGTCGTCATCGCGAACGCCATCGGCCTCGCCTTCATTCTGGGAAACATCTTAGACCAGGTGAACGCCTTCATGAGCTTCGGCAGTATCCTCACTATCTCTTGGTGCATGCTGCTCATCACGGACTACTACATCGTCCGCGGCCCCTTAAAGATCGGCAGCCGCGGCGTGCCGCTCGCCTCGGTTGAGTCTGTCAACTGGCGCGGCGTGGTCACGCTTGCCGTGACGAGCATCGTGAACATGGTCCTGTACTCGGCGGGCATCGTGTCCGTTCCCTTCCTCACCACCGCTCCCATGACGGTTGCGCTCTACCTGGTCTTGAGCCTCGCTTTCAAGACCCGTGTGCGCGAAAACGAGAAAGCGCGGCTTGAAAAGGTTGCTTAGCGAAGGGGCGTTCGGGGGTATCATGGGGTCATAGATTGCGGGACGCACCCGTACGCGTCCTGCTGGACCCGCGAGAAAGAAGGATGCTATGGCGGTTATGCCCAAAGAGGTACAGGATGCGTTCAACCAGATGAAGAACGTGGTGCTCGCAACGGCAACCCCCGATGGCGTGCCGAACGCCGACCCGATGGGAATGAAGAAAGTCATCGATGCCGAGACGGTCTACATCTCCGACCAGTTCTTCAACAAGACGCTTGCGAACCTGAAGGAGAACCAGAAGGTCGCCATCACCTTCTGGGGAGACGAAGGCGCCTACCAGATTCACGGCACGGCTACCTACATCAACGAGGGTGAACAGTTCGAGGAATTGAAGGCGTGGGTGGACGGCTGCTTTGCGGCGATGGGTGCGCCTATCACGGCAAAGGGCGGCGTGCTCGTGCATGTCGACGAGCTCTTCACCTGCTCGCCTGGCCCCAACGCCGGCGCGAAGCTCGCGTAGCGCGCTCTTCCCAACATGCGCAATCGCGCGCCCTCGCACTAGGGGGACGTGCCCTTAAGTTCGGGGCGTGCTCTCGCGCTCGGGGCGCGCACATCTTCGGCCCCAAGGCAGAAAACTTTGGGGCCGAGTTGCGTTTAGCTGAGAAATAGCCTATTCCAAAGCACTCGTTCTATTCGAGGACTCATTCCTTTGGTATGAACGCATCCTCTCACGGAAGCGTCGATTTTCAGCATGCGGCGGGGATACCCCGCGCCTGCGCTCCGCTACCATCGCCCCTTGTGCGCAAAATGATTTGCGGCCGCTTTTCGCTTCGGGATTGTCTTTCCCGCAAGGCGTGGGCGCAGGTAGTGGGAGATGGGAAGCTGTCAGAAGATGAATCAGAGCAAAAGCTACGTTTACGCGCTGTTCGCCATCGTGGTAGTGGGTACCGGCCTCGGGGGGCATGACGCAGACGGCGCTCAATGCCATGGCAGATGTCGTTCTCAGTGATTTAGGGACGGAAATCGGCTGGGGCCAATGGCTTGCGACGATCTACATCTTCTGCATGGGCGCGGCGGTTCCTCTCGCTTCTTATTTGCAGCGGAAGCTGTCGGTTCGCTCCCTTATCTTGTACTCGTACGGTCTCTATCTCATCGGGTCGTTGTGCGACTGCCTTGCGGTCAACTTCCCGATGCTCATCATCGGCCGCGTGCTCGAGGCGCTTGGTACCGGCGTGCTCATGCCGTTGCTGCAGACGATAGCCATGACGCGTTTTCCCGAGAACCGCCATGGGATGGCGATGGGTATTGCGGGCATTGCCCTGGGGTTCGCGCCTAATATCGGCCCGGTTGTCGGTGGCGCGCTGTGCACGGCGTTCAGCTGGCGCGCGATGTTTCTCATCTTGGCGTGCGCGTCGGCCGTGCTGATCGTTTGCGCGCTTGCCATCGTTCGGGAGCGCGAGGTGAAAGACGCCGCCGCTCATCTCGACGTCACCTCGCTCATCTTTTCCACCTTCGGCTTCGGTGGGCTGCTGCTTGGTTTCACGGCTGCTGCCAACATGGGGCTAACCGAGCCGCTCGTGTGGGCGCCGGTGCTTGTGAGAATCGCGTGCGTCGCATTGTTCGTAACGCGTCAGCACACAATCTCAGAACCGCTCCTCGACCTGCGGATCTTCACGTTTCGCGAATATCGCGTGAGCATTGTCGCGCAGTGTTTGCTCTATGGCTGTTTCATGGGGATGACGCTCATCATCCCGCTCACCGTCATCGAGGCGGGCGGGCATAACGCTTTCGAGGCGGGCCTCGTTTTGTTCCCCGGAGCGTTGGCGGCGCTTGTGTTCGAGCCAGGCGCGGGCATGGCGACCGATCGCTTCGGCGCGCGAAAGGTTGCGATATTCGGAGGATGCTTCCTCCTTGTGGGCGCCCTTCTGTGCTCGATCGTTCCAAGCGATGCCCCGCTGTGGCTCATGGCGTTAGGCCAAACACTGCGCTG
This sequence comes from uncultured Ellagibacter sp., assembly GCA_934663775.1. Lineage (GTDB taxonomy): Bacteria > Actinomycetota > Coriobacteriia > Coriobacteriales > Eggerthellaceae > Ellagibacter. The sequence goes on along the minus strand of CAKUKU010000008.1, from coordinate 12,118 downwards.
CGTGGGCCTTACGACTCTTATTCCCACCACGACGTCGTGGGGCTTGGGTTCTTTGGGGAAGGCGGGCCTGACGACGCACGGCTCGGCAGGGATGATCATGTCGCGCCAGATCGCAGCATCCCTCGCGACGGCGGTCATGGTCTTTCTCATCGGGTGCTTCCCGCTATCGGGCGAGTATATGGGCTTCCACGCCGCGCTCGGGTTCTCGGCGCTCCTTGCGCTCGGCTGCCTTCTCGTCGTCGTCGCGAAGATTCCTCACAGCAACAGGGGTGCGAACTCGTAGAGCGCCCTCAACTCGCTCAATTGACCACGAACTTGGGTTACTGCGATCGCCGACGGCAAATAGTGCGGGGCTGGGGGACTTCTCGTCGGCCCGCGTAGCGAGCGGATGCTCCTGCTGTCCTCGGAACGCCTGCGACCTTTCGTGGGCGTTCGTTTTGTATAGGGGAGCTTTCCCTCGGCGCGCGCGCTCATTCTCGGGTATCATAAATAGGTTAGACTTTTGGCATTTTAGAAAGACGAACGATACCTATGATCTTGCAGCTCGAGCATATCTCCAAGTCATTCGGCGGTCGCGTGCTGTTCAGCGACGTCACCTTCAAACTTGAGGAATACGACCGCCTAGCGCTCGTCGGCCCGAACGGTGCCGGCAAAACGACTATGCTCAACATCATCTCCGGCGAGGAAGATGCTGATGAGGGCCGCATCCTGTTCGCAAAGGGCGCGCGCGTGGGCTATCTCGAGCAGGAGGCGATCGAGATGGACGAGCAGCCCATCTTCGACGAGGTTATGGCCTCCCAGGTCGAGGTGCTCGCTGCCGAGAAGCGCCTGCGCGCACTCGAAGAATCGCTCGGGGAAAACCCCACCGAGCGCGATCTTGCCGCCGCGGGCCGTGCGCGCGACGAGTTCGAGCGGCTGGGCGGATACGTCATCGAGGCGAAGGTGCGCGGCGTGCTGTTCGGCCTTGGCTTCAAAGAGGACGACATGCGCCGTATGACGAGCGAGTTCTCAGGTGGCTGGCAGATGCGCATCGCGCTCGCGAAGCTGCTAATTAGAAATCCCGAGGTGCTACTGCTCGACGAGCCGACGAACCATCTGGACCTGGAGAGCGTGAAGTGGCTCGAAAGCTTCCTTCGCAGCTACTCGGGCACCGTCATCGTCGTGAGTCATGACCGTGCGTTCATGGACAACATGGTCGATCGCGTGGCGGAAGTCGACAACCAGCAGGTCAACCTCTACAAGGGAAACTACACCGCCTACCTGCGCCAACGCGCCGAACGCATCGAGCGGCTGAAGCAGGAGCGCACCAAGCAGATCGAGGAGATGAAGCGCCTCGAGGCGTTTGTCGAGAAGTTCCGCTACAAGGCGACGAAGGCTCGCCAGGCGCAGGAGCGTGCGGCGAGGCTCGAGCGGCTCAAGGCCGAGCTCGTGGAGATCCCCGAGGAAAAGAAGACGGTGCACTTCAACTTCAAGCAGCCGCCGCGCACGGGCGACATGGTTGTCGAGGCGCGCGGCCTGCGGAAGTCCTTCGGCGACCATCACGTCTACGACGGCTTGGATTTCACGATGTACCGCGGCGAGAAGGTGGCGCTCGTTGGCCCGAACGGCGCTGGCAAGTCGACGCTCCTGAAGATGATCGCCGGCGTGCTCGAGCCCGATGCGGGCGCGATCAAGTACGGCACGCATGTGTCGAAAACCTACTATGCTCAGCATCAACTTGAGGAGCTGACCTCGGGAAACACCGTGTTTGAGGAAATCGACCACGTGGCGCCGGGCTGGACGATCAGCCAGGTGCGCACGCTTTTGGGCGCATTCCTCTTCAACGGCGACGACGTCGACAAGCGCGTGAGCGTGCTCTCCGGTGGCGAGAAGAGCCGCCTTGCGCTGGCGAAGATGCTCGTGGCGCCGCGTCCTCTGCTGTGCCTCGACGAGCCGACCAACCACTTGGACATCGCGAGCGCCGACATCTTGGAGCAGGCGTTGAACGCGTTCGAGGGCACGGTGCTGTTCATCACGCACGACAGGCACCTCATCAGGGGCGTTGCGAACCGTATCGTGGAAGTGAAGGACGGCCGCGTTACCAACTACGCGGGCGACTATGATTACTACCTATATAAGAGCGGCCAGCTCGATGGTGAGGCTCCGAAGGATTCATCGCTCGTCGATGAGGTTATGGGAGGCTCGGGCGGTAAAGCGGCAAGCGCGATGAAGGCGGCGGGGAAGGCTCCGGCGTCGGGCAAGACCGGGTCGGGCAACACGGCTGTTGCCGGCGCTTCGTCGGGTGCGAAGACGCAGCTCACGGCCCCGCGCGGTAGCGCTCCGAAGACCAAGGAGCAGAAGCGCCGCGAAGCTGAGGCGCGCAACCGAGCCTACGCCGCGCTCAAAAACCACCGCAAGCGCATTGCCGAGCTCGACAAGCAGATGGAGCGCGACAACGCGCGCATGGCGGAGCTGCTTGAACTTATGGCCGACCCTGACTTCTACATCAACGAGGACGCCTCGTCGGACGCCATCGCCGAGCACGCCCAGCTCAAGAAGCGAATCGCCGCAGCGGAGGAAGAGTGGTTCGTGCTGAACGAGGAACTTGAGGCCGAGATGGAGAAGCAGAAAGCGCAAGCGTGATTCGTGTGCTGACCTGTTGCTCACAGCCGGTTCGCTGGGTTCCGGGCCGGCTCCACGCGCAGTTCCGCACGAGCCGAACAGCCCAGCGGGCTGTTCGTGCGAGCTCAGGACTGTTTGAGCATGGAGCCGGCTCGAAACCCAGCCCCACGTTACCGATTGCTTGCGTTGCGCGGAATAAGAGGCAGAAGTGAAACCCCTGAACATTGTGCTTGTCGAACCTGAGATTCCCCAGAACACGGGCAACGTCGCCCGCACATGCGCCTGCACGGGCTCGGTGCTGCATCTTGTGGAGCCCATGGGCTTCCGCTTGACGCAGCGCAACCTGCAGCGTGCGGGCTGCGACTACTGGGACGACGTCGAGATAGTGCAGTGGCCATGTGCGGACGCGTTCTTCGAGGTACACGGGGGAGACGAGCTGCACCTGTTCACGGGACACGTGTCGCGCAACTACACCGATGCGGTTTACGGTGAAGGCGCGTTTCTCCTGTTCGGACGCGAGAGCCGCGGGCTTGATGCGTCCGTGATCGAGCGTTATCTCGACGCGTGCGTTCGTATCCCCATGCGCGAGAACGAGCGCAGCTTGAACCTCTCGAATGCCGTGGCCATCGCAACCTACGAGGCCCTCCGCCAACAATCCTGGCCGGGGATGGGGTAGGGCTCGAAGGCCGCAAGCCCCCGGGCGCCGACTTCGCCAAGGCAACCTTGCCAAGAGCGATCTTACGCCTTGTCTTCAAGGTTCAGGCGGCAGCGATAACTAGGTCGCTGCCGTATCTTTTCAATACGCACTTTTCGCGCAGCGGATGGCGCCTGCATCGCTCGGGCTTTCCCTTGCGCTACACTTAACCCTATGTCGACACATTATCTCGCATACATCGTTTGCGCTATCTTAAGCTTCGTGCCCGCTATCGTGTTTCACGAGGTGGCGCACGGGTTTGCGGCGTATAAGCTTGGCGATCCCACGGCCAAGCGTGCGGGGCGCCTGTCGCTTAACCCGCTCAAGCACGTCGACCCCTTCGGCACGGTCATCCTGCCTTTGTGCATGCTCGCGATGAACGGCCCCGTGTTCGGCTATGCGAAGCCGGTGCCCTACAACCCCGCGTATTTCAAGAATCCAAAAACGGGCGACGTCGTCGTCGGCATCGCGGGCCCCGCGGCGAACCTCGCGATGGCCGTTCTCGCGGGGGCGACTTCCTGGGCGCTTTACGGGCAGGCTCCCTCGCTCGCGGCGCAAAGCGAGGTTTTCTCGTATTTCTATCTCATGCTCCTGCCCATGTTCGCGCTGATCAACCTGTATCTGCTGTTCTTCAACCTGCTGCCCATCCCGCCGCTCGACGGTTCGTCGATCCTTGCGCTCGTCGTTCCGAGGAAGCATCTTCCCAAGTATTATCGCGTGCAGCAGTACGCCATGCCCGTCTTTTTGATCGTGCTTATCGTGCTGCCTTATGTGCTGCACGTCGACCCCATCGGCATCTATCTTGATGCCACGGCGGGCAATGTGGCAAACCTGCTGTTCCCGTTCAAGGTTTCCTAAGGGGGCGAAGCTATGTCGTACAAGGTTCGCACCGCGAGTTTCGAGGGTCCCTTCGATCTTCTGCTGTACCTGGTGAGCAGGCAGAAAGTCGACATCGGCGCGATTTCTATCACCGAGATCGCCGATCAGTACTTAGCCGAGGTCACGCGTATGAAGAACCTCGACCTCGACGTGGCGAGCGACTTTTTGCTCGTGGCATCGACGCTGCTCGAGATCAAGGCGCAAAGCCTCATTCCGCAAGATGCACCCGAAATCGACGGCGACATCGCGGAGCTTTCGCCTAACGAGGCACGCGATATCCTGGTCGAACGGCTGCTCGCGTACAAGCAGTACAAAAACGCCGCCGCCGCCCTGCACGCGCGTTTTTTGACAGAAGGCCGCATGCACACGCGCCCGTTCGGACCCGACGCGTGCTTTTTGAGCCTCATGCCCGACTATTTGAAGGACACGACGCTTGACGGGCTCGCGCTCACCTGCGCCCGCGCGCTCGCGCGACGCGATGTGTTTCTCCTGGAAAGCGAGCACATTGCCGCGAAGCCCATTCCCGTCGAGACGCACGTGCGGGCTATTCACCAGCGCATCGTCAATCGCGGCCACCTCCGTTTTTCCGACTTGGTGGACGAGCGCACCCCGACCCCGGTGGTCGTTGTGACGTTCCTCGCGGTGCTCGAGCTCTACAAGCGCTCCATGGTGAAGATCAACCAAGACGAGCTGTTCGGCGATATCTCGATCGACTACATCGAAGGGTCGGGCGAACTCGACCTGACGGGTGAAGACGCGCTCACGTCGGTGGGCGAGGAGGGGTAACTATGTTCGAAGGTTTGCAGGAAGACCAGCTCGCAGGGGCGATCGAGGCAATGCTGTTCGTGACCGACGAGCCAGTTGGCACCATCGCGCTCGCCGACATGCTCGAGGTCGATCCCGCTGACATCGAGAGTGCCCTTGTGGGGCTTCGCGATAAGCTCGAGGCCGAAAACCGCGGCATCCAGCTGCGCGAAGTGGCGGGCGGCTGGCGGCTGTACACGCACCCCGCCTACCACGAGCTCATCGAGAGGTACGTCCTTTCCTGGGACTCGCGCAAGCTCTCCCAAGCCGCCATGGAAACGCTCGCGATTGTGGCGTATACCCAGCCCACGACGCGCGCCCAGGTGGCAAGCGTACGCGGCGTGAACTCCGACAGCTCCATCAACTCCCTGGTGGAGAAGGGCCTCGTGCGGGAGGCGGGGGCGGCAGACACGCCGGGCAACCCCACGCTCTATGCTACGACGCGCGCGTTTTTGGAGAAATTCGGCCTGCGCTCCACCGACGATTTGCCCGATCTGTCCGAGTTCGCGCCAGACGACGCGACGCGTGCACTCATCAGTGAGCGCCTTTCCGCCTCGCACGAGGCGAGCGGCACCGCGCTCGAACGCGACGAGGGGGATGTGCTCGACCGCATCGTCTACGACGACGATGAAGGCGACATGAGTGGGGCGGCTCCCGGCGAGGCGCTCGTGGGTCATACGGCGCCCGAGTCGCTGTTCTCGCGGGATGCGGGTTACCGTGCGGCTGCGCCATACGATGCGGCGGGGGAAGACGGCGAAGACGAGGGCTTTTCCGGTATGGACGACGGTTCGGCGCAGGAGATGCTTCGCCAGGCCATGGCCCAGGGCTTCGGTGTGGTTGACAAGATCGACTTCGACGATCTCACGTTCGAAACGGAAGACGAGTAGCTATGATGCGCCTGCAGAAGTTTCTTGCGCGTGCGGGCGTCGCGTCGCGCCGCCATGCCGAAGAAATCATCGTCGCCGGTCGCGTCACGGTCAACGGGCAGCCTGCTGAGCTGGGGTGCTCGGTCGACCCTGAACGCGATGAGGTTCGCGTCGACGGCGGTACGCCCGTGCGCCTCGCCACAGGCGATACGACGATTATGCTTCACAAGCCCGCCGGCTTCGTCACCACGATGGACGACCCGCAGGGTCGCGCGACGGTTGCCGACCTCGTCCCCGTCGATCGGTTCCTGGGGCTGTTCCCCGTGGGGCGCCTCGACCGCGACACGACGGGCCTTCTTCTCTTCACGACCGATGGCGAGCTGGGAAACGCGCTTCTCCATCCGCGTCGTCACGTGGAGAAACGCTATCTTGCGCTGGTGGAAGGGACGCCGGGCGACGATGCTCTCGAGCGCTTGCGTCGGGGCGTGCGGCTTTCTGACGGCATGACGCTTCCGGCTCGTGCCGAGCTTTTGCGGGGCGACGACGCGCAAAAGGCCGCGCGTGCGATTGGCAGGGGTGCAGGTGCGGGCGGCATCGAGGCATCGCATTCGGGCAAGCGCAGCCGGGCGGTTCGCGAGAAGACGGGGAGCTATGTGCTCGTCGGCTTGCGCGAGGGCCGTAAGCGGGAGGTTCGCCGCATGCTCGAGGCGGTGGGTTATCCGGTCATCGCGCTGCATCGCTCTTCCTTTGGTCCGCTCGAGCTAGGGGATTTGCCCCGCGGCTCATGGCGCGAGCTCACGGATGTGGAAGTAGGCGAACTGAAGGCCGCGATCTGCTCGTAACTGCTAAACTAAACGACTGCTGCCCGGGCGACGAGGACTTGGGCGCGAGGAAAAGGTTAGTGCATGTCTGAAAATGCTGTAAATAAGGTCCCGCACGGGTTCGATCACATCGCCGTGGTTGGGCTGGGACTCATCGGCGCGTCGCTTGCGGCCGCCATTTCAAAATCCGACCCCGATATCGAGGTCTTCGGGGTCGACGTCGATTCGCGGACTTGCGGCGAGGCCATCTCGCGTGGGTGGGTGGCGAACGCTAGCGCCCCCGAAAGCGAGGCGTTCTCCGATTTCGTGAAAGAGCGTGCCGACCTCGTCGTCTTGGCGACGCCGGTTGCGGCGATCGATGATTACCTGAGCCTTTTGCGCGATTGGGATTATCGCGGCGTCGTTACTGACACGCTTTCCACGAAGGCTCACATCCTTGCGGCGACGAAAGAAATTCTGCCGTACCGCCGCAACTACGTGCCTGGCCACCCCATGGCGGGTTCGGAGAAGAACGGTATCGACGGCGCCCGTCCCGATCTTTTCGAGGGCGCTAACTGGATTCTGTGCCCCGACGCGGACACGCCGCCCGAGCATTTCCAGCGCTTGCATGAGCTCATCACGAGCTTGAGCGCGCGCGTAGTCGCCATAGCGCCTGATGAGCATGATGATTCCATTGCCGTCGTAAGCCATGTTCCGCATATCATCGCGGCTTCGCTCGTGCAGTTGGCGAGTCGCCACGCCGATGAACAACAGTCGCTCATGCGTCTTGCTGCAGGCGGCTTCAAGGATTCCACGCGCATTGCGGCGGGTTCGTCGAAGCTGTGGTGCGGCATCGCGTTCGACAATGCCTGTGCGCTCACGAGCGGTTTGCGCGAGATGCAGGGCATCATCGGAGATTTCGCGGACGCCATCGACGCACACGACCGCGAGGCGACGACGCGGCTTCTTGAGGAGGCGGCACAGGCCCGCCGCGCGCTGCCTGCCGCTTGGGTTCCCTCGACCGACAAGCTCCTCGAGGTTCGCATTCCCATGTCCGATCGAAAGGGCGTGGTCGCGGAGGTCACCACGATCGCAAGCTCCGCTGGCTGCAATATCCAATCGATTGAAATCGATCACATCACCGAAGATCGCGCCGTGCTCTCGCTCGTTTTAACCGACGAGGGCGATGTTGGGAAGCTGTCTGCCCAGCTCATTGGCGCAGGTTTTTCGGTGTCGTTCAATCCGCTCTCCCCGAAGGAGCATATCCATGTCGACTAACGAACAACCGGCGTCCTCCGTGTGCGGTGACGCTGCAGCACACGCCGAGCCCGCAGATGCAACAACCGAGCAGACAACCCTCATCGAGCCGCTTGCCTGCCCGCTGACGGGTACGGTGCGCGTCCCCGGCGACAAGTCGATCTCGCATCGCTCGGTGCTCTTCTCCGCGATGGCCGAAGGCACTTCGCACGTGTCTGGCGTGCTCGACTCCGCCGACGTACGCTCCTCCATCGGCGCCGTGCGCGCCCTGGGCGCTGAAGTCAATCTCGAAAAGCAGCCCGACGGAAGCCTTGCGGGCGACATCCGCGGCTGGGGCGGCTTAGGTCCTTCGCAGCCGGAGGGCGCCATCGATTGCGGCAACTCGGGCACGACGGTTCGCCTGCTCATGGGCGTGCTCGCGCCATGGGACATCACCGTCGAGCTCACGGGGGACGCATCCCTTCGCCGCCGCCCGATGCGCCGCATCGCGGATCCGCTCGAGCTCATGGGTGCTCGGTTCGCCCCGGAAGGTGCGACGACGCTGCCGCTCTCCATTGCGGGAACGCGCGGTCTCGCTGCGATTTCCTATGACTCGCCGGTTGCTTCCGCCCAGCTGAAGACGGCGATTCTGCTCGCCGGCATCTTCGCATCGGGTACGACGAGCGTCCACGAGCCGGCGCCCTCGCGCAACCACACCGAGCTCATGCTTCCCGGCTTTGGCGTCAATGTTGAAGCGGTGCCGGGGGAGGCTTCCGTCGTTGGTGGGCAGAGCCTTCACGCCTGCGACGTCGACGCGCCGGGCGACCCCTCGTCTGCGGCGTTCATGGCGTGCGCGGCGGCTCTTCGTCCCGACAGCGCGATCGACATCGAGAACGTGAGCTTGAACGAGGCGCGCATCGGCTTCGTGCGGGTGCTCGAGCGCATGGGCGCCGACATCACCCTGAAGCCGACGGGCAGCGCGGGGGAGGAACCTTGCGGCACCATCTCGGTTTCCTACGTCGAGCATCTGCGTTCGTGCGAGGTTGCGGGGCGCGAGATCGCCTCGCTCGTCGATGAGATTCCCGTGCTCGCCCTTGTGGCTGCCCACGCGGAAGGCACGACGGTCTTTCACGAGGTGGGAGAGCTGCGCGTGAAGGAGACCGACCGTCTCGCGGCCATCTTGGAAGGGCTTTCCAAGCTTGGCGTGCGCGCGTGGGCCGAAGGCGATGACCTGCTTATCGAGGGCAAGCCGGGTCTCGTCGCGCCCGAGGGGCTCGTGTTCGATTCCCTGGGCGACCATCGTCTTGCGATGACCTGGTCGCTTGTTGGCTTCACGGGAGCCCATCCCGTGTCTATCCGTGATTTTGGGGCAGTTCGCGTAAGCTATCCGGGCTTTCGCGCCGATATTGAAAGGCTGGCGAAATGATCGTCGCAATAGATGGCCCCTCGGGGGCAGGCAAGTCAACCGTCGCTAAGGCAGCGGCAAAGCGGCTCGGATTCTCGTGCCTTGACACGGGGGCGATGTACCGCGCCATCGCGTGGAAGGCGCTCGCCGACGGCGTTTCCTTCGACGACGCCGATGCGCTCGGCGCGATCGCGCGTGACAACGAAATCGAGTTCGGACATGTCGAGGGCGACCCCGTTCCCCGTCGCGTCTTCATTTCGGGCACGGAGGTGACCGATGCCATCCGTACGTCCGAAATCGACCGCGCCGTGGGGCCTGTTGCTGCCGTTCCCGCAGTTCGCGAGGCGCTTGTTGCCCAGCAGCAGCGCATCGGCCGCGCGGGCGACTACGTGGTCGAGGGCCGCGACATCGGCACGGTCGTTTTCCCCGAGGCTCCCGTGAAGGTGTTCCTCACGGCAAGCGCGGAGGAGCGTGCAACTCGTCGCGTCAAGCAGAACGAGGAGCGTCACGTGGGTTCGACGAACTACGAGGAGGTTCTCGCCGACATCAAGAAGCGCGACGAGATCGACTCCTCGCGCGCCGCGTCGCCCCTCAAGCCGGCGGAAGACGCCGTGCATCTCGACTCGACGGGCAAGACCATCGAGGAAATCATCTCCTTCATCTGCTCGCGTGCCGAGCAGGCTCAGGGGTAATCGCGAAATGGCGCCCTACCTTTCAGGCCGGGGCGCCCAACTTGCAGGGTTCGCGCGCATATTCAAGAGAAAGGGCTGCGCATGAGCGTCTTTTTGCCATACGAGAAGATGTGGGACATGCCGCTCGGGGGCACGTCGACCGAAAAGCAGATTCCCCATTGGTTCGGGAACATCGTTTGGGTGGTCGTCGCCTTCGTGTTCAAAATCTGCTTCCGCTATCGCGTCGATGGGCGCGAGAACCTGCGGGCATTCAATAAGAAATCGGGCGTGCTCCTCGTGGCGAACCACACGTCGTTCCTTGACGTGGCCTGCATGTATATCGCATGTCGCCCCAGCCAGTGGGTGCGTCTGCTCGGTCGCGAGACGCTCTTCGACAATGCCCGCGGTCTCGTGGGCCAGATTCTCTCGCGCGTCGGCGCATTCCCCATCAAACGCGATGCTGCCGACCGCGTGGCCATCAAGCGCGCGACGCGCAACCTGAAGAACAACGAGCTCGTCGGCATCCTCCCCGAGGGGACGCGCCGCGGCAAGGGGACCAAGAAGCCTGAAATCCACTCCGGCGCCGCGTTCATCGCGAAGATGGGGCATGCGCCTATCCTCCCTATGACCGTGCGCAATGCCGAGTACGTGAAGCAGAAGGGCAAGTTCTTCCGCTTCCCCAAGATCACGATGGAATTCGGGTCGCCCCTGCTCGTCAGCGATTTCGACTTCCTTCCCAAGGAAGACCGTCTGGAGGGATGCACGTGGTATGCGATGCGCGAGTGCTTCGCCCTCTCCCAGCGCGTGCCGCGTGATGAGGTCGACATGGTGGCGCTGTTCCCTGACGGGCGCGATTTCACGGACGTGTTCGCGAATCATGCGATTCCCGAGCATACTCCCGAGGAGATCATCGCGGCGAAGGAGTCGGAATGAAGGTGACGCGGGCGAAATGCGCGGGAGCATGCTACGGGGTCCAGCGCGCGCTTAACATGGCGCTTGATACCGCGTCGGAGGGGTCGCGCGCCGTCACGCTCGGCCCGCTGATTCACAATCCTCAGGTCGTGGCGCAGCTTGCCGAGCGGGGCATCCGCGCTGTCGAAAGCCCCGAGCAAGCCGTCGAGGGCAGCGTCATCATTCGCAGCCATGGTGTGACGCCGCAGGTCAGACGCGAGATAGAAGCCCGCGGGCTTCCCGTGGTCGATGCAACATGCCCCCATGTCGCCCGTGCGCAGAAGGCGGCGGCGAAGCTTGCTCGCGAATGCGGGCGCGTTGTCGTTGTGGGCGAGGCGGGCCATCCCGAGGTCGAGGGGCTCGTCGCCTATGCGCGCGAAGCGGGCGGGGACGTGCTCGTCGCTGGGCGGGCAGCGGACGTGCCGGCAGACCTTTCGGGCACAGTGGGGGTGGTGGTGCAGACCACCCAGACGCGCGAGGCCTTCGAGGACGTGCTCGGTGCTCTTCGAGACCGCGGTGTTGAGTGCATGGTGAAGGACACGGTGTGCCTCGCGACGCGCGAGCGGCAGCAATCGGCCGCGCAGCTTGCCCGGGAAGTTGATGCGATGATCGTCATCGGCGGGCGCAACTCATCGAACACGACCCGTCTCGCCGAGATTTGCTCGTCGGTGTGCGGGAACACGCATCACATCGAAAGTGCGAATGAGCTTGAGTCGTCCTGGTTTGCAGGATGCGCCGAGGTGGGAATCACGGCGGGTGCGAGCACTCCCGAAGATCAAATCGCTGCAGTTGAGCAACGAATTGCAGCATTGGGATGATTCGCCCCTTATAAAGGTGAACATCAGTGAAGGGGCCGGGCGCCAGCGAGCGCCCGGCCCCTTCCGCGTCGCCGCCCAGCCCCGCCCGTCCTCGCGGGCACGGGCGTGGGCCGGATGTGCGGAACCCTCCCACCTGGGGTTATGGAGGGGACGTGAACGCGCTCCGGAGGAGCCTGAAACCGCGTTCCCCCAGGTCGCCGTGCATAGGCGCGGGGCTTTCCCGAGAATCCTTGGGGGAAATCCCGGGAAAGCCCTTGACCGCGGGAGGGGGTGCGCGTAATATATCTCCTTGCGCCGCGGACGGAAGGAAGCGGCCGACGGGAGCCGGAAGGCCCCCGGGAACCTTGAAAACCGGATACTGAGGAAACGGATAGGAACGCGTGCGGGGCCCCC
>CAKUKU010000007.1 GCA_934663775.1 uncultured Ellagibacter sp. | reverse complement strand
ATAGATGAAAATCACCGTAGCATGCGAGGGTCTTGGGGTCTCACCCCATGCCGTGCATTGCGCGAGCTTCATGTGCTACACCGTCGAACGAGGCATCATCACCGACTGCCGCAACCTCCCCAACCCCGGCCTTCCCGCGAAGGACACGGCGCAGATGCTCATCGACCTGGGCGTCAACACGATTATCACCGGAGGCATCGACTACGACTTCGCAAATATGCTCTGCCATTCCGGCATCGAAGTGGTCGCTGGTGTCGAGGGAACGGCGCGCGAGGTGGTCGAGGCGCACATCAACCACACGCTCATCGGCGCCGACGAGCTATGCCACACCCTCTCCGACTGCGAAGAGGACGAGTTCGAGGTCGACGACGCGTTTGCGAAGCTCGAAGCGAAGTTCTCCACGCTAAGCGCGTAAGGGGAACCGCACCCAGCATTCGAAAAGCCCGCCTATCTGGCGGGCTTTTTCATGCCCCGAGAAGGCGGCTTGCACGAAAGGCCCCGCCGGCTGCATACCCGCAGGATGCGCGCCGCGCCTCCCAAAGCGTCCAACCCACCCCTGAAAACAAAGAAGCCGAGGGATTCCTCGGCTTCTCAGTGATTACGATATGAGCGTGCAAGCTGGGCTTACAGTGCCTTCTTGGCAACCTCGACCACGGCGGCGAAAGCGGCGGGATCGTTCACTGCCATGTCGGCGAGCACCTTGCGGTCGAGCTCGACGCCGGCCTTCTTGAGGCCGTTCATGAACACGGAGTAGGACAGGCCGTTGATGCGGGCAGCCGCGTTGATGCGGGTAATCCAGAGGCGACGGATGTTGCGCTTCTTGGTGCGACGGTCGCGGTACATGTACTGCAGCGAGTGCTGGACTTGCTGCTTCGCTGCACGATAAGAACGAGACTTCGCGCCGTAGTAACCCTTCGCGCGGTTGAGAACGGTGCGACGCTTTTTGCGGGCGTGGATAGAACGCTTGATGCGTGCCATAGTGATATCTCCTTAAAGAACTGAAAACGAACTAGCGGATGCCGAGATTGCGGCCGACGACCTTGGCGTCTGCCTTGGAGAGCTCGGTCTCGTTGCGGAAGTTGCGCTTGCGCTTCTGGCTCTTCTTGGTGAGGATGTGGCTCTTGAAAGCCTTTGCACGCATGATCTTGCCGGAACCGGTGACGCGGAAACGCTTGGCGGTACCGCGGTGGGTCTTCATCTTAGGCATTATTCGTCCTTTCCTTCTGCTTTCTTGTCGGTTTCCTTTTTCTTCTTCGCCGCGCCGGGCAAAGGAGCGATGAGCATGTGCATGTTGCGCCCCTCCATCTTGGGCTGGTTCTCGACGACCGCAACGTCTTTGAGATCGTCGGCCAGACGCTCAAGGATGGAAAGTCCCTGTTCGGGGTGAGCCATCTCGCGACCGCGGAACATGATGGTGATCTTCACCTTATTGCCCGCGCCCAAGAAGCGAAGCACGTGCTTCTTCTTGGTGGTGTAGTCGCCCACGTCGATCTTCGGGCGGAACTTCATCTCCTTGGTTTCGATCTTGCTCTGGTTCTTGCGAGCCTGCTTTGCCTTGATGGCCTGGTCGTACTTGAACTTTCCATAGTCCATGATGCGGCAGACCGGAGGCTCGGCGTTCGGGGCGATCTCGACTAGGTCGAGGTTCTGGTCATCTGCGATGCGCTGTGCTTGCGACACCAGGTAGATGCCCATCTGCGCTCCGTCGAAGCCAATCAGACGGCATTCGCGCACGGTGATCTCGTCGTTGAGCCGTGGCTCTTGAGCAGCTATTGCGCTCACCTTCCTTCCTCTTGCGCTTGCGCGCAACAAAAAACCCGCGGGCACGGCCGCGGGTTTCGCAATTCAAGACAGGTGCACAAGGCACGTTATTGAAGCGACCCATCAGCAGCCGAAGCGCCGAAACAGGTGGAGGACTTTCGCCCTCGCTTGAATACAGCTTGTTTAGTATAGAGCCCCCGCGCGATGTGCGCAAGGGCTCATTTGCGATTTATGCATTGATGTACACATAAATGATGCGGATCGTGTCGGCGAGGTTGCCCGACGCGTTCGCCACCGAGTAGTCGTAGGAAAGCACCGCCGACCACGTATGCGACGTGCCGCTGATGTCGATGTCCCCCGAGAACGGGCAGTACTCCTTCACGAGCGTGGTGCCGTCCGACGCGTAGGTGGAGTACTGCGTCTTGTCGGCGGGAAGCGACACGGTGCCCGTCGGAACGGCGATGCCCGCCTCCTGCAGCGTCTTCTCGATGATCGACTCGTTTTTCACCGCATCGGAGAACGAGAGCGTGCCGTAGCCGAGCGACGCCGTGCCCGCGGAGTAGCCCGCCTGCACGACCGCCCCGTCCTCGTTAAGACCGAGATACACCGTCGGCGTGCCCGTGCGCGTGTCGGCGGGCTCGTCGGTCAAAGCGACGCGCACCTCGGTTTTGATGGGGTTGCCCTCTTCGTTCACCTCGCTGGTCACGGTGACCTGCGCGCCGCGCCCCACCTTGGCGAGCGCCTCGTCCTGCGTGCACCCCAAAAGGTCGACGAGGTTCGGCGCGCTCGTCTTCTTCACCGTCGAGGTGGCGTCGTTGCCTTCGCTTCCCGCCTGCAGAGAGCTCGTATCCTGGTTCGATTGCTGCTGCTGGGTTTGCTGGTAGGCAGCCGTCTGCGCGGTTTGGAACAGGCGGACGGCGAAGTACCCGCCGGCGGCGAGCAGAAGCACGAGCAGCACCACGACCACGATGAGGATGCGGCGCATGCGACGCGATTTGCGCATGTAGGAGGGGATTTCCTCCTTATCCCCCGAGGAGTGGCGCCCGCGCGAGGGGGCGGACGCGCTTTCGGGGACGCCCGGATCGAGCATCGAGGGCTCGACCACAGGCTCGAGGCTCTCGAGCGCGTCGGGGTACTCGTCGTCGGCGTCGCCCTTGTAGCTGAAGCCCGCCGCATGGGCGCCCACGTGCGGCTTTTCCTCCTGCGCGCCCTTGGCGGCGGGGACATCGACGGGGACGTCCTCCCCGTCGGGCTGCATCCCCTGCTCGCGCGCGCCATTGGACGCATCCGGGATGGGAGCGAAGCCGTCGGTCGATCCCTTCTCGTCCGCAATCGGGGCGAAGCGGTCGGTCGAGCCCGGGTTCTCGTCGGCGAAGGCGCCCTCGTCGAAGGCCACCTCGCGCTCCTCGTCGGGGTAGGCGTACGCACCTTCGGGCCAGCCGTCGTCGCCTATGGGCGAAAACGCCTGGGTGAGGCCGATATCGTTCGAGCGGTCTTGCCCGCCTTTAAGGGACGCCTGATCGTAATTGCCTTCGGGTTTGTTTGCGCTGTGTTTCGGCATTGCGATACCTTTCAATCTGCAGGTCTGGACCTGCTAGCCCATGAACCCTATGTAGTAGACGACAAACGCGACGATACCCACCGCCGCCACGGCGATGATGCCCTTCTGCATGCCGGACATCTTAGTGCCCTCAAGATCGTCGAGGGTCGTCTCCTTGTATTCCTGCTTGGACGCCTTGCCTGCAGCGCGGGTCGCGTCGGGGCGCGCGGCGGCAGGCTTGGAGGAATCGTCGGGGCGCGCTTGGGCTTCAGGCGCGACCGCGGAAGGCCGGGCGGCCACGGCCTGCGAAGCTTCGCGCTCCTGCGGGGCGGCTTGCGCGCGAGCGCGAGGGGCACCCGCCTCGATCACGACGTCGTCCTCGTCGTCCGACGCAACGCTGATATGCGAGAACTTCTGCGCGTCTCCAGTCACGATTCCCATCCTTTCCGTCGTTTTCCCCGATTATAGATGATTGACCGAAGCCGTTGCGCCTTCCCTGCGATATATCCACGTTGCCCGCGGGCGGCGCGGCGAGTTGTGCGACAATGGGGCTCAAACGACCGAGTCCTTCCGAGAAGGGAACCCCATGGAACTCAAACCGCGCGACACCGTGCACGGGTTCACCGTGCGCGCTACCTTCGACCTGCCCGAAATCGACGGGCGCGCCTACGTGCTCGACCACGAAGCGTCCGGCGCGCAGCTGCTCTACCTGCAAAACGACGACCCCAACAAGGCGTTCTCCATCGCCTTCAAGACGCCGCCCGCAAACGACACCGGCGTGTTCCACATCCTTGAGCATTCGGTGCTGTGCGGCTCGGACAAGTTCCCCGTGAAAGAGCCATTCGTGAACCTGCTGAAAAGCTCGATGCAGACGTTTCTGAACGCCATGACCTACCCCGACAAGACGGTCTATCCCGTGGCGAGCACCAACGAGCAGGACCTCTTGAACCTGACGGACGTGTACCTGGACGCCGTGCTCCATCCAGCGATATTTAGCAAGCGAACCATTTTCGAGCAGGAGGGCTGGCACGTCGAGCTTACGGACGGCGAGGGCGCAGGCCGGCTCGCCTACAACGGCGTGGTGTACAACGAGATGAAAGGCGCGCTCTCCGACCCCGAGTCGGTGCTCTACGACGAGCTTTCGGCGGCGCTGTTCCCCGACACCGCCTACCGCTTCGAGTCGGGCGGCAAGCCCTCCGCCATCCCGACGCTTTCCTACGAAGAGTTCCTCGACACCCACCGGCGCCACTACAACCTGGCCAACGCGAAGATCGTGCTCTACGGGAACCTCGACCCCGAGCGCTTCCTCTCCTTCTTAGACGAGCGCTACCTTGCCCCTGGCGCCGCCGAGGCGCACGATGCGGGCGCGCCCAACCCGCTTGAGCTGCAGGCGCCCGTCACGTCGTTCGGGAACAAGACGCCCATGAAGACCGCGCCCGAGAACGCCTGCTGCGCCGTGGGCTTCGTCGCCGGGACCGCCGCCGATCGCGAGCGCATGATCGCGATGGATATCCTGCTCGACGCGCTGTTCGGCTCGAACGAGGCGCCCGCGAAGCGCGCGCTGCTCGACGAGAACATCGCTTGCGACATCGTGGCCTACATGGCCGACGCCATGTTGCAACCTTTCGTCGTCGTGCAGGCGAAGGGGCTTGTCGATGGGGGGTCCGCACGCCTGCGACCTGCACTTTCACATGTGCTTGCAGAGCTTGCGGACGGCGCGCTCGACCGCGACGTGGTGGCGGCGGCGCTCTCGCACGCGGAGTTCGTGATGCGCGAGCGGAACTTCGGCATGGCCGACGGCGTGGCGCTCGCCTGCTCGTGCATGGCGGGTTGGCTCTACGACGATGACGCGGCGCTCGACTATCTGCGCTACGAGGACGCGTTCGCGAGCCTGCGCGCAAAGCTCGCCGAGGGGTACTTCGAGCAGCTCATCCGCGAGGTGTTCCTGGAAAACGGCCACGCCGCCGACGCGGAGGTCGTACCCGTTACGGAAGCGCCCGACGAAGGCGGCGAGGCCGGGGGGCGCCTCGCGCAGATGGAGCGCGAGCTTGACGAGGAGCGCGCAGCAACGATCGAGGCCGACGTGGCCGCGCTTCGCCGCGCGCAGGAGGAGCCCGACTCCCCCGAGGCGGTGGCGACCCTTCCCCGCATGCGTGCAATCGACATCGAGGACGCCCCCGAAGAGCCCGCCTTCCACGTTGACGAATCGGGAGATATGCCCGTGATCAGGCATGACGTGGCGACGCGAGGCATCGTCTACGCATATCGCTACTACGGGTTGGAACGGCTCTCCTTCGAGGAGCTTCCCTATGCGTCGCTTCTCGCCATCCTGCTCGGCAAGCTCTCGACGGGCGAGCACACGGCGACCGAGATCGACACGCTCACGCAGGCGCAGCTCGGCAACCTCGCCTTCTACACTGAGGTGCACGAGCGGGAGGCCGACCGCGAGGCGCTCTTCCCGAAGCTCACCGTTTCGTGCTCGGCGCTCGCCGAGCGGGCAGAGTGGACGGCGAAGTTGCCGACCGAGGTCCTCGGGGACACGCGCTTTGACGACTTCGGCAAGATCCACGACATCCTCGTGCAGAAGCGCGTCGTCATGGAGCAGAACTTCGCAAATGCCGGGCACTCGGCGGCCATGGCGCGCGCGGCGTCGTACTACCTGCCCGCCGCTCTCGTCCGAGACCAGCTCGGGGGCGTGGGGTTCTACCGCTTCCTGAAGCGCACGCTCGCCACCTTCGACGAGGAAAAGGGTGCACTCGCCGAGAAGCTCGCCGAGGTGGCCTCGCGCATCTTCACCGACGATAACTGCACAATCGGGTTCACGGGCAGCGACGCCGACTTCGCACGCGTCGCGGACGCGGGGCTCGCAATGGGACGTGAGGGAGAAGGCCGCGCAGCGCGCCTTGTCGTGCCCTCGCCGTGCATCCCGGAGCGCGGCGAGGCGTTCGTCGTGCCCACGGACGTGACGTACTCCGCGATGGGCTTCGACCGCCGCCTGCTCGGCGCGCCCTATTCGGGGGCGTGGCTTTTGGCGTCGCGCGCGCTTTCCTACGACTACCTGTGGAACGAGGTGCGCGTGAAGGGCGGCGCATACGGCGCGGGCTTCTCGACCACGCGCACGGGCAACATGCGCTTCTACTCGTATCGCGACCCGCACCTCGACGAGACGCTCGAGCGCTTCCGCTCGGCGGGCGCGTGGCTTTCCCGCTTCGACCCGAGCGAGACGGAGATGGACGGCTATATCGTGTCGACCGTCGCGGGAATCGACGCGCCATTGAAGCCCCGCGAGATAGCAAGACGCCAGGACGGCTACGTGTTCGCGCATTTCAATCCTAAAGAACGCCTGGTCACGCGCTCGCAAGTGGTGAACGCGACAGTGGAAGAGGTACGCGCGCTCGGGGACGCGATCGCGCAGGCCGCCGAGAAAAACATCGTCTGCACCTTCGGCAACCGCGAGATCATCGAGGGCGCGAAGACCGACCTGGCCGTAGTGGACCTGCTCGCCGAGTAGAGTGGCACCCGTGACATGTGCTCGCGGCGGGACCGAGCAGACCCGCCGCCGAGGGCCTGTTCGAGAAGCGGTTGCTCTGCCCGACAAGAGAATGCGGGCTCACCGAAGCGCATAAGGGCGCTCGCCTCGGCACGAAAAGGGGCCTTGCATGGATGCGGCTCACATCCATGCAAGGCCCCTTCCGCACCTACCCTATCGCGCGCTACAGGTGCAGCACGCGATCCTTGATCTCCTGCGTACGGCCCTGGTTCCAGAACTGCGTGCCGATGTATCCGCAGGTACGACGCGCGACGTTGAGCTTCTCCTGATCGCGATTGCCGCAGTGCGGGCACTCCCACACCAGCTTGCCGTCGTCTTCCACAATCTGAATCTCACCGTCGAAGCCGCACACCTGGCAATAATCGCTCTTCGTGTTGAGCTCCGCGTACATGATGTTGTCGTAGATGTACTGCATAACGCGGATGACGGCCTTCAGGTTGTCCTGCATGTTGGGGACTTCCACGTAGCTGATAGCCCCGCCCGGAGACAGACGCTGGAACGCGCTTTCGAACTTCAGCTTGTCGAAGGCGTCGATCTGCTCGGTCACATGCACGTGATAGCTGTTCGTGATATAGCCCTTGTCGGTGATGCCGGGAATCACGCCGAAGCGACGCTGCAGCGCCTTCGCGAACTTGTACGTGGTCGACTCGAGCGGCGTGCCGTACAGCGAGAAGTCGATGTTGGTCTCAGCCTTCCACTCGGAGCACTTGTCGTTCATGTGCTGCATGACCTCCATAGCGAACGGCGTGCCCTCCGCCTCGGTATGGCTGTGGCCGGTCATGTACTTCACACACTCGTAGAGCCCCGCGTAACCGAGCGAGATGGTGGAATACCCGCCGTAGAGCAGCTTGTCGATCGGCTCGCCCTTCGGCAAGCGCGCGAGCGCGCCGTACTGCCACAGGATCGGCGCCGCGTCGGAGAGCGTGCCCTTCAGGCGGTTATGCCGGCACATGAGCGCCTTGTAGCACAGCTCGAGGCGCTCGTCGAAGATCTCCCAGAACTTCGCCTTGTCGCCATGGGAAGAAAGCGCCACGTCAGGTAGGCTGATGGTCACAACGCCCTGGTTGAAGCGCCCGTAGTACTTCGGCTTGCCCGGCTCGTAGTTGCCCGCGTTCGCCACGTTGTCGTAACCGTTGCCGGAGCGGTCGGGCGTGAGGAAGCTGCGGCAACCCATGCACGTGTAGCAGTCGCCGTTGCCCTCGGTCTCGCCCTTCGACAGCTTCAGCTCGCGCATCTTCTTCTCGGAGATGTAGTCGGGCACCATGCGCTTGGCCGTGCACTTCGCGGCAAGCTGCGTCAGGTAGAAGTACGGCGAGCCCTCGCGGACGTTGTCTTCCTCGAGCACGTAGATGAGCTTGGGGAACGCCGGGGTGATCCACA
Source organism: uncultured Ellagibacter sp. (assembly GCA_934663775.1). GTDB lineage: Bacteria > Actinomycetota > Coriobacteriia > Coriobacteriales > Eggerthellaceae > Ellagibacter. Next base: position 80,176 of record CAKUKU010000007.1, on the reverse strand, counting down.
CGCCCGCCTCGTTCTTCACGCCCTCGTAGCGCTGGCGCAGCGTTTCCTCGATGATCATGGCAAGGTCGTGTTTTTCCTGCTCGGAGCGGGCCTCGTTCAGGTACATGAACACGGTGACGAACGGAGCCTGGCCGTTGGTGGTCATCAGCGTGACGACCTGGTACTGGATGGTCTGCACGCCGCGGCGGATCTCGTCGCGCAGGCGGCCTTCCACCACTTCGGCGATGCGGTCGGCGTTTGCCTCGAGCCCAAGCTGGTTGATTTCCTGAAGCACCTGGCGGCGGATCTTCTGGCGGGAAACGTCGACGAAGGGCGCCAAATGTGTGAGCGAGATGGACTGCCCGCCGTACTGGCAGCTGGCCACCTGCGCGATGATCTGCGTCGCGATGTTGCAGGCGGTGGAGAAGCTGTGCGGGCGCTCGATCATGGTGCCCGAGATGACGGTGCCGTTCTGCAGCATGTCTTCCAGATTCACCAGGTCGCAGTTGTGCATATGCTGCGCGAAGTAGTCGGAATCGTGGAAGTGGATGATGCCCTCGTTGTGCGCGCGCACCACCTCAGGCGGCAGCAAGAGGCGCATCGTGATGTCCTTGGACACCTCGCCCGCCATGTAGTCGCGCTGCACGGAGTTCACCGTGGGGTTCTTGTTGGAGTTTTCCTGCTTCGCCTCCTCGTTGTTGCACTCGATGAGCGCGAGGATCTTGTCGTCGGTGGTGTTGGACTGGCGCTTCAACGACTGCACGTAGCGGTAGATGATGTACTTGCGCGCGACGGTGTAGCGGCCCTGCGCCATGATCTGGTCTTCCACCATGTCCTGGATTTCCTCGACCGACACGGTGTGGCCCGAGCGGCCGCAGAGCCACTCGACGCTGTGGGCTGCGAGCGCGATCTGGTCGCTGGTCAAGCGCTCGCTTTGCGAAACCTCGTTGTTGGCGGCCTTGATGGCATTCACGATCTTCTCGATGTCGAAAGGTACTTCCGAGCCGCTGCGCTTGATAATCTTCATGGCACTTCCTCTTCTTTGAACGTCTGGGACTTCTTTGCGGCCGCTCCTGCGCGCCCGCATGAGGCGTCATCGCGGGTTGGCGGCGTTTCCCGATGTGGGAAGCGCCTTGCGCGATCTGGGGTGTTCTCCTGCGCGCGAGCGACGTGCCGCCGCGACGTGCCGCCCGCGCATCCGTTGTCCCTATGATACGACACTCAAGCACAATATATTGTGTTTTCTTCTGGAGAAAAATCCATGGATGGTGTTTTTACGATTGTTTTCCACCTGTCCCGAAATCGGCATAACCCCACCTCGGCACGAAAGGGGCGCATTGTCGGCGCGCCCCGAAATCAAGGTTTTCCACCACCACGTTTGCCCTGATGAAATTTTCCGCGAGCGGCGTGGCGTCAAATTGGAGGTTGACAAGCGCGATTTCGGGAATCTTCCGGGTTAAGGCGCCTACTTCTCCGGTTTCGCGAGCAGAATATGCTCCGGCAGGATGGGAAGCTCGCGGTGCCACACGCCCGTCGCGCGGTAGATCGCGTGCGCGATTGCGGGCGCCGGCGTGTTGACGACGATCTCGCCGATCGACTTCGCGCCGAAGGGGCCCGTGGGCTCGTAGGAGTTCTCAAACGCCACGCGGATCCTGCCCGTGTCCAGGCGCGTCGGCAGGCGGTAGGTGAATAGGCTCGACTCGCGGATCGCGCCGCGCGGCGTGCGCGTGACGTCCTCGAACAGCGTGTGGCCGATGCCCTGCACGATGCCACCCTCTGCCTGGATGCGCGCGAGCGCGGGGTTTATGGGAATGCCGCAGTCGATAACGGCGCAGAAGTTCAGAAGCTCCACGACGCCGGTCTCGCGGTCGAGCTCGATTTCCGCCATGCCCACCATGAACGGCGGCGGGGAGACCGGAGAGGAGTGCATCGCGGTTGCTTCCGCCGGCTGACAGCTGTTGAACTGGCTTTTCTGCGCGATGTCGGGCAGCGAAACCTCCTCGCCCGTGCCCGCGCGGCGGACGCAGTCGCCCTCGAAGGCGAGCTCGTCGGCGCCGCAGCCCAAAACCTCGGCAGCGAGGGAGACGAGCTTCTCCTTCAGCTTGGCGCAGGCCTTCTCCACCGCCATGCCCGTGACGTAGGTGGTCGACGACGCGTAGGAGCCCGAATCATAGGGGGACGCGTCGGTGTCGGCGCCGAAGACGGCGACGTCGTCCACCGAGCATTCCATGTGCTCGGCGACCATCTGCGCCAGGATGGTGTCGCATCCCGTGCCCATGTCGGCGGCGGCGATGGCGAGCATGTACGTCCCGTCGTCGTTGAGCCTCACCGTGACCGAGCCCGTGTCGATGCCGGCGATTCCCGAACCCTGCATCGACATGCCCACGCCCGCGGCGCGCACGCGCCCGTTGCCCATCTCGCGCACCGGGTACTTCTCTTCCCAGCCGAACATCTCGCGGCAGCGCTTAAGGCAGCGGTCGAGCGCACAGGAATTTGCCACCTCGCCGTAGTAGGCGGGCATGACCATGCCCTCGCGCAGCATGCTCTGCTCACGCAGCTCGATGGGATCGCGCCCGAGCATCTCGGCGAGCTCGTTCACCGTGGTTTCCACCGCGAACTGGCCTTGCGTGGCGCCGAATCCGCGATACGCGCCCGAGGGCTGCATGTTCGTGTAGACCACGTCGGCGGAGAACTTGTACGCCTCGAGCGAGCCGGTGTAGAGCGGGATGGACTTGTGCCCGGTGAGGCCCGCCGTCGCCCAGCCATGCTCGCCGTAGGCGCCCGAATTCGACAGCGTCGACACGTCGAGCGCGCGGATGCGGCCGTCGGCGGCGGCCCCCAGGCGCACCTTGATCTCCATCTCGTGGCGCGGGGAACCGCAGGTCTGCGCCTCCTTGCGCGAGTACACGCACAGAGCCGGGCGGCCCGTCTTCAGCGTGACGAATGCGGGGTACACCTCGCACACCGCGGTCTGCTTCGCGCCGAAGCCGCCGCCGATGCGCGGCTTCTCCACGCGGATGCGGCCCTTCGGAATGCCGAGCGCATGCGAGAGGATGCGGCGGACGTGGAAGACGATCTGCGTGGACGAGATCACATGCAGGCGCCCGTAGGCGTCGAGCTCGGTGTAGGTGCGGAAGGTTTCCATCATAGCCTGGTTGTAGGCCTTCGTGTGGTAGGTGCGCTCCAAGACGATGTCGCAGTCGGCGAGCACCGCCTCGACGTCGCCGCCCTCGTCAAAGGTCGTGCCCACGAGGTTGCGCTTGCTGTCGCCGCCGAGATCGCCGAGTATGCGCCAGTCGTCTTCGGGGTGCACGAGCACCGGGCCGTCCTTCGCCGCGCGGAAGTCCAAAACGGGCTCGAGCACGCGGTAGGTGACCTTGATCTTCGCGAGCGCCTTATCGGCCGCCTCCTCGGTTTCGGCGGCGACGATCGCCACCACGTCGCCCACGTAGCGCACGTGCCGATCGATGATCAGGCGGTCGTAAGGGCTTGTCTCGGGGTAGGTCTGCCCCGCGTTGGTAAAGCGGCTTTTCGGCACGTCTTCCCAGGTGTAGACGTCGACGACGCCTGAGATGCGCTTCGCCTTCGATGCGTCGACGTCCTCCACGATGGCGTTGGCGTGCGGGCTGCGCAGAAGCTTCACCACAAGCGCTTGGGGCGCGATGTCTGCGGTGTAGACGGGCTTGCCCAAAAGCAGCTGCATCGAATCCTTCTTGCGGACGGACTTGCCCACGGATTGGTAGTCGGGTTTGGCAACGGGCTTGCTCACGGGGTTATTCATGGGAAGCCTCCTGCGCGTTTCTGCTGGTGAGGAAGTTGCGTATGCCGCGCAGCTGGCCCTCGTAGCCCGAGCAGCGGCAGAGGTTTCCGGAAAGGTAGGCCAGAATTTCCTCGTCGGTCGGATCGGGGTTCTCGCGCAGAAGCGCAATCGTGTTCATGACGAAGCCGGGGTTGCAAAACCCGCACTGCTCGGCGCCTTGGTCGGCGATGAAGCCCACGAACTCGGACGCCTCGTCCTGCAGCCCTTCCAAAGTCTGCACGCTATGGCCGCACGCGCGCGCTGCGAGCGTGGAGCAGGAAAGGACGGGGCGACCGTCTAGGAGCACCGTGCACAGGCCGCAGGCCGACGTCTCGCAGCCGCGCTTCACGCTTTTGCAGCCGTGCGCGCGGACGAAGTCGATAAGCAGCGTGTCGGCGGGAACGTCGGCGGGAACCTTCCGCCCGTTGAGCGTGATCGAGATCTCCATCTAGCGCACCTCCCCTAGCCCCAAAAGGGCGCGGCGCACGAGCACCGGCACGAGCGCGCGGCGGTATTCCGCAGAGCCCCACATGTTGCCGGAAACCGCGACGGCGCCAGCAGCATAGTCGGCGAACGCGGCGGCCGACGCCTCGGTGACGTCACCTGCAAGAACCCCCCGCTCGTCGAGCAGCATGACGGCGCGCGCGGGGCGCGAGCCCACGACGACGCGATAGGAGCCGTCGAGGCACGCGGCGGCGCAGGTGAGCGACGGCAAGTCGGTACGCTGCTTGCGAACCGCCTGATAGGCAAAGGCACCGGGGCGTTTCTTCACGATGAGGCGCACAAGGATGTCGTCGTCGTAGGGCATGTTCGCGAACTCGTCGAGCGCCACGATGCCCCCCTTGTGAAGCTCGACGTAGCTGTCCATCGCCATGAAAACGGTAAGGACGTCTGAAAAGCCCATGCGCCGCCACAGGCTCCCGCCCAGCGTGGCGCCGTTTCGAAACTGCACGCCGACGATGTCCTTGAGCGCAGACGCCACCGCGCCGCAGGAATATTCCGCAAGCCCCGCGTGCTTTTCCAGCTGACGCAGGGTGACCATAGCGCCGATGCGAAACTCGCCTGCGTCCTCCTCGATGGCGTTTAAGCCCAGATCGCACAAGTCGATCGCCGTATCGAAGGAATGGCCGCCCATCTTCAGCCACATCGCGCCGGCCACCACGCGATTGCGCTTCTTCTGATTGAGCTCCCAGGCCTCGTCTAAGGTCTGCGGGCGCACGTATTTTCGGAAGGTATAAATGGTTCACGCCCCGTTACTTGATAATTTGCAAATACCGTTCCATTATACTGTGAGCCGCGCGCCGCCTTGCTAGGTGCGGCGGGCGAACCACCGAAATCGCAAAGGGAAACCCACCATGACCCACCTCGATACTGACACGATGCCGCGACGAGCGCGGCATGGGTGCGTCGTCATGGCGTCGGGCGAGGGCACGAGGTTCGGGGGGAACAAGCTTTTGGTCGACTTGGGCGGCGAACCGCTTGTCCTGCGCGCGATCAGGGCGGCGGACGAACTGTTCGCGAGGCGCGTCGTGGTCACACGTCATAGCGAGGTCGCTAACCTTTGCCGCGCGATGGGGGTCGCGTTCATCCTGCACGACGAGCCCGGGCGAAACGACACCGTCCGCTTGGGGGTAAACGCCCTTGGCGGGTGCGACACGATCACGTTTCTCCAGGGAGATCAGCCGCTCATCGCCTCGAGCAGCCTCGCCACGCTCGTTCGCAGCGCCGAGAAGGAGCCCGCATGCATCTGGCGCGCAAGCTTTGAAGGCTCGCCGGGGGCGCCCGTGCTCTTCCCCTCGTGGGCGTTTGACGAGCTGCGCGCACTGCCGCCCGGCAAGGGCGGGGGCTTCGTGGCACGCGTGCATAAAGATCGCGTGCGGTGCGTGGAGGTGACAAGCGAGTGGGAGCTGTTCGACGTGGACACACCGCGCGACCTGCAGGTTCTCCAGAAGCACTTGCAGGGCGCGCAGGCGTGAAGGGGCATGCGGGCAGAAGGCCCCGCGCGCACGAAGACGCGAGCGAGGCCCGCACGCAACCGACGGTTGCTTGGATTGCCCGAGGTGAGCGCGTATGCTTGATTCGCCACAAAGAGCCCGTCGAAAGGAACCGCCACGGCATTCGCCGAGAAGCTCGTCGCCGCGCACACAACCTCACGCAAGACCAACTCGACGCCAAGCTCTTCGTCACGCGCCAGGCGATAAGCCGCTGGGAGCGCGGCAAGGTCACGCCCGGCATCGACATGATGAAGCTCATCACCACTTGCGAGTGTTTTTCGATGGCATAAAAACCGACTTGTCCCAAAGGAATCGCATCGGAAGACGGATTCTGGCACGAATTCCGAGTTGTCCCCCGAAATAACGTTGGGAAATGGAAGTTGACTGCATGTCGTAGCAGCCCTTCAGCAAGAAATCCCAGGTCGGGAGTTTTCTTGCTCTGAGGTTCACTTTTCATTCAGCGTATTTCCGTGGGACAACTCGGCTTTCGTGCCAGAATCTCCCCAGCAGGGTGAACTTTGCGGGACAACTCGGCTTTCGTGCCCATCGGCACCGCGCCGACGATTCCCCAAACCATCGAGGAACTTGCGAAAATGGATGCGATCAAGCCGAGGAGAATCGCGTTCACCTCATCTGCGTGTCATGTGCCGCTGGAAGCGATTCAGGTTGCTGCGGGAGCGCCGTTAGCTAGCTTCAACTTGGCGCCTTCATTTAGTTCACTTTCGCCTATAATGGACATAGTCCATTATAGGACGACTGATTTATCCTTTAGGAAAGGAACGCTAGAAGAAAGGGGCCTTATCGTGGGAAATTGGAAGCAGGCGGCAGCGGCAGGTTCGCTTGCCGCCGTGTTGGCGCTGGGGTGCGCTGGTTGCTCATCGACCGATACCGGCGCGACGTCAGCGTCGGACTCCACATCGAGCAAGACAGCTGAAACCACCGCCTTCAACGCAGCCGACCAGGGAATGTACGTGACTTTCGACTGGCTGAAGGAGCATCTGGGCGATGCGGTGGTGGTCGACGCCCGTGCGACGAAGACGTTCACCCAACAGCACATCTCCGGAGCGGTCGGCCTTCATTGGACCGCCATCGCAAACGTCAGCGTCCCCCAGGGCGAACCCGGTTGGGGCCAGCTGTTAAGCGGAGAGGAAATCGCCGCAGCAGCGGCCCAGCGTGGCATCGACGGGACCAAACCAGTGGTCGTCTACACCGACACGCGCGACGGATGGGGCGAAGACGGCCGCATCTACTGGGCGCTCCGAGAGGCGGGGCTTGAAGATGTCCACATCCTCGACGGCGGCTGGACCACGTGGCTCACGAAGGGCGGGGATATCACGACGAGCCTCAAGGGCGTCGACGCCGACCCGGTCGCGCAGGTCGACACGGCGTACGTAAAGACGCATATGTCGAGCGCGAAGCTCGTCGATGCGCGTCTTTCCGATGAGTACAACGGGAAGAAGACCATGGGCGAAGCCCGAATGGGCCATATCCCCGGGGCCGTCAGTCTGCCCGCGGTAAACTTCATCAACGCTGATGGGACGCTGGTTTCCGACGACGAGATTCAATCCCTCGCCAAGGCTGCGGGGCTTTCCACGTCCGACGAGATCATCGTTTACTGCACGGGCGGCGTGCGAGCGGCCTTCGTCGCCGAGGTGCTGTCTGACCACGGGTTCGACAACGTCAGCGTCTACACCACGGGCTACAGTGAGTGGGCCGGCGACGAGAGCAATCCCGTCGAGTAGCCCCGCCTTACGCTTGCGCCATCGAGCAGTTCGCCCGGCTTGTTTGAACGAGCAAGCCGGGCTTTTTAATGCCTACGCCCCGCAGATATCGAGAATTCCCCCTCGCAGGGTTTACGCGGCTGCGTCCCCGTCGCTCGTTGGGGCGATTTCCTTGTCCTTGGGGAGCACGATGTTCAGCACAATGGCCACCGCCGCGGCGGCGACGATGCCAGAGCCGCCGAAGATCAGGTTCACCATCTCGGGAGCGCTGGCGAGCACCGCGGGATTCGCGCCGATGCCGTAGCCCAAGCCGAGCGCCACGGACACGATGCTCAGGTTACGCGGGGTCAAAGGCTCGCGCGTGATCAGCTGAATGCCGCTCATCACGATGGACGCGAACATGATGACGGCCGCGCCGCCCAAAACGGACTGCGGCATGATGGACACCACCGCGCCCAGCTTCGGGCACAAACCGCACAAGATCAGGAAGATCGCGCCGCACGAAAGCGCCTTGCGGTTGGTCATCTTGGTCATGGTGACCAGGCCCACATTCTGGCTGAACGACGTGTTCGGAAGCACGCCGAAGAGCGCCGCGAAAGACGAGCCCAGGCCGTCGCAGACGACGCCGCCGGAGAGCTCCTTGTCAGTGGCCTCGCGGTTCATGCCGCCCTGGGTGACGCCGGAGATGTCGCCCACGGTCTCCACCGCCGTGACGACGAACATCACCAGCACGGGCGCTATGGCGCGCATGTCGAACACGGGCGTCACGGGAAGCAGCTCGGGGATAGCAAACCACGATGCGGCGGCGACTTTATCCCAGTTCAGGACCCATGCCTTGGTGTACTCTACGCCGTCGGCGGTGACGCCCGTCGTCGGCAGGACGAGACCCATGACACCCGCGACGACATAACCCACGATGATGCCGACTAAAATGGACGAGGCGCTCACAAACCCGGTCGTGCCGTGCTTGACCGCCAGGATGACGATGAGCACGATGAGCGCCAGGCAGAAATTCTCGAAGGACCCGAAATCGGGGGCGCTGTTGCCGCCGCCGAAGGCGTTCACGCCGACGCTGATGAGGCTCAGGCCGATGGAAAGCACGACGGTGCCCGTGACCACAGCGGGGAAGAACCTGCGCAGCGGCTTTAGGAAAAAGCCAAGCACGCCCTCGAACAGGCCACCGATGATCGACGCGCCCATGATGGCGCCGTAGGCCACAAGCCCACCGCCCATCGAAGCCGCAACGGAGTTGAACACGCCGATGAAGCCCGAGGACGTGCCCATGATGATAGGCACCTTACCACCGATGGGGCCGATCGCGAACAGCTGTACCAGCGTGACGACGCCCGCGATCCACATGGCGTTCTGCAAAAGCGACAGCTGGACGTCCGCGAACTCGGCGCCCGCCAGGCCGCACGCGCCCGTGACGATCAAAAGCGGCGTCAGGTTGCCCACGAACATGGCCAAAACATGCTGCAAGCCCAGGGGAATCGCCTGGGCCAGGGGCATGTCGCCCTCAAACGAGAACACGCCAAGCGACCTCGCGCCGCGAGACGAGTTCTCCGAAGAAGCGGCCGCGGGCTTCTCGCCCGAAGATTCAGACGTCTGAGCCTCCGAAGCCGCCTCTTGTTTTTCCTCCACCATCTGCATCCCTCTCTAAAAGGACAGTAAAGTGAGAAAATAACACCGCCGGGCGCGCATTTGAAGAAGCATCGGGGAATTTTCCACGTAGGGTCTTAAATTCCGCCCCTTGATTCGGGCCTGCATCACATAAGCGGTCGCAGGCTGCGCTCCAAGATGCCGTGCACGCAGGCGATTGCCGCGCCGTAGTTCACCATAGGCGTGCCGCATTTCGCCGCCACGCTCTGGCGCCAGCGCATTTCCTTCTCGTTGAGCATGCACCCGCCGCAGTGAACCACCACGTCGTAGCCGCTCACATCGTCGGGGAACCCGCGCCCCTGCGTGAACTCGAACGTCGGGTTCGCTCCGCAATGACTGCGGATCCACGCGGGCATCTTCACCGTGCCGATGTCCTCGCACTGGCGATGGTGCGTGCAGCCCTCCGAGATGAGCACGCGGCTTTCGTCGGTGAGCGCGCTAAGCGCCGCCGCGCCTTCCGCAAGCGTGCGCAGATCGCCCTTATAACGCGCCATGAGAAGGGAAAACGACGTGAGCGGCGTCGTTTCCGCAACGATGCGCGCAACCTTCGCGAACGCTTGCGAGTCGGTGATCACGAGGCGAATATCGCGCACTGCCGCTAAAAGGTCGGCGAGCTCTTCGGGCTGGCAGACGAGAGCGCTCGCGTGGGCGTCGAGGACGTCGCGCAGAACGAGCTGTTGCGGCAAGATGATGCGGCCCTTCGGCGCCGATGAGTCGATGGGCACGACGAGTACCACCTTGTCGCCCGGCGAGAGCAAATCGGCCACAACGCGGCGCTCATGCGTGGCCGACCCACCCACGTGTGCGAGGACCTCCTTCAACTTGTTTACACCCGCGCCCGTGCGCGCGCTTGCGAGCACCTCCGCACGAACTGGGGAAACAGGGGCGGGGGCAGCGTCAGAGGCAGCGACAACCCGGGCGATGGAAGTGTCGGCGGCGACCGATGCGGCTCCCCCGGTAGCGCCGCCCGAACCCGCAGCGACCCCTTCCCCGGGCAGCAGGTCGGCCTTGTTGCGCACCACGATGAATGGCAGCCCGAGCTCCTCGAACAGGGAAAGAAGCTCGCGCTCGGCGGCGAGCGGTTCGCGCGTGGCGTCGGTCACGAGCACTGCCACATCGCAGCTGCGCAAGGTTTCGCGCGTGCGCTCGACGCGGCGCGCACCCAGTTCCCCAACGTCGTCGATGCCGGGAGTGTCCACGATATCGACCGGCCCGAGCGGCAGAAGCTCCATAGCCTTGCGCACCGGGTCGGTCGTAGTGCCCGCGACATCGCTCACAAGCGCCACCTGCTGCCCGCACACCGCGTTCACCAGGCTCGACTTCCCCGCATTTCGCACGCCGAAGAACCCGATCCGCACGCGCTCGCCCGAAGGCGTCTCGCTCAATCCCATGTCGAAGCCGTCCTTTCGCCTTGTCATCGCCACTCATCGCGCCCGCACGGCACGCGCCCTCCGCACCGCATCCGCGTCGCGAGTCGCGCGCCTTCCGCACCGCCGCTTGCCGCGCCCGCGCCGCGGGTCGCAGGTCGCGAGTCGCGCACCTTCCGCACCGCGCGAAAACCTCGCTAGAACCTCAAATCGCGCTCGCCCTTGTGCACGACCGCCGAAATCGCCTCAGCACACTGGCGGCGGCGCTTCTCGTCGTCGACCTTCTGCAGCTCGCGCTCGATGAGCGCAAAGCCCTTTTGGGAGGTGTCGGGCTTGGCGTAATCGGTCAGGTACTCCGCAAGCGTGACGAGCGCGTTGGGGTGACAGTAATTCAAGATCTGCCCGCTTTTGCAGAAGCTCATGAACCGGTCGCCCGTGCGCCCCGCGCGGTAGCACGCCGTGCAGAAGCTGGGCACATGCTCCTGGTCGATCAGCCACGAGACCACGTCGTCGAGCGTGCGCTGGTCGCTCACGTCGAACTGCTCGGTGTCGTGCGGACGCGCCTGCTCGGTGTAGCCGCCCACGCTCGTTCGGCTCCCGCCCGAGATCTGGCTGATGCCGTAGCGCAGCGCGCGCTCCCGCACCGCCTGGCTCTCGCGCGTGGAGATGATCATCCCCGTGTAGGGCACCGTGATGCGGATGAGCGCGATGATCTTCTCGAACATCTCGTCGGGAATGCCGTTGTCGAACACGTCGGGATCGATGTCCATGGCAGGCTTCACGCGCGGCACGCTGATGGTGTGCGGGCCCACACCGTGCACGGCCTCCAGGTGCTCCGCATGCATGATAAGGCCCGCGAACTCGTAACGGTAGCTCTCGAGCCCGAACAGCACGCCCAAGCCCACGTCGTCGATGCCACCCTCCATGGCGCGATCCATCGCCTCGGTGTGCCAGTTGTAGTCGCTTTTCGGCCCCGTCGGGTGCAGGCGCTTGTAGCCCTCCTTGTTGTACGTTTCCTGGAACAGGATATACGTGCCAATCTCGGCCTTCTTGAGCATGCGGTACTCGTCCACCGTCGTGGCGGCGATGTTCACGTTCACGCGGCGGATGGCGCCGTTTTTGTGCTTGATGGAATAGATGGTGTCCATCGACTCCAAGATGTACTCGATGGGGTTGTGCTTCGGGTCCTCGCCCGCCTCGATGGCCAGGCGCTTGTGGCCCATGTCCTGCAACGCGATGACCTCGGCGCGAATCTCGTCTTGCGTGAGCTTGCGGCGCGGAATCTCGCGGTTCTTGGCGTGATAGGGGCAGTACAGGCAACTGTTCACGCAATAGTTCGACAGGTACAACGGCGCGAAAAGCACGATGCGGTTGCCGTAATATGCCTGCTTGATGTCGTGCGCAAGCTGCTTGATGGCGGCGTTCACCCCCGCGTCATCGCAGGCCAGAAGCACGCTCGCCTCGCGATGGGTGATCATGGCGCCGTGCTCGCTTGCCGGGTGCAGGTGGGGCTTGCACTTCTCCAGGATGTCGTAGCACATCTGCACGTCGTCCTTGTGCGCGTCGGCGAAGGCGAGCGTCTCCGAGATCTCCTCGTCGTTGATGAACTCATCGGCGCAGAGCGATTTCGGGTTATACGAATACCCCATAGGGTCCTTCTTTCTTCAGTGCTTTCAAGCGCCCGACGGCAATCACGTCTCGGGCAGGGGCGCCATGTCACCGCGGTCGACGACGAGCTCGTAGCCAATCGACAGCATGCGCGCGCCCAAACAGCCGCGGCATTCCGCAGCCTCTTCGCCCGTACATATCTTGTTATCGTACAAATCGTAGTCTTTGCGGCGATTAACCGGCGAAAGGTTCGGCATCACGACGTTGGCGCCGGCGAGAATCCCCCGCTCGCGCCCGTCGGGAACGATCGTGCCGAGCGCCGTGGTTGCGGGAAGCAGCACGTTCGGCTTGATGAGCCGGATGATCGACAGCAGATAGCACGTGAGCTCCGCCGTGCCTGGCGCAAAGGCGGAAAACGGCGTCGCATGGTGCGGCACGAACGGGCCGATGCCGCACATCTCGGGCTGGAACCGCTCGATGAAGCGCAGGTCGCACGCAAGATCGGCTGCGGTTTGGAACGGCGCGCCCACCATGAAGCCGGCACCCACCGCATACCCGATCTCGCGCAGGTCGGACAGGCAGCGCATGCGGTTCTCAAGCGACATCTCGGCGGGATGCCAACGCCTGTAGAGCGTGGGGCTTGCCGTCTCGTGACGCAACAGGTAACGTTCGGCGCCCGCTTCATGCAGACGCTCGTAGCTCTCGCGGCTTCGCTCGCCGAACGACAGCGTGATCGCGCAGTCGGGATGCGCCGCATGGATGCGCTCCACAATGCCGCACAGCACGTCATCGGTGAAGAAGGGGTCTTCCCCACCCTGCAAAACGAACGTGCGAAATCCCAGCTCGTAGCCTGTGTCCGCACATTCGACGATCTCGTCGGCGGAGAGGCGGTAGCGGCGTGCAGAGGCATTCGACCGGCGGATGCCGCAGTACAGGCAGTCGTTCTTGCAGAAGCTCGACACCTCGATGAGCCCGCGGGTGAACACCTTCGTGCCGTATACCCGCCTGCGCACGGCATCGGCACGACTCGCGAGCTCACGGGCAACACCGGGCGTGCGCTGCGCGATGAGCCGCTCGTATTCGCCAAGCGTAAGCGAGCGGGTACGGCACAGCTTGTCGATGAGGAGCGCGAGCCCCTCATCGACCTCATTGCTATGTAAGTCGTGAGGCACCTAGATATCCCACGTCAGCTGATCGGTGTGGAGCAGCTCCTCGGCCTTCTCGGAAAGCGGGCGCTCGTAGAGTCTCTCGTAGAGCGCCGCGATGTCGGGGTTCTCGTGCGAGTAGCGCAGCACGTCGGCCCCGTCGAGCGAGTTGAGCACCTCGGCACGCTCGCGCGCAAGCTCCTGGTTGAAGGCGATCGGCTGCCCGCCGCCGCCCACGCAGCCGCCCGGGCAGGCCATGATCTCGACGAAGTCGTAGCTTGCCTCGCCCGATTCGAGCGCGTCGAGCAGCGCCGCCGTATTCTCCAAGCCGCTCGCGATGGCGATGCGAAGCTGCAGGCCCGCGATCTCGAGCGTCTTGTCGACCCAGGGCTTATCGGGCGTCGCCGCCGTGGTGTCGCACGTGCTGAAGTCGGGGTTTTCGCCCGTGAGGAAGAACGCGGCCGAGCGAAGCGCCGCTTCCATCACGCCACCCGTGCGCCCGAAGATGGTTCCCGCGCCTGTGGAGGTTCCCAGCGGGTCGTCGAACTTTTGCTCGGGCAGCGCGGCGCAGTCCACGCTGAACATGCGCAGCATTCGATCGAACTCGCGCGTGGTGAGCACGGCGTCGACGTCCTGGCCGGCCTCTGAGGACAGCTGCGGGACGCCCGCCTCGTATTTCTTGGCGACGCACGGCATAACGGAGACGACGAAGATGCGTTTTCCCTGCTCGGCAGCTTGTTCGGACAGAAGCGCCTTCGCCGTGGCGCCCAACATCTGGTGCGGGGACTTGCTCGAGGAGAGCTGCGCGACAAACTGCGGGTAGTGCAGCTTGGCGAAGCGCACCCAGCCCGGGCAGCAGCTCGTGAACATGGGCCGCGGCTTGCCTTCCTTGACCCATTCGATGAACTCGTTCGCTTCCTCCATAATGGTGAGGTCGGCGGCGAAGTCGGTGTCGTAGACGTAGTCGAAGCCGAGCGCGCGCAATGCCGACACCATGCGGCCCTGCGTGGCCTGCTCGCGGGCAAGGCCCACGCCCTCGCCCCACGCCGAGCGGATGGCGGGCGCGACCTGAACCACCGTTATCGTCTGAGGATCGGCAAGCGCCGCGAGCACGTTGTCGGTGTCGTCGCGCGCAGTGAGGGCGCCCGTCGGGCAATGGGTGATGCACTGGCCGCAGAGAGCACAGCCCGCATCGGCGATGTGCGCACCGCCAGCGACCCGCACGCCCCGATAGGAGGCAGGGCCGGACATCTCCCACACCGAGCAGTGCTGCACCTTGGCGCACTCGGCGACGCAGCGCATGCAGCGGATGCATTTGGTGGCGTCGCGCTGCAAGGGGAACTCCCCATCCCACGCTTCGAAGGCGAACACGGGGTCGCGCTCGAGGTCCGCCACGCCGAGCGAGTTCGCGAGATTTTGCAGCGCGCAGGTGCCGCTGCGCTTGCACGTGGTGCATTCGCTGCGATGACCTGCGAGAATAGTCTTCACGTTCTGGCGACGGGCCGAGATGGCGCGCGGGGTCACCGTGCGCACGGACATGCCGTCGAACACGGGGGTGTTGCAGGCGGCGGCCAGGCCGTCCTGCCCTTCGACCTCGACCACGCACACGCGGCACGAGCCGATCTCGTTGATCTTCGCCATATAGCACAGCGTCGGGATGTCGACGCCGGCGAGCTTCGCGGCATCCAAGATGGTGGAGCCTTCGGGGACCTCTACGGCCACACCGTCGATGGTAACCTTACACATATTGGACCCTTCCCTCGTCAAGAACACCGCAGCCGAAATGATCGCAGCGCAGGCAGCGACGCGCTTCCTGGAACGCCTCTTCGGCCGACATCTCCACCTCGACCGCATCGAAGTCTTCCTTGCGCTCTCGCGCGGGGCGCTCCACGATGTTCACGCGGCCGCAGGGCTGACGCCAGTTCGCAGCCGCGGGAGGAACCTCAACGCCGCAATCGAGCTCGTGATTGAATCCCAGGAAATCATCGATGTTGCGCGCAGCCACCTTGCCAGCGCCGATGGCGATGATCACGGTCTTCGGGCCCACCTGGCAGTCGCCGCCCACAAACACGTTGTCGAGCGAACCCACCGATTTCAAGCCGTCGTCCGCCTCGAAGTAGGTGCGATCGGCCTGCATGCCCGCCTCTTCGAACGGCGCGCTCTCGATGTCTTGTCCCACGGCGATAAGCACCACGTCGGCGGGCACGCGAACAAGCGGCTTGTCAGCCTTCTGCGGAGCCGGGCGGCCGCGCTTCACGGGGCCGATGAACTGCGGCTGAGCGTACAGTGCCACCGCGCACCCGTCTTCGACCTCGATGTGGTCAGGTGCCTGCAGGGTCATCATTTCGACGCCTTCCTGCATAGCGGAGTCGATTTCCGCACGCAGCGCCGTCATGTCCTCGAGGCGGCGGCGATAGGCGACCGTCACGCTCGCAGCGCCGGCTCGCACGCTCGTGCGCGCGCAGTCCATGGCGACGTTGCCTCCGCCGACGACCACCACGTTCTTGCCCGTGAAGTCGGGGTAGTCGCCATCGCCGATCTTGGTGAGCAGGTCGACGGCGCTCATCACGCCCTCGGCGTCGGCCCCATCGAGCTTTAGGGTCTTGCCGCCCTGAGCGCCGATGGCCACATACACCGCGTCATATTCGCTCGAAAGGCGGCGCATGCCCTCGGCGTCGATGCGGCACTCCGTGTGCACAGTGACGTTGCCCGCCGACACGATGGCGCGGATGTCCTCGTCGAGACGCTCGCGCGGGAAGCGGTACGCCGGAATGCCGTAGCGCATCATGCCGCCAAGCTGCTTGCGCATCTCGAGCACGTGCACCTCATGTCCCATAAGGGCGCAGAAGTATGCGCAGGTCAGGCCAGAGGGGCCGCCGCCCACTACGGCGATCTTCTTGCCCGTGGGCGCGGCGGGGGCGGGAGTCGGCACCTGATCGGCGGCGAGCTGGTCGACCGCGAACTTCTTGATGCCCCGGATGTTGATCGGCGCATCGATGAGCGTGCGGCGGCAGCGATTCTCGCACGGATGCTCGCACACGAACGCGCACGCCGTGGGGAACGGGTTGTCCTTGCGAATCATGCCGATTGCCCCAGCATAGTCGCCCGAGCCCGCAAGCGCGATGTAGGCAGGCACGTTCACGTGTGCCGGGCACAGCGTTTCGCACGGCACCGTCTGCGCGACGCCTTCGCGGCATTTCCCCTGCTTGACGTGGCTTTCGAACTCTTCGCTAAACGCATCGAGACCAGCGAGGAGCACTTCGGCTGCATGCCAGCCGATGGCGCAGTCGGCGGTGTCGCGCACGACTATGGCCTGGGCGCGGATTTCCTCGAGCGCATCGATCTCGGCGTCGAACGCGAGCACCTCTTCGAGCAGCATCTCGATATGGGCTATGCCCTCACGGCACGGCACGCACTTGCCGCACGTTTGGCATCCGCCCGCACGCAGCAGGTCGAGCTGCATCGCCACGGCGCACATGCCAGGCGGCGTAGCCTCCACCCTGCGCTCGTACTCGTCCAAAAACGTTGCGAACTTGGCGTCGTCCTTGGCACGTGGCGCGACCGATAGTCTTGCCATATGACCCCCCTCATCGCTTGAGTGATGAAATGTGATAAGATGTGACACGCATGTGACATGCGTCGCTCTCACGATTTCCCACCCTACCATTTCGGCATCAAAGCCCGCAAACCCCAATCAGCCGAAGCGGGAATCTGCAGCCACCAGTGGCATAGGGGTTTGCAAGCGCACCGTTATCACCCGTTGCGACATCTCTCCTTCCCCTTTCTCTTCCTGCCGCGCGAGCACGCTTTATCTGCTTCGCTTCCTCGTTATTCTCAATGCAGGATTGTCGCTGCTTGGGGGACGCCGCCCGCGCCTCGTTCCCCCCGCCTTCTTCTCCCGCCCATCGCGCATGACGGGCAGAATCTACCGCTGGGCAAGCTCGCAGGAATTGATTGCTACCTCGCAAGCCACATATGGCTAGAATCGGCCCATACCCCAATCGCAGGGGGAATCCCCATCAATAAGGAGGACCCATGGGCTTCTACAGTGGAAAGACCGCCATCGTCACAGGTGCCGGCTTCGCGGCACTGAAGGACGGCTCCGCCGGATCGATCGGCTACGGCATCGCCACGGCGTTCGCCAAGGAAGGCGCGAACCTTGTCATCACCGGCCGCAATGAGAAGAAACTCAACGCCGCGAAGGAGAAGCTCGAGAGCGCTTACGGCATCGAAGTGCTGACCGCGCAGGCAGACATCAACGCGTCCGCCGACAACAAGGCGGTTGCGCAGGGCGTCGTCGACGAGGCGATGGCCAAATTCGGGCGCATTGATTTCCTCGTGAACAACGCGCAGGCGTCCGCGTCGGGCGTTACGCTCGCCGACCACACCCCCGAGCAGTTCGATCTCGCCATCTACTCCGGCCTCTACGCAGCCTTCTACTACATGCAGGCCTGCTACCCACATCTTAAGGAGACGAAGGGTTCCGTCGTAAACTTCGCGAGCGGCGCCGGCCTGTTCGGCAACTACGGGCAGTGCGCCTACGCAGCCGCCAAAGAGGGAATCCGCGGCCTGACGCGCGTCGCGGCAACCGAGTGGGGTCCGGACGGCATCAACGTGAACATCGTGTGCCCGCTTGCATGGACCGCCGCCTTGGAGAACTTCAAGGAGCAGTACCCCGAGGCATACGAGGCCAACGTCCACATGCCGCCGATGGGCCACTACGGCAACGTCGAGACCGAGATCGGGCGTGCGGTGCTCCAGCTTTGCGGCCCCGACTTCAAGTTCATGAGCGGCGAGACCATCACACTCGAAGGCGGCATGGGCCAGCGTCCGTAAACTGCTTCTGCCGCGTTTCTTCAAGCCCCCCCCCGAACGACTTCTCGAGAGTCAACGCGAACGCCCGAGGCGCAGGTCGGTTGAACCCGGCGCGCCCCGGGCGTTTTGCGTCACAGCCCCCGATTCCGCCCCAGCTTCGCCAGCCCCTCTCGCACACGACGATCCCCATTCCCGCCTCAGCTTCGCCGCGCCGATGAGCTTCGCCGCAGCGGTGATTTCACTGGCACTGGTCTTCTACACGATCGGCGTTTTCGCCGAGCGCCGAGGAGATACGCGCCGCGATGCCGATAAGGTGTAGAATCGCCCCATCGGCATCGGCGTCGCGAGCAGAAAGCCTCACGGCAGCCACGCGGCGCAGCCCCACGATGCCTTGCAGCCAACGAAAGGATGGGCATCATGCAGGTTATCACCGACCAGGTCAGCGTGTTCTCGAAGGATAACAAGCCATGCGCCACCGCCAAGCCGGGCGAGGTGCTCCTGTTCAAAACGCAAGACTGCTTCAGCAACCGCATCCCCGATGAGCAGACGACCATGGCCGACCTCGATTACTCCTACGGCTTCGCAAACCCCGCCGCCGGCCCCGTGTTCATCGAAGGCGCCGAACCCGGCGATGTGCTCGTCGTCGACATCTTCGACGTCGAAGTGGCCGACGAGGGCACCATCGCGACCGACGATCACTGCGGCCCTCTCTTCGAGACGACGGGCTATCGCACCAAAAAGATTCCCATCAAAGACGGCATGGCCACGTTCAACGAGGTCAGCTTCCCCATCGACCCGATGATCGGCGTCATCGGCACGGCGCCCTCCGGCCCCGACGTCATCGACGGCTTCGTCGGCAGCCACGGCGGCAACATGGACAACAAGAAGATCACCAAGGGCACGCGCCTGTACTTCCCCGTCCGCGTCCCCGGCGCGCTTTTGCAGATGGGCGACGTTCACGCCACCATGGGCGACGCCGAGCTGTGCGGCACCGGCATCGAGATCCCGGCGGAAATCACCTGCCGCGTGCAGCTGGTGAAGAGCTTCGAGCTGAACTGGCCAGTGCTCGAGACCTTCGGCGAGGGCGGCAAGTGGTACGTGAACAGCTGTGGCGAACATTACGAGCAGGCTCTCATGAACGGCTCGAAGGAGCTGCAGCGCCTGCTGATGCGCGTCACGGGCTGGGACGCCGTGGAAACCTACATGTACATGTCAGTGCAAAGCGACGTCGAAGTGAACCAAGGCTGCGAGCCGTGCGAGGTCGACGTGTCGCTGCGCATCGGCACCCCGAAGCTGACGCAGTTCCCCGTGCTGATTCCCCAGCCGTAGGAAGACGGCGGGAGGGGCACGCCCATTTCCCAGGTTCCGAACGCATCATTTCCCACTGAACGGTTGCCGTTGCGCTAAATCGGCAACCGTTTCTCTTTTCGTGGATGTTTTTTGCACTCCATCGTGCTAGAGTAGCCGCTATTGCAGAGGGCCGGAGCATAATCCCGACCTTGCGCAATGCTTTTTCCTGTCGAGAAATGAAAGGAAGGGAAATGGCAGAGCAGAAAACCTCCGCAAAAGGCGGAGAAGGCATCGAGGCGTTCGGCTACAAGCAAGAGCTGCGCCGCGGCCTCACGCTGAAAGACGTCATTCTCTACGGCGTGTTGTTCATGGTGATCATCGCGCCGCAATCGATTTACGGCGAGATTCAGCAGGAATCCGGCGGCATGACGCCGCTCGTGTACATCATCGGCTTCCTCGCGATCAGCTTCACGGCAATGGGCTACATGCACATGTCGAAGCGCTTCCCCATCGCGGGTTCGGTGTACTCCTACGTCCAGCGCGGCATCAACCCACACGTCGGTTTCGTCGCCGGCTGGCTGATCTTGCTGGACTACATCTTCGTCCCGTCGTTGCTCCTGGTCATGGTAGCAAACTGGGGCGTGGCGCTCATCCCTGGCAGCCCGTGGTATCTGTGGGTCATCGTGTTCGTCGCGTTCAACACCATCGTCAACATCCGCGGCATCACCATGCAGAAGGGCGTCGACTGGGTCATCTTCGCAATCGAGATCCTCGCGGTCATCGCCTTCATCGCGCTCGGCACGAACTTCATCTTGGGAGGCGGTGGCTCAGGCGAGTTCACCATGGATCCGATTTACCAGCCCGGCAAGGTCGATGTGCACTTCATCGCGGCGGCCTGCTCCATCGCGTGCCTGTCGTTCCTCGGCTTCGACGGCATGTCCACCCTCGCCGAGGAAACCGAGCAGCCTGAAAAGACCATCGGCAAGGGCATCATCATCGCGCTGTGCATCATGGTCGTCGTGTTCGTCGCGCAGACCTACATCGCCGCGCTCATCCAGCCGGATTGGCAGAACATCGATCCTGAAATGGGCTTCTTCGATGCAGCGATGGCCTGCGGCGGCCCCGTCTTCTACAAGCTGCTGCTCGTCGTGAACATCGTCGCCGTCGGCATCGCGAACATCATGAACGCGCAGACCGCGTCCGCGCGCCTTCTGTACTCCATGGGCCGCGACGGCGTGATTCCGCGCGCATTCGGCAAGGTGCATCCGAAGTTCCAGACGCCGTGGTTCTCCGCCATCGCCATCGGCGTCGTGTCGCTCATCCTGCCGCTGTTCCTCGACATGGCGACGCTGTCCCGCTTCGTCAACTTCGGCGCGCTGTCCTCGTTCGTGCTGCTGAACATCGCCGTTCTCGTCTTCTTCTTCGTGAAGGAGAAGCATCGCAACAGCGTGGGCGACTACGTGAAGTACCTCATCTGCCCGATCGTCGGCGTGCTTATCCTGCTGTACGTGTTCACCGGCTTCGACGTGCCGACCTATATCGTGGGCATCGCGTGGCTTGTCATCGGCCTCATCATCGGCGCCGTGAAGTCGAAGGGCTACAAGGAAGTCCCCGATGCGTTCAAGAACCTGGAAGTGTAGCGCTACGGGTTTGAGTTCGAGTTCAGGCTCTTAAGGCGCTGGCATTTATCTTTTGGGAACCCGCTCCCCACCGCAAGGGATGAGGAGCGGGTTCTTTTATGGGGTCACAAGGCTTGCGGGCGCGGCAGCGGGATGCCTCCGCGCATGAAAAAGGCGCGCAAGCTGGGAAAACTTGCGCGCCCTATCGTCGCTTCAGTGCGGATTTCCCGTCATAAGCGGCTCCGCTAGAGCTCGATGCGGCCGAACTTCGCGAGCAACTCGGAGGCGGCGGTGCAGGCGGGGCAGTTGCAGTACTTCGCGCCCGCTTCCTTGCGCGCAAGCTGCTCGGCGAGCATCTTCGCGGCGGTCTCTTCGCCCATAATCTCCTTCGCCGGGCCTTCGCAGAATGCAATCACGTGGTCAATCGTATTGGGGCGACCCTCCAGGTAATCGATCAGCTTCGTGGTCGCAGCCTCGACGGCGGCATCGCCGCTATCGGCAACGGCTTCTTTCCAGGCAATAGCCGCATCCTTCGTTTCCTGCTTGCTCGCGCTCGTCGTGGCGAGGACGTCGGCGCGCTCGGCAACGTAATCGAACAGTTCCTTTTCCATGGATGAACCTCCTTGGCTCGGCGTTTCAACTGCCCCTGCATTGTAAGCCGTGGCAAGGGCGCCCTTCAAGCGATTACCTATCTGAAACCGGCCGAGCATGCGCTTTGCGAAGATGGGCGAAGATGGGAAAGACTCAGGGTTTTGGGTATCATGGAAAAGCGCGCAACCGCGCGCCGATCGAAAGGATTCCCCTTGCAGCCGCGACACACCACCCCCTCCGCGAACGGGCGCTTCACGCGTACGCTCGCCGCGCTGTTTTTGGCCTTAGGGCTCTGCTTCCCCGCGCTCCCCGGATGCACAAGCACCGAAAACGCCCCACGCGAATCGTACGCCTCTCGTGCGGCCGAGGTCGAAAGCTCAGTGGCACCCGCCAGCTCGCAAGCGGATGTTGCGGAATCGGCTGCCGCAAAGCTATCCGATATCCCGGAGTACTCGGGCGCGCTCTGCATCGACGTCAACGACGGGCAGCCGGGCTTTACCGCCGACGACGTGGCGCGCGGGTCGTTCATGGATTTCAGCGAGCTCGACTTCGAAGGGCGCTGCGGCACGGCGTTCGGCCTCATCGGGCCCGACACCATCTCGCACGCCGAGCGCGGCGACATCTCGCAGGTCCACCCCTCCGGCTGGGTGCAGCACCGCTACAGTTTCGTCGACCGCGAGATGCTCTACAACCGCAGCCATCTCATCGCGCACCAGCTGTGCGGCGAGAACGCCAACGACCGAAACCTCATCACCGGCACGCGCACGATGAACGCCCGCGGCATGACGTACTACGAGAACATCGTCGCCAGCTACGTGCAGGGCTCAAACAACCACGTCCTCTATCGCGTAACGCCGATTTTCGCGGCATACGACCTGGTCGCACGCGGGGTGCAGATTGAAGCCGAATCCGTAGAGGACGGCGGACGCGCCGTGAGGTTCAACGTGTTCGTCTACAACGTGGAGCCGGGCGTGGAGATCGACTACGTCACGGGCGACAACTGGGAATCGGGCGCGACCCCCGCGGTGGCGACCGACGGCGATGCGACCATGACCCGCGGGTCGGGAGTCGATACGCGGCTCGGCGCCGCAAGCAGCAACGCGAGCGCAGGCGGCATCGACCTTGCCGCGCACCATGATTCCGATCACGACGGGTCGCATTCCACCGAGCACGCGCAAACCTACGTGCTGAACACGAAGAGCCGCAAATTCCACCGCCCCGGCTGCGAGAGCGCGCTTTCCATGTCGGCCGCGAACAAGCAGGACTTTACAGGGTCGCGTCAAACGCTTATCGACGAGGGCTACACTCCCTGCAAAAGCTGCAACCCGTAAAGGATCCACCCTGCACAGGGGCCGCACGAGATGCGCACGGGGCAGGCGACGCTCGCGCAGAGAAGAACGGGGCAGCACAGGGCAAGCGAGCAATACTGGCGGCACAAAAACCGAGTTGTCCCGCAAAAATCACGCTGAGGGGAAGATTCTGGCACGATTCCCCGCGCAACTAGAGCGTAAGTTGAAACGGCTAGAAAACGCCGCCCCACACGAGAGTCGCCGCCACGCCCACGACCCATAAGACGGCCACGACGACGCGAACGGCACGCGGGGTGCGCAAACTCGCCGCGGGAAGGAGCAGCATCGCGATCGCGCCGCCCACGGCCCCGCCTAGGTGCCCGCTAATCGACACGCTCGGCACGAGCAGCGTGTACGCCACGTTCACCGCGATGATGGAGAGCATGCTCTTCGAGAAGTCGCGGAAGATCGCGCGGTTGCCGCGCACGAGCACGCACAGAAGCGCAACGGCCACGAACAGACCGAACACGCTCGTCGACGCGCCGGCGGAGACGGCATTCCCGCCGCCTTGCGCCATATCGGCCGCATAGGAGACGACGTTTCCCGTGATGCCGGCGACAAAATACAGAAGCAGGAAGTTCCCGCGCCCGAGCACGCGCTCCAACAACTCGCCTACGCTGTAGAGCGCGACCATGTTGAACAACAGGTGCATGACATCCATGTGCAGAAACATCGGCGCAACGAAGCGATACAGGTCGGCAGGCCCCTGCACCAAAGGCGCGTACATGGCCCCCATCTGCACCAACGTCAGAAGCGAGATGTCCTGGCCCGTGCCCGAGAGCGCCATTTCTGCGATGAAGCACACCACGTTCACCGCGATGAGCGCAAGCGTCACCACGCGCCCGGAATTGCGCTCGAGAAACGTAGGCTCCTCATCGCGCATCATCTCGCGAAGCTCGTCGTCGCCAATGGGCGCAGGCCGCGCTGGCGAGCGCATCGACGCGTCGTTCGCGTCGTTCGCGTCAGATGAGATTGTCGGGTCGTTGGGCATTGCCGCTCCTTGCCGTACGTTTGCGTGTCACGACCGTATGCTATCAGAAACCCGACGGTCTCCCAAAAGATACACACCCACCACGACCACGGCGGAAAACGCGATCATCGCGAGCAGGATCACGTAAGTAACAAGATAGGTCCCGAACGCTTCTGCCAGAAAGCCCGGCAAGAAGGTGAAAACGAACCCGCCGAGCGCATAGCACAGCTGGAAGTTCTTGATGGTCTTCGCCTCGCGGCCGCGCGGGGCAAGCTCGATCGACCAGACGGAGATGCCCACGGTACCGAGCGATAGTCCCAGGCCGTAGAGGAACACGCCCACGCCCGCAAGCCCCGCAGACCCCATATCCGACAGGCACAGAAGCAACGTTCCCGCGATGAACAGGGCGAAGAACAGCGCCGAGCCGCGCTTTGTCCCCACGCGGTCGAACACGAGCCCGCTTGCGAGCTTCGCCGCGGCGAGGCAGCCGCCGCACAGCGCTACGAGCGCCGCCGCGCCCTCCTCCGAAAAGCCCTCGGAGGTGAAGAGCACCGCGAGATAGCTCGTGCCGCCCACCGAGATGCAGCCAACGAACGTCATCGCGATCAGCACGAGCGGCGCGAGCTTCGCGGGAACGTTGCGGTTTCTGCGCTCCCCTCGCCCGCCGCGCTTGGCCGCCTCCTTCCCCGCGGGCGCTTCGTAAGGTTTAAGCCCCAAATCGCGCGGGTAGTTTCGCAGAAGCAGGAACACGAGCGCGCCCAGCACGAGCGCGAGCGCCGACTCGAAGAGAAACGCCGTCGAAAGCGAGTGCGCGCCGATGAGCGCGACCGACACGTTCGGCAGGATAACGGCCGCCGCGCCCGATCCCACCGCCGCGATGCCCGCCACCGTGGCGACATTCGTGCGGAACCACCGGTTGATGAGCATCGTCGAGGCGATCATGCCGCCCAAGCCGTAGCCCAGCCCCGTGAACACCGAGCCCGCGCACAGCCCGGCGAAGCTTCCCGTGTTCTGCGAGTAGATGAAGAACCCGACGCACACGCACAGCGAGGCGACAAACGCGCCGAGTCGGCAATTGAGCAGGTCGTAGTAGCGCCCGACGACGAGCATCGCGATCAGCGAGACGAACGTGCGCACCGAGATGATGATCGACCCGCCCGTGTTCCCCACGCCTGGCAGCGCGACCAGGTAGGGCTGAAAGACCGAAAACGACGTGGAGGGCAGCCCGACGTTCACGAACAGGATGAGAAAGCAGCACGCCGCGATCACCTTCTCGTAGTGTCGCCTGATCGCTCCCTGCGGCATATCTGCAACCTCGTTTCCTGAAAAAAGGCGCCTCGGGGGCGCCTTTGCGGTCGTACGTCTTTACGGCCCCATGCTAGCACCCCACGCGCAGCGGCGCGGGGCGGCGCGCGAGAAGCCACAGACAGGCCAGATTTGGGGAAATGGAAGCTCGCCCACCCGTGCGGCTCACTCCCCGTGCGGCCCGACCACCTGCGCGGCGCACGGTCTGCGGCGAGCTCGATCGCGCGGCGCCCATGCCCGCATCCCCGATAAAGAAATAGTGTAGGAACAAAAGCAAGGCTGTTGCCATTCCCTCTCGATGTGGGAAAATTCATGGTTGATGAAAAGGACCCTGAGGGATGGATACGATGAATCGACCCGAGCAGCAACGCATCGCTTACGAGCGCGGCGCGCAGACGTCGGCCGACGCCATACGCAGTCTGCGCGCACAGCTTGAAACCGCGCGACGGGAACTTCGAAACACCAGCTTCGTCCTCGAAAAGCTCTCCGAAGACCTCACGGCGACGTACAGCATCGATCTTCTCACCGGCCGTTTCACGATTCTCAAGCTTGGCAAGAACACGAACGCAAGCATGCTGGGAGTCGAAGGCGAGTCGCACGAGGACTTCGATGCGCACGCAAGGCGCTACGCCGAGGCCTTCCTAGCCGAAGAGGACCGCCCCGAGTTCATCGCCTGGTTCTCCTGCGACCGCATGCGCCGCGCGCTCGCGACCACCGACCGCATCACCTACCATTACCAAAGCATCCCCAACAACCTCGGGCAGCGCTTCTTCGAAAGCCAGGTCGCGAAGGTCAGCGTCGACGACGGCGAGTTCCGCGTCTTCATGTGGCTTCGCTACATCGGCAACATCATGGAAAAGGAAACCGCCATCCAGGAAGAGCTGCGCCAGGCGCTTGAGAACGAGCGGCTCTCCAACGAGATCATCTCCGCCATCTCGAAGAACTACTGCTCGATTTACCGCATCGACCTCGCGCGCGACCACTTCGACGAGGTGTCGAACGAGGAGGAGACCCATCGTCTCACCGGGGTTTGCGGCTGCGCGTCCGAGCAGCTGCTCAGCCTGTGCGAGGTCACGGTGGCAAAGGAGTACCGGCCCTACGTGCGCGAGTTCCTCAACCTGGAAACCCTGCCGGCGCGCCTTGCCAGCGAGGATACCGTCGCGACCGAGTACCGCATGACGAACGGCGAGTGGCACAAGCTGCGCTTCATCGTGAAGAAGCGCGATGCGCAAGAGCGCGTGACGCACGTGCTCTGCGTCGTAAGAAGCACGAGCGACACCAAGCGCCGCGAGCTCAACCTGCGCTTCGCGGCCGAGGCGGCGGCGCGCGAGGCGGCAGTGAAGACGCAGTTCCTCGCCAACATGAGCCACGACATCCGCACGCCGATCAACGGCATTGTAGGGATGGTCGAGCTTGCGGAAAAGCGCGCGGACGACCTGGAATTTCAACAGGAAAGCCGCAACAAAATCAAGGAACTCGCAAGGTACCTCGTCTCTCTCACGAACGACGTGCTCGACATGTCGAAAATCGAGTCAGGGGACCTCGAGAGCAGGAAGATGCCCTTCGACGTCGTCGAGACGCTGCGCCAGGTCAACGACGACGCCCAGCGGAAGGCGGCGTTCAAGGGCGTCAACTTCGAAGTCAAATGGGAACTCGGCAACCTTCGCCACCGCCATCTCATCGGGAACCCCGTATTCCTCGCGCGCGTACTCGGCAACATCGCCGACAACGCCGTCAAGTTCACGCCCGTAGGCGGAACGGTGAGCGTTTGGTGCGAGGAGCACCCGCGCGAAGACGGCGCGACAACCTTAGGGTTCTACTGCAAGGACACCGGCGTCGGTATGGACAAGGAGTTCGTCGAACAAGCGTTTAACCTGTTCACCCAGGAAAAGGAGACGAGCCGCTCGACGTACACGGGCACGGGGCTCGGACTTGCCATCGCCAAGCGGCTCGTCGACAAGATGGGCGGCACCATCGAGCTCGAAAGCGAAGTGGGCGCAGGCACGACGGTCATCGTTTCCGTGCCGATCGAAATCGCCGCGGAGCAGAAATTCACGCGGCCGGAAGGCACGGGCAACATCTCGCTCGCGGGGTTGCGCGCACTCGTCGCGGAAGACAACGAGATCAACCGCGAGATCACTGCGGCGGTCTTAGAGGACAGCGGCCTTGAAGTGACCTGCGTCGCCGACGGCGTCGAGACGGTCGAACGCTTCGAGAAGTCGGCGCCGGGGTATTTCAGCGTCATTTACATGGACATCATGATGCCGCGCCTGAACGGGCTTGAGGCGACGAGGAAGATTCGCTCGCTGCATCGGCGCGACGCGGCGAGCGTGCCGATCATCGCGATGTCGGCGAACGCGTTTTCCGACGACATCGCGAACAGCCATCTCGCCGGCGTAAGCGTGCATCTCGCCAAGCCGACCGACGCGGCGAAGCTCATCGGCGCGACGAAGCGCTGTCTTTCCGAAGGCAAGCCCGCCGAGATGCTGTAGGCGGTAAGCGTAGGGCGGCGGGGACCGAAGCCCACCATCGAGAAGCTGCGCTGTGGCGCGCGGATCGCCCGCGACAACGACGTCGACCTCATCCTCGCCGTAGGCGGCGGATCGTGCGTGGACTACGCGAAGGCTGATACCAAGAGGAAGGCAACCCCGCGCAGCGCCTGCACCCCGGCGATGTCGTGGAGATTCCCGCGAACGTCAAACATTAGCACAACGCCGCACGAGAAGGCGGCGGGCAACTTCCGCCTGCCGCCCCACTTCCGCCGCCTCGCTTAGTCCTTCACGAGCGTGACCGCAATGGTGTTCAAGTACTCAAGCGCACCCGCCTCGACGGCCGCGCGGTCACCTTGAGCGTACTCGTTATCACAGGAAATCCAATCGGCCCACGCCTCACGCGCGCACGTCATCCGGTGCATGTCCTCGATAGAAACCCCGCTCGTCTGGCCAATCATATTTCGCCACCAGGACATATCGTGCATATATTCAAGCTGCTCAGAACTCCAAGAGGCAAGCAAGCATGCCGGCAGCGCATCATGGCAGTCGCGTGACCTGTGTCAAGTTTTCGGACACGGAAGCTCGAGGAGTTACGCGGCCATGGGAAGCCCCTCTTCGGCCTGCTTGGTCCGCTCGAAGAACGAATCCATGGCCTGCGCCGGCACCTGGTAGCCGATGGTGGAGTGGGGCCTTCTTCGGTTGTAGTCCGCCTCGATGAACTCGATGACGGCGTGCTTGGCGTCGGCCCTGGTGGCGAAGCTCGACCTGTAGTACATCTCGTTCTTCGGGGTCGCGAAGAACGACTCGGCCACGGCGTTGTCGCGGCAGTTGCCGGTGCGGCTGCAG
Source organism: uncultured Ellagibacter sp. (assembly GCA_934663775.1). Lineage (GTDB taxonomy): Bacteria > Actinomycetota > Coriobacteriia > Coriobacteriales > Eggerthellaceae > Ellagibacter. The sequence continues at coordinate 51,627 of CAKUKU010000007.1, read as the reverse complement.
GAAAGGCGCACGTCGTTGGCCCGCGCCCACTCGGCCAAGGCCCTGCTGGCGTACTGGGCGCCTACTGTCAGAGTGCAGTATCGGGCTGGCGCCCTCAGGCTTCCTGGACATGAGCCCGTCGAGCAGCTCATGCTGCTGGGCCATGTCGGGGTGCAGCGACGTGGACCAAGCGACGATCTCCTTGCTGCCGAAGTCGTCGATCGGCGCGAAGTAGGCCTTGCCCCAGGGCTGCTTGAACTCGGTGACGTCGGTGCCCATCTTCTGCCACGGCCCGTCGGCCCCGAAGTCCCTGCCGATGACGTTCTCGAAGGTTTTGCCGACCTCGCCCTTGTAGGAGTTGTACCTGTGGTAATCGGTCTCGCGGCGGATGTCGCAGCGGATCCCCATCTCGCGCATCATCTTGAGCACGGTCTTGTCGGCGACGCGCGCGCCCAGCTCGGCTCTCAGGCACATGGCGATCCGCCTGTGGCCGCACCCGTTGGCGGTGCGCGAGAATATCTCGGCGGCGGCCTCCCAGAGCTCGGGCCTGGTGGGCGCCTTGGGGTGCGAAAGCGCGTAATAGTAGCTCGATCTCGCCAAACCGGCGCATTCCAGCAGGTCGACGAGTGGGTACTGCCCCGAAAGCCCGCTCACGATAACCGCTTTCTCTCGGTTCGGGAGCGCCTCTCCGCCTTCAGGGCCATCGATTTTTTTAAGTAGGCGTTCTCGGCCTCGAGTTTCCGGACCCTCCGCTCGAGCTCCTGCTCGCGCGTCGTCTCCCTGGTCGGGGAGCCGGAGCCCTTCGGCCTCCCCTTGGGCTTCGGCCTGAGCGCCTCCGGGCCTTCCTCCCTGTATGCCTTCAGCCATTTCTTGAGAGAGCTCGGCGAGGCTATCCCGAACTTCGCCATGGCCTCGGGCTTCGTCATGCCCTCGTCCACGACCGCCCTGACGGCGGCCAGCTTCGTCTCGAGCGAGTACGCGGTGTGCTTCTTTGCGAGGCATACGCGCGAATTTGTGAAAATCTAATGTATGGGTAAGATTTTCACGTAATTGAGAAAAACGTACTTATGTGTAAGAAATTCGTTAAAGCACCAGGTAGCGACCGGTGATGCTTTCCGGGTTCGCAGCGATTTCCGCAGGCGTGCCGCACGCCACGATGCGCCCGCCGTCTTTCCCGCCATGAGGTCCCATGTCGATCACGTAGTCGGCATTGGCGATGAAGTCGAGGTCGTGCTCGACCACCACCACGGTGGCGCCCTGCTCCACAAGCCGCTCGAACACGTCGAGCAGCATCTCGACGTCACGTGGGTGCAAGCCGATGGTCGGTTCATCGAACACGAACACGGCGTCTTCCTGCCCACGGCCCATCTCACTTGCAAGCTTCAGGCGCTGGGCCTCGCCACCGGAAAGCGCGGGCGTTGCCTCGCCGAGCGTGAGATATCCCAGCCCCAGGTCATGCAATGTTCGCAGCTTCTCGTGCGCCTTCTTGATGTCGGCAACATGCGCAAGCGCCTCATCGACCGAGAGCGAAAGCAACGCCGGCAGGCTGAGCGCCTGGCCACGGGGCGCACCCTTCGCGCCCTTCTCGCCCTTCTCGGGGCGGCGAATACCCTCAGCCGCAGCGCTAAAGCGAGAGCCACGGCAATCGGGGCAGGCGATGTCGACGTCGGGCAAGAACTGCACGTCGAGCGAGATCCGCCCCGTACCGTCGCACGTGGGGCAGCGCAGGCTTCCCGTGTTGTACGAGAAGTCGCCTGCCTTAAGACCAGCCGCCTTCGCGCTCTCGGTGCGCGCATAGGCGCGGCGCAAGTCGTCGAGCACGCCGCAGTACGTCGCCACGGTCGAGCGGACGTTTACCCCGATGGGGGTCGCGTCGATCAGGTTCGCGCGCCTGATGCCGTCTGCGACAAGCGCCGTCACGTGCTCGGGGAGCGCCTCGCCCGCCGCCGCATGGGAAAGCGCGGGGATGAGCGTCTCTAGCACGAGCGTCGTCTTGCCCGAACCCGACACGCCCGTCACGGCGATAAGCCGGCCACGCGGGATGTCGATGGCGAATGGCTTCACGGTATGCAGGCCGCTCGATTCGAGATGGATCCGCCCCAGAGCGAACATTTCCCCAGCTTGCGCCTGTGGGCGAGCCGCCACGCGCACCGCACCGGAAAGAAAGGGCCCTATGATCGAAGTCTTATCGCGTGCGATCTCGTCAACCGAGCCTTGGGAAACCACCGCGCCACCGTCTGCGCCCGCGGCAGGGCCCATTTCCACCAGATGGTCGGCGGCGCGCAGGATGCGCGTGTCATGGTCGACCATCACCACGGAGTTCCCGTCGGCAATCAAATCGCGCATCACGCCAAGGAGGCCGTCGATATTGGCGGGGTGCAAGCCGATGGAGGGCTCGTCCATCACGTAGAGCACGCCGGTGGTTCGGTTCCTCACCGAACGCGCGAGCTGCACGCGCTGTCGCTCCCCCGTGGAAAGCGTCGCGCCTGCGCGGTCGAGCGTAAGATACCCCAACCCCAGCTCCAGCAGGCGTCGGGCGGTGCCCGTAAACGACTCGCAGATAGATTTCGCCATAGGACGCATCGTATCGGGAAGACTTCCCGGCACGCCTTCCACCCATGAAACCGCCTCGTCAAGCGTCATTTCCGTCGCCTGCGCCAGATTGATGCCGCACACAAGCGGCCCGCACGCAGCCACCGAGAGGCGCGTGCCTCCGCAATCGGGACAAGGCCCCTCGGTCAAAAACTTCGCGACGCGGCGCAACCCCTTCTCGTCCTTCGCCTTCGCAAGCGAGTTCTCCACCGTGCGCACGGCGTTGTAGTAGGTGAAATCGAGCTCGGCGAAGTTCTCGCCCTTCTTCGCCTTGTACAGGATGTGCCGCTTCTCAGCCGGGCCGCTGAACACGATGTCGCGCTCAGCGGGCGAAAGCTCGCGAAACGGCACGTCCGTGCGCACGCCCATAGCGCCGCACACCTGTTTCATAAGGTCCCACATAAGCGAGCCCCACACCACCACAGCGCCCTCGTCGATGGTCTTGCTCTCGTCGGGCACGAGTGCAGCGCGGTTCACGGTGCGCGCGATACCGGTGCCCCCGCAGGTGGGGCAAGCGCCCTCGCTGTTGAAGGCAAGCTGTTCGGCGCCGGGACCGAAGAACTCGCCACCGCAATGCGGACACGAAATTGCCAGCTCAGCGGCAACATTCAAACTTGGCGGCACCTGCCTTCCGCAATGCGGGCACACATGGCTGCCGACGCGCGAGAAGAGGAGCCGCAGGCTGTTCAGAAGCTCGCTCGAAGTGCCGAACGTCGATCGCACGCCGGGCACCGCCGGGCGCTGGTGCAGCGCGAGCGCGGCGGGAACGTAGCGCACGTCGTCGACCGAGGCCTTGCCCGCCTGGGCGATGCGCCGGCGCGTGTAGGTGGAAAGCGCCTCCAAATAGCGGCGCGACCCTTCGGCGTACAGGACGCCGAGCGCGAGCGAGCTTTTGCCCGAGCCCGACACGCCAGCGATGCCCACAAGCTGGCCGAGCGGAATGCCCACGTTCACGTTCTTCAGATTGTGCACGCGCGCGCCGCGCACCTCGATATGGTCGATATTCTGCATGATTTCCTTAATCTAGCGTTGCACCAGCAAGAAGAGGCGCATCCAATGCGGCTACCCGTATCCGCTCGCAGCTTCATGCCGATCGCCGATGCCCGCTTGCGGCTTTAAAACAACGGCCAGCACTTGCTCGCTGGCGGACTCCTACGAATGGCCCAGGTCGTAGAGCTTCCTGATATCCTTCGGCAACCCGTCGGGAATCATTCCCCAAAGGCGCTCTTCCCCGCCGTCTTTTTGGGCCGTCTCGTAGTACCAGCACTTGAACTTCACCATGGCGAGCGCCTTCTGCATGCGCTCGATCTCCTCCTCGGCCTGGGCCCTGCGCGCCTCGAAGAGCTCCTTTCGCGCGGCGTAGGTCGACGGCCCCTCTTGGACCATATCGACGAAGCGCTTGATGTCCTTGATCTCGAGCCCCGTCTTCTTCAGGCAATCGATGACGCGGAGCAGCTCAAGCTCGCCTTCGCCGAAGCGGCGCGCGCTGCCCGATCGCTCCAAGTTGGGGAAAAGCCCTTCCTTGTCGTAGTAGCGCAACGTCGACACGGGGATATCGAACATCTCCGAAACCTGCCCGATTGAATACATGGTAAATTCCTTTCAAAGTATCTTGACCTGAAGTGAGGTTTAGGAATTAAGGTGCCCCCATCATACCAAAAGCAGGCCCACAAGCGGAAGGAAATGCATGCTCGGCAACTTCACCTACCACAATCCCACCAAGCTCATCTTCGGCAAAAACGCCCTCGCCTCGCTGGCAGCGGAGCTCGCCCCCTACGGCGACACCGTCCAACTCGTCTACGGTGGGGGATCCATCAGGCGATTCGGCATTTACGACCAGGTTGTCGATGCGCTTCGCGCCGCTGGGAAGCACATCGTCGAAGACAGCGGCGTCATGCCGAACCCCACCATCGAGAAGCTTCGCGAGGGAACGCGAATCGCTCGAGAGAACGATGTCGATTTCATCCTCGCCGTAGGCGGCGGCTCGTGCGTCGACTACGCGAAGGCGGTCGCCGTCTCTAAGAACCTTCCCGCAGGCGAAGACCCCTGGGACGTATACTTCGACCGATTCGAGGAACCCTCGGCAGATAGGGAGATCGTGCCCGTGGGGTCCGTCCTCACCATGGTGGGCACTGGCTCCGAGATGAACCGCGGCTCGGTCATCACCAACCGAGAGCTTGGCCTTAAAGTCGGCCACGTCTTCGCCGACGAGCGCGTCTCGCCGCGTTTCGCCGTGCTGAACCCCGAGTTCACCTACACGGTGCCGCGCTATCAGATGGTCGCGGGCATCTTCGACATCATGAACCACATCACCGAGCAGTACTTCTCCGGCACCGACGACAACACGAGCGACTTCCTGGCCGAAGCGCTCATGCGCAGCCTTGTCACCGCGAGCCGAGTCGCCGTAACCAGCCCGATGAACTACGAGGCGCGCTCGAACATCATGTGGACGGCGACCTGGGCTCTCAACACCCTCGTAGGCTGCGGAAAGACGCAGGACTGGGAAGTCCATATGATCGGACAGGCCGTAGGCGCCGTCACCGACGCCACGCACGGCATGACCCTCTCCGCCGTAGCGCTTCCCTACTATCGCCTGATCATGCCTTACGGCCTGGAGAAATTCGCGCGTTTCGCCGCAAATGTGTGGGACATCGACGCCGCAGACAAAACCAGCGAGGAGCTTGCGATTGCCGGCCTTGACGCCATGGAGACCTGGATGCGCGAAATCGGCTGTGTGATGAGCATTCGCGAGCTAGGCGCCGACGAGTCCAGCCTCAGCGCGATCGCCGACGCAACGCTCACGATGACGGGCGGCTATCGCACGCTCACCCGCGTCGAGATTCTCGACGTCCTGCGCAAAAGCCTCGCAGCAAAGTAGCGGCTGGTCCAAAGCGTAATCGCGAATGACGCCGTCGTTCACCCTAACCGCCACTCGCCACGTGTAAAGAAAATGGGAAGGAAGTCCACAATGACTATCAAACAAACTGCAGGGCATGACGCACTCGGTGAGTTCGCGCCCGAGTTCGCGCACTTGAACGACGACATCCTCTTCGGCGAGGTGTGGAACCGTGAGGACAAGCTACCGCTCAAGCTGCGCAGCATCGTCACTGTGAGCACGCTCATCGGGAAAGGGATCGTCGACAGCTCGCTTGCCTATCACCTGGCCAGCGCAAAGAAGAACGGCGTGACGCAAACGGAGATGGCCGAGATCCTCACCCATATCGCCTTCTACGCTGGCTGGCCAAACGCCTGGGCTGCCTTCACCATGGCGAAGGAGGTGTATGCGGAAGGCGATGCTGAAGGCGACCACCCCAAGTCCCACGGTGGGTTCTTCGGCCTGGGCAAGCCCAACGACGGCTTCGCGCAGTACTTCATCGGGCAAAGCTATCTCAACGCGCTCACCGGCCCCGACGACTACCTGGCCATCTTCAACGTGACCTTCGAGCCGCGCTGCCGTAACAACTGGCACATCCACCATGCGAGCAAGGGCGGCGGCCAAGTGCTCATCTGCGTGGATGGCGAAGGCTGGTATCAGGAAGAGGGCAAGCCCGCCCAGCGCCTGCGCCCCGGCGACGTGGTGGAGATTCCCGCGAGCGTCAAGCACTGGCATGGCGCCACCGCCAACAACTGGTTCAGCCATCTGGCCTTCGAGTATCCCGGCGAAGATGCGAGCAACGAGTGGCTCGAGCCGGTGGGCGACGACGCCTACAACGCGCTTTCCTAACACAGCGAAAACCGCCTGGTCAACTCGCCAACCAGGCGGTTCGCACCCCTATTCCCCAGGCTTGCTCGGCGGCGTGGCTCCACCGTTGCCGTTCGGCCCGTTGCTATCGCCGGGAGCCTCGGGCGCACTGCCCGGCTGGCCATCCGTCGACCCCGATGCGCTGCTCGACGTGTCGACAGCAGTACCGGCAACGGCGCTTTCGCCGTCGTATTCCACGCCATTCACGTAAAGCTTGTGCCCGTTGAGATTGATGGAGCCCTGCACGCAGGTCAGGCTCGTGACATACGAGTCGTCCGTAAGCGTCCAGGTGCTGTTCGCATCGAGCTCCACGTACACGTCGCCCTGCTGCCCCGTCGGGTTGATAGCACCGGTGAAAGTCGACCCGTCATTTAGATACAGGTTGAGCGCCGATACGTCGTCGATGAGCATATCCCCATCGATGACCTGGTCAGATGCGCGCAGATTCACCTTGCCGCCGTTGCTGCCCTGCGATCCCCATCCGGCGGCCGCGGCGCGCAAAAACACGCCCGACGCATCGTTGTTCACAATGGCCGAACTGGCAAGGTCGATCTCGCACGACGTGTTGTTCACGAAGAAGATGTCGCCGTTCTGATTGGTGAGCGAGCTGCCATCCAGGGAGAATTCCGCCGTGCCCTGGCTCGCGTCGCCCGACATGGATTGGTAGATCATCACCGCTTGATAATAGTCGGACTTGTCGCTGTTCTTCGACGTGTTCGACGCGATAAGCTGGCATCCCGTCAGCGACACGGAGTTCTTGCCTTCCACCACCACGCCCTGAGACGAGCCCGATTGCAGATAAGCGCCCTCGACCGAAATGTCCGCCGTGGAGTAGATGACGGGCGAACCCACACCCTCGGTGGTGAAATAGCCGCCGGACACGTTCACGTCGCCGCCGCCGCGATCCGAGCGAATGGCCGCGGAGGAGTTGCCCTGGGTTTCGGCGGTCACGTCGGTGGCGTTCATCGTTGCCCCGCCGGTGGTCATAAGGCCGCCCGAGCAATTGCCAACCGTGCGGATGATGGAATGCGAGATATTCACCGTCGTGCCCGAGCCGTAGGAGAACACGCCGTTCGCGTGCGTGCCATCGCTTCCCACGACGAGGTCCGACAAATCGAGCGTCGCTCCGTTGGTGGCGAACACGCTGGCATTTTCGCCGTAGAAATCGGCCTCGTCGCCGCTGGAGTCGCCAGTTTTCTCCACAGCTGCGCCCGTGTACTAGGCCGAAGTGCCGTCAGCCGTGATTGCGTGCCCGCCGTCGGTTGCATCGCTGTACGACTCGCTTGTCGAGATGTCCGCGTCGGCAAGCTTTTGGGACGAGAGGTCAAGCGCCGCCGCCTCGGCGAAGGACGCGCTCGCCGAGGCGCCCGACTGCTCGGTGGACGACGAGGTGGACGCCGATGCCGCGTTCGCGGAATTCCCGCTTTGCCCCGCGCAGCCCGCAAGCGAAAACGCCAACGCCGCTGCAGCCGTAAAACCCGCAACCTCAAGATGATGTTTCTTCATGGTAACCGCCTCCATCTGGGTAGATTTCTTCGATAGCTCGCATGATGGCACCCTTCCCTGAAATGCACCTGAATGAGCCAGGCCCCCAGTTAAGCCAGGTCCCTATTGGGCCGATCCGCAGTTGGACCGAGCCCTGAATGAACCGACTCTCGGCTAAACCAGATCCCTATTGAGCCGACTCTTGGTTTGACCAGGTCCCGACTGAGCCAGACCCCAGCCAGACCGAGCCTCGAGTGCTGGGTCCCGAGCGAACTAGCCGCAGGAGGCCCCAACTGTCCTTCCTGCTTCACTTCTTGTACGAAATCGCCAATAAGTTATGGAGGAATGGTGAATTTGGCCATTTGGGAGCCTTAACTGTCCCGAAAATGTCGCAAGCAATCCAAAAGCGACGCAAGTTATTCCCCAATTTCATGTTCTTTGTGGAGTTGCATACAATTCCTTCGCAAAAAAGTGGCGTTTTCGTACAAAAAGCCCCGCGGGCAAACAGGCGCACGAGCGAGCAGGCAGGTGGAAGAGAGAGGCGGGCCGCGGCGGAAGAGCGGGGGCGCGTGGGCGGGAGAGAGAGGCGGGCCGCGGCGGAAAAGCGTGGGCGGGAGCGCAGGGCGCGCCAACGGGAGCGCGTGGGCGAACAGGCACGCGAGCAAGCGGAGCAGGCGCGCCGACGGGAGCGCGTGGGCGTGCCGACGGGAGCGCAGGGCGGGCAACCCCACAAAGCCGCACGAGAAGGCGGCAGGCAACTTCCACCCGCCGCTCCGCTTTCAACCGTCCCGCTTAGTCCTTCACGAGCGCGACCGCAATGGTGCTCAGGTACTCGAGCGCGCCCGCCTCGACAGCCGCACGGTCACCTTGAGCGTACTCATTGTCGCAGGTAATCCAGTCGGCCCACGCCTCACGCGTGCACGTCATCTGGTGCATGTCCTCGATAGAAACCCCGCTTGTGAGCCCAATCATATTTCGCCACCAGGCCATATCGTGCATGTATTCAAGCTGCTCGGGATCCCAGGAAGCAAGCAGGCATGCCGGCAGCGCGTCATGGCAGTCGCGCACCATGCCGGGAATAGAAAGGTACATCCTGCCGCCGGACTTCACATAGGGAAGAAGCCTCTCCCCCAGGTAGCGTGGATCGCGCCCGAAATAGTTATACGAGTCGATGCTCACCACGGCATCGAAGAACCCCGGCTCGAAAGGCAGGCCTTCCGCGGCGTTGGCCTTAACGGGATGAATCCGCTCATCCGGCACGCTCATCTCTCGAAAGAACGCGCGATTCTCATCGGGGTCGCTCCACAGATCGACGGCGTACACGTCGAGCCCGTATTCGCGCGCGAGCATCACACTCGTTATGCCGGTGCCGGAGCCGAGGTCGCACACGCGCGACCCCTTCGCGATATCGGCGTCGCAAAGCAGCTCCTCGCAGAGTTTAAGCGGATTGGGGCCCATAATCTTGGATTGGACGATAGCGGTGTCGAAGCTGTTCGCTTTTGGGAATGTGCTCATTGTTACTCCTGTTCATTGAGTTGATGGTGAAAACAGGTGCGGAACGGCGCAACAGCACACAGGCTCGAACGCGGCCTTTTCAGAAGTGCTATGCGATTAACCGTTCCCTAAAGAACAATGACCAAAAAGACATCCCCCAAGATGCGCTTACGCGGAGCACGATTACCCCGTCGAGCGAAGTATACAACCGAGCACGCACGAGGGGCAACCAAGCGCAACCTTCTGTCACCTTCCCACATCAGTAATGCCTGGGACTATAATCGGCGTACTAGCAAGTTCAAATCCTTTGGAGACCTATCGTGCAACTTTGGCTTGTTGCGGCGTTCGCGTCCGCGCTTTTCGCAGGCATCGTATCCATCCTCGCCAAGTGCGGCATCAAGACCACCGATTCCGACGTCGCGACCGCGCTGCGCACCTGCGTGGTCGCCGTCTTCACCTGGGTGATGGTCGCGGTCGTTGGCTCGGCGGGCACCGTTGTCGATATATCGCCCAAGTCATGGCTCTTCCTCGCGCTCTCCGGCTTGGCAACGGGCGGCTCGTGGATCTGCTACTTCAAGGCGCTTTCCATCGGCGATGTCAACAAGGTCGTGCCCATCGACAAATCGAGCACGCTCATGGCGGTCGTTCTTTCCATCGTGCTGTTCGGCGAAACCAACGACCTGGCGCTTCGACTCGCGGGGACCGCCGTCGCAACCGTAGGCACCTTCCTCATGATCGAGAAGAAGTCTGGCAATGCGGGCGACGCCAACGAGCGCGATTACCGCGCCAGCATCGCCTATGCCCTAGCCGCCGCCGTGTTCGCCGCGCTTACCTCGGTGCTCGCAAAAGTGGGAATCGAAGGGGTCGAGAGCAACCTCGCCACCGCCATACGCACGATGTTCGTCCTTGTGATGGCCTGGGCGATCGTTGTTGGGAGAGGCAAGTTCAAGCTGGTCAGGAGCGCGAATCATCGGGAGCTTGGTTTCCTTGCCGCATCGGGCGTGGCAACGGGCGCATCGTGGCTGTGCTACTACTACGCCATCCAGGCGGGCCAGGTCAGCGTGGTCGTCCAAGTCGACAAGCTCTCGCTCCTCGTGTCCATCGCCTTCGCTGCGCTCGTCTTCGGCGAGCGGCTCTCGCGATGCGGTGGCGCAGGCCTTGCGCTCATCGTGGTGGGCACCGCGCTTGTCGCCGCCTGCGGATAGCAAAGCGATTGCACCACTAACAGATTGCGCGAACTGAGGTGCGGCAGGGCTGCGAGGATGTAACAAGGACCGACCGAGCAATCTCGGCGTCACGAGCAGAACCATCCTGCGATAATAAAGCCAGCAAATAACCTGGGCAAAGTGCTACCAGTAGCATGCCCAAACGAAGAAGGAGGCGGAATGCAGCTGTCGCTCGCTCCCATGGAGGGAATCACCGGATATGCGTTTCGCCGCGCCCATACGGAAGTTTTCGGCGCACTCGACCGTTACTACACGCCCTTCATCTCGCCGCTCCCCCAAGTCGGAGCGCCTCTTAGCAAACGTTACCTCCGCGAGCTCGACCCCGCCAACAACCAGAGTCTCGATGTCGTACCCCAGCTTTTGACTAACGACGCCGACAGGTTCGTGTGGGCAGCGCAGCTTCTCACCGACATGGGCTACAAGGAAGTGAACCTTAACCTCGGCTGCCCCTCGGGGACGGTCGTCGCCAAGGAGAAGGGCTCCGGCCTTTTGCGCAACCTGCCCAGACTCGAGGCGTTTCTCGCCGACGTGTGCGAGCGATCGCCTTTGCCGGTCTCGGTCAAAACGCGCGTCGGCATCGCAAGCGACGACGAGTATAACGAGCTCATCGAGCTGTTTTGTCGCTACAGCATCTCAGAGCTCATCGTCCACCCCCGCGTGCAGAAGGATTTCTACAGCGGCACTCCGCGCCAGGAGCTTTACGGCAAAACGCTCGAGCGCGCACCGTTTCCCGTGGCCTACAACGGGGACATCTTCACGCAAGACGACTACGGCGCGCTGCTCGCAGCTTACCCGCAGACGCGCCACGTCATGCTCGGCCGAGGCATCCTCGCCAATCCGGCACTCGCACGCGAAATCCGCGGCGGCGAAAGCCTCGCCCTCACGGAGCTCAAGCTCTTCCACGACAAGCTTTACGAAACCTACACCAACGACATGGGTGGCAACGCAGTGTTCCGCATGAAGGAGTGGTGGAGCTACACCAAGTGCGCCTTCGCTGATCCAAGCTCAGTTCACCGCGCCATAAGAAAACTCCGCCGCGCCGACGAGTACGAGACCGCTGCACGCCGAATCTTCTCTACCGAGAAACTCGCAGACTCGCCGCGATTCAGCTGATGCCAGGTCACAACCTACTCGATCAGCCCGAGGGCTGGGGCTATGACCTTTGTGTAGAGCACGAGCCAAATCATCGAGACGCAAAAGCCGCCCAAAACGTCGCTCGCATAATGGGCTCCCAGATAGATGCGACTGACCCCCACCATCACGATGACCAGCGCGAACAGACACATCAACACGATGCGGCGGCGCGGATTCTTCTCGTAGCGCCACACGCACCACGCCAGCAAGCCGAAAACAGCCATCGCAGCCATGGAATGCCCCGAGGGGAAGCTGAACCCGGATACGTCCGCCAATCGGAGCACGTCGGGGCGCGGGCGCTGGATGGCGAACTTCATCACCTGGTTCAAGAGCAGCACCAGCCCCAAATTCGCTACATTGAACCAACCTGGGCGCTTGACCGGCACGAACGCGGCGGCAACGCAAAGCACCACCAAGAGCGTCACCGGCGTGGCCAGCGCCGAGAAGCTCTCCATGATGGGCGTGAGCCACGGTTGGCGCAGATGCTCGCCGAACAGCCACCACGCTGCCGCATCGAGCTTCATGCTCTCTTCGCTGAGCACATCCTCCAGCAACATCACGAACACGATGGCGCACAGCGACGCCACCACGAGCGCGCGGTTCTCCTTAGCGTAGCGCAGAAGGCTTCGCCCGGCCGCGCCGACACCCGATGATTTGCCCAATCTGGTCAACTCCTCCGCCCGCCCACCTGGACCGAAATCGAAGATGGACGACATAATAAAAGGTAGAACCGCTCCAAACTGAGCTGCCCCGCTCCTTCGCTCGATTCATGCAGCTTAGCGCATATGCCGCCAACGTGGGTCCCCCTTGCGCGCTCCTTAAAACAGACGGCTGACCTTGTCGACGGCATCTTTTCGCGCGACAAGCCAAAACGATACGTTGACCTCGGAGTCCGTTATGGGAATGCCAACGCGGTTCTCGCCAAGGTCGCGATAACGGTGCTCGATGCTCACGTCGGTGGCGAAACACGGCAGCGTTGACGTGCGGATGAGCTCGGCAAGCGAGAACTCGTCATCCTGAACGAGGAAGCGCGAGGCGGGAAGTCGCTTTCGCACAACATCGTTCCAAAAGCCCAGGTCAGTGCCAAGTAGGAAGTTGAAGCCGTTCATCTCCTCCAACGACACACGCTCGCGCCCGGCCAGCATATGATCGCGCGGCACGCACAGAAGCAGATGCTCATCGAGAACGTGCGAGCAGACGACCCCCTCTTCCTTGGGGCGATACGGCAGCACCGCCACATCGCAGTCCCCCGCCTCCAGCGCCTCACGCGTTTTCTCCAAATTCGCGACGCGCGTAGTGAGCGCCATGCCGGGATATCGCTGCGACGCACGTGGCGCGATCACCCAAAGAGGAGCTGGCGCGCACGACACCAAATCGATCGTTCGCAAGCTGCGATCATAGGCGCGCACCTCGGCGATGGATGCGTCGATCTCGCGCAAGATGCGCCGAGCCCCCGCAACGGCAAGCCGCCCGGCGTCGTTGAGCTCGACTTTGTTCTTCCCATGCACGAACAGCTCGACGCCGTAGCAGCGCTCGATGCGCTTCATGGCGCGGGTTACCGTCGGCGTTGAGACGTAGAAGCGGCGCGCAACCTCCGAGAACGACTCCAGCTCCCCCACTGCCACCAATTGCTTGAGTTCCGTGATATTCACGAGATACGCCTTTCATAATTCGTTAAGCAGCTTGCAAGTTATCTGTACTGCGTGCCAGTTTAGCGCACCTATAGTTGAACTTGCACGACATCAGTGCATTTCATTTAGAGAAAGGAAAGCCATGCAGTACATCACTTTCAACAACGACGTGAAAATACCGCAAGTGGGCCTTGGAACCTATCTGCTCGCTCCCGACGACGCCCAAGCATCCGTCGCATATGCCCTCGACAACGGCTACGAGCTCATTGACACGGCGAACGCCTACGTGAACGAGCGTGCGGTTGGCCGCGGCATACGCGATTCTGGCCGCGCCCGCGAGGAAGTCTTCCTGGAAACCAAGCTCTGGCCGTGCTTCTACGAGTCCGACACCGCCGTGGACGAGACGCTTGAGCACCTGGGGACCGACTACATCGACCTCATGATTCTCCATCAGCCCGCAGGCGATTACCTTGCGGGTTACGCAAAGCTAGAGGCCGCATACAAGGCCGGCAAGCTGCGCTCTATCGGCATCTCAAACTTCAACAAGGCAGAAATCGAGAATCTCCTTGCGCACTGCGAGATCACTCCGGCGCTGATCCAGGTGGAATGCCACCCCTATTTCCCGCAGACCGAGCTGAAGGAACTCTTGGACAAGCACAACATCGCGCTGCAGTCCTGGTACCCGCTTGGCGGACGCGACAACAAGAGCATCCTTGAGGAGCCTGTCGTTTCCGAGCTCGCTGAAAAATATGGCAAGACCGCGGCGCAGGTCATCATGCGCTGGCATGTCCAGCAGGGCAACATCGTGATCCCTGGATCGAAGACCCCCTCTCACATCGCCGACAACATCGACATCTTCGACTTTGAGCTTTCCGATGAGGACATGGAAGCCATGGCCGCACTCGATCAAGGGAAGCCTTTCTACGAGCGCACCGCCGAGAAGATCGCATTCTACGCAACCTGGCACCCGAACGTCGAAGGCCAGAAGTAGCACCGCGATTAGTTAGTAAGCGATTTTAACGAAGGAGCAGACCCGACCGCATGGCGAAGAAGCACGACCAACTTGACATCTTGCATGGATCCCTATGGAAAAGCGTTCCGCTCTTCGCCATGCCCGTTGCCGCCACCAACATCCTCGAGCAACTCTCGAACCTCGTCGGCACGCTGATGATCGGGCATTTCTCGTCCGACGGAGGGGCAATCGGCATGGCAGCAGTCGGGTCGAACCTGCCACTGACAAGCCTTGTTATCCAACTATTCATAGGCCTTTCACTCGGAGCGAACGTCACGATCGCATACGCCGTTGGGGCCAAAGACAAGGTGCGGGCGAACCGTTGCGCGCATACCGCCGTCGCGCTTTCGCTCATCGGAGTCGCGGTGGCCATCGCGATGGAATGCGTCGCCGAGCCAACACTGCAATGCCTGAGTGTTCCGGCGGAAGTTTTCGATGAGGCCCTTCTGTTCCTTCGCATATACCTGATAGGCATTCCTGCAATCCTGCTCTACAACCTCGAAGCGGCAATCTTTAGAAGCGTCGGCATCACGCGCATGCCGCTGATCGCGCTCGCCGTATCAGCGGCACTGAATGCGCTTCTCGACGTGGCGTTCGTGCCCATCCTCGGATGGGGCGTCGCCGGCGTTGCCTTGGCGATGGTAATCAGCTACCTAGCCAGCGCCGCGTTCCTCTTCGCGCGACTGCTCAAAGCCGAAGACCCGATCCGAGTCGAGCTCTCTCGCCTTCGGCCCGACCGCAGTTCGACAGTATCCATCATCCGCATCGGGTTGCCCGCCGCAATCCAAGGCGCGGTCTTCGCGATTGCCAACATCGTCATCCAAACGTGCATCAACAGCCTCGGTACGCAGGTGGTGGCTGCGTCGTCCGCAGCGCTTGCGCTGGAGTTCGTTTGCTACAGCCTGCTCAACTCGTTTAGCCAGGCATGCACCACCTTCGTCGGGCAAAGTCGCGGCGCAGGCGACTTCGCTCGCTGCAAAAGCACGCTCAAGATCTGCCTTATCGAAGATGGCGTCGTCGCCTGCGCCATGATCGCCCTCATGATTTGGCAAGGGCAGGCGGTGCTGTCGCTGTTCACCTCGGATGCGGACGTCATCGCAATAGCCTATGTGCGCATCTGCGTCGTCTTCCCGGCGTACATCTTTAGCATGGCGTACGAGAACA
Source organism: uncultured Ellagibacter sp. (assembly GCA_934663775.1). Taxonomy (GTDB): domain Bacteria; phylum Actinomycetota; class Coriobacteriia; order Coriobacteriales; family Eggerthellaceae; genus Ellagibacter. The sequence continues at coordinate 36,168 of CAKUKU010000007.1, read as the reverse complement.
TGTCGGGATACTTGCGGGGGTTCAGCATTTCGCTGCCACCGTCGCTGCTTACCGTGGTGGGCGTATGCGGCGTCAGACTGCTCTGGGTAGCCTTCATCTTCCCGGCAAGCCCCACTTTCGCCACCATCATGGCCGCATACCCCGTAAGCCTCGGGACAACGGCGTTGCTCATCGCCAGCGCGCTCGCGCTCTTCCGCCCTGCGGCGATTGCGCAATCCGCAAGATAGCCGACCTTGCGCCCTACCAGGATGCTTGCTGGCATGCGCGGTCACGAAATAACGGGCGCCGAGGCGCTTGAAGATGGCGCTGAGCGTCTGCTGTCCAGATTGCATCGCTCGCAAATCGTCCTTTGGGAGAGGCTCTCGCTGTTATACTGTTTCTATCTCAACGGCGATGGCGCTACCAGCATTGTCCCGTTCCCCAACGAAAGGAGCCCGTCATGGCGAAAGTGGATAAGACAGGCCCGAAAGAATTCATTTGCCCAGGTTGCGGAGCCATCATGAAGAACACGGCCTTCAGCCCCATCACCGAAACCTGCGGAGCGAAGCTCGTGGACGGCTGGCTTTGCAAGGACTGCGCCTCCAAGCTGCGCATCAAGTATCCGATGTATTACGAGAAAGACAAGAAGTACTTCTACGAGAAAGAGGGCGATAGCTACGTCCGCGTTAAGCCGGAAGACGGCGGGCGGCCTATTCTCACCGCGATCAAAAACGAGCTCTTCTACACAGACGAGTACAGCATCATCGACAACAGCACCACCAGCTACACCGAGCATTTGAACTTCGACCCGCTCGCAAAGCTGACCTCTGGCCAAGTGCGGGCTGAGCTGGCAAGCATCGGTTCGTATCGCGAAGAAACGCGGCAGGAATTCGCCGGCGCCAAAAACGCTTTCGAGGTGCTCGAGGTCATGAACATGCCGAAGCTCAAGCCCTTACGAGTCGGCCTTCCGAACATCAAGCGCTACAAGGGCGCAATTGCGATTGCGGGAATCGTGCGCCTGGGCACCTTCCGCAAGGGCGACGTGGTTGAGATCCGCCACGGCAACGAGACGCTGTCGGCGACGATCCTCACCGCGAGGGAATCGCGCCTCCACCTGAGCCTTTGGCTGTATCCGGCATACGCCTCCGCCTCGGGCAAATATCCCAAGGAAAGCAACATCGACGGCGGCGACCTCGAATCCGATAGAGCGGGAATCCTCGAGGGGATGCACGCCATCGTGATCCTAAGCCCGCAAGCCGCAGGCATCGCCCCTGGTGACGCTATCACGCTCAGCTCCTAGCGCAAGCGCAACTTTTCCTGCCAGGTGGGACGAGGCGAGGCGGGGGTCGGGTGGTTCGCCTCACTGCCTAACGGGAATCAGCCGAGACCCGGTCAGACGAGTAACGCGAAAGCGAGACAAATCACCCGACCCCTGTCTCGGGAGCCCTCATGCGCTAGAATGCTAAGTCCATGAGCAAACACGACCGACATACGCAGGATGCCGAGGGCGCGGTGTCGCCCGACGTGTCGCTTCGCCGCGACGAGCACGGGCTCGCCTTGGTGGGCGGCGGGATGGAGGTTCGCGGAGATTTCTCGCGCCTGCTTCCCCGCACGCGGCCGGACCGCCTGGCAGGCGAGCTCCTCGTTCGGGCGGCGAAGGTGCGCGGGGTTGAGGCGCCCTGGGCGATCGACGCTACGGCGGGGCTCGGCGAGGACTCGTTTCTGCTGGCCGCGGCGGGGTTTCGCGTGAGCATGTACGAGGCCGACCCCACGATTGCGGCGCTTCTGCGAGACGCGCTCGCCCGCGCGCAAGCCGACCCCGAACTTGCCCCTGTCGCAGCGCGCATGGAGCTTTTCGAGCAGAACAGCATCGAGGCGATGGCGCATCTTGACGGCGCGCCCGACGTGGTTTATTTGGACCCTATGTTTCCCGAGCGCCGCAAGAGTGCGGCGGTCAAGAAGAAATTCCAGCTCATCCATCATCTGGAAGCGCCCTGCCAGGATGAGGATGCCTTGCTCGCAGCCGCGATTTCTGCCGCACCGCGCAAGGTGGTCGTGAAGCGCCCCGCGAAGGGGCCAAACCTCGCCGGCGTGAAGCCGAGCCACTCGCTTGCCGGCAAGGCCGTGCGCTACGACGTCATCTTGCCCGCAAGCGCAAAGTTACCGCATTAGCGCGCGCATGCCGCTCGCTTGCGATTGCGCACGCACCCCTTGCGCCATGGCGTCCCGCGCGGTAAAACAGAGAGCCGCACTTAGCAAACCCCCTGGATGGAGAACACCGAAGATGGCCGAGCAAAGCACGATGGAGAAGAAGACGAGCCGTAACAGCATCGACATGCTGCACGGGCCCCTCGTGGGCAAACTCGTGCTCTTCGCCATCCCGCTTGCCCTCACGAGCATCTTCCAGCAGCTGTTCAACTCATGCGACGCCATCGTCGCCGGGCGCTTCCTCGGCTCGACCGAGCTTGCGGCCATCGGAGGCATCGCGCCCATCATCACGCTGTTCATCGGCTTTTTCGTGGGGATGTCCATCGGCACGAACGCCACGATCGCCATGCGCATCGGGCAGGGCGACCGCTCGAAGATCCGCGGTGCCGTGCACACCACCGCCGTCATCGCGATCGTGTGCGCCGTGGCAGTGACGATCGTCGGCATGGCCATCACCGACCTCGTCGTCGACGGCGTGGGCGTGCCCGCCGAGGCGCGCGCGGAGTCGATTAGCTACCTGCGCATCTACTTCGCGGGCATCGCGTTCTTCCTCGTGTTCAACTTCGGATCCGCCGTGCTGCGCGCGAAAGGCGACACGCGCCGACCGCTCTACGCGCTCGTCGTCTCCGTCGTCGTGAACTGCGCGCTCGACGTGCTCGCCGTGGCCGTCCTGCACGCGGGGGCGGCGGGAATCGCGGCCGCCACCGTCATCTCCTACGCGCTCGCGGCGGCCATCGTGGTGTGGATGCTCATGCACGAAGAAGACGACTTCCGCCTCGACGTGCGCGAACTGCGCATCGATCGCAGGGCCTTGCGCCAGATTCTCTACATCGGCGTGCCGTCGGGGCTGCAAAGCGTCGTGTTCTCGCTTTCCAACATCGTCATCCAGTCGTCGATCAACAGCTTCGGGACCGACGCGATCGCGGGCTCGACCGCCGCGCTCAACTTCGAGTACTACACCTACTTCATCGTAAGTGCATTCTCGCAGGCGGCCGTCACGTTCATCGGGCAGAACTTCGCCGCCGGCAAGCTAAAGCGCTGCGATAAGGTGTTCGGCTGGTCGATGGGGCTCTCCCTCGGGCTCTCGCTCGCGCTGTCGCTTGTGTTCGTGGGGCTCGGAGACGTCGACCTGGGCATCTTCACCACCGAAGCGGGGGCGCTCGCCTTCGCCGGGACGCGCATGTGGCACGTCGAGCTTTTGGAATGCCTGCCGAGCACCTACGAGGTGACGGCGGGGGCGCTGCGCGGCATGGGATGGTCCATCCTACCGACGGTCGTGGTCATCATCGGGTCGTGCGTGCTGCGCATCGTCTACGTGTTCACGCTGTTCCCGCTGCTCGGCAGCTTCGAGGCGCTCATGAACATCTACCCCGTGACCTGGATCGTCACCGGCACCACGATGATCGCGCTCTACCTTTTCGCGAGGAAGCGCACCTACGCGAAAGAGCGCGCAAAGATCGAGGCGCGCAATCGCAAGCAGATGGAAAAGGCGGGAAGCGCCGCGTAGCGGAAGGACCAGGCGCGCAGCGGGGCGCCTTACGCGAACAGCATGAACGCCTTCGCCAGGATGAAGCCGATCACGCCGCATGCAGGGAACGTAATCACCCACGCGAGCAGCATGTTCTTGGCGATTCCCCAGTTCACGCGCTTGAAGGACTTCGAAGCGCCCACGCCCATGATGGCGGAGGTGTTGCAGTGGCTCGTGGAGACGGGCATGCCGGTGAGGCTCGCGAACAAAAGCGTGAACGTGGTCGAGAAGTTCGCGGCGACGCCCTGGTATTTCTCGAGCTTCACCATATCCATGCCGACGGACTTGATGATGCGCTTGCCGCCGACGACGGTGCCGAGCGAGATGGCCGCCGAGCACGCGATCATGATCCACATCGGGAAGCCGTTCGAGTCGGGCGTCGAGCTGCCGAAGGACAAGGCGACGCCAAGCATCGCGATGGACATGAACTTCTGGCCGTCCTGCGCGCCATGGAGAAACGACAGCGCAACGGCGCAGAGGTCCTGGATGACGACGAACAGGCGGTTCGCGTGCGCGCGGTTCACGCTGCGGAAGAGCGCCTCGATCGCCCTGGTGAATATCCATCCCAAAATAAAGCCTGCGACCAGGGAAAACACCATGCCGTAGATAACCTTCGCCCATTCGGCGGGAACCACGCCCGCCCACCCGTTGAGCGCGACGGCGCCGCCGGTGATGCCGGCGATGAGCGAATGCGACTTCGAGCACGGGATACCGAACGCCCAGCAGAAAACGCCCCATGCGATGGCGCCGATCATGGCTGCAACCAGGGCTAAAAGCGCAGCATTCGTGTCTCCTGAGAAATCGACCATCCCGAACATCGTCTTCGCGACGGCGGTGGAGATGAACGTCATGCCGACAAGGCCGATGAAGTTGAACACGGCCGCAAGCGCGATGGCGGTGTTGGGACTTAGACAGCGGGTGGAGACGACGGTCGCGATGGCGTTGGGCGCGTCGGTCGCGCCGGACACGGCGGTCACGCCGATGACGAGGATCAAAATGACGAACAGGATGGGCTGAGCCATCGCCTGAGTGATGAAGTCTACGAACGTAAGCGCCACGTGCTACCCCGTCTATGTTGTCCAGTTCCCTGTTGAGAACTCGGTTTGCCCCTGCGCGAGTCGAATGCTGGAGCGCTGCACCCCGCATGCCCGCGATTTACACAGCCTTAACAATGTAAAGCAAGCGGCGCCGCGCGGACCCCCGATATCGGCAACATGCACAAATCCCCCCGATGAAAGGGAAGGCGGACATCGGAAAGCGCACTTCGCTTGGAAGCCCTTTTTGTGCAGTTGCTGCACAAAAAGGGCTTCCATATGGAGATGGGGAACAGGAAATCGGCGGGTGCGGCGCGTGGGTTGGGGGCATCGCGCCGCAGAGCCGCCTTTGGATGTTCGATCGTCACGCGCCTTCGCGCTTCGACGACCCAACGATACAAAACCCGTGTTTCCTGCACGTTTCAAGCGAGTTAAGGTTGCAAAGCGATGTTGGAGGCGGCACAACGTCGCAGGCAACACGATTCGCATCCGCCGAAGGGAGGCTTTCTCGATTCAGGCACAAAAACCGAGTTGTCCCAGAAAGCACGCTCGCGAAGGCGGCGCTTTCACAAAACCTGGGTTGCAGCGACGGGCGTTGCCGCTTACAATACGCCGCAGATGAATTCTGTTTCAGGGCGGGGTGAGATTCCCCACTGGCGGTTACCGGAAGGCGTTCGCGTCAAGCCGGAAGTCCGCGACCTGGGCAGGCGAAGCGTCCATGCGCTCACGTCCGCCCGGCTGATCCGGTGAGAATCCGGGACCAACGGTTACAGTCCGGATGGAAGAGGCAGAGAATCGCAAAGCCGCCGCGGCAACGCCGAGGCGCTTCCAATGCGTATTCGCGGGCCCGTATGGAATTCATACGGGCCCGCTTTTTATGCAGGGTGGGAAGCGGCCCCGCAAGCCCTCACCTTGCGAAAAGGAGGCCCGCATGCCGGTCAATCAGACGACCAAGCAGGTCGAACTCAAGAACACGAACATCTGGAGCACGCGCCAGCTCGTCACTATGGCACTCATGTGCGCCATCTCCGCACTCTTCGCGTTCATTCAAATCCCCATTCTCCCCGCCGCACCCTTCTTGACCTACGACCCCTCGCTCATGCCCGCCATGGTGTGCGGTTTCGCCTTCGGACCGAGCGCGGGCTTCATCGTCGGCTCGATTGCCGCGGTGATTCACGGCCTTATCCTGGGCGAATGGGTGGGATCGCTCATGAACATCTGCGCGACGCTGTTCTACGTCGTACCCGCCGCGCTCATCTACAAGAAGATGCACACGCTGAAAGGCGCAATCACGGGTCTTCTCGTCGGCGTTGTGCTTGCGACCGTTGGCAGCGTCATCACCAACCTCACGATCGGCGTCGTGTTCTGGTACGGCAGCGTCGACGTCATCGCCCCGCTCCTGCTTCCTGCCGTCGTCCCCTTCAACCTGATCAAGACCGTGTTGAACTCGCTTTTGACACTCATCGTGTACAAGGCGATCTCGAACCTCATCACGCCGAAGAAAAACCAGGTGAAGGGCCGCTAAGCCATGGACGAGAAGCTGTCCCGCCAAAACGCCGCCGCGCCCGGCAAGCTGGCCGACGCGCCCTCCCCCGACGCCGTCGATCCGAGCGCGCCCGAGCCGATCGTCGACGCACGCGACGTGTCGTTCACCTACGACGGCGAGACGTTCGCGCTCGCGGGAACAAGCGCCCAGGTGGCACGCGGGGAGTTCGTGTGCATCCTCGGGGGCAACGGATCGGGGAAGTCCACGCTCGCGAAGCACCTGAACGCGCTGCTTGTCCCGGATAAGGGACAGGTGAAAGTTTGCGGAATGGACACTTCCGATCCCGCAAACACATTCTCGATCCGTCAGAGCGCGGGCATGGTGTTTCAGAACCCCGACGACCAATTGGTCGCGTCGCTTGTTGAAGACGATGTGGCCTTCGGGCCGGAAAACCTCGGCGTTCCCATGCCCGAACTGCGAAAACGCGTGACGCAGTGCCTGGAAGACGTGGGGCTTGCCGGGTTTGAGAAGCACGAGACGCATGCGCTTTCGGGCGGGCAGAAGCAGCGCGTCGCCATCGCGGGCGCGCTCGCCATGAACCCGGAGATCCTCATCCTAGACGAGGCATCCGCCATGCTCGACCCCCGCGGGCGCAAAGGACTCATGCGCGTCGTCCGCTCCCTCAACGATCAGGGCATGACCGTGGTCATGATCACGCATTTCATGGAAGAGGCAGCGCTCGCCGACCGCGTCATCGTGCTCGAGGCGGGACATGTGGCGCGCGCGGGCGCGCCACAGGAAGTGCTCACGGACACCGAGGCGCTCGCCGCGCTCAACCTGGAAGTGCCCTTCGCCGCCGAGCTCGCCTGCGCACTGCGCCGGGCGGGCGCGCCCGTGGAATCCGCCGTCACCGAAAAAGCGCTTGCGAAAAGCGTGCTTGAGGCATTCGCCGGGCGCGTCGCGGCAGCACCGTCGCCTGCGAGCACCCCACATGCAAAAAGCGCCCCAAGCTCCGCGCCCACCGCAGAACCCACGTGCGAAGCGCTCATCAGCTTTGAGGACGTATCGTACACATACAATGCCGCCGAGGCGCGCCGACAGCGCAAATCCGGCATGAGACCCGCGCCCAAACAGGCGAAATGGGGCAACTCCCCCGAAGCGCTCTGGGCGCTTGGCGGGGTCACGCTGGAAGTGCGCGAAGGCGAGTTCCTAGGCATCGCGGGCCACACCGGTTCGGGCAAGTCAACCCTCATCCAGCACATGAACGGCATCCTGCGTCCCACCCGCGGGCGCGTCATCGCCTTCGGCCGCGACCTCGCCGAGCCGGGCGCCGCGAACGAGGTTCGCGGGCGCGTCGGCGTGGTATTCCAGTATCCCGAAAACCAGCTCTTCGCCCCGACCGTCGCCGAAGACGTCGCCTTTGGGCCCCGCAACCTGGGGTTATCGGAAGAAGAGGTCGCCGCGCGCGTCGAGCGGGCGCTTCGCACCGTGGGGCTTGACCCGAAGGAGATCTCCTCGCGCAGCCCTTTCGAGCTCTCGGGAGGCCAGCAGCGCCGCGCGGCGTTCGCGGGCGTGCTCGCCATGGAGCCCGAGGTCCTCGTGCTCGACGAGCCCGCCGCGGGACTCGACCCCAAGGCGCGCGAATCGTTCCTCTCCATGGTGGCGCGCTTGCATGACGAGGGGCTCACTGTGGTCATGGTGTCCCACAATATGGACGACCTCGCGACCCTCTGCGATCGCATAGCCGTGCTAAGCGAGGGAAAACTGCTCATGGAGGGCACGCCCGCCGAAGTGTTCACCCGCGCGGCGGAGCTCAACGCCGTGGGTCTTGCGACCACCTCGCCCGAGCATTTCGCGAACCTTCTGCGCGAAGGCGGGCTCGATGTGCCGCGCAGCGGGCTTGCAACAGAGGAATCGCTCGTCGCTTTCTTGCAGGGGCTCCTATGATGCGCGGCTTTTCGTTCGGAAGCTATGTACCGGGGAAAAGCCCCCTCCATGCGCTCGACGCGCGCGCGAAGCTCGTGCTCGGCTGCGCGTTCATCATCATCACGTTGAACGCGCGCGATTTCCCGGCGCTTGTCCCCGTGGCGCTCTTCGTCGCCAGCTGCTATGCGCTCGCACGCATCCCCGCAGGTAAAGCGGTACGTTCGCTCGCCCCGCTCATGTTCATCGTCGTAATTGCATCGATCATGAACCTGTTCGTCGTGCAGGGCGGGCACGTCTTGTTCGAATGGGCGTTCATCCGCATAAGCGAACAGGGCGTCTACACCTGCCTGCTCATCGCGGCGCGGCTCGTTCTCATGATGGCGGGAATGAGCCTCGTCACGCTCACGACGACGACGCTCGACCTGACGGAGGCGTTCGAGCGGCTTCTCTCCCCCCTTGCGCGCTTCGGCGTGCCGGCGCACGAGATCGGCATGATCATGGGCATCGCCCTGCGATTCATGCCGCAATTCGCAACCGAGCTCTCCTCAATCCGCGAGGCGCAGCTCTCGCGCGGAGCGGGGCTCAAAACGAGTCCCGTGCGCGGCGCGCAGACGCTTGCGTCGATGATGACCCCCCTGTTCGCTAGCGTTTTCCGCCATGCCGAGACGCTCTCGGCCGCCATGGACGCGCGCTGCTACCACGGCAAGGTAGGGCGCACGCGGCTGCACCCCTTGCGCTTCGCCCCGCGCGACGGCATCGCCTGCGCGTGCACGGTGGCGCTTTTAGCCTGCGTCGTCGCGGTGAACGTCTTCGCATAAGGCGCTGCGGCAGTGCCGACGACGCAGCACGAGAACTTCGCTCCCTTATCATATATCGAAAGGAACCTCATGACAGGCAACGAGAAGATCCTGCAATACCTATCCGCCGTGCCCGCGTGGTATCTGGCCACGAGCGTGAACGACCAGCCGCATGTGCGCCCGTTCAGCTTCGCCGCCGAGGAAAACGGCAAGATATGGTTTTGCACCGCGACGACCAAAGACGTGTGGGAAGAGCTTTGTGAAAACCCCAAATTCGAGGCGACGGCCTGGTGGCCCGGGCACGGCTGGCTCATCCTTCGCGGGCGCGTGGGGCTGAAAGACGAAGTCGGGGAGGCCATCCGCTATGCGGGCTTCGCGCATCTTTCCGGCCTAGGCGAAACCTACGAGGGACCGAACGATCCCACGCTCACGTTCTTTAGCGTCGAAGACGCCCGCGCGTGGATCTGCAACCACGACGAGTGGGCGCCCATCGAGCTTAAGGGCGCCGTCGAGTAGCCTCGCCCGCATGGCGTCATGCGGGCGAGGCGGGGCCAGCGGAGCGCGCGAACGCCGTCGGCGAGCCGGACGCGGAGCAAGCGGCCCGTCGGAAGCTCCAGCATGCGAAACGAGCGCGCCATTCGCGATGCTCTCCGCGCGCGTTTGTGGCACAATAGCGAAACGACGTTCGGCGAAGGAGAAGCTCATGGCAGGCAGCGCAAACGCGGGCATACGGCCCGCAAACTTCCGCAAGGTTGGTATCGTGGGATGCGGATTCGTGGGATCGGCCTCCGCATTCTCCCTGATGCAGAGTGGGCTTTTTTCCGAAATGGTGCTGATCGACGTCAATCGGGACCGCGCCTTCGGCGAGGCGCTCGACATCGCGCACGGCATGCCGCTCGCAAGCCCCGCGAACATCTACGCGGGCGACTACGCCGACATCGCCGACGCCGGCATCGTGATCATCACGGCGGGCGCAAATCAGAAGCCGGGCGAAACGCGCCTCGACTTGGTCAGCAAGAACGTCGACATCTTCAAATCAATCGTGCCCAGAATCGCCGACGCCGGCTTCTCGGGCATCCTGCTCGTCGTGTCCAACCCGGTCGACATCTTGACCTATGTTGCGCTCAAGCTCTCGGGTCTGCCCGCGAACCGCGTCATCGGGTCGGGCACCGTACTCGACACCGCGCGCTTCAAGTACGTTCTCGGCGAGCATCTCGGCGTCGACCCGCGCAACGTGCATGCGCGCATCGTCGGCGAGCACGGCGATTCCGAGATCGCCATCTGGAGTCTGGCGAACGTGTCGGGCATCCCGATCGACGTGTTCAGCCGCCTGCGCGGGCGCGAGCACAGCGCCGAGACCATGCGCAAAATCGAGGCCGACGTGAAAAACTCCGCCTACGAGATCATCGAGAAGAAGCACGCCACCTACTGGGGAATCGCCATGTCGGTGAAGCGCATCTGCGAGGCCATCGTGCGCGATGAAAAGCCCATCCTTCCCGTATCGAACCTGATGGAGGGCGAATACGGCATCAGCGACATCGCGCTTTCGATGCCCGCCGTCGTCGGGGCGGACGGCATCGAGTACAAGGTTCCCGCGCCCTTCTCCGAAGACGAGCAGGCGCGCCTGCGCGAATCGGCGCGCGTCTTGAAGGGCGTCGTCGAGAAGCTCGATCTGTAAGGACAGCTCAAGCGCACTGTCCCAAAACGCACGGGGCCGCATCGCCCCGATCATGCGGCCCGCTTTCGTTTACTATCGTCCCGAAACAGGGACACTCGCCCAGCTATTCGCCCTTCGCGGGAGAATCGAAGGAACCTGCGCAATGCGGGCAGCGCGTCGCGCCCTCCTTCACCTCTTCCAAGCAGTACGGGCACACGGGCGCCTTCTTTTCCGCTTCTTTTTCCTTGCCCGCGAGCTTCTCGGCGGTCTCCTGCGCCTTGTTGACGGCCTTCACCAGCAAAAACACCACGAGCGCCACGATGAGGAAATTGATGCAGGCGGAGATGAACGCGCCGAAGTCGATGTCGGTGCCGGGAATCACCAGCCCCGAGACCACGCCCGCACCGCCGCCCGCGATAAGCGAGATGAGCGGGTTGATGATGCTGGTGGTGAGCGCCGTCACGATGGAGGTGAATGCGCCGCCTATGATGACGGCGACGGCCAGATCCATCACGTTACCGCGGTTGATGAATTCCTTGAACTCCGTAAGAAACTTTTTCATGCCCTCCCCAATCGATTGCATTGCACAGCGGAAAACAAAGTGCAGGATACTATATACCGCCCCGCCGTGCCATCATGGGGCGCGCCGTCAAGCGCGCTTGCCCAATTCGGCGTCGCAATCAGCGAGGACGCGAACGAAACGCTCGACATCGTCGGGCGTCGTCGCACCCGAGAAGCTCACGCGCAGCGTCGTGTTCCCCTGCGAAAGCGGGATGCCCGCCGCCTGAAGCGACAGCGGGTGCTTCTTGCGCCAGGTGCCCGCCGCCACGTGCTCGTGATTCGACTCGCACGCCGATGCGCGCGACACGTAGACGCCGCGATCGCTTAGGTACGCGACCGACTTCGCGTTGCGAAGCCCCGGCACGCTCACGCTCACGATGAAGGGGGACGCGTCCTCGGGCGAGTTCACGATTGCGCCCGGAAGGGCGCTCGCAAGCTGCGCGCGCAACTGCTCGTTCAAGGCTCTCACATGGGCAAACGTTTGCTCGCGCTCGGATGTTGCCAGCTCGACGGCGCGCGCGAACCCGGCCGCCAAGAACACGGGCTCGGTGCCCGAGCGAAGCCCGCGCTCCTGCCCGCCGCCAAATGCGTTCGTGTGCATCTTCACGCCATCGCGCACGTAGAGCGCGCCGATACCGCGCGGGCCGCCAATCTTGTGCGAAGCGACCGACACGAGATCGGCGTGCCATTCGCGCGGCTTCGCGGAAAGCTTGCAGAACGCCTGCGTGGCGTCGACGTGGAAAAGCGCATCGGGGGAAAGCTCGTCACGGATGCACCCGATCTTTTCCGAGGGGAACACATAGCCCACCTCGTTTTGCACGTTCATGATGGTGATAAGCGTCGTCGGCACGCCGTCGAGCGCACATCGCAGCTGGTCCAAATCGAGCGCGCCGCCGACGGCGTCGATATAGGAAACCTTCCACCCGCCCTCACGGCGCATACCGCGCACGCTGCGCGTGACCGACGCGTGTTCGAGGGTGGATGTGACGATCTGGCCAGGGGTTTCACGACGCGCGGAGCAGACGCCGCGCACCGCGAGGTTGTTCGATTCAGTAGCTCCCGAAGTGAAGAACACCTCGTCGGGCGCAACGCCCAGCGCGCCCGCGACGACGGCACGGCTCTCTTCGAGCACCTCCTTCGCGCGGCACCCCGCCGCATGGACCGACGAGGGGTTTCCCCAGGCCGTGCGCATGACTTCGTCCATGCGCTCAATCGCCTCGGGGCGAGTCGGCGTCGTCGCCGCGTTATCGAGGTACACCTCCGCGCTCGCGCCGCCCGTCGTCATGCCGTCCATCTCTTCTCTCCTTGGATCATCGTCGTGTCATGCCGTCGCGCGCTCGCGCTACTGGCGAAGCTTCATGTCCGTGCCGCCTGCCTCGGGAATCTCGCCCGTGCGGTACGCCTCCAAAAGCCGTTCCAGATCGGCGATCTCGCGCTTGAGCTCGACCCCCGTGTCGGTGTCGGCCACGCGCGTGCGCCGCGCGACCGACTCCACCATATGGCGCGACGAGTGGATGTCGATCTCGTTCTCGATCGCCGCGCGCGTCGAGGCGAGCGGCTCGTGCGCCGCCAAGATGAACCCATAGGAGTTCGAGATGAGCGTGTAACCGGCGATTCCCGTGGTGGGCTGGTAGGCCTTCGCGAACCCGCCGTCGATCATGATGACCTTGCCCCCGCATTTCACCGGATCTTCGCCGTCCTTCACCTTCACGGGCACGTGCCCGCAGATGATGTGGGACGTTTTTGGGTCAAGTCCGAAGTCGCGGAAGATGTTCGCGACCACGGCCTCGTCGTTGATCAGCGTGTAGAAGGGGTTCTTCACTTCCTTGCGCGCGGCCTTGTCCGCGATGAGGTAAAGCTCAAAGGTGGCCATCTTGCTTTTCGCGAACAGCGGCGAGCCCTGCCCGAGCCACATATACCACAGAAGATCGCGGCCGCGGCGGCGCTCCTCGGCGTCGTGGCTGAAGAACGCCGCGCGCACGTAGCGCTCCATCACGTCATAGAGCGCGCGCCCCTTGTACGTGCGCCCGTAGACCTCTACCTCCTTCAGGCTGCCGTCGGGATTCAAGGGCACGCACGCGTGGAAGAGCAGGTTGCCGTTGTGCACCTTGTAGAGGCTGCCCGCCTCCAGGAAGAAGTGCATGTGGCGGCGCAATTTCTCGCAGCCGGTAAACGCGGCGACGAGGCGCTCCATCACCTCTTCCTCCTCGGGGGTCAGACGATAGGGGTCAGCCGGGTCGATCGTGGGAAACACCTTGTCGGTGAGCTCGTGTTCCACACCGTCGAGCATGACGGTGCCGCGCTCGTAGTCGATCTTGTCGAGCAGCTTGCGATCCTCCAGACCAAACGCCGGGTTCTCGTCGATGAGCCGACCTTCCACCTTGAATTGAATGATCGCCATGGCCTTTTGGATCTTCACGTTCATGGCGATCTCAGCGGGGGGCAAATCGGGGCTGCCCTTGAGCCCGAAAGCGATGCAGGGGTCATCGGCGTAGACGCTCGTCGCAAACGCAGCGAGAGGCAGGATGTTAATGCCGTAGGCGTCTTCCAAGATGGAGAGGTTGCCGTAGCGCGCGCAGTTGCGCACCACGTGCGCGATGCAACCGCGCTGGCCGAGCGAGGCGCCCATCCACACGATATCGTGGTTGCCCCACTGGATGTCGACCGAGTGGTAGCTCATGAGCGTGTCCATGATGGTGTGGGGCTCGGGGCCGCGATCGTAGATGTCGCCCACGATGTGCAGTCGATCGACCGCAAGGCGCTGGATCATGGTCGAGAGCGCCTCGATGAGCGCGACGCCGCGACCCGTGCGCACGGCCGCGTCGATGATGGCGGCATAGTAAGCGTCCTTATCGACACCGTGACGGTCCTCGGTCAAAAGCTCGTCGATGATGTAGGCGAACTCGGGCGGCACGGCGCGGCGGACCTTCGAGCGCGTGTACTTGCGCGCGGCGCGCTTACACACCTCAACAAGGCGCGGAACGGTGACGGCGTACCAGGCGTTCGCGTCTTCCACCTGCGATAACGTAAGCTTCGCCTTCTCGCGCGGATAGTAGATGAGCGTGGCGAGCGCGCGTTTCTCGCTCTCGGGCAGCGTGTCGCCGAACACGTCGTCGATCTTCAGGCGGATGGAGCCCGATCCGTTGCGCAGGATGTGCGAGAACGCCTCGAACTCGCCGTGGATGTCGGATGCGAAGAACTCGGTCGCCTTCGGCAGGTTCAAGATTGCCGACAAGTTGATGATCTCGGCCGATGCCTGGGCGACGGTCGGAAACGATCGGGAAAGCAGTTCAAGGTAGCGCTTTTCGCCAGCCTCCATGGGCTCCTCCTTCTTGCATGCGGTTGCCGTCCATGGTAGCCGCTTTCCACATGCAGGGGCGCGGCCCGTCGCGCAAAGGCAAGATTGCTCGGCCAAACCCGCAAAGGTAGCGATCGCATGTTGTCTGCGCCTGCGCCGCCCCTAGAGCACCTGCGCCACGGCAAGCTTGAGCTTCTCCAAATCGCCTTCGTCGGGATGGGTCGCCGCGGCGTCGAAGTTCTCGATCATCGCGTCGATGTTGGGGGCGCAATCGGGCTGAGCCTTCATCTTCACGTACCGCTCCCTCACCGATCGGGGCATCCTCCCCTGGCACATGAACTCCCCGACGACGGTGTTGCTCGCGTCGATATGCGCGCGCGTCTTTTGGAGAATGCCATCGAAGTACGCGCCGCTCCCGCCGAAGCCCGCCGTGCCGAAGAGGAAGATTCTCCTGCCGCGCAGCCCCTCGAGCAGCTCGATCGCGGCGGCGTCGGCGATGCCCCGATCGGTCCAAAACCCGACGAAAAGTAGCCCCGACGAGGGGGCATCGCCGTCCTCCGCGCGCCCGAAGCGCTCGCACGCCCCCTGCCCGAGCGCATCGCGAATCGCGCGGGCAAGCATCTCGGTGTTTCCCGTCCTGCTGCTGAAGATGATCGAGTAGCGTTCGTTTCCCATGGCGCAAGCCCCTTTCCACCAAGCTGTTTCCCGCCCGATTATAGGACAACGGAAGAAAGGCATTGCGCATTTGGGTGCGACGGCCAATCAGGTTGGGCGATGTTTTGGGAGGCGCCCCGCGTCGAGAAGGCAATTCCGGCGCAAAAAGACGGCCGCTGCACCTCGCGCAACGGCCGCCTTCAATGAAATGCCTCTTCTAGCCCACGTACTTCCCTACTTGAACTTGCAGAATGCGAGCGCCACAGTGCCGATAAGACCGATTACGCACATCACGGCGCCGGCGAACAGCCACGCGGACATGTCGGGCCCCAGCAGAATCGGAACAAGCCAGGTACCTAAGAATTGTCCCAGGCTCTGCACCAACATGAGCATGCCCATGCCGATCGACATCAGCTCAGGCCGCCCGAGCACGTTGATGTAGGAGGTGAGGCACATGACCGGCCCGCCGAGTCCGACAAGACCCATCACGATGGCACCGATCCACATCAAAGGACCGGTTTGCGTGAGCAGAATCAGCGTGCAGGGGCCCATGACCGCAAGCGACGCCAGGTACAGGGGCTTGCAGCGACCCATCTTGTCGGAAAGCGTTCCGAACAAAGGCGACGAAATCACCGCGAGCAGCATCGGCAGCGTGCTCACGAAACCCGAGAGCGTCGGGTCGACACCCTGTTGCTGCATGAACGTCGGCGCAAAGCCGAGCACGGCCAGAAGCGTCATGTTGAAGACGAGGAACGCGAAGAAGAACAAAAGGATGTTCGGCCTGAACAGCTCCGCGTAGCTGACCTTCTCCTCGGTAGCTTCGGGCGCAGGCGCCTCGGCCGCCTTCCCGCCGGGAAACTTCACGATGACGGCAACCACCACGGCGAACACGACAGCGGCCGCGGCATAAATCACCCACACGCCGACGAACCCGGTGGCGGCGTAGAGCGTCGGGGTGAGCACGCCGCCCAAAACGGAGCCGAGACACACCCAAAGCGCCCAGATGCCCGTCGCCGAGCCGATCTTGTCGGGCGCGACGTACTTCTGCACAGCCAGAGGACCGCAGATAGTCACGAAGATGAACGCGATACCCTCGATTGCGCGGGAGACGATCAGCACGGTGCCATTGCCCGCGAACGCGCCAACGAGCGAGCCCGCCGCCACGACGACCGCCGCCGCGAGCAGCATGGTCTTCGGCCCGAACTTCTTCGCAAGCGCGCCCGTGGGAAGCGCGAGCACGATGCCCACGAAGGTGAAGATCGACATGAGCCAGGAAGCGGACCCTGCGTCCATGTTCATCTTGACCATGATGTCGCCCATGACGACGGGGACCTTGTACTGAACCGTCGCGATTGCCGTGCCGAACAGGAGCATGGCAATCGCGATTAGCGCCCAATTACCGTATTTCTTCTTGGTATCCATGGAAACGCCCTTCTCTTTGAGAGGTGCTGGGGCAGGCAAGCGGAAATCCGCGCCCCGCATGGGCGCAGCGGCTCAAAGCCCAGCATTTAACAGGGTTTTCTTGCATATCGAGAAACTTGTCGAACGGGGCCGGACAGAAAACCCACCCGACCCCCATCCGTTGGCTACAGCGGCTTGATGTTGTCCTGCAAAACCTCGAAGCGCTCGCCGCCCGGGCCGCGGAAGAACATGATGCGCAGCTGCGTCCCTCCGTCCCCATGCACGGCGAACAGGCCGCCGTCCTCCGCGTCGAGCGGGCGGTCGAAGGTAAGCGGCGGGTCGAAGGGGCCAGCCTCGATGGCTACGCCCTTTTCGCCCAGGAAAGCGACGAACTCGTCCATGTCGGCGACGCGAAGCGCCAAGTGGTTCAAGCACCCCGCAGCCGCATCGCAGGTGGCCTTGTCCTCGCATTCGAGCAGCTCGAATGCGGTGCCCATTCCGCGCATCCACGCCATTTTGAGCGGCTTGTCGCCCTCCATGGCATCGGAGCGGAACAAAAGCTTGCAGCCGAAAACGTCCTCGTAGAACGCGATCGACTCGTCGATGTCGCGGCAGTAAATGCCAGCGTGTTGGAGCGTCAGTTCCATCTTTAACTCCGTTCCGCCGCCCGAAAACGAGCTGGGCGGCTGTCGGTCGGCGGGTCGGGGACGCGGGTCGCGCATGTGCAATCCCGCATCCCCTACCGCTGCTTAAGGGGGACTAACCCTGGTCGCTCGACGTCGCCGCCATGACTTCGGCGACGGTCGCGTTCTTCATGCGGAGCTCGGAGATGCACGTGACGTCGGCTTCGAACTCGGTGACGCTTGAGAGGTCGCCCTCGAACACGTCGTCGGTGCTGTTGCGCGGCTTCGTCAGCTCGATGGCCTTCGCAGCGTCGTAGGGAATGAGCTGCTCCTTGGGCGGATTGGCCTTGGCGACCCAGTTCGGGCTGGTCAAACCCGCATCGGGCATGGTCTCGATCTGGCTCACGTCGCCGTACTTCTCGCGAAGCTCATCGATCGGCCCGAAGTCGAGGGCGCGCATGGGGCACGACGCCACGCAGATGGGCAGCTGGCCTTTCTCCAGACGGTCGATGCACATGGTGCACTTGCTCATCTTCGTGCCCGGCTCGTCGCTGGCGAACTTGGGCGCGCCGTAGGGGCAAGCCTCGAAGCAATGGCGGTCGCCCTTACATTTGTCCTGGTCAACAAGGACGGCACCGTATTTTTCCTCCTTGAAGATGGCGCCGTTGTCGCACGCCGCGGCGCACACGGGGTTGTCGCAGTGGCCGCAGTTGAAGGCGAGGATGCCGATTGAAGGATTGGGGAAGCGCCCCTTCTCCCACATGTACACGCTCATCCACTTCTCGGGGCCGGGCGCGATGTCGTACCAGTCCTTGCACGCGACCGAGCATGCTTTGCAGCCGTAGCAGCGGCTTTGGTCAAAGAAGAATCCATACTGGGTCATGGCTATTCCCCCACCTTTCTGATCTCAACCAAGCCTGCCGTCAGCAGCGCGCCGACGATGTGCGGCAGGTGCGTGTCGCCGATGAGCAGGTTGCAGTTGCCCGCGGTGTCGATGCCGTAGGGCATGACCTTGGACTTGCGGACGTTGTCGAACTTGGACCACTCGCCGTGCGCGATGGACACGGTGCCGGGAAGCAGCTTCGAGGAAACGTACGCCGTGATCTCGACCTCGCCGAACTGGTTGTACACGAGCACCCGGTCGCCCGTCTTGATGCCGCGGTCGGCCGCGTCGGCGGGCGACATGCGGACCATGTGCTCGTAGCAGTCGCCCTTAAGCCAGGGGTTCTGGTCGTTGGCGGAATGCTGACGGTAGGTCGACACCGGCGTCACCATCGAAAGCGGGTAGTTCTGTGTCCAGGGATGGTAGTAGCTGTCGTTGGCGGTGACGTCCTGATAGGTCGGCTGCCAACGCGGATAGGCGTCGTAGCTCCCGCCGTAGCGCGTCTTGGTGAGGTCGGTGTTCTTGACATAGGAGCTTTCGAACTCGATCTTGCCGGACGGGGTCTTGAACGGCGAGCGATCCCACTCGACGGTGTTCTTGAAGGGATAGAACCACTCGCCGGGCTCGCCGGGCACGCGCACGATCGGCATCTTCTGGAACTCTTCCCACGGCACGGGCTCGATGCCGTTGTAGGCCAAGATGCCCGTCTCGTCTTTCGCCCATTCCTCGTAGGCGGGCTTGTAGATGCGCTCGATGACCTGCTCGTCCCAGTCGCGCCAGTCGGTGACGTCGAGCATCTTGGGGTTGTACTTGTCCGCGAAGCCGAGACGGCGCGCCAGCTCCATCCAGACCCAGTCCTTCGAGCGGATCTCGCCAGGCGGGTTCACGCCCTTGCCGGCGAACAGGAAGTAGTTCATCATGCCCGACGGCGAGCCCCAGAAGCGGTTGATGCCGAAGAAGTGCATGTCGGTCGACTCGAACTGGATGACGGGCGAGGGCAAGACGATGTCGAGGAACTCCATGGAAGGCTGGTCGTGGAAATACTGCCAGCCCCAGGAGAACTCCATGTTGGCGAAGCCCTTCATGCGCTTGGAGACGTTGTGCTGGTTGTTGATGTAGTTGTTCGGGATGATGGCCATCTTCAGGCACGGCAAGGGGCTATCGGGCGGGCAGCCGATGCGGCGGCGGAACTCGTCTTCGGTGATCTCGCCGGCCGCGTAGAGCTTCTGGCAGTGCATGAGCTCGGTGACCTTGTTGTTGTTGTTCGTGATCGGGTTGACGACATCGCCCGGAATCTGTCCCGTATTAGGGACAGGCGCGAAGATGCGCGGCTGGGTGACCAGGCACGCGCCGCCGCCCTCGCAGCCGCCGGGGATGGACAGGTTGCCCGTCATCGCCTGGAGCAGCATCGCCACCGCGGCGGCGTAATCGCCCAGGTTGCGCTTGGAGACGCCGTACATCTGCTGCAGGTGCACGGGCTTCATGGAAGCGTAGTAGCGCGCGAACTCGCGGATGGTCTCGGCGGGGATGCCGGTGATGGGCTCGGCCCACTCGGGGTCGTGCACGACGCCGTCGACCTCGCCTGTGATGTACTTGCGCCACTCCTCGAAGCCCGCAGGTTCGACCCATTTCTCGACGTAGGCATGGTCGTAGAGGTCCTCGGTGTAGAGGACATGGGCCACTGCCAAACCGAACGCGGTGTCGGTACCCGGGCGAATGGGGATCCACTGCGCACCTAAGACCTCGGCGCTCACGTTGTACACCGGGTCGATGAGGATGAACTTCGTGCCGCGCTCCTGCGCGAGCTTCATATAGTAAGGAACCATACCGAACCAGGCGACCATCGGGTCAAATCCCCACAAAACCACGAGCTTGGAGTTCAGAAGGTCGGGCGCCTCGAAGCCCGGGTAAGCGTCGGACGTGCCCTTGATCAGGCAGTCCGTCAGCCGAACGCCCAGGTGGAAGTCTTCTGCGGCGGCGCCGCCCGAGGTGGAATGATCGCCCCACCCCGTAATCGTGCCCGGCATGTACGACGCAAACGGGAAGTCCGAGCTCTCGAACGCGACGTAGTAGCAGTAGTACAGCCACGGGTGGTCGGGATTCTCTTTCGCCATCGTGCGCATCTTCTCGGCGATGGTGTCGAGCGCCTCGTCCCAGGAGATGCGCTCGAAGTGCCCACGTCCGCTGCCCTTCTCCCCCACGCGCTTCATGGGGTAGAGCAGGCGATTCTCAGAATAGAGCTCCTGGCGCCAGGCGTGGCCCATCGGGCACGCGCGAGACTGCAGCATGCCGGTCTGGACGGCGTTCTCGTCGTCGTCCTCGCGCGCGATACCCGCGTTCACGGAATCGTCGGGCTCGATGGAGACGATCTTGCCGTCCTTGATTCCACACTTGATCAGGCATGTGGCATCCCAGCAGCCGTTGTTGTGGCACGTGGTGTAGAAATAATCCACGCCCTCGTGACGCTCGCTGTACTTCTCGACTAACGAATCTCTTGACATGGCCCCTCCTTCTCCTAAGACAACTTGCTCGAAGAGAGCTGCCGCGCCCCACTCCGCGCGGCCTATGAGCCGATTGTGCGGTGCGCGGGCGGCAATTTGCCAGAGTGTTTTCGTTTCCGGGAAAACCGAATACGTTTTGCGGGCGTTATCTTTCTGGTTATTGGGAATTCAAAACGATTCGGCCACCTGCGGGCAAGCATGCCCCAGCCAGGCGCGCCAACTGGTATAGTATTTCTAAGGGAGGACAGCATGATTTGGGGGAATCATGGATTACTGCAAGCCTTTCTCGGCGGAAACGCAGGCGGCCTTCTTCAAGGCCGAGGCGGAGATGATCCGGTTCGCAGAGCGCGCCGCGCAGCTTCCGCATGCCGAGTACATGAAGAACACCCTGCTCGCAATCGATGCGGTGTTCGCCATCCGGATGGTTCGCGACGTCTCGTTGCCGCCCGTGCCGCTCATCGTCGCCTACGACGTCGCGGGATGGAAGTACGGTAACGACGTCGAGCGCTGCCTTAACGCGAGCCGCCTACTGTTTCGGCTTCCCGAAGATCAAAACGACGCGGCCATCGAGGCGATGCGCTACATGCAGGCCCTGGAATGGGTCGCGCGCACCGCAAGTCCCGGCTTCGCGGTGATGCCCGACGCGCTCGTGCGCTTGAACGAAATCCTTATTTCGGGCATCAACTCCCGCAGCGGCGAGCACGGCTTCAGGAAGGTCTACCTACCCCACAAAAAGGGCACTCCACCTGCGGATATCAATCGTGAACTCGAAGAGCTGTGCGCGTTTTGCAACGGCGAGTACTTCTCTCCTTTGGGGCAGGCGTCGGTTATTCACCATGCCTTCGAGCGTATCGTTCCCTTCGACGCCATGATCGACCGTACGGGGCTTTTGTTCGCGTTCATGCCGATGTTTCGGCGCGGGCTTTTCGCGAACGACCTCGTGGTGCCCATCTGCTGGGGCGCGGCGCTCGAGCGGGAGTACCGCCGCACGCTGAAAGACGCGAGCCGCGACGAGCTGACCAGCGAGAACCACAAATTCTACCGAGAACGCTGGGCCGCCTACAACGCGCGCAACACCTCGATGGCAGTCGTGATCGCGAATATGTTTCTGGCGAAGGTGAGCAAACTTCGCGAAAGCTGGAGATCATGCGGGCTTAAGGTGCCGGCGAACTCGGCGACCGACAAGCTGCTCGACTTGTTTTTGGCGATTCCGCAGCTCGCCACGAGACACGCCGCGAGCTGCATCGGGAAGAGCTACGGAGCCACGAACGAAGCGATGCACCAGCTCGTGAAGGCGGGCATCGTGCGCGAGGTCGCCATCGACAACCGCGAGCGCATCTTCGTGTGCGAACAGTCGACCGCGCTCATCGCGGATTTCGTGAACGAGCTCGAGAAGATGGGCGACGCCGCCGCTGACGAGTAGCGACGGACTGCCGCGCTGGGGCGCATCGCCGCCTACGCGCAAAGGGGCGGGAGCCCGACGCGAACCGCGCGATCGCGAATCGGTTCACGTCGAAGCTTCCCGCCCCTCTTTCGTCTTGGCGACCGGCTCGCCCGCATCGAGGCCTGTGCCGGATGCTACTTTGCGGCCTCCCCCGTCGAGTCGCTGTGGAAGTTGGAGTAGCCGCCCACGGCGTTTGCATTGAAGCGGCCCTCCGTCTTCGAGAAGAAGACCTGCGTCGACATCAGGTCCTTGATGGAGACGCCGACGGCGCCCATCGCCTCTTTTTGGCTCTTCCCCTCGTCGACGTACGCGTTGAGCACCTCGGCCTTCTTCGAGGACTCCAGAGCCATGAATTCTACGCGATCCATTGTCTGCCTCCCTTGACGTCATGAGCAGTGCCTGCCGAAGCAGCGCCTACCACCGATTATAGAAAGCGCGCGCCCCTCGCCAAAGGTTGTTTCCGTTTAGCCGAAGTTCGGAAATTTCCCTCCTACAGTCAGTGTCTGCGGAAGGTCCGCACGGAGGGTCGCGCAAGCTGCCCATTGCGCGAGAGAATCGCTCAAAATGTCGATTGCACAGCACTTTTGCGAGGCGTTCGCAGATGGGTCGCGTGGCACTTTTGCGAGGCGCTCGCACGTGGGAATTCGTGCCAGAATCCGCCCCCGAATGCGGCTTTTCGGGGACAACTCGATTTTCGTGCCACTCCCAGCCGCATCCAAGCCGTACGCACCCAAGGCAAGCGGTGGACTTGTCGGAGGCAGTCGGCGGGCGGCTTCGTGATACAATGCAGGGCGCGCATCGCCTGAGCGGGCGCGCCTTATCAGCAACAACGGGAGGATGCCCTCATGATCAAAGACCTGGTGAAAGACGACGCCATCTTGTCGCAACCCTGCGAGGCCGTCACCGACGCTGAGGCGGCAGAGCTCGCCGCCGATCTCGCCGACACGCTCGAATCGCTCGAGAACGTCGCCTGCCTGCACGCCAACCAGCTCGGCACCCCGAAGGCGGCCTTCATCTATCTCGACGCCGACGACAAGCCGCACATCATGTTCAACGCGAAGATGACCCGTGCGCTCGGCGCGTTCAAGACGACCGAGGACTGCCTGTCCCACAAAGGGGAGTCGAAGGTCACACGCTACGCGAAGGCGAAAATCACCTATCAAGAACTCGCCGACGGGAAGCTCGTCGCAAAAAACCGCGAGTTCACCGACTGGACGGCCGAAATCATCCAGCACATGATCGACCACAGCAAGGGCAAACTCGTGTAAAGCGAGCGAGCGGGACGCTCTTCCAACGAAGCCCATTGACGAAATGGCCTTAGCCCGAGAACTTGCCGGCGTCTCCGAAAAGCTCAATACCGCCAAGCAGGGGGCGAAATCGATTTTCACGGGCATTGTGCAAACCCAATCTCAAATTAGCCAACTCGGTTCTTTGGAAGAGCGCTACGGCCAACTGAAGTCGCAATACGAATCGGACATGAATAGACTAGATGGCGACAAGCGGCTAGGAGGCAACGCCGAAAGGTGCCCATTTTGCGATGGCGAGATTCCCGCGGAGGAATGCGTTTCGTACGAGGGGGCCTGTAAAGCCGAGGAGGTAAAGGTCGCCGCTCAGTTGCAGGATCTTGAATCGGTTTTAAGCGAAACGCATAGCGATTATGAAGCCGAGCTTAGTAGACTTGCTGAATTAGAGGAGCGGAGAGATGGTCTCACGGCTCAAATCGAGGACGTTTTGAAGCCCGACTATGACAATTTGGGCGAAATACTGGAAGCGTATAAAACAGCGAGCTTGATGCTTTCGTATATGCTCGACCAATGCGGAAACTGCCAGGTCATAATTGTCGAAAACGAGATCACGGACGATGTTGATTTTTCTGCTGCGAACCTTATCGAATTCACCAAAAACGGGAGCATCAGGCGCTACGGCTTTCTGCTTGACCAGCTAATCCTATAGCGTTGCGGCGCTTAGCACGAGGTTGCCAAACCCAACAAGGGCGTATACGATACGCATCAATGGGCCCGGGATGACCGCTGATTCAAGTCACCGGGCCTAGATTTGTTTTTACAGGAATAGCGTCTGACCAGATGTCTTTACCGGAGCCATAATCCTCTTTTTGATTATTGGACACATTTTAGCTACAATTTGTGTCCAATAATCAAAAAGGAGGGTTATGAGCAGAAGCGAGGAGATAGCCGAATTCGTAGAAGAGTCGGGCGGCATCGCGAGCGCGGCGCAAATCGCGAAAGCGGGCTTTCTGCCGGGCTCGATCTCCTACGCCCTTGAATCGGGCGCTATAGACAAGCTTACCCGGGGCGTGTACTGCCTGCCCGAAGTCTTCGACGACGAGTTCGCCGCGATATCCTACAGGTGGAGCAAGTGCGTGCTGTCGCACGGAAGCGCGCTGTACCTCGCCGGCCTTTCCGACAGGGTTCCCGCCGCGATCGATGTCACCGTCCCGCGCGGCTACAACCCGCGTGGCCTTGCCCGAGAGTATCCCGATGCGAGGATCCACCGTCTCCCTCCCGAGCTCTACGAGCTCGGCATCGTCGAGGCGAAGTCCCCGGGAGGGGGCACCGTGAAAACCTATTGCGCCGAGCGGGCCGTAGCCGACCTCATTTCGCAGAGGGTTTCCGAGGGGGCGGACCCCCAGCTCGTCCGCGACGCGGTCGCGGGCTATTTCAAAAGGAAAGGCGCCGACCTGCCCAAGCTCGCGCGGATGTGCAACGCGCTCGGCGTCGAGAAGGAGTTCAGGATGTATTTGGAGGTGCTCACATGACGAGAAGCGATGCAAGCCTCAAGGGCAAAATATGTGCTATAATCTTAAATTAGTTAGCCCCGGTACGACCGCTGATTCAAGTCGCCGGGGCTCAATTGTTTTCTGAGAAAAGGTTTCCCATGTCGAACGCTCCGAAGATTGACCGGACGCACGTCGTATCGTGGCTTTCTGAACCGCGATATAGTAAATATCTCGAAGTGACGCGAGGCGATGACGCCGTCGCCCTCGACCTCTACCTCTGGAACATCGGCCTTGCGCAGGCCGTCCTGAAAGACGTCTCGTTCTTCGAGGTCGCCCTCAGGAACGCGTACGACAGGGCAATATCCTCCACTTGGGGCGGGTCCGACCACTGGCTGCTCGACGACGCCTCTCCCGTAAGGCGCCCGATTCTCAGGACGAATAAGCGCGGACAGGTCAACGACGCCAACCGACTGAACAGGAACTCGATAGACCACCTGAGAAACGGCCTTCGCGAGAACGCGACCGCAGACGACATCGTCTCGAACCTCACGCTGGGCTTCTGGGCCCACATGACAGACCGCAGCCATGAACGCGATTTGTGGATCCCAATCATCCATAAGGCATGGCCGAAGGGAGCCGACCGAAACGACGTCAATGGACGGATAGCAGGAATCAATATAATCCGCAACCGCGCCGCTCACCACGAACACCTCTTCGCGCATGCGGGATGCGGATGCGGGACTTTGCGATCGTGCCGAGACGCCGCCTTGCTGTTCGCTCAGCTTGAGCCAATTGCACATGGGTATGTTTACAAAGGGAGCATCAATAGATGCTCGGTCGACGACTACTTGGAGGAGCACCCAGCTCCTTGCGACGTTACGGTCTGAGAAAACCTACACGCGCAAGACTCCGTCATAATCAACCCCTTCCAAGCCACTCATTACGAATCCCAGCGGAAACCCAGGAGCGACTAAAGGAGCGACCTGCGATTTTGCGAATCAATTGAGTCATTCCCAAAATCGCGAATCAAGGGCCTGATTCGCCCAAATCGCGCACGAGTCAGCCCCTCGGCGGCATGATGCGACACGAATTGGAGGCACCCGTACTGGATTGGTCACTGAGTGGGAAGCGTTTGGTTGCGAGGCACGCTGGTGTGAGGGCCTGAGTCGTCAGGCACCGCACAGGGGGACCGCCATGGTCGCCACCGCGCCGCCCGAGGGGCTGTTGGCGAGCGAGACGGAGCCCCCGTGGGCGCGCGCGGCCTCGGAGGCGGTGTGGAGGCCGAGCCCGTAGTGGAGGCCCCCGTCGCGCGAGGAGCGGGAGGAGTCGTCCGTGAAGAGGCGCTCGCAGCCGCGCTCGAGGGCGGCGGGAGAGAAGCCCGGGCCGTCGTCGGAGACCTCGATGACAAGGCTCCCGCCCGTGACGTCGCAGGAGACCGACACGCGCGAGTGGGCGTGCTCGGCGGCGTTGGCCACGAGGTTCGCGGCGGCTCGCGCCAGGGCGGTTCGGTCGAGTGGGGCCTCGGGCGCGCCCGCGACAGCGGGGCCCGTGGCCGCGTCGAGCGTCACGCCTCGCGCCCGGGCAATCTGGGCGGCCTCGGCGAGGACCTGTTCGCAGAGCTCGGCCGGCCGCATGGGGGCCCTCTCCGCCCCGCCGGACCCGCGCGAGGCCTCGATGAGCAGGCGCACGTAGCCGTCGAGCCTTTCGACACCGCCGGCTATGTCGCGCGCGGCGGCCGCGAGGTCGGCGTCCTTCTCGTCTTCCAGCTCCTCCGCCACGAAGTCGGCGTTGGCGCGCAGCACGGTGAGCGGCGTCTTGAGGTCGTGGGCGAGCGACGCCACCTGCTCGCGCTGCTCGCGCTCCGCGGCCCAGCGGGCCTCGAGCGACTCGGCGAGGGAGGCCCGCATGGCGTCCATCGCGGCGAGGACGGCGTTCACCTCGCGCACGTTGGTGCGCCCGACCGAGAAGTCGAGCTCCCCCGCGCCGACGCGCCCCGCCGCCTCCGTGAGCGGCGCCATCTTGCTCGAGATCACGCGGCTCGCGCGGCGCGCCACGAGCGCGAGCGCGAGCGCGCTTCCCGCCGCGGCGCCGGCGAGCATGAGGTTCTGCGGGTTGGGAAGCAGGCCGACGAGGTCGCGCGAGACCCACTGCGGCAGGTACTCGCTGACGAGTGCGCAGGCCCCGCCGCCCTTGAGCGGGAACGCGGCGTAGGTGAGGCCCGAGCCCCCGCCCTCGATCTCCACTGTGCCCGGATCCGTGGCAAGTGCCGCACGGGCCATTTCCGTCGCGTCCTCGAGCCACGTGCCCTTGAGGTCTGTCATCAGCACGTATCCGTCCTTATTCAGGATGAGGTAGCGGTACGCCGTCGGCACGTCCTGCTGCCCGCAGACGCCGTCGCGTGCCAGGCCCTCCGCGACCTCGCGCGCATTGGCCGGCCCCCAGCTCGCCTCGTAGACGAAGCCCGCGTTGATCGCCGCGGAGAGCGCCATGAACGAGGCGAGCCACGCCGTGGCGACCGCCGCGAACGCGTAGGCGAAGTAGCGCGCGATGACGAAGGAGAGCGGCATGCCCCCGCGACCTCGCGCCCCGGTCCTCAGAGCTGCCACTTGTACCCCATCCCCCAGACGGTCGCGATCGGGTCGGCGCCGGCCTCGGAGAGTTTCCTCCGGGCGCGGCTGACCTGCATGGATATGGCCGCGTCGTCGGCGTCGCTCTCCCAGCCGAGCACCGCCTCGCGTATCTGCGCGCGGCTCATGACCTGCCCGGGGTGGCGGGCGAGGTACTCGCAGATGGCGTACTCGGTGGGCGTGAGCGGCACGGCCTCGCCGCCCACGGCGAGGCCGCGCGCCCCGAGGTCGATCCGCACCTCCCCGAAGGAGAGGGCGTGTGAGCGCGGCCGGCGCTCACGGCGTAGATGGGCCGCGACCTTGGCGCGCAGCTCCGCGGCCCCGAAGGGCTTGCGGACGTAGTCGTCGGCGCCCAGACCGTAGCCGGCCACGGCGTCCTCCTCGGCCACGCGTGCGGTCAGGAAGACGATCGGCCCGTCGAAGTCCGGGCGGATCTGCCGCACGAGCTCGAAGCCGTCGAGCCCCGGCATCATGACGTCGCAGAGCACGAGGTCGAAGCGCGAGAGGTCCATCCCCGGGACCGCCGTCGGGTCCGCCGCCCTGACGACCTCATGGCCGTCGCGGCCGAGGACGCGCGCGAGCGCGTCGAGGATCGCCCGCTCATCATCCACTGCCAGTATCCTCGCCATGTTCGACCTCCTGAAACTTCTGTCGGAATTGTACTAGCGCCGCGCCCAGCGGTCCAGAGCCCTGCGCGCAGCCGCGGGTGCCTGGGCCGCGTCGCACGCGCGGTAGCGCACGCCCGAGCCACCGCGCGTCTCGATCTCGAGCCAGCCCTCGCCGTCCGACTCCCGCCCGAAGAAGATGAGCTGGAGCTCGCGGACGTTGCCCTCGGCGTCCGCCGCCTCCACCAGGTAGACGTAGTTCGCCCCCGCTCCGGTGGCGTCGGCGTAGGAGCTCGCGTGGCTGCCGGGATCGGGCGCGGGCGCCCACATGGCGACCTCCGGGTTGGGCAGCACGCGGTCGGCGACCGAGCGCAGGACGGGACCCCAGCCGGCGTCGAGCATGGCGTTCCCGCCCAGGACGAGCGCTACGGCAAGAAGGGCGAGCATGGCGGCGACAAGCGGCTTCCTACGCATCCGCTCTCCCGTCCTCGAAGCGGTGGAACCAGGCGAGAAGGACGGCTGCGGCCGCCAGGGCGAGCACGAGGCCAGCGAGCACGGCCTCGAGGAGCGGGCCCGCCGCGCGCGCGACGTCGATGAAGACCTCCACCCCGAGCGACCCCAGGCGCGCGGGCCAGGCGAGCGGCACCCAGCTCAGGGGCGTCGCCAGGGCACCGGTGAGCTCGCCGGTCATGAGGCCGTGCGCAAGGCCGCCCACCGAGAAGAACGCGAGGAGCGTCCCCGCCGCGCCGACGCCGATGGCGGCGTTGCGGCCGAGGCGCAGGGCCACGCCGAGCCAAAGCGCGTAGAGGGGCAGGCTGCCCAGCGCGATGCCCGCCCAGGCGGCCGCGAGCGGGGCGGGCCCGAGCGGCAGGCGTCCGGTGGCGGCGAGCACGGCCCCGAACACGCCGAGCGCTACGGCGAGCGCGCCCGCGCCGAGCGCCGCAAGGGCGAGCAGCTTCGCCGCGACGGCGCGCCCGCGCGAGGGGACCGCCGTGAGGTTGGCGAGGCGGCCGGCGGAGCGCTCCTCGTCCATGGCGAGCCCGCAGACGATGGCGGACATGAGCGGCATGAGGGCGCCGAGTAGCTGGGCGTAGGCGTCCGTGCCCAGCGCCGGGTCCCATCGGGCTATGGAGAAATAACCGCCGCAGGCGAGGCCTGCGGCCAGGCCGCAGGCGAGGTGCACCGCCGCGAGCGGGGAGCGCGCCAAGCGCAGAAACTCGGAGCGCAGGGCGCGCGGGAGCGTCATGCTCGGGGCCGGGTCGGTAGGTCGAGCCATGCCAATCACCTCTCCTCAGAGCGCGCGAACCATGCCGCGCCCGCCGCCGTGAGCGCGGTGAACGCGAGCGCGCAGACCACGAGCCCCACCAGCGTGAGCATGCCGTCCGCCGCGAGCGCCCCGCCGAGCGCCATGTCCGCCGCGAGCGGCTCGCCACTCGGCAGTACGGGAATGAACGAGGTGGGGATGACCATGCTCGCCGACGGCGGGAAGAGCTGTGGCAGCGGCACTATCGACCAGGCGAACCCGCCCGCGAGCTGCACGGCGAGCGGGCAGAAGATGCCCGCGAGCATGCCGAGCCGCGCCGTGAGGAAGAGTCCCGCGGGGACCATCCACGCCGCGGTCAACGTGTTGGCGAGCGCGCAGAGGAGCATCGTGAGCGTGCCCGCGGCCGTGAGGCCCTGCGAGGAGAAAGCCGACCCCGCGAGGTAGATGCCGAAGACCACGAGGTTAGAAAGCGCGCAGAGCGCGAGGCACCAGAGCGCCTTCGCCCACCAGGCGCTCCCGAGCGGGAAGCCCAGGCCCAGCAGCCCCCGCATCCGCGTACGCGCGTCGGCCTGCGCCACGCAGGCGACCACGAGCGAGAGCGCCACGGGAAGTAAGAACGCGTACCAGTAGTTCCACGCACTGAAGGACTGGACGCCTCGGTAGGGCATCGCGCCGAGCAGCGGCATCGGCAGTGCCATGAGCACGGCCAGGCGAACCGGCGCCGCGTGGCGCGACTTCAGCGCCTCGGCGCGCAGGCCCGCGAGCAGGCCGCCCCTCTCGCCCGTCATGCCGCCACCTCCCCGCGTGCGCGCCGCCCCTCCCGGCAGACGCCCATGAAGAGCTCCTCGAGGTCCTCGCCCGGGCGCAGCCTGTCCTCGTAGGCAAGGCGCCCCTGGTAGATGATGCCGACCGTGTCTGCCATCTGCTGCACCTCGGAGAGGATGTGGCTCGAGACGAGCACCGTGGTGCCCGCCGCTGCGAAGCCGCGGATCTGGTCGCGCAGCTCTTCGATTCCGATGG
Source organism: uncultured Ellagibacter sp. (assembly GCA_934663775.1). Lineage (GTDB taxonomy): Bacteria > Actinomycetota > Coriobacteriia > Coriobacteriales > Eggerthellaceae > Ellagibacter. Next base: position 5,935 of record CAKUKU010000007.1, on the reverse strand, counting down.
GGTCGAGGCCGTTGGTGGGCTCGTCGAGCACGAGCAAGCGCGGACGGGCGAGCAGCGCCAGCGCGAGCCCCAGGCGCTGCTTCATGCCCATCGAGAAGCGCCCGGCGCGCTTCCTCCCGGCGTCCGCGAGGTCCACGGCGGCGAGCACCTCATCTATGCGGCTCTCGGGAAGACCCAGCAGCGTGGTGCGCACGCGCAGGTTCTCGCGCGCGGTGAGGTTGGGATAGAGCGGTGCCTCTTCGATGAGGCTGCCGATTGAGTAGAGGTCCTCGCGGCACCAGGCGTGACCTGCGAAGAGAATCTCTCCGGTGGTCGGCCGCAGCATCCCGCAGATCATCTTGAGCGTGGTTGACTTGCCGGCGCCGTTGGGGCCGAGCAGGCCGTACACCTCGCCCTCGCGGATGTGGAGGCTCACGTCCGCCACGGCCTCTTGCGCCTGGTCGCCGCGGCCGAAGCGCTTGGTGAGCCCGCGCGTCTCGAGCATGTAACCCATGGGTTTATCCTTTCTCTTCCGAGCGCGCGTGCCGAGTCACCGTGCCCGCGCGCCTTACCTTTCGGGTTCACCATCCATGGTGGGGCGCGTTTCTAACGAAGCCGTAACGGCCGTTGGGCTCTTTTGGCGCCAGCCCTTCTCGATCCGCACGCCACTCATGGTATGTTTATCGTGACAATCAGGATGGAGGTGCCGTGGCACGCAATAAGTACCCGAAGGCGACGGTCGAGAAGATCCTCGACGTTGCCGAGCGGCTCTTCGTGGAGTGCGGCTACGAGCACACCACGAAGATCTGAAGGGCAATACGCTAAATCGAAAAAGGCAAACCCTGGAGACGTGGTTTTTGCCATAACGAGCGAGAATATCGAAGATGTCTGCACACCATTGGCGTGGGAAGGCGAACAGCCGGTTGCAATCAGCGGACATTCTTGCGCGTATGCGACCGAAAGCATTATCCCGAGATACCTAGCATATTTAGCTCGCAGCTAAGTCCCTGAAAAGCAAAAGGCGCCCGTGCGGGCGCCTGCCTAGTGGCTGGAATTGTTCGGTTTTGGTTGGAATGCTTCTCTTCCGCGGTGCTGTCGTCCGGGGTCCGGCATCTGTCGTTCGCCTCTTCTGTCGTGTTTGCTGTTGCGTGTTCTGCGAGCGACCTTGCGCGGGCCTGCCGGCCCGTTGCCCCAGGTGCACCCGGGTAAATGGTACCCATGCGTTGGGACAAGGCCTGTTGCGGTTGGTGATTCGGCTGAGCGGGAGCAGACGAACGGCGAGGGCATGCGCAAGGACGCCCCGTAAGGCTCGGTGGCTTTTGCGTTGCTTTTTTGGAATCCATCTGCAATACAAGAATACCCTTGCTAGGCTGGGTTCTTCTCCGCCATTGCTAGATGGCGAATCCCCAAAGCCGGCGCGTCACGCCGCGAGCGGACCTTCTTATCGAGCGGAACAGAGAAAGAATGGGCTCGTCGCTCTTCTCGGAAGAGTCGCTTCTCGTCCCCCTAAGCAGGACGGCGTCGTCGGTCCCGAGGATGTAGCTCCAGTAGAAACCGTCGTAGATCATCCACGGGCTTTCCCCGCGCTCGCCATAGTGGACGCCTTCGCCGATGGTGGCGTAGGACGCGAGCTTGGCCGCGGCAACCCTGAACCTGGCCGCGGGAAGGTCACGTTTCCTGGAGACGTACTCGATTTCGCACCAACCCGTGACCAGATCGCAGCTCATGTCTATGTTGTCCTCGAGGGCAGGCCCCCACGTCCAGAACCGCGCCCACGTCGCCTTCTCGCCGACGCCTCCCGCAAGGGGCTCCTCACGGGAGACGGGCGCGGGGAGAAAGCCCACCTTGGGTTCGCCGTCGGCGCCGGCGTACCATCGGGCGTAGGTGAAGCGGCTCCCGTAGAGCTTTGCGACCTGCTCGTCTTCGCGTGCCGCGAAAAGGCGCTCGAACGGTTCCGACTCCTCCTGCGGAATCATATAGTCCCAAAGGTCGGGGCAGGCAATGTCCGTGTGGCCCTCCGGCCCGTATTCGGTCGGGTAGAACGTGCCGTCCGCCTGGCCCTGAAGCGTCTCAATCGCGTCGAGGATTGCGTCGTCTTCCCAAAGCCAGCCGTCGCGCAGGCCCAGATACGCGCCCATGGCTATTTTCCCTGTTGCTTGGCGGGGAGGGGCTTGTCCCACATTGCGGTATCGGGATTCCAAGCGGCTGTGAAATCGTCGTCCATTCCCTCACAGGTGAGGCTTACGTTCCCTGCGGAGGGTTCAAGCTCCAGCTCGAGGAAAATTCTGTTGCCGCCCCTGCCGGTATTGAGCTCGAAATCCAGGGAGAACGAGAGCCCCGCGGCTTCGAACCCGCAGTATACGCTTAGAATCTCGGCGTCGAGGGCGGGCACGTTCTCATAGCTGAACCTGAGCTTCGGCGGGATGGTATATGCCGGCAGCGCCTTGAAGAGGATGCCGGCAATGGTGTCGGCGATAATGCCATCGTGCTCGTCGCGCCAGTCGCGGTTCTCCGGCGAGGCCTCGTCGTCGAACATCCCGTTTGCAGCGGCGTCCTTGCGGTGCCAGACGTCGTAGTCGAGGACGAACGGCAGCCCTTCTTCCTTATAGTCGTGGCGGCTCATGTCGAGCTTGAGGCCATGGGCCTCGGAGAGCAGCATGATGGCCGCGTGCAGGTCGAACAGGTAACGTTCGGCAACATCGACATGGCATCCAAGCTGTGCTTCCAACTGGCGGTAGGTCGTGGTATTGAAACCGTCGGGCGCCTGCTCGAGCGCGAAAAGGATCGTCTCCGCATCCCTGCGCGTCTCAAGGTCGATGGACATCAGCTCATCCAGCTCTTCTCTGTCCATGTGCATCCTCCTTGCGATTGTCGCTATCGGTTCGAGCCATGCCAGTTGCTTCTCTGCTACGGGTATTCTTGTCTTTCTTGCTGGTATTATCTCACCGCGTTGCAGCTGCCGCTACATCGTGCGATGGCCAAGACGGGCCCGAAGTCCAGACGACGGAGATGCCTCGGCTGCGCGCCGAATCGCGGTGTCGATTCAACTCATGGGCAAGACATAGCTCACCGTGTCCACTTACCAGTCCGATGACGGAACTTCGTCGTTACGGTGGGCCTCGCCCCAAAGGCAGAGTTCGTCAAGCACCGGCATGAGCGACATGCCGCGCTCGGTCAGGCTGTACTCCACCTTCGGCGGTACCTGGGGGTACTCGACGCGCTCGACGAGGCCGTCGGCGACCAGGCCCTTCAGCGCGGAGGTGAGCGACTTGTAAGTGGCGGGCGCGAGCTTGCGCTTCAGCTCGTTGTAGCGCGTCGTGCCGTCCAGGTACAGACAGAACAGAACCGGTAGCTTGTACTTGCCCTCTATCAGGGAGAACGCGTACGCGAAACCAGTGTTCTCGATGCCGTTGCGCGCGAACACAACCCCCTCTTTTGCCCCTGCCATGGACCCTGCCTTTACGCTCTACTTCGGTAATGTACCTATCTTAAAGGTGCGTACTCGCATCTTCGACTGGTATCAAGCATACTACTTCACAACTCGAGAGAAAGGCGGAGCCACCGTGAAGCACCAGGTGAAAATGACGGTAATCGACAAGAAGCTGTTCCCCGAGCTGCAGGAGCGCTACTGCGCGGACAAGCAGGCGGGGGCGTGCCCCTGCTACAACGTGGGCAACGAGTTCCTGTTCGAGCGCGACGGCGACAAGGATCATTTCTGGCAAGGCGGCCTTGGCACGTTGACGAGGACCGATGCCGACCCCGATACCGTTGCCGGCGGCCCGAGGCGCCCTCACTGCGCCGAAGCGTGGGACGCCGTCTCGCGCTACATCTACACGGGCCTGCAGGGCGGATCGATCATGCGGGGATGGATGGAGCGGGAGAACGAGATGATCTGCTGCTGCAACGACGGCACGCGCCCGGTGATCTTCAAGCTCGAGCGCATCGACATCCCCGAAGGGGGCGAGTAGCATGAAGGTCGTCATCCTCAAGGGAAGCCCGCGCGGCAGGAGAAGCGACTCGTCGAAGGTCGCCGACGCGTTCGCCGAAGGGGCGCGCGCCGCAGGACATGAGGTCTCCGTTTTCGACGCGGGCAGAGCGAGCGTGCGCCCCTGCATCGGGTGCATGAAATGCAACGGGGCGAAGGCTCCCTGCGTCTTTGACGACGACTTCGCGGAAATAGGAGCCGCGGTCATCGATGCCGACGCCGTCGTCTACGCAACACCGCTCTACTACCACGCGCCGTCGCCGCAGCTGCTCGCCGCGGTGAGCCGCCTGCACGGCATCGACTCGATCGTGCGCGGCACCGGCAAGCGTGCATTCCTTTTCGTAACGGGGTTCAACCCAGATGCCTCGTTCATGGACGGCATCAAAGCATGGTGGGCCACCGACCTGCGCTATCTCGGCTGGCGGAACGCCGGCTCGCTGTTCGTGCACGGCGTCCAGTCGCCCGATTGCGAGGCAATCGCCCGGGCAGTCGAGCAAGCCCGCGAGATGGGCGCCCGTCTCTAGCCTGGCGGTACCAACTTTGCGTTCAGCGCATGCACACCGGGCCTTACGACGGCGAGCCCGCGACCATAGACTCCATGCGCGCATTCGCGGCGGAACAGGGCTGCGCCCCGACTTCTCCGAAGCCCGTCTGCATCACGAGATCTACCTCTCCGACCCGCGTAAGTGCGCGCCGGAGAAGCTCAAGACCGTGATCCGCCATCCCGTCAAGTCGCTTTAGCGAAACGGGCGACGCCGCGTGCTTCGGCTTTTGGGGTTTGGCAATCGCCGGTCCGCGTCCATCGAGCAAGCCGCCCAGTCTTTCGGCGGGAGCGTTATCCCTTTAGGCGGTTTGTCTCGAGATTAGTTCTCGGGTTTATTTTGCTTCGGGATGGAGATTGACTGTTGACGGCCGACGCAATAGATGGCGGTGTCGGTTTCAAGTGGAACCGGCACTGCTTCTGTGTAAGGCTTGCTGCAAATGGCGATCAATGCCCGCGATGCTTCTGCTTGCGCTTCAGCTTCCGCTGCTCGAAGCGCGCCTCCGCCTCGTCCGCGCGACGCTGGCTTCTTGCTTGAGCCGATTCCCGCTTCATCGTCTCCCGCTGATTCGCGAGCGCCTGCTGCGCCTTGGTGCTCATCGCCGGCTGCCTGAGGGCCTTCGCCGCCTCGCGGGCGCGTCGCTTGGGGTTCCTCGCGGGCTCGCTCGCCTCGGCAGGCTCGTCGCCGAAGAACGCGAGCTTCGCCCATTCGCTTGCAACGAATTGCAGGATTTCCTCATCGGACGGCTCTGCGCCGAAGACGATGCGGGCAACGCCGTATCTGCCGTCCTCGACGCGCTCCGCCAGCCCGACCCAGAATTGGCCGTCGTGATATACGGTCAGGGTGGACGACACGCTGATCTGCATGGCTGGCTCCTCCTTTATGTAGATGACCATGCAGAGAAGGGACAACCAAGGAGGCAGGTTACTGATGCGGACTCCCGCACGCCCACGACTACCCGACGGGGACTGTGTTTTCATCTCTGGTGCCCGCATTGTAGCACGCGCGGATTTACGATGTTGATTGCCGGCGCCTAGACGGAGATGAAGGCGGTTCGATCTAGGTCAAGCCGGTCGCTCGTTCATGAAGCGGCCGATGGCCGCGTTCACGAACGAGCGACTGATTCCCTGAAAATAAAAGGCGCCCATGAGGACACCTACAGGCTATCTTCGAACTACTTGATTTGGAGCAGATAGAGAAAAAAATAGGGCAGAATCGCTTTCACGATCCCGCCCCGCAAACCCGAGGGTTTCTAACTGGAACCTATTATGCAGCTAAATGGCGTCTTATCAACCCCCCGCGTAACAGACTCCATTATCGGTAAACGCTCCGCCAAGGGCTGATCGCCTCTCTAGACGAGCTTCTTGCGCGTCTCCTTCAGTATGCCCTTCTTGAAATCGGACCACTTGCCGAAGAACTTCTCGTCCGT
>CAKUKU010000006.1 GCA_934663775.1 uncultured Ellagibacter sp. | reverse complement strand
GGGGGCCCCGCACGCGTTCCTATCCGTTTCCTCAGTATCCGGTTTTCAAGGTTCCCGGGGGCCTTCCGGCTCCCGTCTGCCGCTTCCTTCCGTCCGCGGCGCAAGGAGATATATTACGCGCACCCCCTCCCGCGGTCAAGGGGGAATCGCACCTTTTTCCTGGGAAGGGGCGCCTCGGGTGGCAGCTTTCCCCATGCGACCTGGGATTACGCGCTTCGATTGCCCTTCAGGCCGTGCACACAACTCCTACATAAGCCCAGGAAAGGATGTTGGGAGGCGGTTCGAGCATCCCGATGCGCAAGGACGGGAGTCGACCAAATGTTCCCGAGTCCGACTAACCAAGCGAGCCCGGCCCTTGGGCGCGCCGAACAACTGTCGGGCAGAATCGATCGAAGCGAAATCCGCCGAAGAGGTCGATGCCTCACTATATAGTAGCTTTCTGCCGGCAGAGACATTTCCCGCTCTACAGTGGCATCCTTACTATAGAAAGAGGCCGAGCGCTTCTCGAGCACCCGGCCTCTTGAATGGATGAGACGATCGATTACGGCTCTTGCCCCGCAGTCCTCTTCCCTCTTAGCTCTACTCAGCCTCTGCGAGCGCTTCGCCCATCTGCTCCGGCGTGAGGATGGCGCCCTCGCTGGAGAAGTTAGCAAGAATCGCCTTCACCGCAGCAAGGTCGACCAGGCGCTCCTCGTGCGACGCCATGTTGCGCACCTTCACCTTGCCCTCGGAGAGCTCGTCGGGACCAAGGATGGCGACCTTCTTCGCATTCAGTTTGTCCGCCAGCTTGAACTGGCTTTTCAGGCTGCGCTTCTGATGATCCATGTCGGCGGCCTGCCCCGCGTCGCGCAGGGCCTGCACCAGCGAGAACGCCTCGCCGCGGACCGAATCGTCCACGCATGCCACGAACAGGTCGCAATGCTGCGCGTGCGGGAATTCCACTCCTGCCGCCTGCAACGCGAGGGCGCAACGCTCGTAGCCAAGCGCGAATCCGAGGCCCGGCGTCGGGCGACCGCCCACTTCCTCGACGAGCTTGTCGTAGCGACCGCCGCCGCCGATGGCATTCTGACTTCCCATGCCGTTGTCCACCTGGACCTCGAACACGGTGCGCGTGTAGTAATCAAGGCCGCGCACCAGCTTATAGTCCTCGACATACGAAACGCCCGCGGCATCGAGATACGCCTTCACGACCTCGTAGTGCTCGCAGCAGTCGGGGCACAGATTGTCGGAGATGCGCGGGGCGCCCTCCATCACGTGTGCGCACCCCTCGTTCTTGCAGTCGAAGGCGCGCAGCGGGTTGATCTCGGCGCGCGTCATACACGTCTCGCAGAGCTCGCCCGCATGCTCGTTCATATAGGAACGCACGAGCTCGCGATAGGCAGGGCGGCACTTCTCACAGCCCATGGAGTTGATAAGCAAGCGCATGGAGTCGCGCGGGATGCCGATAGTCTCGTAGAAGCGCATGAGCATGATGATGGCCTCGGCGTCGATCGTCGGCTCCTCGGCGCCCAGGCACTCCACGCCCACCTGGTTAAACTGGCGCTGGCGGCCCTTCTGCGGGCGCTCCGCGCGGAACATAGGACCCGCATACATCAGTTTCGCAGGCGCACCGCCCTGGGGAACGAGATCGTGCTGGGCCACCGCACGCACAACGCCAGCTGTGCCTTCGGGACGAAGCGACAGGCGGCTTTTGCTCTTGATGGTGCCGCCGTCGATGAGGCGCTTCAGGTTCTCGCCCGACACGGCGGTGAACATCTCCTTGGACACGACGTCGGTTGCCTCGCCGATGCCGCGGACGAACAGGTCGGTCTGCTCGAAGATGGGCGTCTCGATGGGCACGTAGCCGTAACGGCCGAAGACGGAGAACGCCGTCTCCTTGAAATGCAGCCAGAACGCCGCCTCGTCGGGCAGAAAATCCCTCGTACCTTCAGCAGCCTGCATCGCCATTGAACCCACCTTTTCCTTCGTTTAGCTTGATTGCGATTTGCATTGTAACGTACATGAAGCGCGGGCACCGATCGCCCGCGCTTCGAGTTGATTTATCGGGGAAGGCCGCCGCACATGCGCCGGCGGCACGCTTCCTACTTGAAGTACTCCACACCGCCCTCGATGAGCGGCTGATACGTGAAGTCCGGGATATTGCGATAGAGTCCGGCGCCCGAACGCTCGGTGTGGCCCATCTTGCCGAACACGCGGCCGTCGGGGCTCGTGATGCCCTCGATGCAAAGCGCGCTGCCGTTGGGATTGACCGAAAGGTCCATCGACGGCACCCCGTCCGCATCGACGTACTGCGTTGCCACCTGGCCGTTCGCGATGAGCTTTTCGAGAAGCTCGGGGCTTGCGACGAAGCGGCCCTCACCATGGCTGATGGCGACGGTATGAGTGTCCCCCACCTTGCACTCGGAAAGCCACGGGGAAAGCGACGACGCCACGCGCGTGCGGACGAGGCGGCTTTGATGACGGCCGATTGTGTTGAAGGTAAGCGTCGGGCATTCATCGGTCATGGGAACGATGTCGCCGTAGGGAACAAGGCCGAGCTTCACGAGCGCCTGGAAGCCATTGCAGATGCCGAGCATGAGGCCGTCGCGGTTCTGCAGCAAGTCGCGCACCGCCTCGGTCACCTCGGGAGCGCGGAAGAACGCCGTGATGAACTTCGCCGAACCGTCGGGCTCGTCGCCACCGGAGAAGCCGCCGGGAATCATGACGATCTGGCTTTCGCGGATGGCGGCGGCAAGAGCGGCTATGCTTTCAGCGACCGCGTCGGGCGTGAGGTTGTTCACGATGAGAGTCGTGGGCGCGGCACCTGCGCGCTCGAAGGCGCGGGCCGTATCGTATTCGCAGTTCGTGCCCGGGAACACGGGAATGATGACGCGCGGCTTCGCGATGGAACCGCTATACACGAGCGGCAGCTTGTCGTCGCAGGTGACGGGCGCAACTTCAGCGGATTCCGCCTCGGGGTGAGCGCCCGTGCTGCGATACGGGAACACCGACTCGATAGCGCCTTCCCATGCGTCTTGGAGCTTCGCCAGGTCAATGACCTCGCCCGCAGCTGCAAACTTGTAGGCCTCGGTCGTCTCGCCGACGAGGGCGACGTCGAGGCACTCGGTCGGCTCGGGGAGCGCCGCGCCGTCGGCGAGCTCGACGATGAAACTGCCGTAGGCGGGGGTGAACAGCGCGTCTGCATCCGTGTCGCGAAGCGCCACGCCAATCCCGTTGCCGACACACATCTTGAAGAGCGATTCGGCGGCGCATCCATAGCCGGGCGTCGACACGGCAAGGGCTGCACCTTCGCCGATCAGCCCCTCGACCGCAGCGATTGCCGCAAGCTCGTCCTCGGCGGCAGGAGCCACATCGTCGGCGTCATAGCAACGCGGGGCGATGAGCGCGACCCTGTGGCCGGCACCCTTGAACTCGGGACTCGTCACGCGATCGACCTTGCCGACCGCAGTGGCGAAGGACACGAGCGTCGGGGGCACATCGAGATCCTCGAACGAGCCGGACATGGAGTCCTTGCCGCCGATCGAACCCAAGCCCAAATCGAGCTGCGCCTGCAGCGCACCGAGAACGGCTGCCGCGGGCTTGCCCCAACGAGCCGGGTCGTTGCGCAGGCGCTCGAAGTATTCCTGGAACGTAAGATAGATGTCCTTGCGCTTGAAACCCGTAGCGATTAGGCGAGCGACGCTTTCGACCACGGCGATATAGGAGCCGACGAACTGGTTTTTCTCGGTGAGATAGGGGTTGAAGCCCCATGCCATGCCCGAGCACGTGGTGGTCTCGCCGTCGACCGGCAGCTTCGCCGCCATGGCGAGTGCGGGCGTGAGCTGGTTTTTCCCGCCGAAAGGCATGAGCACGGTGGCCGCGCCGATCGTGGAATCGAAACGCTCGGAGAGGCCCTTATTCGAGCAGACGTTCAAATCGCGCACGAGCGACTCCATACGCTCGGCAAGCGTCGCGCCCTTCCAGGTACGCGTGTAGGGTTGACCAGCCTCGATACGCACATCCTGGTGCTTCGGCGCGCCGTTCGACGCCAAAAACTCGCGGCTCACGTCGACGATTGCCTCGTCGTTCCAGAAGATGCGCACGCGCGGCTCAGCGACGACCTCGGCGATAACCGTGGCCTCGAGGTTCTCTTCCTTGGCGTACCCGAGGAATTCTTCCACGTCGGCAGCGGCGATAGCACAGGCCATGCGCTCCTGGCTCTCCGAGATGGCAAGCTCGGTGCCATCGAGGCCGTCGTATTTCTTAGGAACCTTATTGAGGTTGATGCGCAGGCCGTCGGCGATCTCGCCCAGGGCAACCGACACGCCGCCCGCGCCGAAATCGTTGCAGCGCTTGATGAGGCGGCACGCCTCGCCGCGGCGGAACAGCCTTTGAAGCTTGCGCTCGACAGGGGCGTTGCCTTTTTGCACCTCGGCACCGCAATGCTCGAGGCTCTCGAGGTTGTGCGCCTTCGAGGAACCGGTCGCGCCGCCGATGCCATCGCGGCCGGTGCGTCCGCCCAAAAGAACGATGACGTCGCCCGGCTCGGGCTTCTCGCGACGCACGTGGTCAGCCGGAGTCGCCGCGACGACGGCGCCGATTTCCATGCGCTTGGCGACGTAACCCGGATGGTAGAGCTCGTGAACCGAGCCCGTGGCCAGGCCGATTTGGTTGCCATAAGACGAATATCCCGCGGCGGCCGTCGTCACAAGCTTGCGCTGCGGAAGTTTGCCGGGAAGCGTTTCCGACACAGGAACCGTGGGGTCGCCCGCGCCGGTGACGCGCATGGCCTGGTACACGTAGCTGCGCCCCGAAAGCGGGTCGCGAATGGCGCCGCCCAGACACGTCGCCGCGCCGCCGAACGGCTCGATTTCGGTCGGGTGGTTGTGCGTCTCGTTCTTGAAAAGGTAGAGCCAGTCCTCATCTTTGCCATCGACGTCAACTTTGCATTTCACCGTGCAGGCATTGATCTCCTCGGACTCGTCGAGGCCGGTTAGGATGCCTTGGGATTTCAGCCATTTCGCACCGATCGTGCCCATGTCCATGAGGCAGATGGGCTTTTCGTCACGACCGAGCTCATGGCGAAGCTCGAGGTAGCGCTCGTAGGTTTCGCGCACCTGTTCGTCTTCGATCTCGATGTTGGTGAGTTCGGTGCCAAAGGTGGTGTGGCGGCAATGATCGGACCAGTAGGTGTCGATCATCTTGATTTCGGTGATGGTGGGGCAGCGCTTCTCGCCCGCGAAATACTGCTGGCAAAACGCGATGTCGGCGAGGTCCATGGCCAGGCCGCGCTCATCGATGAAGCGGGACAAGCCCGCCTCGTCTAAATCGAGAAAGCCCTCGAGCACCTCGACGGGCTGCGGCTCGGGATGGGCGATCTGGAGCGTTTCGCGCACGGCGAGGCTCGCCTCGCGCGTTTCAACCGGGTTCACGACGTAGCGCTTCACTGCGGCGAGCGCCTCGTCAGTGCAGTCGCCCTCGATGACGTAGACCTGCGTGAACGCAACATCGGGGCGCTCTCCTTGGCTGATGAACTGGATGCACTGCGACGCGGAGTCGGCACGCTGGTCGAACTGCCCGGGCAGCGCCTCGACGGCGAACACGCGCACGTTGGCGGGAGCTGCGGCGATTCCGGAAATGTCCGCTCCCTCCGCAGCGAGCTGCTTGGCGGTCTTACTCGAAAGCACGACGCCCTCAACGGGGAACTCACGCGAGGCGTTATCGACCTGCGGCTCGGAGAACACCGTAGGGATGCAGCGCTCGAAGAGCCCCTCGTCGATGCCCTCGATGTCGTAGCGATTGATCAGGCGCAGGCGCGCCGTCTTCGCAAGCCCCTCGGGAACGGCGGTATGCAATTCGGCGAGCAGCTGCTGCGCCTCGACGTCGAAGCCGGGCTTCTTCTCCACGTAGACATGCGAAACCATGATGGTCCTTTCCAGGGTTGCGAGCGGTTACTTGTCGGCGGGTTTTGCACCCTCGGCGGCCGAATCGGCCGGCTTGGCGGCTTCAGCGCTAGTCGGCTTGGCAGAATCGGCCTTCTTGCGCCCGAACAGGCCGCGCTTGGGCTTGATCTGCTCCTCGGCGACCTCGGTCGCGGCAGTTTGCTGCTGCTTTTCCGCCTCGCGGTCGGCGGCGCGTTTCGCCTTTTCGGCGCGGCGGCTTTCCTTGGTGTTCATGGCCTCCATCTCGGCTTGGTACTTGCGGCGGCACTTGCGAATCTTCGAGAAGTCGATATAGAAGGCGAGGATGATGAGCGCATAGGACAGACCAAGCGTGACGTAGCTGATCCAGACCGGCTCCCACGAACGCGCGAACCACGAGAGCGCAACCATGACGACCGCGGCGATGAGCACGACCCACCACAGGCGACGCAGGCGCTTGTACTCCGCCGTAGGCGGGTTGTAATACTTGCGATCGAGCTCGTTTTGCTTGGCGCGCTCGGCCTTGCGCTTCGCTTTCTGCTCGGCCTTCTTCTGCTGGGGGGTCTTCGTCGAGGACTGGATGTGGACCGAAGCGGCCGCTTTCGTCTTCGGCTTCGCCGATGCCGCGCTCTTGCGCGTGGTGCCCTTCGGGCCCTCGTCCTGATAGCGGTCATTCATGAAATTGCGTTGTGACATGCGGTGGATCTTTCTAGTGGATAGCTGCTTCAAACATGAGGGGCGCCCTTTTGGGGCGGGTGCGGACGCGAGCCGAATACCCGCGCCCTCACCGCGTTCGCGTCTTAGGCGAACGGGAACTTCTCGCCCGTGATCTTCTCGTAGGCTTCGATGTACTTCTCGCTCGTGCGACGGACGACGTCCTCGGGGAGGCGGGGCGGCTTGGTGCCGGACTCCTTGTCCCAGTGGGCGGTGAGCCAATCGCGGACGTACTGCTTGTCGAAGCTCGACTGGCTTTTGCCGGGCTCATAGGCGTCACCCGGCCAGAAGCGCGAGGAGTCGGGTGTGAGCACCTCGTCGGCCAAGATGAGGCGGCCATCGACCGTGCCGAACTCGAACTTGGTGTCGGCGATGATGATGCCGTGGGCCGCCGCATGGTCGCGCGCGGTGGTGTAGACCTTGATGGCGGCGTCGCGCAGCTGCTCGGCCGGGCCCTCGCCGATGATCTCGGCGCAGCGCTCGAAGCTGATGTTCTCGTCGTGGTCGCCGATTTCGGCCTTGGTGGACGGCGTGAAGATGGGCTTCTCGAGTTTGGAGGAATTTACGAGGCCTTCGGGGAGCTTGATGCCGCACACCGTACCCTGGGCCTGGTATTCCTTAAGGCCACTGCCCGCGAGATACCCGCGCACAATGCACTCGATCGGGTACATGTTCGCCTTCTTGACCAGCATGAAGCGGCCCTCGAGCTTATCGGCGTAAGGCTTGAACTTCTCGGGAAGGTCGGCCACGTCAGCGGAGATGAGGTGGTTTTCGATCACGCCGTCGAGCAGCTTGAACCAGAAGCACGAGAGCTGCGTGAGCACCTGGCCCTTGTGGGGGATTTCGTCTTCGAGAATGTAGTCGAACGCGGAAATGCGATCGGAGGCCACGACCAAAAGACGATCGCCCAAATCGTAGAGGTCGCGCACTTTACCTTGCGCATCGGGTTTGATGTCGATCACGCTCATGATTTCAGGTCCTTTCAAAACCTCGTTGCGAACACGCGGCGCGCGGGCAAGAAGCCTCGCGCGCCGGCGTTTTCCATTGTGTCGCGCCCCATTATCGCGCACTGCCCTACTTTTTGCGATTGAGAGCGGCTTTTCCATCGGACGAACGCTGCTGACGGGCACCCGAGAGCAACTGCTGGCGATGCTGCTGTTTTTGCTGCTGACGCTGGCGCTGCTGCTCGCGCTTGTCGTTGGTGCGCGTACGCTCCTCGTCGTAGAGGGGAATGTGGATGGTGAAGCAGGCGCCCTTGCCCTTTTCGCCTTCCACCTGCACCCAACCACCATGGCGGTCGACGATTTCCTTCACGACGGCGAGCCCCACACCTAAGCCCCCGCTCGCGCGGTTGCGCCCGGCGTCCGCGCGCCAGAAGCGCGAGAACACCATCTTCGCCTCCTCGGGGGAAAGCCCGATGCCCGTGTCGCGCACGGCGATCGAAGCCATGATGTCGCCCTTCGACACCGTGACCGACACGTTCCCGCCCTCGGGCGTGTAGCGCACCGCGTTCGAGATGAGATTGGCTGTGGCCTGGCGGATCATATCGGGGTCGCCCACGACGAGCACGTTTTTCTCGGCGCGGTATTCGAAGGTGAGCCCCGCATCGGCGACGAAGGCCTCATGCGTGGAGACGATGCTCTGGATGAGCTCGCCCACGTCGACCACCTCCTCTTTCATAGGGGTGGCGCGGTTTTCCAGGCGGGAGAGCTTGAGCAGCGCGTCGACCAAGCGGCTTAGGCGCTGCACCTCGGAGTTCACGGTTTCCAGACGCTCGGCGTCAGCTTCGAACACGCCGTCCACCATCGCCTCGACCGTGGACTGGATGGCCATGAGCGGCGTGCGCAGCTCGTGCGCGACGTCGGTCGTGAGGCGGCGCTCGAGCTCGCGGTCCTTCTCGACCGATTCGGCCATCTCGTCGAAGGTCTCGCCGAGACGTGCGATCTCGTCCTCGCCGTGAAGGTCGGTGCGAGCGGAAAGGTCGCCTTCCTTGATGGCGCGCGCCGTCTTCGTCATGCGGTTGATGGGGGCCACCAGGTTTCGCGCGAACAGGAAGCCGATGCAGGACGCGAGCACGATGGCGACGAGCGACGCGAAGAGCATAGCCTGGTAGGAATTCTCACGAAATTCCTGGTCAGGGCCTCGCATGAGCGTGTCCGACCCGTAGACCCAGATGCGTACGGAGCCGACAACCTTGTCATCGACCACCACCTTGGCGAGCGCCACCTTCGAGGCGTCCTTCGGCTCGAGGGAGCTTGTGGCGTTCGGAATGCCGTTGATGCGGTTCGAGGAATCGAAGACGGCGACGTCGTTCTCGTCGACGACTTTGATGGCGATGCCCGGCGTGACCTCGAGCGCGGCTTCGACGGGTTTGAGCGCCGCGGAGCTTTTGATGGTGAGCGCAGGGTCGGCCTCCATGCGCTCTTCGATGCGCTCGGCCGTCGTCTGCGCGAGGTTTTCCATGTTCGAGGCAGTATAGGTTTGGAAGTGCTGCTCCCACACAAACGAGATGACGCCGATGGCAACAAGTCCAGTCATCGCGGCGATGAGGGCGAACGCTAAGGTGACGCGCGCGGTATAGGAAAGGCTCGCCCAGCCGAACCTGCGGCGGTGCTCCTTGCGCGCAAGCTTCCCCTGATGAGGACCGTTCTTTGAGACTTGCTCGTCAGTCGATTCGGGCGTGACGCGAATGCGGGCAGCATCACCGCCCGCATTCGCAGAGAAGCCCGACGCCTTATCGGACGCCGAGCCGTTATCGATCTGGGGATTCTCGCTCACGGGTCACCCGCAGGCTATTTGGCGGTTTTCGTGGGGTCCTCGAAGCGATAGCCCACGCCGTGGACGGTATGCAGCCACTTCGGGTTGCGCGGGTTGTCGCCGATCTTCGCGCGCAGGTTCTTCACGTGCGAGTCGATGGTGCGCTCGTAGCCCTCGAAGTCGTAGCCGAGGACCTTCTCCACGAGCTCCATACGCGAGTACACGCGGCCCGGGTAGCGGGACAGCGTCGTGAGCAGCTTGAACTCGGATGCGGTCAGGTCGACCTCCTCGCCCTTCACGAGCACTTTGTGGCCCGACACGTCGATCGTGAGGTCTCCGAACTCGAGCACTTCGCGCTGCGGCTCGGAATCAGCATGCACGCGGCGAAGCAGGGCGCGCACGCGCGCGACGAGCTCGCGGGGACTGAAGGGCTTCACCAGGTAGTCATCGGCGCCGAGCTCGAGCCCGATGATGCGATCTTCCACCTCGCCTTTCGCGGTGAGCATGATGATGGGCACATCGGAGTTGTCGCGGATGGCGCGGCAAACGCGCTCGCCAGGGACGCGCGGGAGCATGAGGTCCAAAATAACCAGGTCGAAGTGATGTTTCTGGAACTCTTCAAGCGCTTCTTGGCCATCGCCTACGGCGGTTACCCAGTAGTTTTCGCGCTCAAGGTAAGCGGCGACCGCGTCGCGGATCGCCTTTTCGTCTTCGACGAGAAGAATGCGTCGGGTTTCGTTGTTCATTGACGTCTCCTAACACTTGTTTTCCCGCGCGCGCAGGATGCTCGGCGCGGGGTGCGCGATTCGCGTGCAGCAAACGCCCTGTAGCGCGAACCGCCAGAATCGTCTTTGGGTTTATTGTAGCAATTGACCACATCGTCGCGCGAGGCGTAAGCGAAATGACACAATAACCCCCATGCCAACGAAAAGACCCACTCCAGGAAAGAACAGCGCCCACGCGCGCAGGACGCCTCACCAAAGCACTCGCCGCGGCTCGTCCGCGGGCTTCAGCACGCATGCGTCCCACGCGTCCAAGATGCGCACGGCCGAAAAGGGCGCAAGACCGATCGCCTCTGCGGACGCCCCAGATGGCGGTCAGGTTTTGCTTACCCGCCGCCATTTCCTCTACGGAGCGGTCGGCGTCGGCGCGCTCGCCGTCATCGGCGGCGGAATCGCCGTGGGCGTGAACGCCACTTCGAAGGCGAGCGAGCCCACCTTCAACACGCTCACCGTCCCGAAAAGCGCTGTAACCTCGTGCTCGGCGGCAACTCCGGGCGATTTCACCGAGATCGAGGACTCGAGCACCGTGCTCAGCCTTTCAGGAACCTACAAACTTCCCTATGGAACGCTCGTATGGGCGAGCGACGACGCCCTCGCGGCGTGCCTCGTTCCCACAGAGGGGTCGAAGCCGCTTACGAAGGTCGTGCTGCTCTCGCTTTCGACCGGCAATCAAACCACGGCGATTCCCCAGGCGGAAAGCCAGGACGAGGGCTTCGAAATCTACGACGTGCGCGCATGCGCAACCGGCGTCGTCTGGACCGAGGCGAACATCCTCGACGGCACGTGGCGCATTTACAGCGCCGCGCTCTCGAACGGGGAGCTCGGGCGCGCAACGCTGGCCGAAGAGGGAGGCGCAGACTGGGAGACCCCGACGCTCGCCGCATCGAGCGGGTACGCGTTTTGGCAGGTCCTCCCCAAGAAAGACGGCGCTGCGAGCAAGGAAGCGTCGCGCCTGATGCGCGCCCGCTTCGGCTCGAGCGACACCGAGGACGTCTACACCTCGAAGGGCCGCATGTGCACGCCGCCCTACACGACGGGCGATTCCGTCGTCATCACGCCGCGAGCCGCGGCATCCTCGTCGCGCTACCAGCTTGCGCGCATCGATGCGCAGTCGGGCAGCCTGCTCGATTCCCTCGTGCTACCCTCGTCGATGAAGCCGCTCGAAGCGGGCTACGGCGACACGGGATTCATGTTCTCGTTCGAGGCGATCTACAACTTCGGAGAAGGCATCGCAAACTTAGGGACCTATGTTCCAGCGAGCACGGTGCAGGCCTCGGCGGACACCGCGGGCAACGCGGCGTACAGCGACGCTTCCTGGTTTAGGCACGGGGTGACGCCGACGGCTCCACCCGCATGGTGCGGAGGCTGGCTTATCGCGAAGGATTCGTACAACGTGTGCGGGTTCAACCCCGAGAGCAAGCAGTATTTCATGCTGGAGGTGAAGTCGGGCGCGCCGAGCTTCGGCGACTATCTGGCCTCGACCGGCTCGGTCAAGCGCATGGTCACGTATTCCAATATCGACTACACCACCATCGAAGGCGAATCGCAGCAGTACTGCTGCGTGCGCGTCTGGGAGCCGATTTAGCGGCCCTCCAGCCCGCGCACGCTTTCTTGCAGTAGGTTCCTACAGAATGCCCTTCTCGAGCGTTAGTTGCCAAACTTAATGCAACGTCGCCGCGTTTGCCTAGCCAGCGCGGCGCAAGCCTCCCGGCCCGGGAGGGCGGACCCCGGCCCGTCCGAGCGAGCCGCAAGCAAGCCCGAAAGGCCTTACAATCTAGGCGCGCTTTCCCTCCGTGCAGAAAGGAGGTGCACCATGTCAAAGAGCGGAAAGCACCTTACTTTCGAGAGCTTCCCGGTCGACTCCACGATAGGGGGAACCTGCTTTTCGGGAGGGCAGCCGATGGGACAGCCATGTCAACGGTGGTTTACCATAGAGTAGGGTGCTTACTGTACAAAAACGACGATAAGTTATGAAGGAACAGTGAAGACAAGTGATTCCGAGCTTCGCTTGTCCTGAAAACGTCCCAGTCGATATACTTTCAAAGCGAAATATTCCCCGTTGTCTTTAATAATGTGGAATGATACATAATTCTTTCATAAGAAATCGTCGTTTTTGTACAGGGGGGTGCCCCACCGAGAGCGTTACACACAAGAAAAGGCCCTGAAACCCAAACGGATTTCAGGGCCTCGAAAAAGCAGACAACAAAATAACCCGCCGCAAGGCGATCCCCAAGCCGAGGCTCAAGCAGCCAGAATCCCAACCCGCAAGCAGCTAGAACTCCAAGCCTTCGAGGCGCTTGAAGACCTCGTCTTTGCGCGTGAGGAAATCCCACGGATCGAAGATCTCGTCGAGCGTTTCCTTCGTAAGCTTCGCCTCAGGGTCGGCCTCCAGGCGCTCGCGATACGTCGGACCCTCGACGGCGTTCTGGATGTCTTCCCACACCTTCATGGCGTTGCGCTGCACGATGACATACGCCTCTTCGCGCGTGATGCCCGTCTGCACGAGCGCAAGCAGCACCTTCGAGGAAAAGATAAGCCCGCGGGTGCGCCACAGGTTGTGTTCCATCTTGTCGGGGTAGGTCTGCAGGCCGTCCAAAATCCACTGCATCTTGCCGAACATGTAGTCGAGCGCCGTGAAGGAGTCGGCCAGCGCAACGCGCTCGGTACCGGAGTGGGAAATATCGCGCTCGTACCAAAGCGCCACATTGTCAAGCGCCACCTGGGCGTTCGCCTTCACCACACGGGCGAGGCCGCAAACGCGCTCGGCGGTGATGGGGTTGCGCTTGTGGGGCATGGCCGAGGAGCCCTTCTGGCCCTTCTTGAACGGCTCTTCCGCCTCGATCACGTCGGACTGCTGAAGCAGGCGCACCTGCATCGCGATCGACTCGAGCGTCGCTGCGGCGCATGCGAGCGCGCACATGACCTGCGCGTGGCGGTCGCGAGCGAGCACCTGGGTCGAAAGCGGGTCAGGCGTAAGACCCAGCTTCTCGCACACGTACTGCTCGACAAACGGGTCGATGGAAGAATACGTGCCCACCGCGCCCGAGATGGCGCCCGTCGCGGCAACCTCGCGTGCCTGCTCGAGACGCGTCTGAGCGCGCTTCAAAGCCCATGCCCAGCTGCCGAACTTCATGCCGAAGGTCATCGGCTCGGCATGGATGCCGTGGGTGCGGCCCACACACAGCGTATTCTGGAACTCGAAGGCGCGGCGCTTGCACGTCTCGCCAAGCTGCTTCACGTCGGCCAAGATGATGTCGATCGCCTGGGTGATCTGGTAGGAAAGCGCCGTGTCTCCCAAGTCGCTGCTGGTCATGCCGTAGTGCACCCAACGCGAGGGCTTCTCCTCGCCCTCCGGCACGTCGGCATCGATGTACTCGGCCATGTTGGTGGTGAAGGCGATGACGTCGTGGTTGGTGACCTTCTCAATCTCGTCGATGCGCTCGACGGTGAAGTCGGCGTGGTCGCGAATCCACTTCGCCTCTTCCTTGGTGATACCGGATTTCCCCAGCTCAGCCTGCGCCTCGCACGCCAGAATCTCGATTTCCTTCCAGATGGAGAACTTGTTTTGAAGCTCCCAGATGGCACCCATTTCGGGGCGCGTGTAACGATTGATCATTGCGTTCTCTCGCCTTTCCCGTTTCGGACGTTTCCCGTTTCGCTTGTCGTTAGCATACTATACGCGCGCGCGTTTAGAGCCCCTTGAACAAAGCGCGCACGCGGTCGAGCGCTTCGGTGTCGGCGACGATGACGGCCTTGTCGCCAGGGTGCAGCACAGTATCGTGGCGCACGACCTCCACGTCGTCGGCGGTGTCGACGGCAACGATCAGGCTGCCGTCGGGCATGGGGATATCGCGCACGAGCACGCCGTCGCTGTTCGAGTGGTAGCGCATACGCGGCACCGTGACCTCGGAAAGCGCAACGTTGCCGTGCGTGAGCGAGGACACAACGCTCACCGAGCCCATAAGCGCTTCCTCCTCGATCATGTTCGCGATGAGCGTAGTTGAAGACACGCTCTCGATGCCGACCTCGTGGAAGATGCGGATGTTCTTCGGGCTGTTCACGCGCGCGATGCAGCGCGGCACGTTGAACACGCGCTGCGCAATTTCGCACGACACGAGATTGTTGTCGTCTTGACCGGTGGTGGCGACGAACACGTCGGCGTGGCGGATGCCCGCGTCCTCCTGGTACTTCGAGTCGCAGCCGTCGCCGTGGATGATGAGGTAGCGCCCCGTGAGTTCGACCGACAGGCGATCGGCGGTGCGGCGGTTCTGCTCGATGACCGCAACCTCGTTTCCGCTCTTCAGAAGCACGTTCGCAAGATAGGCTCCTATCTTTCCACCGCCGTTGATCACTACGTACATGAATGCCCTTTCGTGAAGGCCGTCGCCGCAACGCCCCGACGCTCACCGCGCCTGGCGGGTGGCGTGCCTATTCCTGGATGTATTTGCCGAACGCCGGAATGAGCTCGTGGCGCACGCACGCGAGCACCGAGTCGCCATGGTAGAGCACGCTGTCCCTGTTGGGGATGGAGCTCGCCGAGCCGTCACCGCGCTCGAAAGCGATGATGCGGATGTCGTGGTCGCGCTCGAGCTCGCCGACGCGAATGGTGCGCTTGCCCTCGCGCGAGCTCAAGTCGAGCGAGAAGCGCAGCACCTCGAACTCGCCGAAGGTGTCGATATGCGCGCCATGGCCCGAGACCACCTTCGAGAACACGTCCTCGGCGACGAGCGATGTGCCGCACACGTAGTCGATGCCGAGCTGCATGTAGGCTCGTTCGTGGTCGGGGTTGTACAGGCGCGCGATCACGTGCGGGACGCCGAAGAGATGGCTTGCGACCTCCGCGACCATGAGGTTCGTGTTGTCGAGCTGCGTGACAGCAGCCACAACGTCGCAGTCGTCCACGCCCGCCTTCGTGAGGGTTTCCTCGTCGAAGCCGACGCCCTGCAACGTGGAGCCGTTGAAGTTGCGCCCAAGGTTCGCGAACGCGTCGGCGCTCTTGTCGATCACGCAGACGTTGCTTCCGTTGTCGGAAAGCATGTTGGCGAGCTGAGAGCCCACGCGCCCGCACCCCACCACGATGACATTGCTCATGAATCGCCTTTCGCCGATTGCGCCCACAGCGCGTCCCCCGCGCTGCTTATCGCCTAGCATACCGCATGCGGAAAAGAAAAGACCGGACTCGCGCCCGGCCTTTTGCCTACCCCTAGATTTTCGACATTTCCCGAAGCGTGTCGCGGAACCAGTTGTCGTAGTTCGGCGGACAGTACTTCTGGGCGTTGGAATAGCTGATGGTGTAGCCGTAGCCCTTCGCGAGGCCCGCGACGTGAGCATTGATGGCCTCTTCCCACGAACCCCAGCCGGTTGAGCCCCAGCCCCAGGCGTTGTGCGGCAAGAAGCAGTTCGCGCCCTTGGTGGACTCGGTGTTGGAGATGGCGGGCGACCAGCGAGGGTCGACGCCGTTGTTCCAGGCTGCGGTGGCGAACGTTTCACCCTGGCCGGCAAGCGGGGAACCCGCAAGGTAATTGTTGATGCGGTTTGTCCACTCGGAGATAAAGGCGTCCTTGCCGCAGCTCCAATCCACTTCGGTGAGCTGGGACATCGCAGAAGAGGCATCGGTGGTGCGCGCCTTGGCGAGCGCCTGCTCGGCAGCCTGGATGCGAGCCTGCTCCTCGGCGAGAGCAGCTTGCTCGGCGGCGACGCGCTCGGCTTCCTTCTCGGCCTCGACGGCCTGGACGCCCTGGGTGATGTCGCGCGACGCGGGCTGGGACAAGACGCTGCCGACGGGCGCATCGGACACGTTCGAGACGAGCGCGTTGGCGTCCGTGGAGGAAGACGAGGAAACGCCACCGAACGGCGACGACGCGCCACCTGCCGCGGCGAGGCCGGAGCCGAAGCAGCCGACGGCGACGACGGAAGCGCACCCGACCGCGATGATTTTCGCGACCAAGCTCGTCTTCTTTTTATAGCTATGACGTGTTTCCACGCGGCGTAAACCTTTCTCGAACAGCACGGAACTAAGCCGCCGAAGCGGTGACAGCGTGATGAATTGTAAGTGGGATTGCTGCCGAGAGTAGAACCTATGCTGTTGTTTGCAGGAAGCATTTTACCTTATGCGGGGGTATGCGCGCAAAATCTTATGAAGGACGCTTCACTGTTTGTTCGATAAACTGGGGAGCGAGAAGCATCGAACCTGATGGTTTTTGTTCTCGCTTTTGAATAGGAAGAGAAGCCGTCTTCACAACTAGCGATACGAACTCGGCGGTTTCGGCGGTAAGTGGCCGACCCCCACATACGCCGGGGGCTCGTTTTCAGAGGACGGCGCATTGCAGTCGATGGGCCCGTACTTATCCGAGGACGCGGATTCGGGACGGACGTCGAAAACGTTCCCGCAAGCAGAGGATTTCGGCAAGACGACGACGAGGGCGAGGTAGGCCACGGCGAGCAGGCCGCCCGAAAGCAGCGTTCCCGCGACCATGATGATGCGCACGACGATCGGGTCGATGCCGAAGTAGCGCGCGATGCCCGCGCATACGCCGCCGAGGCGCGCATCAGCAGCTCGCGTGAGCTTTCTCTCGACCACGTCGCCCCTTCCCTAGTGCTTCTCTTCCTGCTCCGCCTCCTTTTCGGCGGCGCTTTCCTCGCCTGCCAGGCGCTCCACGCGAATGGTGGAGATGCGCGAGCGACGCATGCGCTCTATCTTGAACGAATAGCCGCCCACCGTGAACTCATCGCCCATCTCGGGCACGAAATCGAGCGTGTCGATCAGCCATCCGGCGATGGTCTCGTAGTCTTCCGACTCGGTGACCGGCCAACCGAGCGCCGCCGCCTCGTCGACCGGGAAGCGCCCGTCGACGCGCCACGCGCCCTCGGAGAGCTGGGTGATTTCCTTGCCCTCCATGTCGTACTCGTCGACGATCTCGCCCACGATTTCCTCGATGATGTCCTCGACCGTTATTAAACCATCGGTCCCGCCGTATTCGTCCACCACGATGGCCATCTGTTGCCGATTCGTTTGCATTTCCTTGAGCAGCGGAAGGATGTCTTTAGTCTCGGGGACGAACATGGGCTCGAAGGCGTACTTCGCCGCAAGGTCGTCTTCGTGCCCGTCGATAAGCGGCCCGACGAGGTTTTTGTAATGCACGATGCCGATGATGTGGTCGGCATCTTCGTGGAAGATGGGAAGGCGCGAGTAGCCCGTACCGTGCATGCGCTCGACCGCTGTGCGCACGGTCTCGGTGTCCTCGACCATGATCATATCGACGCGCGGCTGCATGATCTCGTGCACTGACATGTCGCCCAAATCGATGATGTCGTGAATCATGCGCTTTTCATCGTCTGCAAGCTCGTCGTTGTCGGCGACGATGTCTTTGATCTCGTCTTCGGAGACCGTCGGCTTCTTCGCCTGCGCGAAGCGCGAGAAAAACCCGGAGATGCCCTTTTGCTCCTCGTCGGCCATCGTATCCATTCACTCCTTGCACGTTGCCGGGAAGTTCGCTCCCGACATCTTTCAAAAGCGCCTTGGGGAAGGCGCGAACAATCAAGTTGTCGCGGCTATCGCAGCTCCTTTCGCTGCTGCAGCCGTTACTTCCGCCGCAATCGCCGCGGCCGCTACATCACGTAGAGCGCCACGGCCAGAAACTGCAGCACGCTCGCCGCGACGACCAGCACGTGGAACACCGAGTGCATGTAGGGGATTTTCTTCAGCACGTAGAAGATGCACCCGACGGAATAGACCACGCCGCCAGCGACCAAAAGCACAAGCCCCTCCATGGGAAGGTTCGCCAAAAGCGCCGGTAGATACGCAACGACGCACCACCCTAGAAGAAGGTAGAGCACAGCCGAGACCCATCGGGGGCGAAATACCCAAAACGCCTCGCAGGCAATGCCCGCGAGCGCCACGACCCACACGAACACCGCCAGGTAGACACCACCTGAATCCCCTAGCGTGACCAAGCAAAACGGCGTATACGTTCCCGCGATAAACAAGTAGATTCCACTATGGTCGAGCACTTTGAACACGCGCTTGGCGCGGTCTACCGCGATAGCGTGATACAGCGTCGACATGAGGTATTCCACCAGCATGGTGATGGTGTAGACGAGCGCCGCCGCAAGCTTCACGCCGCCGCCGGCGCGCACCGCGATTACCACGAGGATGGGAATCGCCGCGATGGAGAGCAAGGCGCCGATGCCGTGCGTCACGGAGTTGGCGATCTCCTCGCCGAGCGTGTACTCGCGCACGTTGCGACGCGCGCGCTCGGCGTTCGCGGACGTGTTGGCGGGCTCGTTTTTGTGTTCGCGCGCTTCGGAGATGGTGCGCGGCTTAAACTGGGAAGGAGTCCATGCGCGAGGCACGGAGGGGCCACCCTGCGCACTCGATGAAGACGTGCTAGCCAGAGGAGCGTCTTGAGAAGCGACAGGCCCAGGCGTCGACGGCTCGGACGCCGAACTTCGGCCGCCTTTCGAATCTGATGTCGCATGTGTGTCCATGCATTTCACTCTATCACATTTCCCCCAGGGACAAGCCACGCCAGCCATGCGGCAGCATCTTCTTCACATGCGTCGATCAGCCTGGTCGAGGTGCCCCGCAAACCCGCAGCTGTCCACGCGGTAACGGTCGCCACCTTCGCACGGCGCTGGAAGGGGTTCGACTTCGAGAAGCCAAACTGGATCTTCTCGCGAGGCAAGCAAACCGAGACCGAGCCGAGGCCGCCGTTTTCCACCTGCATAAAGCGTCTGTTGAACGAAAACCACGATGAGCGCGCCCAAAGCACCGCGCTCACGGCGGCGAGCGCCTCGGCAACCGCGCACGCGACGTAGCCCAAAAGCGCGATCCGGTCGAACCAGAAGAGTTCCCCCGCCGACATGAAATCGTCGCCGTAAGCGCTCACGCCGAACATCACGCCCACGTGGAGAAGCGCAAGCGCCACGGCGCACCAAAGCCCCCATCCTTGGATGACCGTGCGCCTGACCAGTGCACGACGAAGAGCCACCTTAGGAACGCGACGGCGCTCGGTCGGCATGTCGGCGAACTCGGGAATGAGCCCCGCGACGATCTCGGGCACGCGATCGGCCTTCACGAAGGGATGCACGACGAGCGCACCCTCGGAAAGGGAGTCCTCCATGCCACCCGACCCGCTCGACGCGTCCACCTTCCCGAGAGACAGCTCGCAGAAGCCGAAGATGCGGCGGATGAAGCTCTGCTTCACGATGACCGACTGCACGCGATCGACTGACACGCCGTGGAAACGGTGCTGGAGAAGGCCGCGCTCGACCTCGACGCGATCGCCGCGCCGACGCGCCTTGAAGCCCCCGAAGGAGATGCAGGTGCCGAGCGCCGACATCGCCCACACGAACAGGGACAACGCAATGAACCCGACGGCAATGAGGGCGATGATGCTGTTGCCGAAAAGCGCGAGGCCCGCGTCGGCAAGCGCTTCTGCGACGGCTCCGCCCGCCTCGCCCGCCATCTGCGAGACGAAATCGGCGACCTGCGAGAACACGCCGATGATGCCGACAACGACGAGAACCAGCGTCGTGCTGTTCGAAAGCCCGGTGAGAATGAGCTCGCTGTTGGTTATGCCGTACTGGAAGGAGATGCGCCCCGTGTCGACCTCGCTCCCGGCGAATACGCCGCGCACGTCGTCCCACACCTCAGCGGGCGCATCGAGCACGTTGCCGAAGCTGCTCGGGGCGTCGGCTTCCCGAAAAGGCACCCCGATTGCCGCCGACTTGCGAGCGAACAGGTCGGCCCGCAGCGCCTCCGCGTCGGCCTTGCGCAAAAACGGCACCGAGACAGCCTTGTTCGACGCGCCGCCCGCCGTGTCGATCTGCACCGTGCACACGCCGAACACGCGCTGGAGAAGCGAGGCTGTCTGGTCGACCGACTGGATGCGCCGGTAGGGCACATGCACACGCTTCTTGTTGAAGATACCCGAATAGAAGCTGAATTCCTCGTCGCCAAACTCGTACCAAATGTGCTTGTAGGACACGAGGCGGTAGATGAGGCTCGCGGCGAGCGAAACGACCACCGTGCCAAGGAAAAGCAGGACGATGATAATCGTCGCAAACCCGCCGTTCACGAACTGCCCGAGGCTGTCGGAGTTGAACAACTCGGGGATGATCTGAGGAAGCGCGCCGACAAGAAGCGCCGCGAACACCGCAGCGGCACCCTGAAGACCGCCAAGCCAGATGTAGCTGGAATGGACCGCGTGCCTCTCGCGATTCTCGCGGTTTTGGACCCCGTCCATCACATGTCCTCGCGCGCGATGCGGGCAAGCTCGGCCGCGCGGTCGCGCACCTGGTCGGCAACGCCGTTTGCAAGCCCGGGGATGACGTGCTCGCCCGCGGCCGTGGCGACGGTGACACTCGAGAGCCCGAATGCGCGCAGGATCGGCCCCTGGCGTGTGTCGGTGTTCTGGACGCGGATGAAGGGGATGATGTAGCGCTTGCGCCAGATGATTCCCTTGGCGATGTCGAGGTAGTCGTCGTGAAGCTCGTAGCGCCAGCGAACGTAGCGGATAGGCGGCAGCACGACGAGGAACACCACGAGCAGCACCGCAGCGACAGCCGAGAGCACGACGACGGCGAGCGCCCAAGGCGCCGGTTCAACCGCAGCGCAGATGGCGAAGGGCGCGGCGCAGCAGAGGTAGCCGAGCACGATCCAGATGGTGTCGTTTACCCGCCACACATTCTTCACCCGAGGATCGAGCTTGCTTTGAGGGGTCCCGTTCATGAGGAAAGCCTTTCTCGAACGCGCCCGCGATGCGAACGCTTCACCATGATAACAAGTGTCGGCAAACTTTTTGTAAAGCGAACGGGAAAGCCCAACGCCGCCAAGAGTGATGTCGCCATCGAACCTGTTCACGGCATCGATGGCATTTGTCGCCTTTTTGCAGAAGGCCGCATGCGCCAGCCAAATTGTGTACGATGGAAAGGCTGAATCGATTGCGCAGCAGAAAAGAGGGAACCATGAAATACCAGGAGCTGCAAGACGAAGTGAAGGCCGCGTTGAAGGCGCACGACAAGCCGCGCGTGTCCATCCTGCGCCAGGTGCACGGCGAGGTGAAGAACATCGAGGTGAACGAGCGCCGCGAGATCACGGACGCCGACGTCGACGCCATGCTCAAGCGCGTGATCAAGCAGACGAAAGAGACGCTCGAGGGCTCCATCAAGGCGGGGAACAACCAGGAGCGCACCGACCTTCTCGCCGCGCAGGTGGAAATTCTCGAGTCGTACCTTCCCAAGCAAGTTTCAGGGGACGAGCTCATCGCGCTCATCGAGAAGACGCTCGCCGAGACCGGCGCCTCTTCGAAGAAGGAAATGGGGAAGGTGATGGGAGCGCTCACGAAGGCGACCGGCGGCAACTTCGACAAGGCGCAAGCCGCAGCCGAACTCGGCAAGCGCCTCGCCTAGCACAGGGCCCGCGCGACCCGCTGCTCCGTTCCAAAAAGCGCCCGATTGCTTCGATGCCCGCAAGGGCTTTAAGGCAGTCGGGCGCTTTTTTGCGGGCAATCGGCTTGCGTTGTGCAAAGTGGCAGGCAAAACCGCTGTACGTGGGGCAACAAAAAACGCCCGGAGGCGCTTTTCGTTTCGAGGAGAGGAGGCCGGTGAGGGCGAGGGGGGGGTAGGCCCTCACCGGCTTGTGATGGATGGCCAGACGAGAGGAGCCTCCACCACCGGGTCAGCATTAAGAAGTGTGCTGGTCAGCGGGTTCGTTTTCTTGAGAGAGAGGGGGGGATTCGAACCCTCGTTGCTGACATTTGTTATCTTAGGTTAACCTTTGTGTTGCGTCAAGGGGTTAACCGAGGTTTACAATTCCTTCACAAGTGATTTTTCTTGCTGATGAACCACCCCCGGCAAAGGGTGGATGGCTCAAGAAAGCGAACCGAAGCACGTCCCGCGCCCCCTCAAACAGCAAGAGGGCCGAACGCTTTCGCGCTCGGCCCTCCTTCATCTCATGTGAACGAACACGCTACCTGAGCGCCTTGTTCATGTCGGCCACCATACAGTCGACCGCTCCGCAGCCGGAACAGCCGTGGCAGCTCCCGCACCCTCCGCGAGGGCTATCGCTATCCCCGCAGTGGTCGTGGCAATCGCACAGGCCGCGCGTCGCGATGCGGCGCACCGCCAGCACAGCAAGCACGGCGACGACGAGCGCGACGACGATCGTCGACGGCGTCCAAACCAAACCCATCATAGGTGCGCCTCCTTTCTCGCAGTTCGATATCGGGAACGCGCCCGAAAGCGCGTCCCCAAAAGTTTCATTAAGTAGACTTTACGCCGCCTCGTTCTCGGTTTCAAGCTTGCGAGCAACCTTTTCGTCCTTCTTGTCGTAATTCGGCATCGGACGGAAAAGCTGGAAGAGCATGAGCGCCGCGATGATGATGGCAACCACGGTCCAGATACCGAAGCTCACTTCTCCCAAGGCCAGGCCAACGAACTGGTAGAGCATGCAGCCCACGCACCACGCGAAGCCGCACATGTAGCCGATGGTGATCCAGAACCACTTAGCCGAGCGCTGCTGCTGGCGAATGGTGCCCATTGCCGCGAAGCACGGCGCGCACAGCAGGTTGAAGGCACAGAAGGCAACGATCGCAGCGGTCGATCCGCCGAGCATCTGGGCAAAGCCGTACCACAGCTGCGGGTCCGCCTCGCCGAAATCGCCGAGCTGGGTGATGATGCCGACAGTCGCGACGACGTTCTCCTTCGCAACGAGGCCGGTGACGGCGGTTGCGGTGGCTTGCCAGTTCGCGAAGCCGAGCGGCGCGAAGATCCAGGCCAGCAGGTTACCGAGGCCCGCCATAAGGCTGTACTCCATGTAGTCAGGAGCCTCGGAATCAAGCAGGCCGAAGCCTTCGCCCGCATCGCCGAAGTTCATGAGGAACCAGATGACGATCGTGGACAGGAAGATGATGGTACCTGCTTTGATGATGTAGCCCTTCACGCGCTCCCACATCGAGAGCAGGATGTTCTTCACGCCCGGCATGTGGTACTGCGGAAGCTCCATGATAAACGGCGTGGTCTCGCCGGCGAAGAGCTTGGTCTTTTTCAGCATGATGCCGGAGAGGATGATCGCAATGACGCCCATGAAGTAGAACATCGGGGCGACATACCAGGTGGCGTCGGAATTGCCGGACGCGATCGCGCCGAACACGAGGGCGATGATCGGCATCTTCGCGCCGCAGGGGATCATGGTGGTGGTCATGATCGTCATGCGGCGATCCTTCTCGTTCTCGATCGTCTTGGTTGCCATGACGGCGGGCACGCCGCAGCCGGAGGCGATGAGCATCGGGATGAAGGATTTGCCAGACAGGCCGAACTTGCGGAAGATGCGGTCCATGATGAACGCGACGCGGGACATGTAGCCGCACAGCTCCAGGAAGCCAAGGAGCAAGAAGAGGATGACCATCTGCGGGATGAAGCCGATAACGGCGCCAACACCTGCGACAATGCCGTCCATGACGAGCGACTGGAGCCACGGGGCGACGTCGGCTGCCTCAAGGGCGTTGCCGATGATAGCGCCAAGACCCGGGATCCACAGGCCCCAAGAGCCATCGGAGGGGTCGGGCTCTTCGACTTCGAGAGCGGCCTGGTAATCGGCGAAGGTGATCGCCTGCTCCTCGACCTCGCCGTCGTCGCCTTCGACCTCCATCGTGGCAACAGCGTGCTTGGCCTGGGCCTCTTCGTCGAACGCCGCAATCGTGGCCTGAGCATCGTCGTACTCGGCAACGGCGTCCTTGTACTCGGCCATAGCGTCGGCGTCGGTGGCGTCTTCGGGGGCCTCAGGCTCGGCCAAAGCCAGCGCGTCGAGCACTTCTTGGGAGTCATCGGAGGGAAGGCCGGACACCTCGTCCTCGCCGAGGATGTTCTCGACGTAGGCGGTAATCTGCGCCTGGGCGTCTTCGTACTCGGCCGTGGCCTCGTCGAACGCCTCGCCGCCGGTGTAGAGCCAGCCGTCGCCGGAGATGCCGTCGTTGGCCCAGTCGGTCACAACGCCGCCGCCGACAGAGACGGCCAGCCAGTACACGAAGAACATGATGACGATGAAGATCGGCAGGCCGAGGAATCGGTTCGTGACGACGCGGTCGATCTTCTGGGTGGTGGACATGCCCTTGGTCGACTTCTTCACCGTGTCGTCGACGACGCTGGCGATCTCATCGTAGCGGGCAGAGGTCACGATAGACTCTGCGTCATCGTCGAGCTCGGTCTCGAGCGCGTCACGGATGGCGTCGACCGTTTTCTTGTCGGCAGCCGTCAGCTTGAGCTGCTCGATCGTGCGCTCCTCGCCCTCGAGCGCCTTGATGGCGAACCAACGGGCCGTCGCCGGGGCGACCTTCGAACCGAGGACGTCGATGATCTTCGCGAGCGCCGTCTCGATCTCGTCGGAAAAACGCAGCTCGGGCGCGGCGGGCACGCCCTTCTTGCCGAGCTCCATCGCGGTCTTCATGACGTCGTCCATGCCGCGGCCTTTAAGCGCCGAGGTGGGGACGATCGGGCAACCGAGTTCGCGGGAGAGCTTGTCGACATCGATCTTGTCGCCGTTTTTCTCCACGAGGTCCATCATGTTGAGGGCGATGACCACAGGCAGGCCCAATTCGAGGATCTGCGTGGTCAAATACAGGTTGCGCTCCAGGTTGGTCGCGTCAATGAGGTTGACGACGACGTCCGGGTCGCCATCGAGGAGGTAGTCGCGCGCGACGATTTCCTCAGGCGAATACGGGGAGAGCGAATAGATGCCGGGAAGGTCGGTAACCGTGACGCTTTTGTCTTTGGTGTACTTGCCTTCCTTCTTTTCAACGGTAACGCCCGGCCAGTTGCCAACGTATTGGTTGGCGCCGGTCAGGTCGTTGAACATGGTTGTCTTACCGCAGTTCGGGTTGCCGGCAAGAGCAATGCGAATTCCCATGATCTACCTTTCCAAATCGAACATGTCTGACTTTGCTGCTTCGCCGAAACGACGGCGCCCTAAAGGGTCGGTGCGGTCGCTTCGATAAGTTAGAACTGTCTAACCGCCAAGCAAAGAAAAAGGCCCCAAAAGGCCTGTTCGCGCTACTGAACGAGCACGCTTTCGGCCTCGCTCTTGCGCAGCGAAAGCTCATAGCCGCGAACGGTGACCTCGATAGGATCGCCGAGCGGCGCCACCTTGCGAACGTACACTTCGACGCCTTTGGTGATGCCCATGTCCATGATGTGGCGCTTGAGGGCGCCTTCACCCACAAGGCGACGCACCGTGGCGGTCTCGCCGATGGCAACGTCTCGCAGCGTCTTGTCCTGACCTGCTTCTGCCATGTTCCTCCTCCTTCTTTCTACGATCGGGCTTCTCGTGCCGCAGCTGTCCCAAAAGTCACGGAAACGGACGCAGTGCGCCCTTTGCTGCGGTTTTAGCTTTTCACGGGGCAGCGCGCTCCCCCTCGGGAAAGCGCCGCCCACGAAAACTAACGCGTGATGATTCGCTGTGCGACCTGCTTGTTCAGGGCGACTTGCGCGCCTTTGACCTCGACGATGAAGTTGCCCGCCTGCTCGGAGACGACCTTCACTTCAGCGCCGGCGACAAAGCCAAGATTCTCGAGATGATGGAGCACATCGCCCTTTTCGCGAACCTTGACGACGGTGCCCGTCTCGCCTGTTTTCATGAACGTGAGCGGCATCTGCGCCATGGAGGGGCCCGCGCTGGTCGCACTGGTCATGTTGTTTTCCACTGCCATCGCATTCTGCATCGTTCCCACCTCATCTTTCTTTGCTAACCGTGGTTAACAATAGTCCATCTTAAGCCAGCCGAGGGCAGATTGGAAGCCTTGGCAAACTTTATGTTTCCCCTGGCTAATAATCTCCATAATTCACCGAGGTTAATTTCTCGTTACGGATCGAACGCGCGGCGCACAAGGGGAGAAAAAGCGAGAATAATGCTTGAATTGCATAAAAATGCGGATAATTCTCCCGCAAGATGTTTTCGCAGATAGTATAGTGAACATGACTTATCTGAACCGGGGAGGTTGCAATATGGAAGACAACTTCGATTCGACGGCGAGCGCAGGCGAGAACCGCTACTCCGACACGCGCGGGCTTGCCGGAGAGCCTGTCCTTTTCACCAAGGCGGTCATCGACGGCCTGGCGCATGGGGGCGGCCTCTATGTTCCCGCGCGGGTGCCCTCGCTTTCGCTTGACGACATCTGCGGCCTGGCCGAGCTGCCCTATGCGAAACGCGCCGCCGCGATCTACCGCGCGTTCGGCGTCGATTTGCCCGCCGAGACCGTCGATTCGCTCATGGAAGGCGCCTACGGCGAGCAGTTCGACAGCGAAGACATCTGCCCCATCACCTCGCTCGACGAGAGAACGCACGTGCTGGAACTGTGGCACGGGCCCACGAGCGCGTTCAAGGACATGGCACTGCAGTGCCTGCCGCGGTTCTTCTCCGCGAGCGCCGAGGCGCTCCGCGAGCGCGGGGAGCTCGACCACGACTTCCTCATCCTGGTTGCGACCTCGGGCGATACGGGCAAAGCCGCGCTCGAGGGTTTCAAGAACGCCGAGCATGTGCGCATCGGCGTGCTGTTCCCCGATGGCGGCGTGAGCGACATCCAGCGCAAGCAGATGGTCACGACCACCGGCGACAACGTGCAGGTGTGGGGCGTGCGCGGCAACTTCGACGACTGCCAGACCGGCGTGAAGAGCGTCTTCGGCGATGACGAGTACGCAAAGACGCTGCTCACCGAGCACAACGTGACCCTGTCGAGCGCGAACTCCATCAACTGGGGGCGCCTTATGCCCCAAATCGTGTACTACATCTCGAGTTACGCCGAGCTGGTCGCGAAGGGCAAAATCGAGGCCGGCAAGCCGATCGATGTTTGCGTCCCCACGGGCAATTTCGGCAACATCCTCGCCGCGTGGTACGCCAAGCGCATGGGCACCCCGATCGAGATGCTCTACTGCGCGAGCAACGAGAACCGCGTGCTCACCGACTTCATCAACACCGGCACCTACGACATCTCCGAGAGAGATTTCGCGCTGACGCCGTCGCCGTCGATGGACATCCTGGTGTCTTCCAACCTGGAGCGCCAGCTGTTCGAGCTTTCCGGGCGCAACGCGGAGGCAGTGCGCGGTTGGATGGCCGATTTGCGCGAACGGAAGCGCTTCCGCGTGGACGCCGACACCTTCGCAGCCGTGCGCGCCGAGTTCGCGGCCGACTCCGTCGACAACGAGACCTGCCTTTCCACCATCAAGGAGGTCTTCGACGCCAACGGCTATCTTATCGACCCGCACACCGCGGTCGCCTACAAGGCGGCCGAGAACCTGCGTGGCGAGAACCCCGTGCTCATCGCGAGCACGGCCCATTGGGCGAAGTTCGGCGACAACGTGTATCGCGCGCTTCACGGCATGGCGCCCGGAGAGCCGCTTCCCGAAGAGGCTGCTGCGCTTTCGGGATGCCAGCTCAACGAGCTGATTGCCGACGAGACCGGGCAGCACAACGTGCCCACCAACCTGGCAACCCTCGATGCAGCGCACGTGCGCTTCGAAGAGGTTATCGATAACTCGACCGAGGACATCGAGCGCGCAGCAGCGGCTTTTCTCGGCAAGACAAACTAGCAATCAGGAAACCACAGGCAAACAGAAAACCGTCGAAAAAAGGGGAACGCATGAGCAAGCTTACCAACCTCACTCCATCCATCAGACTTTCCATCAAGAACCCGGACTCCGAGAGCGGATCGGTGTTCGGCCGCGGCATCG
The DNA here is from genome assembly GCA_934663775.1 of uncultured Ellagibacter sp. Taxonomy (GTDB): domain Bacteria; phylum Actinomycetota; class Coriobacteriia; order Coriobacteriales; family Eggerthellaceae; genus Ellagibacter. The sequence goes on along the minus strand of CAKUKU010000006.1, from coordinate 61,207 downwards.
CCGATCTGTGCCTCGGCGTGCGTGAGAAGGGCTCGCTCAACGCCGCCGCGAAGAGCATCGGCATGGCATACAGCAAGGCCTGGCGCATCATCAAAGAAACCGAAGCAGCCTTGGAAATCCAGCTGCTCAATCGCGATGGCGCCCACGGAAGCAGCCTTACCGACGAGGGCAACAAGCTCCTCGACTCCTATCTTGAAATCGCCAAGCGTGTTCAGGAAGCAGCGGAAAAGGAATTCCACCGTCTCGTCGACTAGGCATCGGCGGCTCTCGTTCGCCCAGCTGGGGCGCATCCCGCAAAATCGACGGCAACCCGCACGCCCGCGGCGCCTTCCGGCACCGCGATGTGAAGTACGAGGTCCCGCACGGGCGGTCTCGCATCCGCCTTGTTTTCTTGGCGCACGTCCACTGGGCGTGTGCCTTTCTTTTCTTCACTATCGCAGGCGAGTTTTTGCGTTTTCGCCGCGAAGGCGAGAGGTTCCTCCGGCTCGAAGTCGCCCTCGTCGGCACCGCTCTTGCCGGCGCCTCCCGCACGGGAAGAGTCGAAACGATAGAGACATCCGTAGCAGGTATCCATGTCGTCGAACACCCGCGCCTTGCACACAGGGCACACTTTCATCTTGTTGGTCCTTTCCGCTCTCTTTGCGCCGCGTAGGCAGCAATCCCCACGCAATCCCCCTCCGAAAACCAATCCCCGCACTCGGCGAAGCGCTCGATAGTCGCCACCGCACGAGGACATCGCAGACGCCTCATCGGGCCCACTGCGCGATACGATTCGAGCACCACGCCGCAGCGATCGACGAACGCGATGTCGAGTTTTCGAACCATGCCGACGGTATGCACGTCGTTGCACGGCATGAGGATGAGCGACTTGCGGCATCGACACCGCAAGAGCAGCCCCCGCGCCTTCGCGGGCGCATTCGTCGCCAACATCAGCTGCGAGAAAACATCTTCTTCGGTTCCTACCATTCGCTTGTCGCGCATTGCACGACCACGCTCGCGCCCGTCCCCACGGGCACGCACGACACCATCGCCCATCGGCACACGCCCCCTTCCTTCACGAACACCGAGCATCGCTCGACGCCCGTTTTCGATTCGAACCATCCTTTGCTCGAAAGCGATGCTTTCACCTGCGCAAACGCATCGTCCGCCGAGCATGCTCGCGAAAACCCGACAACGCCGCCCTCCCGCGAAACCCGCACCGACCGTGCCGAGTCAAGCGAGAGCAGCTCATCTTCGAACCACGAAGGCAACGCTGCGGTTCCCGTTCGCTCATCGGCGATCGGCGCTACTTCCCCGTCGCCGCCCACACCGGAGGCCCCGTCAAACGCATAACGTGCCTGCGATTGCGCGTCGGCCGCGGCGAGCGCGCGGTCGACCTTCGATGCCGCGCCAACGGCATCGAGCACGCCGTCGACGGCGATTGCGAGAACCACGGCCCCGACGATAAGGAAAAGGGCGGCAAGCGCCCGACGCGACTGCCCCATCAGAACAACACTCCCGGTTTATAGACGTCCACCACGAGTTCCGTGGAATGTTCCAACTGAGGGAGCGACACACCGAACACGGAGGATTTCAGCCCCAGCCCGAAGAGCGTCGGGGTGAAGCGAAGCGTCGCGCGAAACCGCCTTTGACCAGACGACTCCCCCGCAACCGCCACGTCGGCCTCCAGGTAATCCTTGCTTGCGATGCCCATCCCCTCCTCGACGGCGGCGAGGGCCGCGGCGCAACTCTGCTCGGAGCCCTCGCCGTAGGCAGGAGACGCCGCGGCCACGCGCACCGCGTTGCGGGCAAGCCGATCGAACGCAGCGCATTCCGAGAAGAAGAGCATCGCATTCACCGCGATGACCGCGATGGCGACAAGCACCGGAATCATGACGGCAAGCTCGATCGTCATCTGCCCGCGCTCGTCACGGCGCCAGGATGAGTATCGTTTTCGCAGGTCGTTCATTAGTGCCACACCCTTGTGCCCGTGACGCTCGCGACAGCACCCCGAACGGCGTTCGCCGCCGCGCTCACCAGCCCGCCCGTTGCCTGCCGGAGCGAGTCGGGCAGCGTGATGGTTATGGGAATCGACCCCTCGCCGAAGGGGAAATCGATTCGCACGATCTCGATCACGCCGTCTGCACCCTCGAGAGCACGCAGCGCGCTGTCTTCGACCTTGCCAACAAGCGAGTCGAATAAGCTCGCAGACGATCCCGATGACGCGAGAGCCTCGCCGCGAATCGCCTGATAGTTCGCGGAAAACGTCCCAGAATCGGACGCCGCAACATACCCTGTGCTCACGAGCACGGGCTTGAGCGCGTTGAGCTTCGCAGGCGCGAATCCCGCAGCCGAAACAGCACCCGAAAGCGCGTCCGCCGCCCATGTTCCCAAGCCGCTCGCACTTGCAAGCGGCAACGAGTCGAGCGCATGCCGGATGGCGCCATCAACCGCTTCTTGCCCGTCGCAGTATGCGCGAAGGGCGCGCGACCAAAGGTCGAGGGCGAAACGCGCGGCGCCGAGCGCGAACCCTCCGTCGCCGATCAAGCCGTCAAGAAGCGACGAGATGACCGTGCGCCCCTCCTCGCTTTCCTCTTCGAGCAAAGTCGCGCCGGAAACGGCAACGCGAGCACCGAGGGATGTCGACCCTTTGACGAACGAACTCGAAAACCCCGTGTCCGCCGGTGTCGCAGCAAGGTTCACGACCATCGAGATCGCACCCTTGTAGCCTGGCGGCTTCGCGTCGATGCGCATGCTGGAAGCCTCCGAAAACGCCTCCTTGCATTTCTCGAGCAGCTCCGCCGCCTGGTTCTTCGCCTCCCTCGACGCCTCGTCCTGCTTCACCCTGGCCGCCTCGTAGTCCTCGGCGGCCCGCGCCACGGCGCTGTAGTGGTACTCGAAGCCGTTTGCAATAGAGCTCGACGCTGCGGCGACCTTCCCCAAACTAGATGCGGTGAAGCGGCACTTGTCGCACGTGGGGTAGTTCCCCTCTTCCATCTGCGCGACCGAGGCGGTCCCCATGCTAGGCGACGCGTTCGGGCAGCCCGCCCACGCGTGGAGCGTCACCGCGCCCGATTCGTCCGTGCCAAGCGGGAACACGGGGTCGGTGTAGAGCCGCGTCGCCTTCATCTCCTCGGTGTTCTTGGGAAGCACGGGAAACGACGCCCTGAAGGAGTCGCCCGAATCGATCACGTACCCGCGCGACACCTCGGCGGCGGCGAAGCGATAGAACACCTTGCGCAAAGCGGAGTTCGACTGCTCGTCGATCGACGAAGATAGCGGGCCCTCGTCCGCGTAACGCAGCGAGTAGTATTCCCTCGCGCGGTCGAGGGCTACGGAGAACGACCACGCATCCACCGTATGGAACAGGGGATTCGCCGCAGACGAGATGCTTGAGAGCGCGCCTGCGCGCTCGTACATGCAGTACGCCGGAGCGTCGCCGCAGTCGCGCTTGAAGCCCTCCTCCTTCGCCCGATTGGCTTCCTTCGCCGCCTCTTCCGCGGCTTCGGAGGCCTCTCTGAGCGATTCGGCGTCCTTACTCGCCGCGTCAGCGGCATCGGAAAGCGCCTTCGACGAGCCCACCTCGATCGTATCGCCCTGCGCGGGCACGAGGGTCGCCACACCGAGATAGCTCGCCGCCATGACGCCGCCCGAGTTCGCGTTTGCCGTCGAATACGCGTTTGCCGCGGCGAGAAACGGCAGCGCCTCCTGCAGGGCGTTGAGCCCCGACGACGCGCGCTCGGCAAACGAGCTTCTTGCCTTCAGCACCTCTGTTCCGAGATTGACCAGCTCAAGCCCCAACTCCGCCGCAGGGGGAACGCAGAGCGCAACGACGCCCAAGCCGAACAGCGCGGCGCTCGTGAGCGACAACGACAACACGACGGCATCGCAAATACGCACGGCAATCATGAACTCGGCAACTTCGTTTTCCGCCGCAAGGACACTCGCATCGGCAACGTCCTGAATATCGGAGGATGCCGACAACACCCGGTACACCTGCGCCGCCGAAAACACAAGCGACAACGTGACCAGCAGGGCGATCGCCATGCCAAGCGTCGAGAAGCCCTCGTCATCCCAGAAAACGCTGCGCCTATCGCTGCGCTCACGACTCATCGGCCCACGCTCCAATCCATTCAGATGGCAATCTTCCCGCCCCGGCGCCGATCGCCCACGCAGGTTGCGTCGGCGCCGACGCCTCGACGGAAACATCGAAGTTCTTGCCGTCGTTGACCGCGCCCAGAAGGCGCGCGCCGACGCCGACGAGCGGAAGCGGTTTCACCTTCGTCGCGATACGCACGCGAACGACGTCGGATGACTCCCCGCCTTCAAGTTCGACCCTCCACGTGCACCCGCCCTCGTGAACATGGAAGCAGTCCTGCTCGGGCACCGCGCCTAAGCGCCTTTTGGCAAACGCCTCGCATGCACCGGTCGGATCCCCTTCCGGCGTCGTTGCGAGCAGGCGGCACGTTTCCGCTGCAGCCTGCTGCATGACGATGCGGTCGTAGAGCAGGATTCCCGGCTGCACGAGCAGCACCACCAGCGCAAGTGTCACGGGAAGGACGAACGCCGCCTCGACCGTCGCCTGGCCGGCGTCTTCGCGAAACACCTTGCAAACTAGAATGCGAACACGTCCGCCACCGTCCCTAAGGCTGCGAGCTGCAGATGATGGGACGCCGACATGAGCGCGTGTTCCACGAGCAGCCCCTCCCCCATCACCTTCGCAAGCGCCCCGAGCGCCACCGCCATGCACAACACGCCCGCGAGTACGACGGCGTACTCCACCGTGCCCTGCCCTCGCTCGGAGCAAACCTTGCTCGCGAGACGCGTGCGGACGCCCCTCGTCCCCCGGGCCCTCACAGCCCGTTGATACCGTTCGCGATCGCATCCCAAAGCTCCTGAATCTTCGGCCGGAACAACGTTATGGCGACTATCGCGATTACGACGAGCACACCGACGAGAATCGCATACTCGGTCGTGCCCTGCCCCTTTTCGCAGGCAAGTTTCGCCCTCATCGCGCACCATACGCCTATCGCACGTCGCTGCGCCTCCGCGCGCATCTTTCTCATGAGCATCATCCCGCATGCACCTTTCCTTCCTAGAACCCGCCGATGAGCTCGAGCAACATCGGCCCTAACACCAAAATGAGCATCGCGGGGAGCATGAGCGCCCCCGTCGGCACCATCATCTTCACCGGCGCCTTCGCGACCTGCTCCTGCTTGAGCGCGCGATACAAAGCCCGCGCCTCGCGCGCCGTCGCCTCAAGGCCCTCGGCAAGCGACGATCCGTAGCGCAGGGAACGGATAATGGATTCCACCGCCCGCGAGAAAAGCGCCGAGTCGTAGGTTTCTGCGACGTCGCGAAGCGCGTCGTCCCTTCGCGCGAGACCGAGCGCCCACTGCTGCCTCGCCGACGCCAAAGACCGCGAGAGCAGCGTATCGAAGTGCTCGGTATAGACATCAAGGCTCCTATCGAATGACAGACCGCTCCTCAAGCCGAGCGAAAGCACTTCGAGCATCTCGGGCAGATGGCGCTCGAGCTCTTCGGCGCGGTCCTTCTTCCTTTGCGCGATCGCTCGCCTCGGCGCCGTCCATCCCCACACCCCGCACGCGATAGCGAGAATCGCGGCGAGCTCGAGGGAAAACGCGTACCCGACGAGAAATCCCACAACCGCAGCACCTAACGTCAGGCGAACCCGGGCATCGAAGAATCCCGAAGCCGTCACCGAGGAGGCGAGCCCCGCCTGTCGGATGTCGCGAGCGAGCGAGGCCGTCTCGCGAGAGGCAGCATTTCGCACACGACCCGCGAAAACGACACGGCTCCGCGATTCGACGAAGGAGACGATGCCGCCCGGAACGCTCCCACCCGAGCGAGCGGGGGCGGCCTTTTCCCCCGAAAGCGAGGCCCGACGGCGCGCTGCGGCACGGTTCTGCTCATGACGCCGCGCGACGCCGCGCGATACGACGAGCCCCACGCCGAACGCTCCCGCTCCGGCAAGCACCGCGACGGCGCCCCCTTCCGCGAACATCATTCCACCTCGACTTTCAGCATGCGCCGCACGGCGAAGATGCCGGCGACCTGCATGACGACGGCGATGCCCAAAAGCGTCATCCCTGCGAAGCTGGAGAAGAAGGGAGCCAGAAAGTCCTCGCTCACCAGGGAGAACAGAGCTATGAGCACGATTGGCATGACGCTCACGATGCGAGCCGACAGCTTCGCCTGGGCGGTCTGGACGCGCAGAGACCGTGTAAGCTCGAGCTCGCCTTCCACGGTGTCGCGCGCAGCGTCGAGGACCCGCTCCATGCTCCCTCCCGTCTGATGCTGTACATCGAGCGCAACGGAGACGAAGGCAAGCTCGGGAACCGATCCTCGCCCCTGGAAGACGGAGAGCGCCTCGTGGGTGCTTCCCCCGGTTTCGAGAAGATGGGCCGCACGGCAAAACAGCGCCCCGACGGGTCCCTTCGTGGCGGCGCCGACCTGCTGCATCGTCTGCAAGAGCGACTGCCCCGTGCGAAAGCACACCGCCATCGAGCGCAGGGCGTCGGGAACGGCCTCGCGCATGCTCTCGCGGCGCCGCTCCTCCGCGCTCTTCGCGCAGATCGCGCAGGCCGCCGCAGCGCACGCGGCAAGAGCCAGACCGCATACGGGGGTCGCCGTGACGGCGGTCCCGCATATGCCGAGGGTAAGAATCCCGGCCAAGACGAGAGAGGTCAGCGACTCCCCGGTGGCAGCGAACCCGAGCTCTTCGGTGGCAACGAGCAGGCGCGATGCCATCGAGCGGACCCGCGGGCTTTTCAGGGTGAGTCGCGCGGCGGGGCGCAAGAACCCCACTCCGTTGCGGATAAGCCACGAAAGCCAACCCGCCCTGCCCCCTCCGCCCCCGATGGAAAACGCGGCGGCACGAGATTTCCCGCCCAGGGTGCGAGCAAACGCGCTCCCCAGAAAGGCAGCGCAGGCGAATGCCGAGGCCCCGGCTACGACGAGCAAAGCGACATCTCCTTCCACAATTCCACCTCCTCCTCTGTTGCGATTCCCCGTTTCTCCAAATCGCAAATCCATTCGGGCGCGGCGAGCCACGTCCCCGCACACCCGCAGATATCGCGCTCGTAGATCGACTCGACTGCGCATTCGCGCCCGCTTTCGCTCTGGGAGATGGTCGCGATCTGGGAAACCATGCGCGAGCCGTCGGCACCACGAGCCGTCTGGACGATAAGGTCGAAGGCGCTTGCGATCTGCAGCTCGATGACGTCTACCGGCAAGTCGGCGGCAAAGCGCACCATGGTCACCAGTCGCGAGACCGCCTCCTTCGGGGAATTCGCGTGAAGGGTCGTGAGCGATCCCTCGTGACCTGTGTTCATGGCAGCGAGCATGTCGAGCGCCTCGCCGCCGCGGCACTCGCCCACGATGATGCGATCGGGACGCATGCGCAGCGCATTCGCAACCAAATCGCGGATGGTGACCTCGCCCACGCCCTCCGCGTTGCGCGGCCGCGACTCAAGACGAACGACATGCGGGTGCTCAAGAAAGCGCAGCTCAGCGGAGTCCTCGATTGTGATAATCCGCTCGTCGTCGGAAACATGGCACGAAAGCGCATTGAGCAGCGTCGTCTTGCCGCTTCCCGTCCCGCCAGAAACAGCGATGCTCTTGCGCGCCCGGACCGCCCAGACGAGCAATTGCCGCACGCTTTCCTCGATAGACCCGCTCGCCACCATGTCCGCAAGCGCGATGACCTTCGAGGAAAACGTCCGAATCGTGAGCATCGGGCCGTCAAGCGCAAGCGGCGGGACGATGGCGTTCACGCGATGGCCCTGCGAAAGGCGCGCGTTCACCATCGGCGACGATTCGTCGATCCTTCGGCCGAGTGGGCCGATGATGCGGTCGATCAGCACCCTCACCTCATCGTCGCTTGCGAAGCAGAACTCGCTTCGATGTAGGACGCCATCGCGCTCGTAGAACAAGGAACGCGACCCGTTCACCATAATCTCGGTTATCGACTCGTCGGCCAGAAACGCCTCGAGCGGGCCGAACCCCAGCATCGAGTCGACGAGCGCGTCGATGAGCGATTCCCGCTCGTCAACGCCCCATTCGGATCGACCGTTCCCTTCGAACGCCGATCGGCAGACCGCGCGAATCTCGTTGCGCGCCCGCTCGGGATTTCCCTTGGCGAGCGCCGCAATGTCGTCGGCGGGAAGCTGCTCGCGCACCTTTTCCCGCAGCCATTCGAGCGCCTCGTCGCGCGTCGCCAGTGAAGCTGACGTCGTTTCGTTTCCCGCAGCCCGAACGCGCTCCAATAGCGTCATGAGAGCGCCCCCTCCCTGCGGCTTTTCCTGAACGAGAAGATCCCGCGCGATGGCGCCTCGACCGTTTCTTGTGCATCTTCGCCGCCCACAGCATCGCCTAGCCCCTCATCGATAAGATCCCGAACGCTTTGCGCGAACGGATTGCGCGATAAAGCCAGTTCATAGGCAAGGCCCGCACCGAGCTCCTGCTCAACTTCCGCGCCGCCGTCTCTGAGCTCGGCGGCGCGTGCGCCCTGCATCGCGCACGACACGTCTATCGACGAGAACAGCGAACGTTTCGAGCAGCGGTTCACCACGAACAAAAAAGGGCTCGCCGCGATGCCGCAGCGTGCGCAAAGCTCGACCGCATGCCTGCATGCCCGAAGGGACGATGCGCGCTGGTCGACGAGGAACAGAGCGCGTGAAGACCGCTCGAGAAGGATCGCGTGCTGCTCTCCCCAGCTCGCGCCCGTGTTCGCGACGATGACGTCAAAGTGCGGCACAATCGAGTCGATCAGCGCCGGCAGCTCGCGCACGACCACCTCGGACTGTTCGAGCCTCCTCGGCGCGGCGACAAGGCACATCCCCCGCTCGTCGCGCGGCAAATCGGGCACGGCGACGACGCCTGTGAGCACCTCGTCGATTCCGAACGCGCGCTCGGCGCCGAACAGGTCGCGCATATCCCCGAATTGAAGGTCGCAGTCGAGAAGCAGCGTCTTCGCTCCGCGCGCAGCCAGGGAAGCCGCCACAACGGCGGAGACCGCGCTTTTACCCGCCCCTCCGCTCCCGCTAACCACGGTTATCAGCGATGCGCGCTTTTCACCTGCGGAAACATTTTTCCCACCCAAAGGCTCCCTCAGCTTGGAAGCCGGTTGAGAGACCGCCTCGTCCGCGGGCGCGCACGCCTTCGGCTCAGCCGCCACCCGAGCACGCCGCTTTCGCAGCGCATATCGCTCGGCAAGCGCCTGGTGCGTCATCGCCTCGTCTATCCCCGCGGCCTTCGTGCGGCTATGCAGGGACCCCGACGGCTGCGCGCAGAGAAGGGACACTCGCCGGCGCGGGTTATCCCGCTTTACCGCCGCCGCCGCGTTCACCGGCTCGACGTCCGAGCACGAAACCACCCACACCTCCTCGACCGCGGCGTTTTTCGCGGCGACCTGCCGCATCTCCTGCGCCGTCGTGCATACCGAAAGCCAAGGTTGCCCGAACAGATTCTCACCCCGAAGCCCGACAAGCTCCGGATGGCGCGCGCTTTCCTCGTCGATGCACAGCAAGACGCTAGCGTTCATGGGAGACCCCCTCGTAAGAATAGGAATCAGCAGTTGCGGCGGAAGCTTCCGCCTGCGGCGTGCCCGCGGCGCCCAACTGGGCATCCGATTGCAACGATGTTCCCGCCTCAGGCGCTGCCGTTATTCCCTGATCGGCGGCAGCGCCGTTTTGCGCCCCTCCCGAAGCGAATGTCTTCGACGCCGACGGTTCGGGGACGTCGTCGCCGGGGAGCGTGAAGTACAGCTCGGACGTTTGCGCGACCGCGACGACCTCCTGGACGTTCACAGGGTCGAGGGCGAGCGTCACCCAAGAAACGGAGTCGTTCCCCGTCTTCGAATGGGAGCTCGCATTCGTCGCAAGCACCAAAACGCTATGGGCGATGAACGTGGTGGACGACGAGCCCGTTGCGTACACGTCGACGAGCATTCCCGGCCGAAGCGCACCCCCGACCGTTTGCACATCCCGCGCAGGAACGCTCACAGCGGTGAGCTCCCCGGGGACATCGACGGCAGACGACGCCTCCTCGAAGCGCCTTGAGGTCAGCACCTCGCCTTTGAGCACCGTGGACGTCACTTGCTTGCCGAGGACGTCGTCATCCTGCGTAAGCGGGTCGTCCGGCAGAAGCGCCACGACCCACATTCTCTTCTCGAAAGACCCCGCATCGACGATTTCCCCGGCAGCGATGTCTCTCTTCGCCACGCACACCTCGACCTGGTCGCCGCCAAAGCGGTCAAGCGCCTCCGCACGCGCCGCGTCCACCTGCGCGCCTGCATCCTGCAGATACAAAAGCACGCACGCCGCGCACAGAACGCCGCACACGATGCCGATGATCCATGATTTCATTCGCCTCATAAGCCCTCCGATCACCTCAGTGGAGGACATGCTAGCGACCGATTCGGGCAGAACATAGGCAGATAGCTTCCCGAAAAATGCCACTCTATCTGCGGATTTGCGCTAGAAAAGACAAGGGGATGCTGCAGAGGCTCAACGAAAAGCCGCCAAGGTTGCGGAAAACCTCGGCAAGAACCCAGACGAAAGTCGCAAAAACCTTGCAGCTTTCTGGCAAGTATCCTGCGAAAAGCTGGCAGAAAGCCAGCACGGCACCAGACACGCCCGCCCCAAAACACAAAAACGGGCCACGGAAACCCGTGACCCGCAAAATAGATGGTGGTCGCTGAGGGATTTGAACCCCCGACCCAGTGCTTGTAAGGCACTTGCGCTCCCGCTGCGCCAAGCGACCGTTATTGCGCGAATGCGCCTTGATATTGTCCCATACCTTACAGGTGAGCGCAATACGGCGAGAACCCGAAGTGCTCGAGGAGCGCAGCGGAGACCGCAGCATCGTCCTCAAGCGGGGTCTTCATACTCGTGCCGAACTCGCGCACGTTCAGCATCCCGCGCCCGATGCTCTTGAAGCCGTTCGCCGTGCGGATGTTCGCCATCACGCTGTCGTGAAACACCGTCCCCGGCTGCGAGCAGGCCAGATTCAACGCCTCGAAGTCGATATCCTCAATCGCCGCCACGCAAAGCTCAAGTTCGGTCTGGCGCCTCGATGGGCCCTCGTCGCCGTACAAATCGCGCTTCGCCTGCGAGATGCGGTCGATCGCCCACCAATGCTCGTCGATTCTGCGCGGAATGTACACCTCGCCGCGAATCGTCTGCTCGCACTCATCCCCAAGCGCCAAAGATCCCGCGGGCAAAGGACCGCCGAACCCAACGTCGACCGAGGTTAGCACGCCATCGACAAAAACAAGCACTCCCCTGTGGTTGATGGGCATGCGCCCTTTGCGACCGCGAACGGCGCGGCTTAAGCACGGCCGCGCATCGAAACCCAACGAGCGAAGCAACGCCTCGAACAGCTTGTTCAGCTCGAAGCAGTACCCGCCGTGCCGATCGGCGACGATTTTTTCGAACAGCTTGCCAATCTCAAGCGACGGCGTTTCCCCCGCAGCCACCAAATCCGCCGTCTCGAACGGAACGCTGCACTGATGCGCATACACCAGGCCGTCGAGCGTTTCCCTGTCCACCGAAACATCGCCCGACCAGCCGATTCTCGCCAAATACTGAGAAACCATCGCGTCGTCGAGCATCATCGTGCATGTCATGGCGACCCCTTCCAAAACGTAGCATTTCCCTCCTATCAGTATGATAGCCGACCGCACGATGCGCTGACTACACCTCAATTGAGTGTTGACTTGCCCCCGGGGCGGCGTATCGTACGCAATAAGGAAACGCATTGCGAGCAAGGGAGATTGCCATGGGATCCTACGAACAAGAGCAACAGATGGTGGCCAACGGCACGGCCGAGAGGGGAGAAACGGCGCGCAGGTACTTCGCGGAACTCGACACCCAGCTCAGCGAGGAGACATCGCATCTCTCTCATCGACCCGATTACTCGAAAACGCTCTTCGCACCCGAAAACGACGATATCTACCGCGAGTTCTGCGCTTTCGTCGACCTTCCCGAACCGCGGCACTTCGACGACATCGAAGACCCCATCTCCGTTGACGGACGCACGGCAGCCGACGTTTACTTCGCCATGAAATCGAAGAACGACCGCATCGTCGCCATCGATGGCGCGGCCGTGTATAACATGCTCGTGAAACTTCGCACGCAGCCCGAGATTGCCAACAAGGTGCTCAACTTCCGCCCCACGTGCTACCAAGGAGGATGCGGCTCGAAGGACGCCGGCTACGACTTGGGATACTACGACTAGAAAACGCACCTGAACAAGCCGCGCACCTGGTGAATAGCAGGCTCGCCTCGGGCTACAACGAATGCAGCTCGCCCGCGCAATGCTCGCGCCCGTTCCATAACAAAGCCACGCGATTCGTCCCATAATTCGCGCACCGCCCAAGCGAACCTCTGCGCACCGCATACTGAAACGAAAGCACACGCCACCGTACCCGAGGAGTTCGCATGCAAACCAGCAATGCGCTTTTGCTCGATATCGTGGGCGCCTCCCGAACCCGATTCGTCATTCCCCCTTATCAGCGGGCATATTCGTGGAAGCGCCGCCAATGCGAGGAGCTCTGGCTCGACATTTTCCGCGCCGCACGATCCGCCTCACAGCACTTCGTCGGAACGCTTCTCTATGCCCCCGAGAAAAGCGACGAAAACGGCAACGCCCGCTTTTCCATCGTGGACGGCCAGCAGCGCACGACGACCATCTCGCTTATCCTGGTCGCGCTCGTTCGCCACCTGAGAAACACGGGCACCACCCTCGCCCATACTACGGCAGGCGAAATCGAGGCGCGCTACCTTTTACTCGACGGCGACTCGAACCTCCCTGGCAAGCTCGTGCTCTCCCGAGGGGACCGCACCTCCTACTTCGACGCGCTGCACGGGGCCGCTCCCGATGCGATCGCCTCGGAGTCCATCGCGCACAACCTCGCGTTCTTCAGCGAGAAAATGGCCGAGCCCGATTTCGACGCCGAAGCGCTCTGGCAGGGGCTGAACCTGCTTTCCGTCATCTTCGCCGAAGTCGAGAAAACGGAGAGCGCGCAGCCGATCTTCGAGAGCCTAAACTCCAAAGGTGCACCTCTTACCACCGCTGACCTGGTACGAAACTATCTTCTGCTTGCCGAAACGCACACGCAGCAAACCTATCTCTACGACACGTACTGGAGCATCATCGAAAGCCTGTTCGTGCCCGACCCTGGTTCTCTTCGGCTCGATAACGCGATCCAAGGATGGCTTTCGGTTAGGTTCCGAAAGGTTCGTGCGCACGGGCCCGGCGAGGTGTACAGCATCTTCAAGCGCTACGTCGAGGACGACTACACCGGCACGACCGAGGACCTTTTGCGAGAGCTGCGCAACTTCTGCTTCGTCTGGGCGGAAAACTACCGATACCACGCGGTGAAGAAGTTCCGCACCATGGATTGGGCTGTTAACGGCGCACCCACATTGACCAGCGGGTTCACCCGCCAGAAAGCCCACAACGAAGCATATGCGCAACGCGTGCGCGCCGAGATGCGCAACACGGACGCGACGCTTTAGGAGAGATGGCATGAAAACGACGCAGCGCACCTTCCTCGATTACCTCGGGGCACCGCACACGCACTTCATCATTCCCGTCTACCAGCGCGTCTACACCTGGAGCGACAAGCAATGCGCGACACTCTGGCGCGACTGCGTTCATGCGGGCAAAGCGCAAAGCGAGCACTTCATCGGGACGGTGCTCTATTCGCCCGACCCGGAGCTTTCGGGAACGCAGACCCAAGCGATCGACATCATCGATGGGCAGCAGCGCACAGCAACGATTTCGCTGCTCATCGCCGCGCTGGCCGACTATCTGGAAGAACAAGGGGCAACGCTTGAAGACGGCACCGACGCGTCGACGCTGCGCGCGCGGTTCCTTTTCGCAGACGAGCGCACCCCAGGGGATGCCTCACGCAAGGAGAAGTTGACCCTCTCGCGGCTCGACAGGGAAACCATGGCGGCGGTACTCAACCACACCGACCTGCCCGAGGAGGATGACCTGTCGAAAAACGTCGTCTCTAACTACCAGCGCTTCAAAAGCTATCTGCAAGCCGAATCCGATGCGGAAACGATATGGCGAGGCCTCAAGCAGCTGACCATCATCGCCGCTGAAATCGAGGAGAACGACCATCCCCAAACGGTGTTCGAGAGCCTGAACTCGAAGGGAATGCCGCTCACCACGGCGGATCTTGCGAGGAACCTATTGTTTTCCGATGTCGAGTACGAGGAGCAGGAGCGGCTCTACGACCAGTATTGGAAGCCCATCGAGAATATGTTCGCAAACGACGACGATGACGCCACGAGCATGAACGCCGCCTTGCGCGGATGGCTCGCCGTGAAGGCGCCGCGCCTGCGCAACAGAGCGAGCGATGACGTCTACGACGCGCTCAAGACGTTCCTGCAAACCGAGAACCACGCAGACACCGAATCGCTGCTGCGCGGTTTCAAAGGCTTTTGCGAGACGTTCCGCGCCCGTTCCCAGTCGAAGGGAGCGCGAACCGCCGATATGCACACGACCTGGGGAATCGGCGGAAGAACAAAGGGGCTGCCCGTCGATCGGAGCCTCTTCGGGGAATGATCGTGCCAGCTTGTGGGCGGCAAAACGCCCGCAAGCAAACGCCTCGTCCGATGCCGACCGCCTCGCCGAGAACCCCCGCCTGCGCTACGCCGGGTCGGCGGAGTTCAATCTGATGGCGCACGCCTGGAGCTCGTCGACCAGTTCCATTGTGAGAGGTTCCGCGGGCTCCTCGCCCGCCTCCAGCTGAGCATCGAGCGCGAAGCAGCGCCTCGTGAACGCCTCGTTTTCGGCGTCGTACATCTTAAGCTCGCGCGCGGCGCGAAAGCCATCTTCCACATCGGTCGATTTCGCGATGCGCCACAAAAGCAGCGTCACCAGCCGGACCGACCCGCGAAACCGCTTGTCAACAGACACTTCCGCCATCGCTTCCCCCTTTATGCGAAAGCGCCCGCCGAGCCCTTCCGACCCGGCAGGCGCCTATCTCCCCTTAAACTCGAAACGCCCTAGCGCAAAAGTTTAGCGCTTCTTGCGAACGTAGAGCGACACGGCCGTGAATTTCACGTCCTCGTCCCCGGCAACCGTGGGCACGCCGTGATCGGCCTTGTAGCCGCGGTCGGCTGCCACCTCGAAGGACTCCTCCACCGACGGCGCCTCGAAACCCGCGGCCTCAAGCCATGCGACGTTCTCCTGCTCGGTACGCGCGGCCTGCACGCTGTTGCCGATGGAGCGCGCCTCGTCGACCACCGAATCCGTGCGCGGACGGTCGGCGAAGATGGTCTCCAAAATAAGCAGTCCGCCCGGCTTTAAAACGCGGCCAAACTCGCGAATCGCCTGTTCCTGATCGTAGAACAGCGTAATCACGTTGTTCACGTACACCGCATCGAAGGTCGACGAGCCCACGCCCGCGCCAATCAGATCCTCGGGGAAGGCGAGGCGGAACTCCATGTTGTTGCGCTTAAGGCCACTCTCGTGCCAGGCGCGGTTCATGCCATCCTTAGCTTCCTCAACATACGACGGGCTCCAATCGATACCTAGAACCTCGCCACCGTTGCCGACCATCGAGCTTAGCTTGTACACGCCGCGCCCGCGACGGCAGCACACGTCGAGCACCTTCTTGCCCACAAGTTCCTCGCGCGGAAGAAGCATCTTGCATACGCTCGCGAAGCCGTATTCGAACTGCTTGCCGCCGTAATGCTTCGCGAGGACGCCCGCGGGAATCTCACCCTTCGAAGGCGTAGCCTGCGCAGATGGCTCCGCATTCGCCGCAGCACCCGCACCCTCGGGCACAAACGTGTTCGCCGCACCCTTCGGCTTCAATCCCATGCGAATCCCGACCGCGCCGGGCTCGCCCACCTCGCGCTCGTCTTCAAGCGCGCCGTCAATCTCGGCAAGCTTGCTCACGCGCTCGGTGAGGCCCATGCGCGCCGCATCGACCTGGAGCTCCTTGTTGTGCTCGTAGTATTTCTCGTTGCCGTAGTGCGAGATGAAGCGCGTCGTCGGCTTGCGCGTGGTGAGTTCGGCCAAGAACACGAGCATCTCGCGGCTATTGAGCGTCTCGTCGATGAAGTCGAACGCGTTGTCCATGCGCTCGCTTGCGGAATCCGCCAGGGGCGAAATCTTAGCAACCTCGCCTTTGTACGCGCGCTCGATGGCGTGGAAGGCCACATCGCCCTCGGTTGCCTTCTCAAGCATGCACTGCGCGCCGAAACCCTTCAGCAAGTCGATGACCAGGCGTTCCTTGCGAATAAAGGCACGTGATGCCGTGCCCGATTCGATCTTTCTCGCCAGCTTGCGCTCGCGCGCGGCGATGCGCGGCGTGAGAGCATCGTCGACACTCGCCCCCGCCAGGAAGTCGGACTTCGTCTCGCGCAGCAAATCGCGAAGCTCCACCACAATCCCCTCCTGGTCGAGCGCGCGCGAGCAATCCGCGGACAGCGTGTCGAGCATCAGCCCCAGAAGCGCAACGCGTTCGTCGAAGGGCGCAGCCTTCGCGCGATCCTTGATCGACGGCGTGGCCACACCCGATAAGATCGACCCCACCTGGTAATCGGAGCGGTACTTCTCGAACAGCGAGTAGTACACAGTGAACTGGTCGGCGACATCATCGTCGCGCAAAAACTGCACGAACAGGTCGCGATTCACCGGCTTGCCCATCTCCTCATAAAGCGAGATGACCTCAGCTAAGTCCTCCCAACCGCGCGCCGTCACGAACGACTTGCCGCCACCTGGGCGCG
The DNA here is from genome assembly GCA_934663775.1 of uncultured Ellagibacter sp. GTDB lineage: Bacteria > Actinomycetota > Coriobacteriia > Coriobacteriales > Eggerthellaceae > Ellagibacter. The sequence continues at coordinate 44,450 of CAKUKU010000006.1, read as the reverse complement.
ATTCAACCTTGTAGAAGCAGTCCTTCTTCGCCTCGAGGAACGTCGTCACCGCAGGATGCAGGCCCGCCTCCGACGCATACGTCTTCCATACGCCATAATCGGGCTCTACGTCGATCTCGCGCAAACGGTCGAGCGTCACGATGTCGAACTCGTGCACCGAGCGGTTGTACTCGGGCGGATTGCCCGCGCACACGATGACCCATCCCTCAGGGACTTTATGTTTACCGAACGTCTTGAACTGCAAGAACTGCAGCATCGAGGGGTAGAGCGTCTCCGACACGCAGTTGATCTCATCGAGGAACAGGATGCCCTCGTCAAGCCCCGTGCGCTCCATGTAATCGTAAATCGCCGCGATGATCTCGGACATCGTGTACTCGGAGGCGTCGTATTCGCGCCCCCCGAACTCGCGATGCTCGATGCGCGGCAGGCCGAGCGCGCTCTGGCGCGTGTGGTGCGTCATGGAGTACGACACGATGCCGATGCCCAGCTCGCGTGCGACTTGCTCCATGATGGCGGTCTTGCCGATACCCGGCGCGCCCACCAGGAAGATCGGTCGCTGATGCACGGGGGCGATTGCGGGCAGCCCCGCGTCGTCGCGCTTCAAATATGCCTCAACGGTATCTTTCACCTGCTGTTTTGCCGAGACGATATTCATTGTGCCCATCCTTTCACGCGCCGCAGCTAGCGGACGCCTTGGCTTTTGAACCGATTGATGCCCGCCTCATCGATAACCACTTTCATCGCCCAGGGCGGCACCGGCGGCAGGTCGCGCCCCTCCTCTTCCATGAACACGAACGCCGTATCGTAATTGGGCGGCTTTTCGGGAAAGTTCCCCAGGCCGTCCGTGAAATAGATCAGCCCCTTCATTTCCGTAAGCTCGCCGCGCTCCCGCAGCGTCTCGACGTAGTCGAACACGGGGCGGAAGTCCGTCCCACCGAATCCTCTGATCACGAAATTCTCCATGAGCTTGTCGACTTCGGCGATGTCGGCGATCCGCGTGTCGGACTGCACGCGCGCGTCGCATTGCACGATATGCACGTTCACGTCCGTCGTGTACGTTTCCGATTCCTTCAGGATGTCGAAGGTGTGCTCGATGAAGCGCCGCACCAAGTCGCCCCGCACCGAGCCCGACGTGTCGATCGCGATCACGAACTCGCGCACGCGGTCGGTTTCCTTGTACTCCAAAGGCTCGACAAGCGGCATGTTTCCGTAAAGCTCCATGCCGTAGGTGTAATAGATGTAGTCGAATTCGTCCTGGTTGAGCAGCATTTCCTCGTTTATCGTCATGAACTTGCGCAGGAACTCCGTGTAGTCGTATACCTTTCGGTTCGCCACAGCCAGATGCTGCATCAGGCTGTCTGATTCGCGTCCCCATTCCTTCGAGAAGGTCTCGAGGTTCATCTCGATTTCCTTGGAGATTTCCTCCCACTCGCGCTCAGCCTCATCGTCCTCGGAATGCTCACGCTCGGAGTCCTGCTCGGTCACGGGCGCAGGATCGGCGTTCTCGCCGTCGCCTTCATCTTCGGCATCCTCGGCATCGTCTTCCGTCTGCTCAACCTGAGAACTTTTCCTGTCGTCTTCCGCGTCGGTCGGCTCATCGGCCCCGCCCGCGCTCTCGAGCTCCGCGTCGTCCGGCTCGGGCGCCTCGCCGGGGTCGCGCTCGCTCATTTCCTCGGGCTCGAGCTTCTTGTTGCGCTCAGCGGGCGCGTTCTCGTCGACGTTCGCGGGCCACGCTGAATGGTCATCGCGCTCGAACAGCGCGAACCAATCGTTCAACACGGAGCGCCCCATCCCCATGTATTGCTGCCCCGAAGGCGTTTGCACCATGGCCTTCACCAGCGCATACACCTTATTCGGAAGAAGGCTTCCCGTAAGCATCTTTATCTTGTCGAGCGCTTCAATGCGCGCTGCGTCGTCGGGCGAGGCGAAGCGCCCCGCGCACATGTCGAGCGCCACGCTCTCCGCGATGATGTCGCAGGTTAGGTTCCACGCCTGGCGATTGCGGTGATCCTTGTCGAAGGGATGGCGAAACACGCAGTGCATCACCATATGCAGGTAGTCGCGGATGAGCTCATCGAAGCCCTCCTCGAATCGAGCGATCACGCGCGGCGGGTCGAACGCGACGCGGGTTGCGTCGGTTACGAGCGCGTAACGCGCCCCCGCGCGCACGGGCATGTTCTCCATGCGCCAAAGCGCCATGTCAAGGAAGCGGAACTTCAACATCAGCTGGACGCGGCACTCCTCTAGGATGTCGCTGGCCAGCTCGTCCTCGCGCGCGCGACGCGCAAGCTTCGCATCGGCGATCGTCTCCTGCGCAGGCATTGCTCCCCCCTACAAGTCGAAGTCCAGAAGCTGGCGCCCGAAGAAGCGGCGCTTCACCTCGAGTAAGTACCCCGTCATCGCAGCATCCTGCACATCCCCCGCGCGTTCGACCGCGATATCGATATTATCCCTGGTGAGATACCCCAAATCAAGCAAGTCATCCACAATTTGGCGATCGTCGTGACGCGCTGCCGCCACGACGATGTCGATGAGGTTGTTGCGCATCACACGGTCGCACATGCTCTTGTTCGAGCTTGTCATAAGCACCGGGTCTTTCAAACGCGCGATGATCATCTTGCTCTGATCGTAGATGCCGATTCCGCCGTCTTCCATTGCATCGTAGCTCGACCCGCTCACAATCGAACCGTCGTAATGGTCGAAGATCGCCTCCACGCTCACATGGTCGGGCACGCTGAATGCAAGCTCGATCTGCTTGACGCTTCGATCGACCTCGGGAAAGCGAATGTCGAAGCTCGCGTGGCCATCGATAGACTCCTCTAGATCGATGTGGATACGCTCGATGAAGCACTGCACCGCAAGCCCGCGCATCCCCACAAGCTTGATGCGGTCCGACAGGTACAGCTCCCGAATATGGCGATCGCCGTTGAAGGCGTAGGGCGCTATGGCCACAACCTCTTCGGGAATGCGCACGCACTCTTCCACGTCGGTGTTCACCACAACGCGGGCCTGGCCGTTACTCCACTTCTCAAGCAACATTCCGCCTTTCGCCTCGTAGCGCGCATTGCCCTCGCCGACCGTAACCTCGTGCAGCGTCGGCGGACGCTTTCCGTTGTGCGCGTTGTAGGTGACAAGCGCGTTCTCCCCGATTTTCGTGAGCGATGCAGGGATATGGATCGATTCGAGCGCGGTGTCCATAAGCGCTTCGGCACCTATCTCCTGAAGGCCCTCGGGAAAGATGACGCACCTGAGCGCACGACAGCCCTTGAACGCGGAAGCTCCGATAACGCGGACGCCTTCGGGCAAGGTGACCTCCTCGAGCATCGTATGCCCGGAAAATGCCCCTTCGACGACTTCCCTCGTGCCCGCCGCTGCGGTGAAGCGTTTCGCTTCGCCATCGAACAGGCGCAGCAGGCGCAAACCGTCAGCAACCTTCTCATATAATGCACCCGAATCGTCAAGCACAAGCATGTCGGAACCAGGCTCCATAGTCAGCGTTGCTTCGGCACCTGAATATATAAGCCCCGTCTTCGCGGCAATCGGATAGCCGATCTCCCGAGCAGTTCGCGGTATGCGAAGTTCCTTGATCGCCGTGTTGCTGAATGCATCGGGACCGATTACGCGCAGCCCCTCGTTCAACGTCACCGCCTCGAGCGACTTGCAGAAGAAAAACGCGCGCTCCCCGAGCTCTTCTAGCGCAGGAGGCGCATCGAAGGTTCGCACTCCCGTGCGCGAGAGCGCATAGGGTTCGATTGTCTTGATGCATGAAGGAAGCTCCACTTCGGCCAGCTCGCCAAAGGAACTGAACGCCTTCCTGCTCAGCGTCGTGCAGGTAGGTGCCACCGAATACGACGAGCACGGGCACGCAAGAGCGATGAATGTCGCAGCATCCGACGAATATATCGCCATGCCATCGGTTTGCAGCCAGGGATTGTCAGGGTCAATTGCAATGCGGGCGAGCTTGCTTTTTTGGAAGGTGCCCGGCTCGACCTTGGAAAGCGCGACGCCGAACTCAACATACTCAAGGTTGGGAATGTCAAACAGGCTCGGCCCGACCTCCTCGAGAAGCCCTGGCATACGCAGAATCGCGAGTGAAGGGCACCCGCGGAACCAATCCGACTCAAACGTTGTCAGCTCATATGGAAGCACAGCCGATTCAAGGCGCTTGCAGGAGCGAAACGCGCAACCGCCTATCACCGATACCGAATCGGGTACGACGATAGACGTCGCATCGTCAAGGCCCGAACAAGCATCAGCCGCCAAAACGCGAACCGGCAATCCCTCGATTGATTCGGGAACAATAATCTTCCCCTGCGCATTGGAGCATTTCTCAACGCGAACGAAAGCCCCGTCGAGCACAACATAATCCCAGGTGACTCCTAAGCCATCCACAAACGCACGCAGCTCGGAAGCGCGAGCATCCTCAATCGCCTGAGCGCGATCGAAATCCTCCCGCCGCCTTCGCAGCCGAGCTTCCACCGACTCCACCTGCGCGCGCGTTGCGGACGACTCGTTCAAAGGCATGGGCGTAAAGCCGCCAAAGCCGACGTCGAGCTTGCTCACATCAAGCGATTTATTGCGATTCGAAATGGCCTTGTACTTAGCAGATTGGGCTATAACCCCTAAACTGTCGGGCATGCACTCACCTCGCTCAATCAACCAACACGTAGACTAATGTAGAGCAATTACCTCGCACATGCCATACCTCAAGCATGGTGCGCATCGGCCGAAAAGACAAAGCGGCCCGACGCGAGGGAGTCGGGCCGTTTCCGGAAATTTCTTATTTCTGGCGAGGAGAGCCAGCGGGATCAAGCATGCGACGCGGAGAAATCTCATCGCCGTACATGATGCAATAGCGCATGCCCTTAAGCGTCACGTACAGGCAGGCTATCTCATGCTTGCCGCCCTTGTTGAACACCTCGTAGGTGAGCATCTCGCGGTCAATCATCGGCTGATAGATTTCGCTATCGACAACCTTCTCAAGCAGAAGGTTCGTGGCCTCTCGACCAAGCTCATCCTGCTTCAAAGCGATGTTGTATAGAATATCTTCCTGAGCCTCGGTCAAACGACCCAGCTCTTCAACCTCGGCGAGAATCTCCTCTTCGTTCGTTATAGCCATATCGAAAGCGCCCTCCTTGAATTGTTAAAGCAGCCTGTCATATCAACTGACTCAATTATCTTAACATGGAGAAAACCGCTATTGAGCTGGGCTAAGTTAGTGGAACAGTATGCGCAATTTCGTACCATCGAAGCCAAAGCACAAAAAAAGAACCTCTTCATAAGAAGAGGTTCTTTAGTGAGCTAATTTCAGGCCCCTAGAAAAACATTCCCCTAAGGAACTAGATGCCGTTGTAGCCCTTCGAAGGATCGGAGTCGCCAACACCGTTAGCGGTGTCGCCAGCCTCATTGCCGGTGCGCTTCGTGGAGGTGTAGCCACCCCAAGCGCGAGCAATGAACTTATCCTTCACGAAGAAGATCTGAGCCTTCATCAGGTCGGCCTGAGCAATGCCGTGATCGGCGAGGACTTCGTCCTTGCTCTTGCCAGCCTCGAGGCCTGCGTTCAGCTCAGCAGCTGCAGCAGCTGCGTCGAGCTCAAAGAATTCATCGCGGGTCATGTTATCCCTCCTTATTGGTCTTTCTCACGATGCGGTGGCCGCTGGTTCCCCAGCGACCACGCACATCATAACACACTAAAGAGTTAGAGCTGGAAGAGAACCATCGGACGATCGAACTCTGCCATCTTGGCGATCATGTCCTCGAGGGTACCGTAGTACATCGAAGCGGACTCGTCGACCTGCACAGCGAGCGGACGCTGGCCGGCCTTGTCGCCATTGGTTCCCCAATGCTCGGAGAAGATGGACGTCGGGCAAGGAATGTAGAACCACTCCCAAGCGTCGCCGTCATTACCTTCGCCCTTCTTGAAGGGACCAACCTGAACTTCCTTGATACCGAACTGTTCGAGAGGAAGGCCAAGCTCTTCTTTGCAGCCGATCTCGGCGGCATGGTTACCGGAGTAGTACGTGTAGTCTACCAGCAGTGCGTACTTCTGATCTGCCATTTATGCCACTTCCTTTCTTAGTCGTCGGAGTTCAGGCTATGGACGCGGCGGATGTTGCACATAACACCCTTGTACGGAGCGCCAAAGCCAAGCTTACCAATGTTCTGATGCGGCACGAGGCTGTTGAAGTTGGACTTCCAAACGCCGAACAGGTTGGGCTCTTCGCCGTCCTGCTCAGGGAACCACCAACCATGTGCGCACATGAGGATACCGGGCTTCATGACCGGCGTGATCTCAGCCTTGAAGCGAGCCTCGCCGAACATGTTGTAGACCTCAATCCAGTCACCGTCGGTCACGTCGTATGCCTTAGCGGTTTCCGGATTGATCTGGCACCACGGCCACGGATCGATCTGGCGAAGCGAAGGAACATGACGATGCTCGGAGTGGAAGGAGCTGTAGCGACGAGCGCCAGAGGTGGTGATCAGAGGATACTGATCAGCCAAGTCGGGCTTGCTGATCGGGCTGTAGTTCGGCTCCTCGTAGTACGGCAGCGGATCCTCGCCCCAGGATTCGTAAAGAATCGAGTAGGCTTCGATCTGGCCGGTAATGGTGTTGAAGCCGGGAGCGCCGTCGAAGCGGAGCATGCCCTTCTCGTACTTCTCGTACTCGAAGCCATGAGCACCAGGCTGGTAAAGGCCGAGCTCCTGGAAGGTCTTCCAGTCGAAGCCAAGCTCCTTGAGCTGATCGCTGAAGAAGTCTTCGACTGCCTGCTGCAGCGCGGGGAGGTCAAGCGACTTGCCGTCTGCAGGCTTGTACCACGGCCACCACTCGGGGTTGAGGCGCTGACCGAACATGAGGCAGATCTCGATGTCGGACTTGCACTCGCCAACCGTGAGAGCCTTGTTCATGGGGCCCATGAACACGGTGTTGCGGCCGTAGTGGGTGAGAACGATGCCATCATGCTCAGCCCAGGTGGACATGGGCAGGAAGTAGTCACCGAGAGCCATGGAAGTCGGCGTCTGGGTGAGGTCCTGGATGACAACGAACTCGAGCTTCTGGAGAGCCTTGTGCCAACGCTTCGGCTGAGCAGAGCAGGTCGGCGTCAGGAAGTTGGAGCTGTTGAACCAGCCCATCTTCAGAGCGTACGGCTGATCCGTCTCCATGGTGTTCAGGGTCTCGTCAGGCTGGGTGGTAGCCATGCCGGTGGACAGGCCAGGCCACTGCGCAGCACCGATACGCTTCGACCAAACGTCGTCGGTCATAGCGCCGCGCTGCTCCATGCGCCACTTGCCGAGAAGTGCCGACGGAGGACCAAGGGTAAGTCCGCCAGGACGGTCGATAGAACCGCACATAGCAGCCAAGATGATGAATGCCTGGGACAGCTGAACGCCGTTCTTGTTCTGGTCGAATGCCAGACCCCAAGCCCAACCGATAGGACGCTCGGTGCCGATGATGTGGGCGACGCGCTTGATGTCCTCAGCGTCGACCGTGGTGATCTCGGCGACCTTGTCCACGGGATACTCAGCGGCGCGAGCCTTCAGCTCGTCAACGCCGTAGATCCAGTTCTCGACGAACTCATGATCGTACTCATCGTTCTCGAAGAGGAGGTTGATGAGGCCGAGTGCGAGAGCCGTGTCGGTCTGCGGGCGAACCTGCAGGTTGATGTTGCCATCATGAGCACCGACCCAGGTGACGCGGGGGTCAACGGAGATGATGTGCGTGCCAAGCTTCATCATGTCGACGAGGCAGTGGCCGAAGAAACCGTCGCCGTTGGAGGGCAGCGGCTCCTTGCCCCAAACCACAACCCACTTGGACAGCGTGTAACGCGGGTCATGATAAGAACCGGGCAGATGACCAGCGTAGTCGAGCTCAGGATAGCCTGCGCCGAGCACGTAGTCAGAGATGGAGCAACGAGGACCGTAGCAGGACCAGCCGGACTGCGTGTAGCAGCAGTTGGGGGACTGCAGAACGGAGAACGTCAGCGCGTAGTAGTAGATGCAAGCCTCACGGCCGGTACCACCGAAGCAAACGATGGACTCGGGGCCGTAGGTGTTCTGGAAGTAACGGACCTTCTCGCAGATCGTGTCCATTGCCTCGTCCCAAGTGGTGCGCTCCCACTTGTCCTTGCCGCGATCTTCGAACGCACGCTTCATCGGGTAGATGACGCGATTCGGAGAGTGGGTGTACTCGCGAAGAGCCAGGTTCATGGCGTTAACGCGACCAGTGGTGATCGGGTTATCGTCGTCGCCCTCAATACGGATGAGCTGATCGCCCTTCGTAACGACCTTGACACCGTATCCAACCGGGTGAGATCCCGGAGGAGACCAAGTGTTGCTACGAGTGACTACGGTACCGTCTTCGAGCTCGGTACGCCACTGCTTACCATATGCCATAGTCTTCTTCCTTCCTTTTCCCTCGCCAATTTCTTTCTCCACATTACCCGGCGATGAGCGCTTCCGAAGCCGCTGTCTGCTTCTTGGCAACCACCGCCTCAAGGCATGTTTCATATTAGAGTCATTACGCGTCTTGGAATCGAATCAGCAGGTCGGTTTTGGGGTAATCATCCTCATCCCGTTAGGTTGATTTTCATGATGAATGTCCCTATTTGCCCAGGTCATGAAAAATTCCGCGAACGGTATGCCCAATTTTGGACAATCTGTTGAAATCTTCTCATCCCCTCAAATTGGGTACGAAAAGCTTGGAATCGGCGCGCCGCATGACACGAACCATTGGTACAATATTAGTTGGTATGCACGCTGTCAGATACCATTTCAGTATTCACCAATCCACGTTACATCCCGGGCCGTTCGTGGGCCTGGTTTTGGGGAGGATTAACATTATGGCAACCAAGCAATTCACCCTCACGTCCTACGATCCCGTCTACGCGATCGCCGAGGAAGTTCGCATCCCGGAAGAACGCATTCGCGAAACGGCGGCTCGCTGGCTTGAAATCAACATCTGCAAGGAAGGCGAAAAGCCGAAGCTGACCGACGGCTGGGTCAACGCACATTGCGAGGACTTCAAGAGCGTCGACGAGCTTCTCATCTTCATCCGCTATAACATGTATCGCGAGAACCGCGAGGTGCAGGAACTCGCCGACCAGGACGCTATCTGCAAGGAGCTTTCCAAGCGCCTGGTGGAAGAGCTTCCCGCCGATCTCGTCGAGAACTCGCTTTACGCGTCCAACATGCGCATGGAGGAGATGATCAGCCGTCAGGGCATGACGAAGGAAGAGTTCTGCGAACAGCGCGGGATCACACCCGAGCAGCTCGAGGACGACGTGCGCGAACGCACGATCCAAAGCCTTAAGGAGGACTCGGCGCTGGCCGCCTACGCCGACCATGCGAACTACACGCTCGAGGCGGAAGACTTCTACGCCATCATTCCCGGCGAGTCTATTCAGGACAAGGCGTACAAGCGCCGCCAGATCGAGCTTGACGGCCGCCTTCCCCAGATGGAGGAATACGCCCGAAAGACCAAGGCGCTCAAGGAGATCATGGAAAACGCCATGATCAAGCGCAAGCCGACCGACACTGAATGGCTGCGCTACGGCGACACGAGCAAGGACGTTCTGAACGCCAACAAGCAGTTCCCCGACAGCTTCATGACGCTCTAGGCGCTCTCTTTTAACGTTTGACGATGGCCCCTGCGTGCAGGGGCCATCTTGCGTTATGGGGCCAGGCTCGAAAGCCTGCGTTTGCTTTCGAGCCCGCCTCCTGTACCAGAGCGTAAGAAAGGGCCCCGCGTGCGCGAGGCCCTGATGAGCGTTACAGCAGCTTAAAGGCAATGGCTAGCGATACGATTCGCCCTGGTCGCCGCCGAGGAGCTTAGACTGCTCCTTCATATGCTCCGCCTTCTCGCGGGCCGAGACGAAGTCCTCGGGAGCAGCTTCAATGCCCTTGATTTCCACTTCGAAGGTGAGGTCCTTGCCAGCAAGCGGATGGTTCAAGTCGAACGTCACGTTACCGTCCTCGATTTTGATAACGGTGCCGAGCGTCGGCTCGCCTTCGTCGTTGGCCATCCACATGCGCGCGCCAACCTTGATATTGCGCTTGGGAACCTGGAATTCGGGAATCACAGCCACATGGTCGTCGAGATATTCGCCGTACGCGTCGTACTGCCCGACGGTGAACGTCTTCTTCTCGCCTTCGAGGCCTTCCATCGCGAGAATTTCGCGCTCGAAACCATCGATTGCCATATCCATACCTGTCTGGAAGATCATGGGGTTTTCCTCGGTTGCGTAACCGAATACCGTGCCGTCCTCCAGCTTGCCCGTGTACACGAGCGTTACCGTAGTGCCAAGATCCATGTTTGTCTCCTTTTACGCGAAAGCGATGCCCCGAGGGCCGCTCGCCTTGATTTACGCCTCTTCGTCAACGACGGTCACTTCGGCCGTCTGGACAAGCCAACGCGACGCCTTAGAATGGCGACACACCTTGCGAAGTTCGGACATGCGATTCGCCTTTTCCCACTTCTCGCGAATTGCGGTGGGGTCGTCTTCCTGGGCGAGTTCCTTCTCGATGTCCTCTTCGGTGACCTCGATATTCTTCTCCGCGATGAGGGCCTCGAGCGCACAGTCGATGCGTGCGCGGCGGATAGCTTCGTTATTGACGCTCTCTTTAACCTCGTCGGCCTTGCCGTTGTTGTTGAGCAGCCACTCCTGGAGAGAAGTGCCCTGCTTCTCAAAGCTCTGCATCATTTCTCGACCAACGTCCTGGCGGATGAAGTCTACGTAGTATTGCGGGACATCACCCTCAAGGCGCTCGGCGAGGGCATCGACGGCGCGCTGGACCATAAGACCCGGAAGCTCCGCTTCCTTGTGCTGGTTAATCTGCAGGCGCATCTGCTTGCGCATATCCTCGGCATTCGCGCAGCCGACCTTGGCAGCGAGCTCATCGTCGAGCGCGGGAATAACCTTGTGACGGAATTCCTTGATCTCAACGTTGGCATGCAGCTTGCCGTCGCCAAACTGAGTGTTGCCCTCGTCGTCTTTCGCCTCGAAGTCGAATTCGAGCGTGTCGCCGAGCTTGCTGCCAACGAGATGCTCGTCGAAAGTGGCAGGCATGGAGCCCGCGCCGAGTTCGATCATGCGCGTCGCGTAGCGAAGGCCGTTCACAGGCTTGTCATCCTGCGTAACGGTGACGGCGGCGGTAACCACATCGCCCATTTCCGCAACGTGATCGGGGTCGTCGATGTTCTCGAACGAATGGTAGACGTCCTGGAGATGCTTGAGCTGGCGGTCGACTTCGGCGTCAGTGGCCTCGTCAGGAGGCATCTCGATGGAGACGCCGTCGTAGCTCGAAAGCTTCATCTGCGGCACCACCGCACCGGAGACGGTGAACGTGAACGGCTGTCCTTCCACCACGTCGTTGTCAACGTTGAAGTCGGGCTCGCCGACGAAGATGACGTCCGCATCGTCGAGCGCCTTGAAGGCCTTCTCGTTGATGAGCATCTCGGCTACGCCGCCCATGGCGTTCTTGTGGCCGCCAACGTTCTGCTCGAGAACCGCGCGAGGCGCCTTGCCCTTGCGGAAACCCGGGATGTCGCGCTGCGCGATTTCTGCGAAGAACTTGTCCGCCGCTTCCTTCACCTCATCGGCAGATGCAACCAGGGTAAGAACCAGCTCCTGCTTGTCCCCGTCGTCCTCGCGGACTCTGTCTTTAACCTGCACCGTTCCTCCTTTATGCCGGCAGTATTTCATGTACTGCTAGATTTACGTTATTCATGCAGTTCATTGTACCCTAGAGGGCATTTCAGAGAACAAAAAAGACTGGCCCAGAATCAATCTGGACCAGTCTTTGATAATTCGTACTACAACTATTATGTTGTCGAACGAAAGGTGTCTTACATACCGGGAGCCTTGGGAGCACCAGGAGCCTTGGGAGCGCCAGGGGCACCGGGGGCCTTGGGAGCGCCAGGAGCCGCAGGGGCACCAGGAGCCGCGGGGGCGCCGGGGGCACCAGCAGCAGCAGCCGTCAAATCACCTTTGCAGAAGGGGCAGTTCTTGAGAACCATGCCGCCCATAGCCTGGATGGCCTTACCGCAGTGCGGGCACTTGTTCGGGCCAGCCGATGCGTCTGCAGGACGAAAACACATAACAATCCTCCTTTTTGAATTCCCAGCGAACACGACTTCAATCATGCTCTCAGGGTTCCACTTTCAAAACGCCATCCCCGCCGGATGCACGTTTCGACAACCTTCCGCCTTGCACAAACCCGAACTTCCTCCGCTCAGGACCTTCCCAATCCAAAATTAAGCGAACGAAGCCCGTGCCTTGTTTCAAAGCCTTTATCAGTTTATAGGTAAGAGAGGGAAAATCATCACCGCAAAGGTACGTCTTTATATTATCACCATCAACCTAAAGGGTTGATTTTAGTAAGTCTACCTGGGGTTATGTATAGGACATAGTCCACTATGAGAAGGGCTCCACCTTCAGGAACCTGCCGAGTCGCTCCGCAGGCTTGGCATTGTCGATTTACCGCGAGGAAACGAGGCTTTTCCGCGCGAGACGACACCTTGCACTATACTTTCCTATAATGATTTTCGGCACTACAAAAGGAGCTTTATGCCCAAGTTCAACAAGATGTACTTCCCCGTCGACGCCGTTGCGAAACACGAGGATTTCGATGTGTGGTACAGCGACGGCGAGCTCGCCCTGCGCTTCGAGGGTCCCTGGGAAAAGGAATCCGATCGAATTGCGATGATCGGTCGCATGGGTGGCCAAATCGGGCAGATTCGCCCCGACAACAAGGCGCTCAGCTACTACCTGCGCCACGACCGCTTCGAATACGAGTTCCAAACTCGCGTCATCAAGGAGCACTACTACGTGGAAGGCATGCTGTGGGATATCCACGGCACCGTGAGCAAGCCACCCATTGATTTCTACAACGTCGAAAAGGAAAAGAACGAGGTTCACGTTCGCGTGACCAACTTCAAGAACCATGGCGACTGTTTCGAGGTAACCGCCCGTGACACCGCCATGCTGCGCATCGCCGTCGAGACAACGGTGGCAATGTGCTTGAAGGAAGAGCACAAGGGTCTAAGCGACCCCGACGAAGACGAGCGCGGCGGAAAGAAACGCGGGACTTTCGGCAAGTTCTTCGACTTCATCCAGCCAAAGGGCATCCCGTACGAGAAGCTCTACGACGAGGAGGGCAACCCCCGCAATTAAACTGGGATAAGCAGGTGAGCCTTAACCCCTACTATCCCCACAGGAAACAAAACGAGGCCTCTGGAGCGACTCCAGGGGCCTCGTTTTATACTCGGGCATCAATTCCGCCAAGAGGGGTCCCTTACGTCGAGAGGGCTTCTCTGCGCGCGCAAAAAAGAACCCCCGCCGTAGCGGGGGTTCTCTATGCAACCGAGTGGGTTACTTTTCAAGCTTGCGCTATTCCGCGAAGTACGCCTTGCGGTGCGGGGTTGCGAAGATGAAGAAGTAGACGAACGGGAGCAGAACGCCAACTGCCATGAGAGGCAGAGCGATCGGGAGCTTCGACCAACCGGTGATAGCCAGCGGGCACACGATGCAGGTGATGAACAGGAACGCGATCACGACGAGCATGATGATGAAGTTCGTCATGCCGGTGTCGGAAGCATCGGTCTTGCCGTCGCCAGCGAGCTCGTCCATGGACTTACCGCCGGTTTCCTTAACGAACAGGAGGCAGCAGATGAAGCCGAGAACGAACGGAACGATGAGGACGAGAACGACCGACGACCAGTTGGTAGCGCCTTCAGCGGTCTGGAACATAGCCATACCAGCGATGCCGCCGAGGACGATCGAGGAGGCGGAGCCGCCGAAGCGGGCAAACGCCTGGCACCACGAAACGCCGGTGTTGCGGATTGCGGTCGGGTAAGACTCAGGCATCAGCGGCTGAACAGCGGTGATGGCGTAGTTCAGAGCGAAGCCGAAGAGAAGCATGAGGGCAATCGACAGACCGAAGTTGTTCGGGACAACGAACACGGAGCAGATGACGATTGCGACGATGCAGAAGATCCAGGAGAACGCCAGGTTGCGCTTACGGCCGATGCGGTCAGCGACGAAGCCGACGCAGCAGTTGGAGGCGATAGCAGCAACGTTGTTCCAGGTCTGGAGAGCAACAGCCTCAGACGGGGTGTAGCCAATGCCCTTGAACCAGGTGGGCAGCCATGCGTTCATGCCGTACACGCAGAACTGGCCAACGAAGTAAGCGGTCCAGATAGCAGCGGTCGGGACGATGAACTTCTTGGAGAACAGGATGTTCGGGGAGGTCTTGGCAGGCTTCGGCGGAACGACGAGGAGCTTCGGGTCGAAGTGGGTCTCTTCCTGGCCAGCGGAGCGCTGCAGATGGTTGAGAGCCTTGCAAGCCTCTTCCATGCGGCCGGCATTGGCGAACCAGTGCGGGGTCTCATGCATGAAGAAGTGAAGCACGATTCCGTAAATGATGGGCAGAGCGCCGATCAGGTAGCAGAGGCGCCAGTTGGCGTACATGGTGGCAGAGGAACCATCAGCGTTGAGGTAGGTGACCTCGTTGGTGAAGCCGCCGAGAATCGGGGTTGCGGTGTTGCAGATCGGGTTACCGATAACGCCAGCGAGAACCCAGCCAGCAACCATGCCCGCCATGCCGATCGTCACGAAGACGCCGCGCTGCTTGGACGGAATCGTCTCAGAGAACACGGTGGTGACGATGGGGATGCAGGAGCCGACGCCGAAGCCGGCGATCAGACGGAATGCTGCGAAGAACACGAGGTCATTCGCAAAAGCCTGGGGCAGGGTGAACAGACCATAGAAGATAACAGCGATGGTCAGCATCTTCTTACGGCCGATCTTGTCGGACAGAATGCCGCCGACTGCGCCGCCGAGAACCATGCCGAGCAGGCCCCACGTGGTGAGCGAGCCCATGAGAGCACCCGGGTTCGGGTTGTCAGGCCAGAACGTATGTGCAACGAACAGGTTGGTGGTGTTAACGACCATGAAGTCGTAACCATCGAAAATCATAGCGAAGATCATGAGGAAGAACATAAGCCACGTGTGGCCGTTAACTCCCAAATGGTCTACAACCTCTGAAACGGTGAATTCCTTACCGTTCATTAGTCCCTCCTTTAAGTAAGAAGCTTGAGTATCCCGACTCAAGCGGAGCGGCTTTGCCTATATCCCTTAGGCGAACCGCCATGCAATTACTCCCCATTTGCACTAACGGTAAGAACATGGTGCGAAGGACGTACCCCAGAATTCAGATTCCGCAACCGTGGGTAGTGACTCTTCAATACCGGCCATTGCAGAAGCTTCGGCGCCCTCTCGCATTCATTGCGAGAAACCGTATGTGCCACATCCCCCTTTCTGACTTCTCTTTCAAATTGCCAATCTATCCCCTGCGGCCAGCGGTATAAAAACGCCGGCGAACAGACAAGCGGTACTTTACGTAAGGCAGACGGTATGAGCGTCAAACCGTGAGGTCATATTTGGCATTATAGCATCGACCTCTTGGGTTGATATTTCTTATTTTACACATAAACAAGAACTGCCGTGATTGCGCATCCAGGTGCATTTCTCGCCAAAAAGAGGGTAGCAGCCCCGCCTTCACCCCGCCGCGACCCGTCGTGCTTTTAGCAAAATAGCGAAATGCAGGCGCCTAGGGACATAATCATCTTTCGATACGGTATTATGGTCGCGAATACAATATCGAGCGCACGGGTTGATGTTTGCCGGCCGAAAACGGCGGCTTCCCGCGCCCGAAACGCAACATTACAGGGGAACACGCACTATGGCATCTACTTTTCCGCACGTCACCATCACCGTTGCCAGCAAGGAAGACGGCTCCGACGCCTCGGGCGAGCTCAACACGCTTTCCCTAGGCTACGGCTTTCATCAAGCCTGGATTTACGCCGCCATGTTCAGCGCGGGGGCATTTTTCGGCACTGACACGCCTTTCACCTTGCTCTTCGATGGCGCGTATTCGTGCTCGTTTGTGGTGCTGGTGCTCTCGATGCTCTTCTTCGGCATCGCACTGCTCGTTTTGGGGTTCACCAATCAGATGTTTCTGCGCTTCTACGTGTCGAAGCAGGCGCTTGGCCTTTCGGCTGCGCTTACCTGCATCGGCACCTACGCGTCGTTCTTCATTCCCCTCGGCGGGCCGGTCGGCGCCTGCGCCATGCTGTTCGCGGGCGTGGCGACGGGTCTTGGATCGAGCCTCATGATCGTGTTGTGGGGCACCGCCTTCGCGCGCTATGAGTTCAGCACGATCATCTTGAACACCGCCGTGTCGGTTGCTTTGGGGCTTGTGATCTACATGGTGCTCACGCATCTCGTGCCTCCGTTTGCCTCGGGCATCATCACGGGCATCCTGCCGATCGTCGAGGCGTTCATTTTGTGGCGCTTGACGCCGATTCCCTACTACCGTCGCCGCGAGGTGCCGATCTTTCACCCGCTCACCGTGCGACCCGCACAGTTCCTCGTGCGCCTTCTGTTGCCCGTTGCGATCTTCGGCTTCGCTTTGGGCGTTCTGCGCACCATTGCGAACAATGTCGTTCTCCCCGCCGCCGACATCACGACGATTCTCGTCATCGGCGCCGCTGCGCTTCTCGGCATGCTCATCATCATCGCTACCATCTTCATAGCGAAAAACGAAGGGCATTGGGACCTTATCTTCCGCACGCTGATGCCATTCATCGCGCTCGCGACGGTCGCGTTGCCGTTTTTGGAGACGTCGAGCTCGTTGGTCGCCTGCCTGGGACTTGTCTGCGGTTACATGTGCTTCGAGGCACTGATGTGGATATTCTTCGCCGACCTGGCGCAGGAGTTCAGGCTTTCGCCCATCTTCGTGTTCGGTATCGGACGCGGCACGCTTGCGCTTGCGTCGCTTTTCGGCACGATCTTCGCCATGACGCCGATCACCGATATGCACTTCATGGGAACGGGCCTAAACGATGCATCAGGCGCGCTTTTGGTATTGTTTGCCCTGGTCATAGCATATATCATTTCGCCTCGTCAGCGCGAGGTGAAGGCGATCGTCGTGGCGCCGGACGCAACACAGCATGTCGATCAGGGAACGGAAGCCCTAAAGGAGCACATCGCCGAGCTCGACGCAAAGGAAAACCCCTCGACGCCGAGCATCACCGCATCTGGAGCGGAGGGGGAAGCGCCGGCGGCACCGCAGGACGTCGAGGAGGGTCGCCGCGCAAAGGGGCGCTTCCACGCGCAATGCGAGGCGATTGCCGATCGGTATTTGCTCTCGCGCCGCGAAACCGAGGTCATGTTCCTTTTGGCAAAGGGGCACAACGCCGCATTCATCCAAGACCAGCTGTGCATTTCAAAGAGCACGGCGAAGACGCACATCAACCATATTTATCGCAAGCTTGACATCCACACCCAGCAGGAGCTTTTGAGCATGGTGGAGGCCGCAAAGCGCGAGGCGTACGACCACGATCTGGAAGAGTCGCGCAGGTAGGACGTCGCACAGCTGGCACGCAGCAGGCACGCTATTCGAGCCCGCCTCAGCCGCCATGACTGAGGCGGGCTTTTTGCGCCGCGGGATTTCAGGCGCTTCGCCCGATGCCTTCGAGGTATATGCAACGTAGTCCGCGGGGTGTTTCGCCTATAATCAGCCTCAACGAAGCATAAGGTGGGCAGCCTACGCGATGGAGGGGCACATGGGGTATCGATTCGGCATCGATGCAGGATCGAAGACGGTGAAGGTGGCCATTCTCGACGAAGACGGCAAAATCATAGGTTCCGTCTATCGCAGGCACCTTTCGAACATTCGCGAGACGCTGACCGATATTCTGCATAATCTGACCTGGCGTTTTGGTGATTTATCTGGCACGGCAGCCGTCACGGGGTCGGCGGGTATCGCGCTTGCGGACATGCTGGGCGCGCCGTTTTTCCAGGAAGTGCTCGCGACGACTCGCGCCGTGCGCGAGGTCTACCCCGACGCCGACGCCGTGATCGAGCTCGGCGGCGAAGACGCGAAGGTAATGTATTTGTCGGGCACCCCCGAGCAGCGCATGAACGCCACGTGCGCCGGCGGCACGGGCGGCTTCATCGACACGATTGCCTTCATGCTCGGCGTGCGAACGAGCGAGATGAGCCGGCTCGCGGGCGGGGCGTCGCGCACCTACCCCATCGCGTCGCGCTGCGCCGCATTCGCGCAAACCGACATTCGCCCCCTCTTGAACGCGGGTGCCAAGAAAAGCGACATCGCAGCGAGCGCGCTCGAGGCCGTCGTGCGCCAAACCATCACCGGCCTCGCGTGCGGGCGCCCCATCGGCCTGATGAATTGCTTCGAAACCTATGAATATATGCCGTTCTGGCACACGCTCTTCAGCTCGCTCGGCTTCAGCGTCGTCGTTCCCAACGATGCGCGAGGCGAGGCATTCGAACGCGAGGCGCTCGCCACCGTCCCCGCGGAAAGCGCATGCTTCCCCGCGAAAATGGCGCATATGCGACTGTTCGACCTGATAGAGGCCGGGGCGCAAACCATCTTCATGCCCGTGCTCGAACGGGGCGGACGCTGTGCCGTGTCCTGCGAGTACGCCTGCGCGCTCAAGGGTTCCGTCCCCGCCGTGGCGCGCGGCGAGGTGGCGTTTTCAAGCCCTCGCCTATCTTCGTTCAAGGCGAGCCGCATCATCGCATCCGACGACGATAGGGCGGCGCTCTTTTCCGCACTGGCCGCGATGCGCCCTGATGATAGCCCCTTGACGGAAGGCGAGTTCGAGCAAGCGCTTCAGGCGGGCGTCGCCGCTCAGGAGAAGTTCTTCCAGGACGTGGAGCGAGCGAATGCCGCCGTCATGGATTGGCTCGCCGACGATCCGCGCAGGCACGCCATCGTCGTCGCGGGGCGACCCTATCACACCGATCCGCGGCTTATGCGCGGAGTCGACGTGATGCTTGCCAAGCTGGGCTTTGCCCTTCTGTGTCCGACGAGCCTTGAGGCATGGGCGAAGCGAATACCCCACGACCCGAACTGCCCGCCTTGGAAACCGGGTAAGCACCTTGCACGCCTTGCGCGCTTTGCAGCAGCGAACCCCCAGATAGATTTAGTGTGCCTGCAGTCGTTGGGATGCGGCTACGACGCGCTCAGCCTGGAAGACGCCCGCGATATCCTCGACGCCGCGGGCAAACCCTTCACCGCGCTCAAGGTCGACGACCTGTCGGACAAGGCGCATATCGGCATTCGCCTGCGCACGCTTGCGGAAGGCATCGAGACCGCATCGAGGAGAAGGGGCGTAGCGGGAGTGAGCGAAAGGCGCAGCGGCGAAGGGGCACCTGACGCGACCCGCGACGGCAAAGACAGCTCCTTGCGCGGCGACTTCGAGAGGACCCTTGGCGCGAATAGCGTCGGCGAGGGGCGTCCCGCCCGCAGCGAAGGCGCAGGCGCATGCGAAACGCGCGCGTGCGATGGTCAGATGAGCATCACCGATTTTATGGGAAGCGGGATTTCCACAGAAGACGCTACCGTGGCGCTGCGGGAGGTTCCAAGCGACGTCTGCTTCACCGCCGCTGCTCTTATGGCTCGCGCTTTGCGCGTGATGGATGAAAATCCGCAGGTCAAAGAGATGCATATTCCACTTGTTTGCAACCGATGCCTGCTCGACGGGATCGGGCACACGCTTTGGCGGCTGCGCGGGCGATGCCCTGAAATAATCTGGGAGGAAAGCTGGCCGAGCCCGCCCGCCAAGAAGATCGCCGATGAGCAGGAGCACGCCGACTGCGTGCTCGTCGGGCTGGTGGGCAACCCGCTTTTGTGCTTCGATCCGTTCATGAACGACTCGATAGTGCGCCTTTTGGAGAGCCTCGGATGCGACGTCGCGATGACCGACGCCGACAAGCTCTTCGACGAGGACGTGCGCTACCTCGACCAATTCGACGAATTCGCCCGCAAGCGCGTGGACTGCGTGGTGTACCTGCAGAGCTTCGGGTGCATGAAGGCGCACGTGCACGCCCGCGGCTTCGCGCGCGAGTACGCGCGGCGCTATCCCGACATGCCGGTCACCGTCATCGACTACGACCCCGAATCTTCGGCGCTGAACAGAGAAAACCGCATCCGCCTAGCAGTTGAGGCCGCGCAGCAGGCGAAGAAGGGAAGATAGGGCCCGAAAAAACAGCGAGAGGGCGCCTCGTGGATGCGGGGGCGCGAGGAAGGATTTCGACGCGCACTTTAGGTACGCGTCGAAATCCTTGGGGCACGCATCCGCGCCATCAGGTGGCCTCTCAGCGGCAGCCCATTCCGCAGGCCGGAAGGCGAAGTCCCGCAGAGCTAATTGCAGCAATGGACTTTCTTGCCCGTTTCCAGGTATTCCATGACTTCGCGAACGGCCATCTCGGCGCAGTTCTCCTCGGCTTCTGCGGTAGAGGCGCCAATATGCGGCAGCACGAGCGCGCCCTCCATCGCCATAACCTCGGGGGTTGCGAAATCAGTCACGTAGCGGCGAATCTTGCCCGCGGCAAGCGCCTCGCCCATCGCCTCGTTGTCGACGAGCGTGTCACGCGAGAAGTTCAAAAATGCCACGCCCTCCTTCATGGCGGCGATTTCTTCCGAGCCGATCATGCCCTTGGTCTGCGGCGTTGCGGGAACGTGAATCGTGATGTAATCGCAGCTCGCGCAGAGGTCTTTCAAGTCGTCGGTAAAGCGCAGGTTTGCCGAGATGGAGGCGGCGCGTTCGGCGTCGAGGAACGGGTCATAGCCCACCGTCTTCATTCCCAGCGCCTCAGCTGCGGGAATGACAAGGCGGCCGATTGCGCCAAGCCCGATAACGCCGAGCGTCTTTCCCAGAATTTCCGTGCCAGCGAACTGCTTTTTCGCCTTTTCGGCGTCTTTTGCGATGTTCTCGTCGCTCGCATTGTGGCGGCACCACGCGGCACCCCCCACCACGTCGCGCGCAGCCAAAAGCAGGGCGCACAGCACGAGCTCCTTCACGGCGTTCGCGTTCGCGCCCGGCGTGTTGAACACGGGGACGCCGCGCTTTGCCAGCGCCTCGAGCGGGATGTTGTTCACGCCCGCGCCCGCGCGAGCGACCGCCTTCAGGTTCTCGGAGAATTCCATTTCGTGCATGTTGGCGCTGCGAACGAGGATGACGTCGGCTTCGTCGACGTTGTCGGTCAGCTCGTAATCGGAAGACAGGAGCGCCAAACCTTTTTGCGAGATGTTGTTCAAGCAGTGCACTTTATACATGGGAACCCCTTCCTGTGGCCGCCTTCGCGGAATGATAATGCGCACAGGATAGCGCGGCGGGGCCCCATGCCGCACGACAATACTGCAGGCGGCTAAAGCGATTGGGACGAATGCAGCGGCCTGCAAGCGCTGACGCGCCCACGGGACCTCGCATGCGCCCGGCCAGGCTCACGCTCGCTCCCTCGCCCGAGATCGCGAGCGCGAAAGCACTCGCAACGCGGCCTTGGCCCTCAGGCGCGACCCCGTTAGCGAGATAACGCGCCGTTCCCCGTTGCGTTCACCATGACCTGCGCCATCGTGGCGCGGTCGACGATAGCGGCGGGCTCGACGTAGCGTGTCCCGTTTTCGTCCACGCCATTCACCACGCCCTCGTTCAGGCACCATGCGACGGCGTTCGCCGCCCATGCCGGAACACTTTGCGCATCGGGCATCTCATCGAGCTTCTCGTGGCTTGCATCTTCGGTATCCTGGCCGCAAAGTTGTCTTGCCGCGTTCGCGATCATCACGCAGAGCTGCTCGCGCGGAATCTTCGCATCGGGGTCGAAGCAGAGCTCGCCATCCTTTTCCACACCGTGGATGACGCCGTTTTCGACCGCCCAATTCGCAGCCTCGGTGTAGAAGCACCCGGATTCCACATCGGCCATCTTCGTGCGATTCGTCGCAGCATTCTGGTTGTAGTTCTTGGCCGCCGTCGGCTGGAAATAGCGCCAAAGAACCGTTGCCGCCTGAGCGCGTGTAAGCGAGTCGGTCGGTCCGAACGTGCCGTCGCCGTAGCCGGTCATAAGGCCCGCCGCCGACGCTTCGAGCACCGCATCGTGGTACCACGCGTCCGCCGGCACGTCGGAATACGGCGTGTCGGCGGTGTAGCGAGCCAAGAACGAAGCCTCCTCGCCCGGGTGCCCCGCGCGATACGTCACCTCGATGCGATAGGTTCCCGCCGCAAGGTTCACGGCGCGCGACAGCGTGCATTTCTCCTGGATATAGGAGTAGTAGACGTTGTCGGCAGCGACCTGGTCGCCCCTGTCGTCCACGATGGAAATCGCGAAGTAGTTGTGCCCGCAAGGAAGTGACCACGCGTAATCGAAACGCACGGTGCCTGGCTTCGCGAGCGTGATGCGGTAGGCGTAGCCCGCGTTGTTCAGGCGGTAGGTCGTTTCCTTGGACGCGTTGGCAGGAAGGCCTATCACCTCGTAGTCCGATCCGCGCGTCGCGAGCGCCAATGAGCCGTCGGCGCGGCGCACGTACCACGTGAGATCGCCACCGTAGTTCTTGCGCACGCTCTCGTTCCACGTGCTGTTTCCCTCAGGAAAAATCGCACGGGCTGTGACCTGCGTAAACGCTGAGTTTGAGATGATGGGCGCGCTACCTTCGAACTCGATGGAGGAAAGCTCGTCGCACCCCTGGAAAGCAGAGCTGCCGATTTCGCCAAGACTCGAGGAGAACACGATGCCGCCCGAGAACGCGCTTTCACAGCGTCGAAACGCGCTGCTGCCGATTTTGGTGACGCTCGATGGAATCGAGACGCTCGCAAGCTCCGTGCACCCGTCGAAGGTGCTCTCCTTCACCTCCGAGATGGCGCCGAGCGTGGAAACCGACGTGAGGCTTGCGCATCCCATGAAGGCGCGCGAACCGAGCGATTCGAGCGCCGAGGGAAGCGTCGCCGTCTTCACGCTCGAGCAAGCGGAAAATGCCTGATTACCGATTGTGCGCACGCTTGCGGGAAGGTTGAGGCTTGAGAGGCCCGAGGCCGCGAACGCCGAATCGCCAATCGAAGTGCACGCTGCGGGAAACGAGAGCTCCGAGAGCTTCACGCAACCCGAAAACGCTTTGCCGCCGATAGAGGTAGCAGAGGCGGGCAAAGTCACACTCGAAAGCACAACGCATCCCGAGAAAGCGGAGTCGGGAATCGATGTAATGGCTGATGGAACGTCGATTTCGGCGAGCGCAGCGCATCCCGAGAAGACGCCTTCCCCTAAAGATGCAAGCGTTGAGGGGAGGCTCACGCTCGAAAACGCGCCTCCTTCGAATATCCGCGCGCCGATGCCCGTGATGCCCTCTTCGATAACGACCGACTTGATGAGGGAGACGCCGTCTTTCCAGCCGGAACTGTCGGCCACATCGCCCGTTCCGCTGATGGTGAGCGTGCGCGTTGCGGCATCGAACTTCCATGTAGCGTTCTCGCCGCACGTCCCCGACGTGGGGATATCGGGTAAGGAGGGCAGGCTGTCGGCAAGGAGGGCCACCCGGCCAGCATCGGCATCTTCGCCCGAGAAGGTCGTCGAGTCCTCGCCCGAGAAGGCAGCCGAACCTTCGCTCCCGCCGGAGCACAGCGCAACAGCCTCTTCCTGGGCGTCCTCTTCCGGGGACACCTCATTCGCCAGCGCCTGGGTGGGCAGGCATGCTCCCGCCGCAAGGGCAATCGAGAGCAGGGATGCCACTATCGGTCGGTTTGCCATCGTTCCTCCTACGTTATTCCACATGTGGGGTCTATATGATAGCGCGAGAACAAGGATAATGCGAACACTGCAGCAAACTGCCGTAAAAATAGCGACCGGATGGGGGCGGGAAAGCAATCCTTGTCCGAAGCAACTTCGAACCTGCCTCCGATCGCGTCCCGATTAACGGCCATCGTGGACAAAAATCCACGCTATGGCGCGAGTTTCATAAGGGAAGCTCCTCTTCGCAAATGCCGACCTGGGGAAACGCCGGGAGACACAAGGCAAAACGCCCGAGACCGCCCCCGAAGGCTGCCATAGCGGCGATTTTTGTCCACGATGGGAGGATTTCCTTGTCGAACCCCATCGTGGGGCCGCGTCGCAAAAGGGAAGGTTCAAAGCGATCATCCCTCATTCATATCCCTTCACAGAGAGACGACGCCCCCGGCATCAGGCATCAGGCATCGGGGTCAAACGTCGGCGCGGCTGAAAGCATGACGACCCCGTCCGCTTCCGCCGCTTGCGTCGGACCCCCGTCGGCGCCCGAACCCCGCGGTTATCCCGTAACGTCGCCCGATTGGTCGAGCGAAATCGGCTCGCCCACGAACGTCGAGGGCACGTTGAAGAGCGCCTTGAAGAAATCCTTCGTACGCGCGGGGATTTCGCGCACGTCGTACCATGTTTGGTTGCCGTAGCTATGGTAATCGCTTGCCACCCCAATCGCCTCGACGCCTAGGGCGTGCGCCGAGTAAAGCGCGCGGTACAAGTGGTAAGTTTGCGTGGCCACCACAACGCGCGTGCAGCCGAACACGTTCTTCGCGCGGTACATGCTCTCGTACGTTGAGAAACCCGCATGGTCGCAGAAGATATCTTCAGAAGGCACGCCCTGGGAAATGGCGTAGCGCTTCATCGCTGCGCACTCGTTGTAGTGCTCGCTGCGGTTGTCGCCGGACATGATGATCTTGGGAGCCGCGCCCGCCTTGTACAGAGCAATGCCGCAATCGAGACGATCCTGCAGAATCTGGGAGGGTGTGCCGTCGGCGAATACCGACGCTCCAAGCACGACGATTGCATCGGCATGATAACCCGCCGCAACATCGGTGTCCATGATGTCGTTTTGGGTGGAGAACACCACGATCGCATTCGTCGCCCCGACAACGGCAGCTACCGCAACGGCGCAGGTGACAGCGATTTTCAGAAGCAGTTTGAGCATAGCGCAGATAGTTCAGGGCCTTTCGAAGTTCAAGAATACGAAGAAGGGTCGACAGCTCAGAAACTGCCGACCCTCGGTTTCACCTATCGCCCAGCCAAGTCGCGTCATCGCAGCTGGCGGGCATTGCGAACACGGCGATTGTAGCGCGTCTTCGCTATTTCGCGACGATGTTCACCAAACGTCCCTTGACGACGACGACCTTCTTCACATCCTTGCCCTCGATGGCCTGGGAGACAGCTTCGAGCGCCTGGGCCTTCACGTCTTCCTCGGCGGCGTCGGCGGCAACCGTGATCTTCGCCTTCACCTTGCCGTTCACCTGCACCGCGAGCTCCACCTCGTCGGCCTTCGCCTTCTCGGGGTCGAACTCAGGCCACGGCTCGACGTGCACGCTGTCCTCGTGGCCGAGCACCGTGCGCCACAGCTCCTCGGACCAATGCGGGCAGATCGGCGAGAGCAGCTTCACGAGCACCTCGGCGATATCGGTCGAAAGCGCCTTGAGCTCGGCGTTTGCCGCGCGCTCCTCGGCGGATGCCGCATGCAGGAAATCGCCCGTCGCGTTCGCGAGCTCCATGATGGCGGCGATGGCGGTGTTGAAGTTGTTGCGGTCGAAGTCCTCGACCACCTTGCCGCACACGCGATGTCGTTCGCGCACGAGCACCTTCGCGGCCTCAGCGACGGAAAGCTTGCCGCCCTCCTGGAAAAGCGTTTCCTCCCCCGCGACGCCGGCCAAATCGCCGACCATGCGCCACACGCGGTTCAGGAATTTGTACATGCCCGCAAGGCCGTCCTCATTCCACTGCAGCTCCTTGTCGGGCGGGGCCATGAACAGGATGTACGCGCGCACAGCATCGGCGCCGTAACCTGCGATCATATCCTCGGGCGAGATCACGTTGCCCTTCGACTTGCTCATGACGTCG
This sequence comes from uncultured Ellagibacter sp., assembly GCA_934663775.1. Classification (GTDB taxonomy): domain Bacteria; phylum Actinomycetota; class Coriobacteriia; order Coriobacteriales; family Eggerthellaceae; genus Ellagibacter. The sequence goes on along the minus strand of CAKUKU010000006.1, from coordinate 18,741 downwards.
CCGTGCTCGTCGAGCACCATGCCCTGGCACAGCAGGTTCTTGAAAGGCTCGTCGAAGTCGACCATGCCCATATCGCGCAGCACCTTCGTGAAGAAGCGGCTGTAGAGGAGGTGCAGAATCGCGTGCTCGATGCCGCCGATGTACTGGTCGACGGGCATCCAGCGGTTCGCCTTCTCGGGGGCGAAGGGCAGCTCGGTGTTGTGCGGATCGGTGTAGCGCAGGTAATACCAGCTCGAGCACGTGAACGTGTCCATCGTGTCCGTCTCGCGGCGCGCCGGTCCTCCGCACTTCGGGCACGTGCATTTCGCGAACTCCTCATGCGTGGCGAGCGTCTCGCCTGCGGAAAGGTCGATATCCTTCGGAAGCGTGACGGGCAGGTCCTCTTCGGGAACCGGCACGAGTCCGCACGTGTCGCAGTAGATGGCAGGAATGGGGTTTCCCCAATAGCGCTGGCGGGAGATGAGCCAGTCGCGCAGGCGGAACTGCACCGACTTCTTCCCCTTGCCCGCAGCCTCCAAGTCGCCGATGATCGCGTCGACAGCGGGCGAATGTTTTCCGCCTACCATGCCGGTGTACTTGCCAGACTGCACGAGCTTGCCCTCGGCTTCGTAGGATTTCTCCCAATCGACCGTGGTGACGACGCGATTCTGCTCGTCTTTGAGCTGCGGATAGAGCGCGTCGTCCTCGCCCAAGATGATGGGAATGATGGGCAGGTCGTACTTGCGAGCAAACTCGAAGTCGCGCTGGTCGCCGCACGGAACGGCCATGACGGCGCCCGTGCCGTAGTCGGCCACGATGTAGTCGGCGACCCACACGGGAACCTTCTCGCCGTTCACGGGGTTCACGACGTAGCGGCCGGTGAACGCGCCGTGCTTCTCGCGGTCGCCCTGGGCGCGCTCGACGGCGCTCACCTTGGAAGCGGCTTCCACGAGCGCCATGACGTCGGCCTCGTATTCAGTGCCAGCAACGAGCTCGGGGACGAGTTTGCTTTCGGGGGCCAGCAGGAAGAAGCTGCATCCGAACAGCGTGTCGGGGCGCGTCGTGAACACGGTGATCGTCTGACCGTCGTCTTTGCCCTCGGCGGGAAGAAGCTCGAAGTCGACCTCGGCGCCTTCCGAGCGGCCGATCCAGTTGGCCTGCATCTGCTTCACGCGCTCGGGCCAGCCGTCGAGCTGGTCGAGGTCGTCGAGCAGCTCCTGCGCGTAATCGGTAATCTTAAAGTACCACTGCGTGAGGTCGCGCTTCTCGACAGCGCCGTGGCAGCGCCAGCATTCACCTTCCGTGACCTGCTCGTTTGCGAGAACAGTCTTGCAGTTGGGGCACCAGTTCACCGGGGACTCGCGGCGCTCGACAAGCCCGCGCTTCCAGAACTGCAGGAAAATCCACTGGCCCCAACGATAGTACTCGGGGTCGCACGCAACGACTGTGCGGTCCCAATCGTAGGACAGGCCCATGCGCTTGAAGGACGCCTTCTGCGTCTCGATGTTCGCGTACGTCCATTTCGCGGGATGGCTGTGGTGCTTGATGGCGGCGTTCTCGGCGGGCAGGCCGAAAGCGTCCCACCCCATGGGGTGAAGCACGTCGAAGCCGCGCATCTTCGAATAGCGGGCGATCACGTCGCCGATCGTGTAGTTGCGCACATGTCCCATGTGGATGTCGCCCGAAGGGTACGGGAACATCTCGAGCACGTACTTCTTCGGCTTCGATTCGTCTTCGCGAACGGTGTTCAGGCCCGATTCTTCCCACGCCTTTTGCCAACGCGGTTCGATCTCATGCGGGTTGTAAGCTTTCATGGTTGCTGCCTTCTCGTTTTCATTCTTGCTGGGGAAAAACGTAATTGCACATTGTAACGCATCTGGCCGTGCGTGCCGCCTCGCGCGCAGGACCGGCGGAATCAATCGGCGTCTCCCTCGACGTGCGCGGCCGCGTAAGATTGCACGAGCGAAACCGCGTGCGAGGCTGCGCGGGGTTGCGCACTCGCCGCCGCATGGAGTTCCCCGTTTGCCGCCGCGTAGGGCTCGGCGGGCACAGCGAGGCCGAGCATCACCGACGTGCGAAACTCGCCTTCGGAGCGTTCGAGGGAAACGGCCCCGTCGTGGCGCCGGACGATCGTGTCGATGACGGAAAGGCCCCACCCGTGCTCGGCGAGCGCACCGCCGCGCGTCTGCTTTTCGGTGAAACCAACGCGGTCAAAGATGTCGCCCGTAAAAAGGCCATGCGAGCCCGCCAACGCATCGAGCGCGCCCGCCGAGCGCGGTTCGCTGTTGCGCATGTCGAGCACAAGGTACGACCCCTGGACGAACGCCCGAAGGGACACGAAGCGCTCGGCCGCGTCGACCGCCTCGCAGGCGTGGAGCGCGTTGTCGAGCATGTTCGACACGAGTGCGCACAGCTCGGAGTCGGGAATCGCCAGCTTCACGGGAACTTTGAGAGAGCACGCAACGTCGACGCCTTTCGCCTTGAACTCGCGCAGCTTGAGCGACACCAGCGCGTCGAGGGCGGCGTGATCGCACACGTGCAGCGTCTTCCTGCTTGCAAGCACGATGATGTCGTCCACGCTCTTCCCACTTGCGTCCACTTCGCCGCGTGCGAGCTGCTCATCGAGAAAAACCAGCTCATCGGCGATTTTGTTTCGGATGTCGCGAGCTTCGTCCACCACGAAGACAAGCCCCTTTGCCTCCGCGCGCCGCGCGGCGACCTGAGCTTCGAGCAGGCGCGCCCGGCTGCGGAGGATATCCGCGCGCTCCGCTCTTCCGAGCGCAGTGAACAGCAGCGAGTCGAGGGGGATGCAGGCAACTCCCAGCACAAGCGACGTGAAGAGAATCACGGGCGAGGAGCCGAGGGCCATCGTCCCGAAGGCGATTCCCGCGACGCAAGCGATTTGGCTCGTGGGAAAAAGCAGGCAGGAGATTCTTTGGGAGCGCGGCATTTGGCCGAGCCGCCTGTCCAGGCGAACGGCGTCGACGACCATCGCGGCAAGCACGGCGACGGTGAGAACAATCGATGTCGCGATGAACGCATCCACAGGTTCCTACCCTTCGCATTCTGCATCCGTCGCGCATGCATGCCCCGCGGGGGCAAAAGCTTCCCCGCGATGGCGCTCGACGCGAAGGGCGATCGCGCTGTCGCTTTCGTTCGTGCGCTCGATTTCCCCGAGAAGGCTCCTCACGTGACCGCGCGCGCTGTCGAAATCGCCGCGGGACGCGAGCACCTCGATGACCTGCATGTGGTTGCGCAGATCGTGGCGAAGCTGGGCGGAATTTTCGAGCACCAGAGACAAGTCGCCGAAAAACCGCAGCTCATCGGCAAGCTGGCGCTCGAGCAGCTCGATGCGCGATGCCTCGTAGCGTTCGAGCACGAACCGGTCGATCGCGCGGAAGAGCGCCAAGTCGGCCACGAGGAGAACCACCCCCAGCGAGAACACGAACACGGCGAGCAGCGGATTCCACGCGTCGACCGAGTCGATGCCGACGAGGGCGATGACCAGGAAGGGGATCTGGAGCAGGGGGAACCAGATGAAATACTTCGGCCCCTCGCCAACGTAGCGCTTCACCTGAGGGGTGAGCAAGCGTCCCTGGACATGACGGAACCACACGAATATCACGTCGAGCACGATGAGATGAAGGGCGGACGCCACCGCGTATTTGGGGAGCTGCTCGTATTTCGCCTGGTAGCTTGTGGGATCGTCGACAACGGCCATCCAAATGAGAAGAAAGGCGAGATACGCGACGATCGCGATGACGATCGACGACGCGACGATGAGCACACGATGGGACGCCCGATCGCGCACGAAGAAAGCGGGCGCGGCGCCGAGCAGGAGCCACGCCAGAAGGACAAGCCAAGTGTCGAACATCGAGGAGAACGACAGGATCGCAAGCGAGCACAGCGAGTACGCCGCAACGAAAACGGCGGGGCGCGGGAAATCGAGAAGGCGCGTCATGACGTAGCCGTACAAAATTTGGATGGGAACGGCGCCAATCAGGTCGACGACGACGTATTCCCAGTTCACCCCAGACAACAAGGGAGACATCGCACTATGCCCGCGCCTTCAGGTAGTCGAGCAGCGCCTCTTTCACGTCGTGGCGGCGCTTCTGGCCCATCGGCACGCGCACGCCCGACTTCATGAGGATGTCGTCCCTCCCGACCTCGACGACGTCCGCCAAGTTCACGATGAAGCTCTTGTGACACTGCGCGAAGCCGCCGGGGAGCATGCCCAGGGCATCGCCGAGCGAGCAGTACACCTCAATCTCGCCGTCATCGGTGTGAAGGCGCAGCTTGCGGTGCTCGCTTTCCAGGAATTCCACGCTCGCAGCATCGACCACGATGGTCTTCCCGCGCACTCCGAACGCGAGCGAGCAGGAAGGGTTTTTCGGGGTGTCCGCCGGCGTCTTTTGGGTAGCAAGATTTTCGAGCGCCTTTTTGAGCGCATCGTCGAGCGCGCTTTGCCGCACGGGCTTCACCAGGAAATACACGTGCTGCGTCTCGTAGACGGGCGTGCAGTACTCGATATAACCAGTAACGTAGATGACCTGCGTTTTCGACCCTTCCGGAAAAAGGTCGCCGACCATGGCGATGCCGTCTGCGGCGTCGGTGCCCAAATTGATGTCAGTGATGAGAATGTCAACAGCGTGACCTGCGGAAATGTAGGACTCAAGTTCAGCGCGAGAAGCCATCTGGCGCACGGCGAGCCCTTCTGCGAAAGGAGAGTTCACAACTTTGCCGATGAGCGCCGCCGCGCATTCCGCTTCGTCTTCGACTATGCAAACCGTGTAGGCGGGCATGTTCACAAACCTTGCCTTCGTTTGATTGTCCCAAAAACGGTGTCGAGTATACCCGAAAGCGGGGCGCCCGTCCCCATCTGGCGGGGTAAATTCACAGGCGGCTAAGCATCGCGGCGCCCGTCCAACCGCTCGATTCAGCGCGCGGGCCCTGCGGTTTTTCTGGTACCATGGGCGGACACGCAGATAAGAGATACGCGAGGCAACCCCATGAATTACCACATCGCATCGTTTAAGGCGGCATATGGCACATCGTCGCAGCTCCCCGAGTCGGCACGCCCCGAAGTATCGTTCGCCGGGCGCTCGAATGTGGGGAAGTCGTCGCTTCTGAACAAGCTGATGTTCCGCAAGGGCCTTGCAAAGGTGTCGCAGACGCCGGGCAAAACCGCGACAATCAACTTCTACGATGTCGACGGCACCGATTTCGTCGATCTGCCCGGGTACGGCTACGCGAAAGTCTCGAAAGCGGAAAAGGGCCGCTGGTCAGAGCTGATCGAGGGCTACTTCAACCAGGATCGCCGCTTCGCCCTGGTGGTGTCGCTCGTCGACATCCGCCACGACCCCTCGGCGCTCGACGTGCACATGTCGCAGTTTCTCTGGGAAAACGACTTCCCCTTCGCGATTGCGCTCACGAAAGCCGACAAGATGTCCAAGCAGGCGGCGGGACGACAGGCGTCCGTCATCCGCAAGAAGCTCGACCTCCCGAAAGACGTCCCCTTCGTGGTGACGTCTTCGGCAAACGGCACGGGCGTCGACGAGCTGCGACGGCTGATCGACTCCTACGTCGCCGAGGCGTAAGGGCACGGGCGGCAAAGCGAGCCGAAAGCCGTGCCGAATGGCGCCGTCTCGCGACCCACGAGCAGCAACCCCGCGCGGCGCGACGATGAACTCGCGAGCAGCAAGACGACGGCCCCCTGGCGGGCTGCCGTCTCATTTTCGAAAGGTTCCTTATGAATATCCTGGTCATCACCGCGCAGAAGCCCGACAGCACGGGAAGCGGCGTCTACGTCGCCGAAACGGTGCGCGCGTTCTCCGAAGCGGGGCATACGATGTCGCTCGTCGCCGGCATCGACGCGAGCGACGAGGTAAGCCTTCCCGAGGGCGTCGCCTTCCACCCCGTGCGCTTCCGCACGCCCGAGCTGCCCTTCCCCGTATGCGGCATGAGCGACCAGATGCCATACGAGGCCACGCGCTACCGCGACCTGACGCCCGAGATGTGCAAGCAATTCAAACGCGCCTTCGATCAGGTGATTCGCGAAGCATGCGAGGAGAAGTTCCCCGACGTGGTGCTCTGCCACCACCTGTATCTGGCGTGCGGCGTCGCCGTGCACTGTGTGCGCGAGGTTGCCGAGGCGAGGGGGTTCACGTGCCCGAACGTGCGCGGCATCTGCCACAGCACCGATTTGCGCCAGATGGGAAAGCACTCGCTCGAACGCGAGTTCATCGTCGAAGGCGTGCGCGAGCTCGATTGCATCTTCGCGCTGCACGAGCCGCAGAAGCGCGAAATCGTGGACATGTACGGGGTCGCCGAGAACCGCGTGCGCGTTGTGGGATCGGGATATAACGACGCGTTCTTCAACCGCGAGGGCCGCGTGCCGCGTGCCGAGGGGGCGTCAACTCGCGCAGTATACGTCGGCAAGATTTGGCGCAAAAAGGGGGTCGAAAGCCTCATCCGCTGCGCGAAACTGTTGGAAACAGCACCGTCCGATATTACGTTCAACCTGGTCGGAGGCTATAACGACGAGCACGAATATGCCGAGCTGCGCGAGCAGGCCGATGCGTCGCCCTATCGATTCGCCTTCCCAGGAAAAGTCGACCAAAACCAGCTTGCCGGAATATATCGCAACTCCGACGTGTTCGTGCTGCCGTCGTTTTTCGAGGGCTTGCCGCTCGTGGTGATCGAGGCGCTCGCCTGCGGATGCAAGGCCGTGGTGACCGACCTGCCCGGCATCCGCCCCTGGATTTCCGAGAACATTCCCGCCGCACCCGTATGGTACGTCGAGCCGCCGCGCATGCAAAGCGTCGACGAACCCGTAGCGGACGACCTGCCCGCTTTCGAGCAACGTTTGGCGAAAGCGCTCGACGCCGCTGCAGCGGCACCTGCGCCGAGTGCCGCCGATTTCGCAGGGATCGAGCGCGTGACCTGGGCGGGACTCGCGGAGAAGCTCATCGCGTAGCAGCGAGCCAAAACGCACCGTTTTCGTGTCATGGCATAAAGAAAGCGACCAGGAGGTCGCTTTCTTTATGCCTCAGCGGACCGCCGGCTCGCCGACAATCCGCCATCTTGTCAAGACCGCGGAACAGGCTCCCTCGCGGCAGCCTGTTCCGCCGATCAAAGGCCCGATGATGCTCGCTTACCTCATGTTGGAAGCGTAAGGAGCCTTGTCCTTCAGAAGGACGTCGTGCGCGCCGCCCTCGACGATGGACGTGGAGCTGATCACCGTGAGCTTGGCCTTGTCCTGGAACTCGGGGATAGTGAGCGCGCCGCAGTTGCACATGGTCGACTTGATCTTGAGCAACGTGACCGCGATGTTGTCCTTGAGCGGGCCAGCGTAGGGCACATAGGAATCGACACCCTCTTCGAACGACAGGCTCTTCTTGCCGCCCAGGTCGTAACGGCCCCAGTTGCGGGCGCGAGCGGAACCCTCGCCCCAGTATTCCTTCATGTAGGTACCATTCACCATGACCTTGGCCGACGGGGACTCGTCGAAGCGTGCGAAGTAACGGCCGAGCATGACGAAGTCCGCGCCCATGGCCAGAGCCAGCGAGATGTGGTGGTCGTAAACGATGCCGCCGTCGGAGCAAATCGGCACGTAGATGCCAGTCTCCTTGAAGTACTCGTCGCGCGCCTTGGCAACCTCGATGGTAGCCGTCGCCTGACCACGGCCGATGCCCTTGGTCTCGCGCGTGATGCAGATGGAGCCGCCGCCGATGCCGATCTTCACGAAGTCAGCGCCCGCCTCAGCCAAGAAACGGAAGCCCTCGCCGTCGACCACGTTGCCTGCGCCGATCTTCACGGAGTCGCCGTAGTGCTCGCGCACCCACTCGATCGTCATCTTCTGCCAATCGGAATAGCCCTCGGAAGAATCGATGCACAGCACGTCGGCGCCCGCCTCGACCAGCGCGGGAACGCGCTCGGCGTAGTCGCGGGAGTTGATGCCGGCGCCCACGATGTAGCGCTTGTGGGCATCGAGCATCTCATTGGGGTTCGACTTATGGGAATCGTAGTCCTTGCGGAACACCATGTAGGCGAGCGTGTCGTCGTCGTTCACGAGCGGCAGCGAGTTCAGCTTGTGATCCCAGATGATATCGTTAGCAACCTTAAGAGAAGTGTCCGCCGGCGCCACAATCAGCTTCTCGCGCGGGGTCATGAACTCGGAGACCTTCTCGTCGCCGCTCATGCGGGAAAGGCGGTAATCGCGCTCGGTGACCACGCCGAGCAGCTTGCCGTGCGCCGTACCGTCATCGGTGACGGGCATGGTGGAGTGGTCGGTGGCCTCCTTCAGCGCGACGACCTCATTGAGCGTCATATCGGGGGAAAGGTTGGCGTCAGACTCGACGAAACCGGCCTTGTAATCCTTCACGCGCTTGACCATGGCGGCTTCCTGCTCGATGGTCTGGTTGCCGTAGATGAAGGAAAGGCCGCCCTCGGTGGCAAGGGCCACGGCCATGTTGTCGTCGGAGACGGCGGCCATGATAGCGGACACCATCGGGATGTTCAGCGAAAGCGGGCACTCCTCTTCGCCCTTGCGATACTTGACGAGCGGCGTTTTCAGGCTGACCGACGCCGGAATGCACGTAGCAGGCGTGTGACCAGGCACCAAAAGATACTCGTTGAACGTGCGTGACGGCTCGTCATAGTAGTAAGCCATGGGGAATATGCTCCTTCGCGAACGGGGACGACTATAGTGTTGTTCGACATTATAGACACCCCGCCGAGGGTTGCACGGGTCGCGGCGGCGAAATACCTGCGTTTTCGGAGAAATTCCCCAGCCCTTAACGCGGCAGCAGGAGAAGGCGACGCGGAGTGCGAGGAGAGCTTTGAGACGGGAGCTTGGGGGCGTGCGGCCGGCCTGCCGGCGAAAGGAGGGGCCCGCGGCTCAAGCTTACCGGCGCGGCGTGCGCGGCGCGCGAGATGTGCGCAACTCGGCGGAGGCATCGCGGGAGCGACGCTGACGCGCGGCGGGAGCATCTTCCGTCGGCACGACGCGCCCGACCACGCGCGTTGCATGCGCGGCGGCCGCCTGCTTGTCGCGCTCGGCCAAAGCCATGCGAACCTTCCCGTATTCCCAAACCAGAAGCACAAGCAGGATGCACATCACGATGAGGTACCCGATGATGGCGCCCGGCAGCCCCGTGAAATTCACCAGCAGAATCGGAACGAACAGCGAGAACCCGAACGTGATCAGGTAAAGCTTTGTCACCGTACGCTGCTGGCGCAGCACCGTGACCACCTGATAGAGGAAGTCGATGCAGGCAGTGACGCCGCCGGCAGCGAGCATGATGAACACAAGCCCGCGGAACTGCTCGAAATCCACACCGTAGAGGAAACTCATAATCGTGATGCCAATCCAGCCCATGATGAGCGCCATCACGACGGTGATACCCACGATCACCGCCACGATCACGACGATGATCATGTCGAAGCGCTTGCGCTTCTCGGGGTCGGCCCACACGGCGGCCATCTTCACGAGCATCGGCTTGTAGATGAGCTGCGCGGTGAGCAGAATGCCCATAGCTGGGAAGTAGAGCACGTTGTAGTAGAGCTGGTTGTCGTAGGAAAGAACGCCTTCCATGACGAACTTGGGCATGTTGTCGATGAGCGAGTAGAGGAACAGCGCGACGAACAACGGGGCGCACTGCTTGAAAAGCGCGACGACGCTGTCGAAGCTCGCACGCGCCGACGTGGGCGTTTCCCAAATCGCAAGCGGCAAGGTGAGCACGATGAACGAAATGCCCGCGGCAACGGCCATCGCGATGCAGGAGACGCTGACGCTGCGCGTGACGAACAACGCGACGGAGAACACCACAAGCACGAGCACCGAGCGAAACGCCTGGGAGATGCCCGCGAGATAGAGCTTGTCCTTCTGCTGAAGGCGCCCCTCGTAGACGTCGGCTAAGCCATCGACCATCTTGTAGACGTACACGCCCATGCTGATGGTGAACATCTCGCCCGCATAACCCCTGATGGCGCAATATATCCACCCGACGATGAGCATCGCCGCGCAGGTGAGCCAACGGTTGAGCTGATAATCCGAGAACGAGTGCGCCTCGTCCAGGTCGGAAATCTGGTAGGTGCGCACGCCGTAGTTTGCGAGAATCATGAGCAGCGACCCCGTGACGAAGGCGAGAGAGAACATGCCGGCAAGCTCCACACCCGCGAGCTGCGTCACCACGATGGTGAGGACGGGGAACACCATGCCCCATGCGCTCGTGCCAAGCGTGTTGCAAATATAATCGCGCGGCGGGCGGTGCGAGGCATACTCGGCCGGCTGGTCGGCAAGCTCGCCTTCCGTCACCGCGCCCAGAAGGCGATTGCACCACCCGTTGACGGCGCGTGTAAGGAAAAATTTATTCGGGTCGAATGCCATGGAATCGCGCGTGCTGTCCCTTCGTGTCGTGTCTCATCCAAGGATTATAGAGTCGCTCTTCTGACGGGTTACCAATTTGCACAGAAAGTGAAGAAGCCGAGCCCCGAAGGACTCGGCTTCGCATGTTTCACGTGGAACGCGCCGAAGCGCACTCGCATGATGTTGCGGCGGTCGGCTCACATTCCGCAACCGAGCGGAAGACGCCCGCCTTCCGCAATGCGCGGGAATCGCTCGCCGCAAGCCACGCATATCGCCGCAGGGGACTAGAAGCGCTGGAACTTCGCCTTCGGAACGCCGCAGATCGGGCACTTCTCGAAGTCCTCGCCCTTGTGGATGTAGCCGCAGCCCGGGCAGAGGTAGTACGCGTCGTCATCGGCGGCGTCGATGTTGTTGTACGCCTCGAGGTACTTCTCGGCATGGACGGCCTCGGCAAGCTTTGCCCTGGTGAACACCTTGACGGCCTTGGCATGGCCCTCTTCCTGCGCCTTCTTGATGAAGGTGGGGTACATGTCGGAGGTCTCGAAGATCTCGCCGTTGGCGGAGGCGATCAGGTTGAGGTCGATAGCCTCGGGAGCTGGAGCCTCGGCGGTCGGGCGGGTGTAGGAGGGATCTTCGGCCTCCACGAGGGAAGCTTCGAGGTTGATGTGGATCTGCTCGGCGGCAGAAGTGGCCTCCCACAGGCGTGCGAGCTGGTCGAAGCCCTGCTCTTTGGCGGCCTTGGCGAAGGCGGCGTACTTGGCGGAAGCGCCGGTCTCGCCCGCAACGGCGGCCTTCAGGTTCTCGAGCGTGGTGCCCGCCTTGGTGGCGGCGTTGGCGACAGCGTTGAAGTTGCTGGAGTTCTCAGCGGTGGGAAGTTCGGTACGAAGGTTCATAATGTGCCCCTCTCAATTGTTCTTGTTATCTGTTTTGTTAACCTCATCTTATTGAGAATTTATCTCAATAAGAAACTATACCGAGTTGCCGAACCTTATGCAAGTCGCCTCCTCGCATTCCCCGCCGCAATTCGCAGAACGTTCACATCCGCCGAGGCGCGGGCGTCGTGCACTATAATTGCCTGCATCACGATTCGCCTTGGACAACACGAAAGGTCGAAGGACATGGAACACGAAGTAGCTTGGAAGAAGTACGACGAAGTGGACCTCGAGGCCCTCGAAGGCCTGGCCAGCAACTACATCGACTTCATTTCGGAAAACAAGACCGAGCGGCGCTGCGCCGCAACCGCCATCCGCATGGCTGAGAAAGCGGGCTACGTCTCGCTCGCCGACGCCGTCCGCGAGGGGCGCGCGCTTTCCGCGGGCGACAAGGTGTGGGCACATTCCCACGGCAAGGCGCTCATCCTGGTGCAGCTGGGAAGCAAGCCCTTAAGCGAAGGCATGAACATCCTGGGCTCGCACATTGACAGCCCCCGCCTCGACCTGAAGCAGAATCCGCTCTACGAGAGCAACGGGTTCGCGCTTCTCGACACGCACTACTACGGCGGTATCAAGAACTATCAGTGGGTCACGCTCCCGCTCGCCATGCACGGCGTCATCGCCAAGAAGGACGGTACGGTCGTGGACATAAATGTGGGCGACGACGAGGGCGACCCCGTCTTCTGCGTGTCCGACCTGCTTATTCACCTTGCAAGCCAGCAGATGGACAAGAAGGGCAACAAGATTGTCGAGGGCGAGGACTTAGATATCCTCATCGGCAACCGCCCGCTCGCGATCGAAGGCGGCGAGGAGGCCGCCGACAAAGACGCCGCCAAGGAGCCGGTGAAGGCCTTTGCGCTGAAGCTTCTGGCTGACAAGTACGGCATCGAAGAGGCCGACTTCCTTTCCGCGGAAATCGAGATGGTGCCGGCAGGGCGCGCCCGTGAGCTGGGCTTTGACCGCAGCATGGTCATCGGCTACGGGCAAGACGACCGCGTGTGCGCCTACACCTCGCTCATCGCGCAGCTCGAGGCGCCGGCGGATTTGACGAAGACGGCGGTCTGCGTGCTCGTCGACAAGGAGGAGATTGGAAGCGTCGGCGCGACCGGCATGGCGTCGAACTTCTTCGAGAACACCATCGCCGAGATCATGGAACTTGCTGGCGAAGGCGGCATGCTCCCGCTACGACGTGCGCTTTCCGCGTCGAGCATGCTTTCCTCCGACGTGTCCGCCGGCTTCGATCCCGCCTATGCGAGCGTGTTCGAGCCGAAGAACGCGGCGTTTTTGGGGCGCGGGCTCGTGTTCAACAAGTACACGGGCGCACGCGGGAAGAGCGGCAGCAACGACGCGAGCGCGGAATACGTCGCGCGCGTGCGCCGCGTGATGGACGATGCGGACGTGTCGTTCCAGACCGCTGAGCTGGGAAAAGTCGATGCAGGCGGCGGCGGGACGATCGCATATCTGCCCGCGAAGTACGGCATGGACGTCATCGACTCGGGCGTGGCCGTGCTCTCGATGCACGCACCCTGGGAGGTCACGAGCAAGGCCGACATCTACGAGGCCTACAAGGGCTACCTCGCGTTTTTGGAGAACGCCTAGGGCAAGATAAGCTACACTTTCCCAGGCAAATACGCGCCCGGCGCTATGCGTCGGGCGTTTTTATGTGAGGAGATAGATGTTATGGCTCGCGAGCAATTCGGGTCGCGTCTCGGTTTCATTCTGGTGAGCGCAGGCTGCGCGATCGGTCTGGGCAACGTGTGGCGGTTCCCCTATTTGGTGGGGCAGTACGGCGGCGCGGCGTTCGTGCTGCTCATCCTGCTGTTCTTGGCGGTCATGGGACTGCCCATCGTCATCATCGAGTTCGCGTGCGGACGCGCGAGCCGCAAGGGAATCGCGCGCAGCTTCGATGAGCTCGAGCCCGCGGGGACGAAGTGGCACCGTTGCAAGTGGATCGGGCTAGTGGGCTCGGGGCTTCTCCTCATGTTCTACGCCGTGGTCGCCGGATGGATGCTCGCGTTTTGCGCCTACGGAGCCACAGGCGCGTTCGACGGGCTCGACGCCTCGGGCGCGGAATCCCTGTTCGGGAGGCTTATCGGCAACCCCGTGGAATCGATCGCGTGGACGGTCGTCGTTTTGGGCATGAGCATCGTCGTGAACCGCGCGGGACTCGAGCGCGGCATCGAGCGCGTGACGAAGGTTATGATGGCGGCGCTGTTCGTCGTGCTCTTGGTTTTGTGCGTGCGCTCGGTCATGCTACCGGGGGCACCCGAAGGCCTCGCGTTCTACCTGATGCCCGATTTCGGGAAGCTGCTCGCGGGCGCCACCCCCGCCGAGCAGTGGAGCACTTTCGGCCAGGCCGTTTCCGCAGCGATGGGCCAGGCGTTTTTCATGGTATCGGTCGGCATCGGGTCGATGTCGATCTTCGGCAGCCACATGGGGCGCGAGCGCCGCATGTCGGGCGAAGCGGTGAACATCACCGCGCTGAACGTGCTCGTCGCGATTCTCGCGGGATTCATCATCTTCCCCAGCTGCTTCACCTACGGCGTCGAGCCGGCGTCGGGGCCGAGCCTCGTCTTCGTGGCACTGCCCACCGTGTTCGGGCAGATGCCCCTGGGCGGCGTGTGGGGCACGCTGTTCTTCCTGTTCCTGAGCTTCGCGTCGCTTTCCACCGTCATCGGCATCTTCGAGAATGTGATCGGGTTCATCATCGACGAATGGGGAACGCCGCGCAGCCGCGCCTGCATCGGCGCGGGCATCGCGCTCATGGTGCTTTGCGTGCCGTGCGCCCTTGGGTTCAACGTGTGGTCGGGATTCGAGGTGCCGGGCATCGGCAACGTGCAAAGCCTGGAAGACTTCCTGCTGTCGAACACGATTCTGCCAATCGGATGCCTTATCTTCCTGGCGTTTTGTACCTCGAAGCGAAGCTGGGGCTGGGACAACTTCATCGCCGAAGCGAACGCGGGCGAGGGCCTGCGCTTTCCGAAAGGCGCCTACGCCTACGTGAAGTATGTGCTTCCCGCGGCGATTCTCGCCATCTTCCTAGCAGGCTACGCCCCCGTCGTAACGACATGGGCAGGATTGATCGCAGGGTAATTTGCTGGCTTAAAAATCATGCGAAGTCGTGGCGCAGGACCACTTCGCCGCAGTGGGGGCCGGGAGTGGTGCGTTCGACCCATGCGCACAGGATGCGGCCTTCCCATACGTCGATCTTCGCTATGCATTGCGGGAACCCGCCGCGGGGAATCGTCGGTGAGCCTGGGCAAATAAGCAAGTCGGCAGGGCGAATATCCTTCCCCACCACAACTTCGGGCACGTGCGTGTGCCCGTGGACACATACGTTCGGCAACGGGTCGCCCGGCGCAAGCGCGCCCGAGCCCGCGAACGTGATGCGCACGTCCTGCGGGTAGTGCGCCACAAGGAAGCGCACGCCGTCGACGACGGGGTGGGCAAAACGATGCACCGACAAGCCGTACTCGTTGAAGTCGTTGTTGCCGAGCACCGCCGTCACGGGCGCGAGCGTTTGCAGATCGCGGACGATCCCCGGGTCGCAAATGTCGCCTGCATGGATGATGTGCTCGCAGTCGGCAAGCGCGTTGTAGGCTTCGCCAGGCAAAATGCCGTGCGTATCGGAAATGATGCCAACTCGAGCCACGCCACACCCCGCAATCTTTCGCCCCTTACTCCCCAAAGCATACCCGCTTTGCCCAGGTTGGAGAATACCTGCGTTCTCCTTCCGATTATCTAAGCTTGTACCGCTCAAGTTACCTTCTAGCAAATGTGTCAGGTTTGTGACAAGTTAGCACTCTCCATTGACGAGTGCTAACAAGGAGCCTATAACGATAGTCGAACCAAGAAGGGACGCCGAGAAGGAGCGAAAGCGAGGCGCCGCAGGGTTTCAGCCCGCCGCGCAGGCGCGACAGAGTTGCCGCCCGCCGCGCAGGCAAGCAAACCGCACGACGCGCAAGCCTCCGCCGATTCCCAAAGATGAGCGTCCCCCGTAATTAGGAGATGACAATGATGACCATGCTTATGCCGACTCGTAGGAATTTCTTCAACGACCTGATGGCAGACCCGTTCGACGCGTTCTTCAACACTCCGTTCACCCCGGCGCCGAAATCTTCCTCCACGCTGATGCGCACGGACATCAAGGAACATGAAGACGGCTTCGAAATGACCATCGACCTGCCCGGATTCAAGAAGGAAGACGTTCAGGCCGAACTCAAGGACGGCTATCTCACTGTGAACGCGGAGACCAAGACCGAGTCCACTGAAGGCGACGAGAAGAAAGGCACCTGGGTACGAAAGGAGCGCTTCGAGGGCAAGTGCAGCCGCACGTTCTACGTAGGCGAGGACGTCAAGGAAGAGGACATCAAGGCCCGCTTCGAGAACGGCACGCTCGTGATCGACGTCCCCAAGCCGCAGCCTCAGCCGAAGCTCGAAGAGAAGAAGACCATCGCCATCGCGTAGCTCCTCCCCTCTCGATTTCCCTTTCCCTCTCTTTTCTCCGATTGACGCTGGGCATGTCCGATACCCCAGCTCGCAAGCCCGCAAGGATCCCCCCTTGCGGGCTTCTCTTTTTCTTGGGAAAGAGGCAAGCTGCCGAGGCGTGGGGGGTCACGGGGAGCGGCAAGCAACGGGCGACGCGCGGCGACTTGCGGAAAACGGCGCTATCCCTTCCCCTGGTGTATCATGGCGCCGAACGACGACGAGCGAGAAAGGGCGCGCATGGACGCAGCAACAACTCACGGTATTCCGCAGCTGAAGGCAATCGAGCAGGTCAGCGAGGGGTGGATCAACAAGTACATCCTCATCTACGAGCTGCCCGACGGCACCGACTACGCCTACGAGAGCACGTCGCGCAAGAAGCTCGAAGCATACCGCGCGGGCCTTTTGACGAACGCCCGCGGCGAGGCGCCTCGCGTGGACGCCGTTTGCATCGTGGGCGAAACGCGCGAGGGCACGCTGCTTTTGATCCGCGAGTTTCGCTACCCCTTGAATTCCTGGTGCATCGCGTTCCCCGCAGGATTGAAGGAACCCAACGAGAGCATCCGCGAATGCGTCGACCGCGAGCTGCGCGAAGAGACGGGGTATCGCCTGCGCACCGACGTCGATGAGCCTGTCCGACTTTTGCCCCAGGCGGGATTCTCGTCGACAGGGCTGACCGACGAGGCGATTCAAATTGTATTTGCCCAGGTGGAGAAGGCAGGCGATGCGCAACCGGAGGAAAGCGAGCTCATAGCGCCCTTCCAGCTGCCCCTAAGCGACGTGCGCCGGTTCCTCGATGAGAACACGGCGCTCATCGGGACGCGTGCCCAGCTCATTCTGGAAATCTTCGCAGCACGCGCCGAACGTTAGGTGGCTTAGCAGCATCGAGCGGCAGGGCACCCACCCGTTTCGGCAGGCGTCTCAAGCAAGCTAAGCTCACCGAGCGCCGGGGGGCAAACTCGCAGGTTATTCTTCCTTGTCGCCGAGCGCCTCGAGCGCGGCCGCGTAGCCGCCTGCGCCGTAGGAGAGGCACTTCGACACGCGGGCGATGGTCGTCGCCGAGGCGCCCGTGGCCTCCTCGATAGCGGAATAGGGCTTGCCCGCCGAGAGCAGGCGCGCCACGGCGAGGCGCTGGGAGGTTTCGCGGATCTCGCGAATCGTGAACAAGTCTTCAAGCAGGGCAAACACCGTGTCGTTGTCGTTTAACCGCGCGAAGACCGTAAGCAGGTTCTCAACTTCGGGGGTTCTTAACTCGCTCATTTCACTACCCTTCCACTCGCATGAGGCCGTACTCGATTGAATCGACGAGCGCATTCCACGAGGCCTCGATGATGTTCTCGCTCACACCGACCGTACCCCAGCTGCCGCGCTTGTCGCTCGTGGTGATGACGACGCGCGTCGTGGCACTCGTGCCGGCGTCTTCTTCGTCTAGGATGCGCACCTTGTAGTCGATGAGTTCCATGTTCGCCACCTGGGGCAAGTATTCCGTGATGGCCATGCGAAGCGCCGCGTCGAGTGCACCGACAGGGCCCGTGCCCTCGCCCGTGGCAACGATGCGGCGGTCTCCCACGTGCACCTTCACCGTGGCCTCGCTCGCCGCGTCCTTCGCGAGCGCACCCGTGTCCTCGCGATCGTCGACGATGACGCGGAAGCTCTCTAGCGTGAAATGGGGCGTATAGGTTCCTAAGTGACGTTTAATCAGCACCGCGAGCGAGCCGTCGGCCACTTCGTAGGAATAGCCGCGCGCCTCGCGCGCCTTCACGTCGTCGAGCACGGCCTGGAGCGTGCGGGCGTCGTCAGAAAGATCGATTCCTAAGCTTTTCGCCTTCGCGACAAGCGATGCCTTCCCCGCAAGCTCGCTCACAAGCATCCGCGTCGCATTGCCGACGTTTCGAGGGCTCGTGTGCTCATAGGCCTCCGGGAATCGCGCGATGGCGCTCGCATGGAGGCCGCCCTTGTGCGCGAACGCCGACGCGCCCGTATAGGGGTGGTGCGCGGGAACGGACAGATTGCACGTCTCGGCGACGAACTGGGCGGTTCGCGTAAGGTTGCGCAGGTTTTCGGTACCAACGCAGTGAAGCCCCATCTTAAGCTCCATGTCGGCTATGGCAGTGAGCAGGTCGGTGTTGCCCACGCGCTCGCCGATGCCGCCGACGGTGCCCTGGACCTGCAGCGCACCCGCGCGCACGGCCGAAAGCGCGTTGGCAACTGCGCAACCGGAATCGTCGTGACAGTGAATGCCCAGCTGTTGGCCGGGAAGCGCGCGAGCGACGACGGCGAGTGCCTCTTCCACTTCGAAGGGAAGCGCGCCGCCGTTCGTCTCGCAAAGATCGATGGAGTCGGCGCCGGCCTCGCTCGCCGCGCGAATGCACGCAAGCGCGTAGTCGGGGTTGGCCTTGTAGCCGTCGAAGAAGTGTTCGGCATCGAACACGACGATGAGCCCGTGGGCCTTCAGGTAGGCGACCGAGTCGGCGATCATGCGCAAGTTCTCAGCAAGCGTGGTCTGCAACGCGCGCGTGACCTGGGTATCCCATGTTTTCCCCACAATGGTCGCCACGGGAGCGCCGCACTCGATGAGGTCGGCAAGGCCCTGGTCCTGGTCGGCTGGCGTGCCTTTTTTGCAGGTGGACCCAAACGCGGCGATGCGCGCATGGACAAGCGGCATTTCCTTCACACGGCGAAAAAACTCAATGTCCTTCGGGTTCGACGCGGGGAAACCGCCCTCGATGAAGTCGATTCCGAAGGCGTCGAGCCGTTCCACGATGCGCAGTTTGTCGTCGAGCGAAAGCGAGATGCCCTCGCATTGCTCGCCATCGCGCAGGGTGCAATCGTATGTGAAGATGTGCTGAGTCAAACCCCGTCTCTTCCCCGTGGAAATGCCAATCAGTGAGTCGTCGTTCACGGGCTATTCTACTCCAACAGACTAGAGCGAAAGAGCGCTATTCGGGGAAGGAACAACCGCCAAACACGAAGTGC
>CAKUKU010000005.1 GCA_934663775.1 uncultured Ellagibacter sp. | reverse complement strand
GCGGGGGCCCCGCACGCGTTCCTATCCGTTTCCTCAGTATCCGGTTTTCAAGGTTCCCGGGGGCCTTCCGGCTCCCGCCGGCCGCTTCCTTCCGTCCGCGGCGCAAGGAGATATATTACGCGCACCCGCATTCGGTGTCAAGAACTTTTTTCAAAAAGTTTGAAAGTCTTTTTCAAACTTTTGAGCGGCTCTTGTCGCCAGCTTGGGCGCTGCGTCCTCCTTGTAAAACGCAGCTTGTGTATACTACCGAGTGTTTCTTGCAAACGCAAGGATTTTTTCAAAAAAGTGTAAAGGAGCTTTCGCCATGCCTTTGGATGAGCGGCTTTCATTTGATGCGGATTTCCCAAGAAATATCGATTTACCAGGCGAAACTGCACCTATATCGGCCGATTCCATCATGGCTCTTCTTCCCGAGTCGGCGCTCCATGTTCTTCATACCCTTGAATCCAGTGGATTTGAGGCTTGGTTTGTGGGGGGATTCGTTCGCGATGCTCTTTTGGGTCGGCCCTGTTCCGATATCGACATCGCATCGAGCGCGCCCTGGCAGGAGGCGCAGCGCGTTTTCGAGGCGGCGGGATTGCGAACCCGAGAGACGGGCACCGCCCACGGCACGCTCACCGTGCTCGACGGCGACGACGCCTTCGAGGTCACCACCTATCGTCGCGATGGAGCCTATGCAGATTCGCGCCATCCGAATAGCGTTGAGTTCGTTTCCTCGATTGAAGAGGATCTCGCACGACGCGACTTCACGATGAACGCCATCGCCTTCCATCCCGAACGCGGCTTGCTCGACCCTTATGGAGGCATTGCCGATTTGCGCGCGAAAACAATCCGCACAGTGGGCGATTCTGGCAAGCGGTTTTCCGAAGATGCCTTGCGAATCCTGCGCGCATGTCGATTCGCTGCGCAGCTTGGCTTCGAAATCGACGATGCGACGTTGTTCGGCATGCTCTCCAATAAGGGAATCGTCTACCGGGTTTCCGCCGAGCGCGTAACCCACGAGCTCGACCTTCTGCTCACAGCACCTTTCGCGGGAAGCGCGCTTGTGAAGTACGTCGACGTGCTTGCCTGCGTGCTGCCCGAGCTCATCGCCATGAAAGGCTTCGAGCAGCACACCCCTTACCATATCTACGACGTGCTCGAGCACACCGCGCACGTCGTCGACGGCGTGCCCCCCTATCGCCTCGTACGTTGGGCCGCGCTCTTCCACGACATGGGAAAGCCCGCCTGCTTCTTTTTCGGCGAGAACGGCGTGGGGCATTTCTACGGCCATGCGAACGTGAGCGTCGTGCTCGCGCGCGGCGTGATGTCGCGATTGAAGATGTCGCCTGCATTTGCGAATCGCGTGCTCACGCTCGTGAAGCATCACGACGAGGTGGTCGAGCCGACGCCGCGCGCGGTGAAGCGCATGCTCGCGCGCCTCGACGGCAACGTGGAGCTGTTCCATGCGTTGTGCGATCTGAAACGCGGCGATGCACGGGGACAGGCGCCGCAGTGCGCGGGAAGGGTGGACGCCGCCTTCGAACTCGAGCGAGTGCTGGCCGATATTCAGGCGCAGAACGAGGCGTTCACACTGCAAAACCTTGCGATCGACGGACGCGATGTCATGGGTGCGGGAATCGCTCCCGGGCCTGAGGTCGGCCGTGCGCTGGCTCGTGCGCTCGATGCCGTGATTGACGAGAAGGTTTCCAACGAGAAGGCGGCTCTGCTGGCATACCTTGCGCACTAGCGGGCTTGCCTTCCCGCCCCCCCGTTGGCGGCAAGAGACGCAATCGGGAAAAGAAAAAGGCCAGGGCGTTGGCCCTGGCCTGTTGTTTCTTGGTAGCTCCGAAGGGATTCGAACCCTCGACCTCCGCCTTGAGAGGGCGGCGTCCTAAACCGCTAGACGACGGAGCCACGTAAGCGCTTCGGTAATCGTAATGGCTGGGGTGGAAGGAGTCGAACCCTCACATACGGCACCAGAAACCGCTGTCCTGCCATTAGACGACACCCCAACTAAACTGCCGGTGCGTCTCTTGCTTTGTTTGCAAGGCGCAAGCGCGAGAATGTATATTACGCGCCTCCTGCTATTCCGTCAACCCCTTTTCTCAAACTTTTTTTGCCGAATTGGGGTTTTCCATAATAACTAGTCTTTCATCAGGCATTTCGCCACATGTGATCGAGAGGACCGCTTCCCTGCCCCAAATCAAGGCCTGCAGAAAGTGCGCCGGTGAGGTATTCCTTTGCCGCGGAAACCGCGTCAGGAACGGAAAGCCCGCACGCGAGCCCGCACGCAATGGCGGACGAGAGCGTGCACCCCGTGCCGTGGGTATTCTCGGTCGCGACGGCCCGGTGGCGAAACCAATGAATCTCACCCGTGCGCGTGGCGAGCACATCGTTGGCGTCGTGCGACCCGTGCCCACCCTTGACGAGCACGTCGGTCCCGAGCGACTGGGCAAGTTCCGCAGCTGCACGCTCGCACGCCGCCTCGTCAGGCAGCTTGCGCCCGCAAAGAACCTGCGCCTCGGGGATGTTCGGCGTGATAACGCGTGCCCGCGGGAGGAGTTTCTCCACAAGCGCAGAGATTGCGTCTTCGCCGATGAGAGGCACGCCGCTCGTCGCCACCATGACGGGGTCGACGACGATATTTTCCGCCTGCCACTTATCGAGCCCGCGCGCGATTGCTTCGATGATCTCGGCCGAGGAGACCATGCCGACCTTCACCGCATCGGGGCGGATATCGGAGAACACCGCATCGATCTGCTCCGAAACGAATGCGGCGGGCACCTCGTGCACCCCGGTAACCCCGAGGGTGTTCTGCGCAGTGAGCGCCGTGATCACCGTTTCGGCGAACAGATGGTGCGCCGCTATCGTCTTGATGTCCGCCTGGATGCCGGCGCCGCCGCTCGAATCCGACCCGGCAATGCTCACGACCGCCTTCATGCGCCCCTACTTCCCGAGCAGCGCCACGATGTCATCGGTCGCGAGGATGCGCGCGGCGTAGCAGGTCTTGAAGTACTCGAGGCCCTCTTCCTGGCTCCCCACGAGAAACGTCGCCGTCGCGTCGTCCGCGACAATGAGGTTGTAGTTGTTGAAATACGCGTCGGCAAGCGTGTGGCGCACGCAGATGTTGGTGTCCATGCCCGTGCAGATGAGCGTGTCGACGCCGAGCTCGTCGAGCAGAAGGCGCAGCCCCGTCTGGAAAAACGCGCTGTAGCGGCGCTTCTCGATGGTGTAGTCGCCCTCTTGGGGGTTAAGCAGCGGCGAGGTTTGCGCCTCGGGAGTGCCGGCGATGCCATGATCGCCCCATAAAAGAAGCTCGCGATCGATGCCGGGGATGTGCGCATCGTTGGTGTAGATGACGGGCACGCCAACCTCGCGCGCGGCAGCGGCGATGCGGGCGGTGTTCTTGATCGCCGGCAGGAGCACCTGCTCAAGCGGGCCGCCCGTCGGGTCGCCGAGCTCGTCGATCACGAGCAGGGCGGTCTTCTTCGCATCGAAGTCGGCGAGATTGAAGCGCTCGTTGTTGTTTTCGTCTCCAAGCATGGTTGTATCCTATCTATTCTGCTATTCATTGTCCAAGTCGATGACCAGGCCATCCATAATCTTGTTCACCGTGCGGACGGCGCACATCTTGCCGCACATCGTACACGTGCCTTCGTTCTCGGGGGGAGCGCTCTCGAACACGCGGCGCGGGCGCACCGGGTCGATCGCCAGCGAGAACTGCTCATCCCAGTCCATACGCCGGCGAGCATCCGACATGCGCGCGTCGCGCTCGCGGGCGCCGGGGATGCCCTTCGCGATGTCGGCGGCATGAGCTGCGATCTTCGTTGCGACGAGGCCCTCGCGAACGTCGCGCGCATCGGGCAGGCGCAGGTGCTCGGCAGGCGTGACGTAGCACAGGAAGTCAGCGCCCGACGAAGCCGCGATCGCTCCGCCGATTGCGGCGGTGATATGGTCGTAACCAGGGGCGATGTCGGTCACGAGCGGCCCGAGCACGTAGAAGGGCGCGTTGTGGCAAAGGCGCTTCTCAAGTTTCATGTTCGCCGCAATCTCGTCGATCGCCATATGCCCCGGCCCCTCGACCATGACCTGCACGCCGGCATCCCATGCACGCTTGGTGAGCTTGCCGATTTCGATGAGCTCGGAAATCTGCCCGGCGTCGGTCGCGTCGTAGTTGCAGCCCGGGCGCATCGCGTCGCCGAGGGAAATGGTCACGTCGTGCTCATGCAGGATTTCGAGCACCTCGTCGTAGTGCTCGTAGAACGGGTTCTCGTTGCCCGTCGCCTCCATCCACGCGAAGATGAGCGACCCGCCGCGCGACACCACGTTCATGAGCCGCCCCGTTTCTTTGAACGATTCGATGGTACGGCGGTTCATGCCCGCGTGAATCGTGACGAAGTCGACGCCGTCCTCGGCATGGCGGCGCACGACGTCGAGAAAGTCCTCGGCGGTGATGGAGACGAGTGCCTTCTCGAGATACCCGATGGCGTCGTACATGGGAACGGTGCCGATCATCGCAGGCGACTTCTCGATAAGCCGCGTGCGGAAGGATTGCGTCTTGCCGCTATTCGACAGGTCCATGATGGCTTCGGCGCCAAGTTCCAAAGCAATGTCAACCTTTTCCCATTCGACCTGTTCATCGGCGAGATCGCCCGAAATGCCCAGGTTGACGTTCACCTTCGTACGCAGCCCCTCGCCCACGCCTTCGGGGGAAAGCGACGTGTGGTGGATGTTCGCGGGGATAGCGATGCGGCCGGCGGCGACGCCTTTGCGGATGAACTCGGGCGTACGGCCCTCCTTCTCGGCGACCGTGCGCATGGCGGGCGTGATCTCGCCCGCGCGAGCGAAATCGATTTGCGTGATTTGGGTACGCGAATCCGTTTGACGATTCGTCATAATGTCTCCCTTCGTTGGCATTATCCACGTCAGGTCGTTCGGGTCGAAGCGAATGCGCGCTTCCTCTCAGCCCGTCGCGCGGCACGTTCCCGCTTGCGAGCTCCCCGGTTGTTATGTTTGCAAGGCAAATTATACGGCAGCGGACCAACCCCGCCGCGCAATCGCCGAAAAGCGGACAAGCGTCACACGGAAGCGGGGGTTGGGGTGTTTTCCTTGGGCGCAGAAGGCTCGGCGCCAGCGTCGGCGTCCGCCGCGCTCGACGCGGAGGTGAGCGGGTAGAACACGTAGAGCGTGCCCTCCTCGACGCTCACGGCGGCAGGCTTTCCCGTAAGCTCGTTCGACAGCCCGAGCGAAGTGCGGTTGGAAAGCGGCTCGTCGTCGAGCGAATATTCCAGGCCGCGCTCTATGACGCCGCGCGCCGTGTCGTTCGCCGAGAACACCGACACCACGCCCGCATCGAGATCCTCGGGCAGCTCGAACACGTCGGGCCCGGTGACGCAGCGCACCGCGAAGTCGTCCCCTATGCCCGTGACGTAGATGCCCCGCTCGGAATAGCGCGCGAACAGCTGCAGGTTCGCGATCGTGTGGTCGAGCCGCTTGGCAAGGGCGCCGTAGATGAAAAGTTCCTGGTTGTCCCAGAAAACGGCCTTCTCCATGGCAAGCTCCATGTCGCTTTTGTCCTTCTTCACCGGATGGCGCGACACGCGGCGGCATTGAGGGACGTAGCCTAGGGAATCGAAGTCGCCGACCGCCATGTCGGGGGCGCGGCCGATGGCCTCAAGCGACGCGAATCCCGCGTCGACCGCAATCACGAAATCGAAGGCGCCTGCGGCGTCCATCGCCTTGAAGTGCTCGGCGTTGAAATCAACCGCACCAATCAGCGCGCAGGTTCCCATGGTGGATTTGTCCTTTCCCTCACTTTTGACGAGCTCGTGGTACACTATTATACGCGAGTGGGCCAAACGGTCGCGCGCCGCAAGGCGTGAGGAAAGTCCGGGCTCCAAAGGGCAAGATGCCAGCTAACAGCTGGGCGGGGCAACCCGACGGATAGTGCCACAGAAAAGAAGACTCCCCCGGTTTCGAGGGAAAAGCTGAAACGGTGCGGTAAGAGCGCACCAGCGCGTCGGCAACGGCGTGGCTTGGTAAACCCCATCTGGAGCAAGCGCAAATAGGAACGCGATACGGCCGCCCTTCCGTGCGCTCGGGTTGCGTGCTTGAGACGCGTGGCGACACGCGTTCGAGATAAATGGCCGTTCCAACGACAGAACCCGGCTTATCGACCCACTCGCCTTTTCTTTTGAGCTTGGAAGGGTTCCGGGAAGCCCTGAGGGAATTCCCGCAAGGCCCGCAATTTCTTTGAAACCCGATTCACGGTATGAAAAAAGGGCGGTTCACGATGACCGCCCTTTTCGCGTTTGCCGATAGTTTGCTAGTCGAGCTCGTCGAAGGAAAAATCGTCGTCCGCGTCTCCGAAGCCGGAGAGGTCCTTCTCCATCGGGGAAGGCACGGGCGTCGCGGCAGCAACGGCGACGTTGCCCGTCTGCGGCGTTGAGTACGCCACGGGTTCGGCGCTGATCGGGGCCTGAACCTGGGCCGTCGCGTCGGCAGAGTCGGCGTAATGCGCCGGAGCAACGGAAGCCTGCGAGGCGCCGCCGATCTCGGCGAGCTTGCGGGATGCGTCGTTGATGAAGTCGGTGAGCAGCTCCTGGTATTCTTCGCGCGCGTCCTCGCGGTCGTCTTCGAGCTTGCGGATGGCGTCGATGACGTCTTGCTTGTCGTTGTTGGCGCGATCGATGATGCGCTGGGCTTCTTCCTTCGCATCCTGAATGGTTTCGGCAGCGGTGTTGTTGGCCTTCGCGAGAATCTCGTCCGCGGAACGCTGCGCGATGATGAGCGCCTGCGCGATAGCATTGCCGTCGGCCTGCTTCTCTTCGAGCTGGGCCTCGAGCTCCGCGATGCGCGCGTTCGCCGCGGCAAGCTCCTCAGGATCGTCCGCGGTGGCGACGGGGGCAGCAGCGGGAGCGGGAGCTTCCTCGATTGGCTTTGCCGGCGTGTCGAACCCGTCGAAACGGGAATCGTTCAGTTGATCCTGCAAATCAGAGATCTGCTCGTTTAGGTTATCGATTTCATCGGCAACATGCTCGAGGAACACATCGACTTCGTCGACGTCGTAGCCCTTGCGGTCGATCGAGAAACTCTGATTGTGAATTTCAGCCGAGGTGATAGCCATTTATCTTCCCTTCGCCAGCTAAACTTGCATCCTTACAGCAAGCTTATGAGCAGTCTTATTCCGAATTGTAATACAAGCAGCGCAACGATTGGACTCACGTCCACCATTCCTCCAATCGGGGGAATGAACTTCTTGAAAAGATTGAGATACGGGTCACAGATCTTGCCGAGGACCGTGTTGATGTCGGCGAGGATGCCTCGATCGGTGGGAAACCAGGACAGCATGACGTACACGAAGATGAGCATCGAGTACACGTCGGACAGCGACACGATAAGGTATTTCAGGCTCAGCATGCGCCGTCCTCCCCAAAAGCGCCCCGGGCGCTAGAAACATTCGTCACGTTTACAGCACTCCCTGGTTTCGAAGCGCGGTCTTCTCGGCATCGCTTAAGGCGTCGCCCCTCGTAATCGCGAACACCTTGTCGCCGATGCACTCCACCCCGGCATCGAGCGCGCTTGAAACGCCGAAAGAGAAGTCGAGGATGCGCTTCGTAAGCGTCTCAGGGGTGTTACGAAGCGCGAGCACGACCGCGTCGCCGCCCTTGAGCGCGCGGGCGATTCGCTCGACCTCGCCGTAGCTTGCGGGCTTGAGCACCGTGCACGAGCGCTTTGCCACGTAGCGAGCGCCCTGCGTGGACGCGTAGGCGGACTGCGGGTCGTAGGTCGCGCTCGCCTGGGACGAGGCGACTTGAGTGGATGCCGCGATCGACGCCGCCGCGGTGGATGACGCGGGCTGGCGCGTGAAGGCGCCGAGGGAGCCCGCGGCAGAGGCGCTCGTGGCGCCGGAGGTGACGCCCATGTGCGAAGAAGGCGCGCTTGTCGCCGCATGCTTGCCGGCGAGCTTCGCATCGCCGGACGTCGGCTCGAACAGCGAGTTCAACCCCTCGGAGCGCGTTGGGCGCGAAGCCGCCGCCGCGATCGATGCCGACCCTTCGGGTGTCATCGTGGGGGGCAGCGAGCTGTCAACCGTGGTGCGCTCGCCGCGATACGGGGTGTGCGCCGTCGTCATGCGGCGCGCACTGGACGAGGACGCGCTCGGGGTGCTCGCGCCATGGGCGTGCGCACGCACATCGTTTATGGACACCAGGTTCGAAATAGTCGAGGTCGATCGGGCGCTTCGCGTAGTCACCGGGGCGTACGGGTCGTAGTCGCCATTCGGGTCGTCCGCGTAGTCGTCCGCATATTCGGCGTACTCCGAATAATCGTCGTCGTAGTCGCCGTATTCGTCATCGTAGTCGTCGTAGCGATCGTTCGAGCGACCGCGCGCGGCATCGCCGCCGAAGCCGAGTTTCGATTTGAGTCCGTCTAGCATGCCCTAACTCCGTTTCCTTTCTTCCTGGCAGCTCCAATGGTTGGTTGTCCTGCTACGTTTACAAGCCGCTTTGCGCGCAACGCGCGCATCAGGGGTGGAAGGAGGCGACTCTAGAAATGGTCGCTGAAAATCGCCCGTCCAATGCGAACTATGGTAGCGCCCGCACGAACCGCCTCTCGCCAATCTTCGCTCATGCCCATAGAAAGTTCATTGAACGCCGCTGCGCTTTCGGCGGGAAGCGAGGCGCGAACCTCCCGCGCGAGCTCGGATAAGCCGGAAAAGCAGCGCGCGGCGACGTCGAGGTCGCCCTGCGGGGCCATCGTCATGAACCCGCGGACGGACACGTTGGGAAGCATCTCGCAGATGGCAACAAGACCCTTCGCCTCATCAGGCGAAACGCCGCTTTTGCTTTCCTCGCCCGAAACATTCACCTCGATAAGGATGTCTTGGATGATTCCGCGCTCACGGGCCACCTCGTCGATCTTACGCGCATGTTTTTCCTGGTAGACGGAATGGATGAGCGTCGCCGAATCGACGATATCGCGGATGCGGCGCGACTGGATGTTGCCGATGAAGTGCCAGCGCGCATTGGGGTACGCCTGGGATTTGGGGACTATCTGGTCGGGGCGGTTCTCGCCGAAGTCGCGCGCGCCCGCGTCGAAGGCCTCACCCACCCCGTCGATACCGACGGTCTTCGACACCGCGACGAGACGCACCTCGTCAGGGTTTCTTCCCGCACGGCGGCACTCTTCGGCAACTTCTTCTTTCACCTGTTCATAGCGTTGCGCGATTCCCATGATCGCCACTCCTTACTTCACACGGTACGCAAGCGCCCCGTGGCGGCCGCATACGCCGCCCGACGCACGATACGAGAAGAACATTTCGGGCTCGCACTTCGTGCACGCATGCGCCGAGGCGATGCGCCCGCGGGAAAGGCCCGCGGACACAAGGTCTAAGGCGAGCGCCTCCTCCAAATCGACGTGACGCGCGTCGGGCGTGCAGGCAGAGCCGAACTCGCCCGTGAAACGAGCCGCGACGTCGACTCCCGTCTCGAAGCACGAGGCGCAGATGTGCGGCCCGATGTAAGCGTTGTAGGAAGACGGCGCAGGCGCGTCCGCCCCGAAATCCCGCTTGTCGTCTTCGGCGAGTTTCGCCGCTGCGCGAGAGGCGATGCGCGCGACCGCACCGCGCCAACCTGCGTGAACGACAGCCGCACGCCCCGTCGGGGACACGATGATCACCGGCACGCAATCGGCGAAGCATAAAAGGGCGGCCACGCCCGCGCACGAGAGCAGGATCCCGTCAGCCCCCTTGCCAGCCGCCGCATGGGCGGATTCCAGCGTCTGGGGCGTTGCGGCGTCGATGTCCACCAGCTCGGTACCGTGCACCTGGTTCGGTACGATAAGCGGCATATCGGGTTCGCCGAGCGCAGCTAAGAGCGCGCGGCGGTTTGCGAGAACTGCCGCGCGCTCATCGTCGACGTGAGTCCCCAGATTGAGGCTCGCATAGGCGCCCTCGCTTTCGCCCCCCGCACGGCCCGTGAAGGCAATACGAACCGACGACGCGTCATACAACGCGTCGTCGGTGAAAAGCGGGATCGAGTTGAATGTGCGCGAAGCAAGGTGCGGCATGGGCAGGCTTGATGCCACCATGACCTGAAAACCTCCTTAGCGCTGGCGTTTCAAGAAGTCGGGGATATAGTCCTCGTCGGCGAAACGGCCCGCGCTCGGCGTGGTCGAGAACGTGACCGGAGCGCTCTGCGTCGAGGGGGTATCCGTTGACGCGAACAGGTCCTTGCGCGAGAAGTCGAGCGAGGACTGCTGTGCGGTGTTCATCTTGAAGCCGGTGGCGATGACGGTGATGCGAACCTGATCGCCCATCGACTCGTCGATGATCTGGCCGTAGATGATGTTCGCATTCTCGTCGGCGCATGCCTCGACGGTGCGCGCAGCCTCGTCGACCTCGGTCAGCGTGAGGTCGGGACCGCCCGCGATGGAGAACAGCACGCGGGAAGCGCCGGCGATGGATGCCTCGAGCAGGTTGGAGTTCGTCGCCTGCTGCGCCGCGTCGAGTGCACGGTTCTCGCCCGTGGCGATGCCGATGCCCATCATGGCCGTGCCCGCATCCTTCATGACGGTGCGGATGTCCGCAAAGTCGAGGTTGATGAGGCCCGGGATGGTGATGAGGTCGGTGACACCCTGGATGCCCTGACGCAGGGTATCGTCGGCGATGCGGAACGCGTCGAGCATGCTCGTCTTCTTGTCGACGATTTCGAGCAATCGGTCGTTCGGGATGACGATGAGCGTGTCGACCTTCTGGGAGAGCAAGTCGATGCCCTGGTCGGCCTGGTTGCGACGAAGGCGTCCCTCGAAGGAGAAGGGCTTCGTCACGATGCCGACGGTCAGCGCGCCGATTTCCTCGCGCGCGATTTCCGCGATGATGGGAGCGGCGCCCGTACCCGTGCCGCCGCCTTCGCCTGCGGTGACGAAGACCATGTCGGCCTCGGCGAGCGCCTCGCGGATTTCCGCACGAGACTCCTCGGCGGCCTGGCAGCCCACTTCGGGGTTCGCGCCAGCACCGAGCCCGCGCGTGAGCTCGTCGCCGATGTGGATCGTCTTATCGGCGTCCGACATGAGCAAAGCCTGGCGGTCCGTGTTGACGGCGATGAACTCAACACCCTTCACGCCCGCTTCGACCATACGGTTCACGGCATTGGTGCCGCCGCCGCCTACGCCGACGACCTTGATGACCGCCAAATGCTCGGAACCTATTGTGTTTGGCATTGTTTCCTCCACACCTGCTGCGATTAAAATGCTGCGTTTCCCACTGTGGGTGCAGTTTTACCTGGGTTATTGTACACGATGACAACCCGATTGCAAATTATACGGCGACAAAGGCGCAGGCGAGTCCATGAAAGTGCCACTTATTGCGGCACCTTAGAGCGAGCGCCACGTGGGCCGATCGACCACGCGCACATTGATGTAGGCCACCTTGCCCGGGTTGTCGTTGAGGATCTGCAGGCACACGCGCTCCTTGTCGCGGATGTTCTGCGCGGGGCCGAACGCGATTTCCACGCCGCTCTCGAGCGTGAGCTTGGTGGACTCCGCGTCCGTGGCGGAGACGGTCTTCACTTGGCCCGCGAGCTCGGTCGTCATGCCGGAGACGATGGCGAGCGCGTTGTTCACGTTCCCGTCGGTGCACTTCGTGCCCGTCTCCGCCGTCGTGCCGTAGGGAACGTCGGTGATGTGGAGCACGTTTTGTGCGTCCTCATAGATGCGCTGGTTGAGCGATTGGCCGAGCTGGGTGTTCTGGTCGGGGATGGCCATGAGCCACATGCCGTCCGATGAGATGGCCCACGCCTGCGTCGATTTCGCATCCGACGTGGGAATCTCGACGATCGCGGCGATCTTGCGCTCGGTCACGACGATCTGGAGCGTATGGGGGAACACGCGGTTGCACGTCACGCTTTTCACCCACGCATCCCGCGTGAGGCTGTTCTCGATCGCCTTCGTGTCGACGCGCAGAAGCGTCTCGCCCTCGGGCACCGACACGAGCGCCTTCAGGTCGGATTCCGTGAGATGCTCGACGCCTTCGACCTTGACCTCGTCGATCGAGAACACATCGGAG
This sequence comes from uncultured Ellagibacter sp., assembly GCA_934663775.1. Classification (GTDB taxonomy): domain Bacteria; phylum Actinomycetota; class Coriobacteriia; order Coriobacteriales; family Eggerthellaceae; genus Ellagibacter. The sequence goes on along the minus strand of CAKUKU010000005.1, from coordinate 87,767 downwards.
AAATACAGAACCGCAGCCCCCGCCGCCAAAATCGCGACGACACCGAGGATGACCCCGAGTTTTACCAGGTGGCGATGGTAGCTTGCGCGCACGCGCTCGGCGCGGCTCGCGCGATCGATGTCGCGCACGCTGCGCGAGCGATAACGTTGAGAGCTCGCTTGAACGGGGCGAGTGAGCGATGCACCCGTGCCCGGGGCGCGGCCCCCTGCAACGACGCGAGGAGAGGCGGCGCTCGTTTGGCGCGAGGTACGCGGGCGCGCAGATGCCCGCCCCTGCGAGGGCGAGGCGCTCTGAGGGCGTCTATTCGAAGCCGAGGAGCCTGACTTCCGGCTTGAGCGCGATGCCATAAGCTTGCGACACCTTTCCCTGGACGAATTCGATCAACGACAAAACATCGTGCGCCGTCGCGTTTCCCGTGTTCACGATGAAGTTCGCGTGCACGTCCGATACGCGCGCGCCGCCGCATGCGGCGCCTTTGAGCCCCGCTCGCTCGATGAGGTCGCCCGCCGAGGCACCCTCGGGGTTCTTGAACACGCTGCCGCACGAGAGCTCTTGGAGCGGCTGGGTGGCCTTGCGGCGCTTAAGCGACGCCTCCATCTTCCCGCGGATGAAGAAGGGATCGGCGGGCTCCATGTTGAGCTCGCACTCGATCAAGACCTCGTCTGGCGCGAACGACGAGCAGCGATACCCCCACTCGACCTCGCTGCCGAGGCGGCGCGCAAGACCCCCTTCCGACGTGAACGAGGTGACGCTCGCCACGCGCGCGCCGAGCCATTCGTCGCGCGAGCCCGCGTTCATGCGAAGGGCGCCGCCGACGGTCCCCGGCGTACCCACGGCGAACTCAAGGCCCGCAAGCGAGCGACGGAACGCCTCCTGAACCGCGGTGGAGAGGCGCACCCCCGCGCCGAGGATGAGGCGCGACGTTTCCTCGTCGAAGCGCATGCTGCGGAAATCGCGGCCAAGCGCGATGACCGCGCCGTCGAATCCCTCATCGGCGACGAGGAGATTCGAGCCGCGGCCCATGACGAACCACTTCTCGCCCATGGCCTGGCATGCCTCGATAACCCGCGAGAGCGCGCTCACGGAATGCGCGCGCACGAAATAGCGCGCAGGGCCCCCGATGCGATAGGTGGTATGACGCGACATGGGCTCCGACGTGACGATTTCCCCGTCGAAACGATCGTCGACGAGCAGCGCCTCGAGCGGCGAGGCGTGACGTGCGACCATGCGCTACTCCCCCGCGACGTCGCCGCGCGCGTTGAGCTCGTCAACGAGCTGCGGGCCAATCGCCGTGACGTCGCCGGCGCCCATCGTGATGACCAGATCGCCCGGCTTCGCAAGCGCGGCCATGTGGGGCACGACGTCGAGGCGGCGCGGGATGTAGCTTGCCACGGGATGCCCCTCGTGGTCGAGCACGACAGAGAGGAAGGTCTTCCCCGAAACCCCGGGCACCGGGGCCTCGCCCGCCGGGTAGACGTCCATGAACGTCACCGTGTCGGCCGCGTCGAACGCCGAGCCGAATTCGTCGTGGAGCACCTCGGTGAACAGAGGCGCACGCGAGTAGCGATGCGGCTGGAACAGCACGTGCACGTGCTCGAAGTCAAGCGTCTTCGCGGCGGCGATGGTCGCGGCGATCTCGGTTGGATGGTGCGCGTAATCGTCGACCACGGTGACGCCCGCCGCTTCGCCCACCAAGTCGAAACGACGGCGCACGCCGGCGAATTCGGCGAGCACACAGGCCGCCTTCTCGACATCGAGGCCGAGCGCCCAGATGAGCGTAAGCACGGCCGCGGCGTTGAGCACGTTGTGGACGCCAGGGTTCTGCTTCACCTTGCCCGAAACACGCGTGCCGTCGGGAAGCTCGAGGACGAACGAGGAGCCCACGCCGTGCGGGCCGAACTCCACGACGCGCGCGTCGCAGCCTTCCTTCATGCCGTAGGTGATCGCGCGGGGATGCACCTCGCGCGCCGCGTCGACGAGCGCCTGCTCCTCGCCGCACACGACGACCGGGCCGTCTTCAGGAACCGAGGCCATGAACTGCTTGAACTTCTCGAAGATCTCGCCGAGATCTTTGTAGTGGTCGAGGTGGTCCGCCTCGATGTTGGTGACGATGACGCCCGCAGGCGAGAGGAACGTGAACGACTTGTCGGACTCGTCGGCCTCGACCACGTAGTATTCGCCCTTCCCGGAATGCGCGTTCGTGCCGTAGGAGCGTACGATGCCGCCGATGAGGAACGTGGGGTCGAGCCCCATGCCATCGAGCGTGCTCGCGAGCATGGAGGACGTAGTCGTCTTGCCGTGGGTGCCCGCGACCGCAAGCGTGTCGAGACGCTCGCCTAAGCGCGCGAGCATCTGCGCGCGATGGATGATGCTGAGGTTGCGCCTGCGCGCCTCGACGAGCTCGGGGTTGTTGTCGAGGATCGCCGTCGAAATGACCACGGTGACGTCGTCGCCTTCGGGCACGTTCTCAGGCGCCTGGCCGATCGCCACGGGAATGCCGTAGCCTTTCAGCTGCTTGGTGTAGCGGCTTTCCTTGATATCGGAGCCGGTGACGACCATGCCCTGGTCGTGCGCCACATGCGCGATGCCGCTCATGCCCACGCCGCCGACGCCGATGAAATGCAAACGTTCAGTCATAGTGATCGATCCCACCCGTTGGTTTACCGATGTTCCAAAACAATTATTGTAGTTCATGGCCGGCCGAAGACGCGGCGCCCATCACAACATCAGCCAATTTCGCCGCCGCATCGGCCGTCTTCTGCGCCCGAGCGGCCGCAATCATTCCCTCGCGCAGCGACGGGTCGTCGACAAGCGAGCAAACGAGCTGCGCGAACTTCTCCGTGCCCACTTCGGCGTCGGGGATCATCTCGGCGCAGCCAGCCGCCACGTAGGCGCGGGCGTTCGTGGTCTGGTGATCGGCCGTGGCGTGCGGGTAGGGCACGAGCAGCGCGGGGATGGCGCGCGCGGAGATTTCCGCAAGCGACGTCGCGCCCGCGCGCGACACGATGGCGTCGGCGGCGGCGAGCGTTTCTCCCATGCGGTTTTGATACCCCATGACATGCCAGCGCTCCGCCTCTTCATCGGTGAGCGCGAGCTCGGCCGTCGTGCGATCTAATTCTTTAGGACCCGCAATATGCACGACGTGAAGGTTCTCGCGCGCCAGCAGCTGCTGCTTCATCGCGGCGATTCCCTCGTTGATCCGTCGCGCGCCGAGGCTTCCGCCGAAGACGAGCAGCATCGTCGCATCATCGGGGATGCCGAGCATCGCGCGCCCTTCCTCACGCGTGGCGAGAAGCACTTTCTTGCGAACGGGATTGCCGGTCACGTGCACCTGCGCGCTCGCCGGAATGGAGACGCCCTCCTTGGCGCATTCGTAGGTCAGGCACACCGCGCTCGCCTTCTTGGAGAGCTCCTTGTTGGCAAGGCCCATGACGGAGTTCTGCTCGTGGACGACGACGGGAATGCCCATCTGCTCGGCCGCGCGGGCGACGGGAATGGATACGTATCCGCCGAAACCGACGACGACGCTCGGCTTGACCTCGGAGAACCAGCACTTGGCTTCCTTAGTGGAATGCGAGATGAGCTTGAGAGCGCGGATGAGCGACAGCGGGTGCTTCCGGTTGAAACCCGACGCCTCGAAGGGCTGAAACTCGATACCCGCCTCGGGCACGAGCCGCGCCTCGACCCCGCCCGGGGTGCCCGCGAAGCGCACTTCGGCGCCTCTGTCCCCTAGCACCTCGGCAAGCGCGAGCGCGGGGTTGATGTGGCCGGCGGTGCCACCCCCTGACAATACGACGAGCATATGCTACCTCCTTCGGGACGACGACCGCCCGGCGGCCGTATGCGAGTCCGTGCGAGACGACGAGAGATCGTAAGGGCGACTCTCGCGAGAATAGTGCATTTGGGAAGGACGGCGGGATGCCGAGCGAGCGCTCCCCGTGGGCGCCTCATCCTCTTCGCGCCTCACGACGCGCAGACGCGAGCGGCGACGGTCGAACTCGTCGTTCGACGACGCGTCGCGCGACACGGACAGGATAAGCCCCACCATGATGAGCGATGCCAAGATGGACGAACCTCCCGACGAGATGAACGGCAGGGGCTTGCCCGTCGTGGGGAACACGCCGATAGCGCACGCGATGTTCAAGAACGCCTGGAATACGAGGGCAATCGTGAGCCCGCCCGCAATCATCATGGAGAAATCGTCGCGCGCGGCGCGGGCGATGAGCGTGCCGGTGTAGAGGACGCCGAGAAAGAGGGCGATAACGGCAAGGCAGCCGACCATGCCGAGCTCTTCGCCGATGACCGCGAACACGAAGTCGCTGTCGCTCGCGAAGAGATACTGGTACTTCTCATGTCCGTTGCCGAGGCCGACGCCGAAGATGCCGCCCTCGGAGAACGCAAAATACGAATGCATAATGTTGTAGCCGGTGCCGTAACCGCCCTGGCCGTCGTCCCAGGGATTGAGGAAAGACCAGCGATCAGCGCGATAGCCCGTGCCGAACATGGCGATAAGGCCGAAAACGACGATTGCGGCGAGAATGATGACGACAGCGCCGATCGGAAGCTCGCCGTACCACAGCACCGCAAGTATCGCCACGACGCAGATCATCGTAGTGCCCAGGTCGGACTGCGTTTTGTAGATGATCAAAAGAGGCACAAGCACAAGCAGGAAAAACCCTGCGAAGCAGCGCCCCCCGCTGATCTCGCCCGAAACGAAATCAGCGTAGATGCGCGCGGAGACCAAGACGAACACGATCTTCGCGAACTCGGAGACCTGAATCGTCACGGGACCGAGACGCAGCCAGCGCTTAGCGCCGTAGTTGTCGACGCCGACGAGGGCCGTCAGCAAGATAACGACGACGAGCAGCGCCAATGCCGCCCAAAGCCACTTAGTCCTCCATACCGACACCGGGATGAAGCGATAGATCGCGAACGCGACAAGCGCGCCGAAAACGGCATACATCACCTGATCGGTCAGGCTTTTAAGCGCATCTACCCCATTGTTGATGTTCGAGATCGATCCCGCCGAGTACACCATCACGAACCCAATGAGCACGAGAGCGAGCACGCAGAGCAGAAAGCCGATGCGCGGGCCTTGTATCGATGCGGGGACGGCGTTGCGGGAACGCTGGGTTCTGGGCATGCGAAACTACCCCGCTATGCCCGAGCCGAGCGAACGGCGACAAGCTGCTTGAAAACATCGCCGCGCTGCTCGTAGCAGGTAAACTCGTCGAACGAGGAGCATGCGGGGGAAAGCAGGAGCACATCCCCCACAACCGCCGTCGCAAGACCCGCGTCGAGCGCATCTTCCATATGGTTCGCCGCGATGACGGCAAGCTCGCCGCCCTCGCCCGCCGACTCACCGCCGAACGCGGACAAGAAGCGCTCGCGCGCCTCTCCGAAGATGACGACGGCCCTCGCATGCTCGCGCGCCGCCTTAACGAGCGGGGCGAGGTCGGTTCCCTTGTCGTGGCCGCCGAGCAGCACGATCGGGCGCACGGCGCCGAAGGCGGAGAACGCCTTCAGGGTCGCGTCGACGTTGGTGGCCTTGGAATCGTTGTAACAGGAGACGCCCGCGATGCTTCCGCAGGGTTCGATGCGATGTTCGAGCGGCGCGAAGGAGCGAAGCGATGCCGCGACGCGTTCGGGTGCAACGCCAAGCGCAAGCGCGCACGAGGCTGCGACCAGGGCGTTTTCCGTGTTATGGGAGCCTTTGATCAGAAGGTCCGACTCCGCGCACAAACGGTGCGTCTCGCCGCGAAGCGCCACCGTGAGCACGCCGTCCGCCGCGACGAACGCGGCGTTCTCCGCTCCGCACCGCTCGCGCATGTCGCCCGTGATGCCATCTTTGGTGCCGACGGGGACGTAGTCGTACCCGCGCTCGGAGCGCGTCATCCGGCGAAGCTCGCGAATGCGCGCGCGAACGGCATCGTCAGTCGCGCAGAGAACGGCCACAGAACCCGGAACCTGCGCGAGATTCGCGATCGCCTTCCACTTCGCCGCAGCGTAGGCCTCAAGCGTTCCATGCCATTCCACGTGGTCGGGCGTGATGTTCAAGAGCACCGCGACGTTCGGCGCGAAGCGCGACGTCGACTCGAGCTGAAAAGACGACACCTCCGCCACGTACACGCTCGTATCGTCCGCTGCCACGCACGCGATGCACGCGTCGCCGATGTTGCCGACCGCACGCGCGGCGAGCCCCGCGTCTTTGAGCAGATGGGCGACAAGCGATGTGGTCGTGGTCTTGCCGTTCGTGCCCGTGATGGCGACCCACGTGCTCGCAACGTCGGACTCGCGCCAGGCGAACTCCACCTCGCTCACAAGCTCACCGCTCGCCGCCTTCGCGGATTGGAAGAAATCGGAAATCTCGGGGATGCCGGGACTTGCTATGCACAAATCGAACGAACCGCCCACCGCGCACGAGAGCGGTGCCACCGCGTCGTTTCCGAACGCGACGACGGCTCCCGCCGCCTTCGCGCGCTCTGCATCGGCCCGCGCTGCGGGGGTGTCGCCCCCCGCAGCCACCGCGAGCGCCGAGATGCGCGTGCCCAAAAGCGGCAGCAGATAGTCGAGCACGGCGTGCCCGCTTTTCCCCAGTCCCAAAACAAGGACGCGCCCCAGATGCTCGGGCGCGTATTTCTTACCTTCGATCAGCATGGATGTCCCTTCCGAGCTAAACCGCATACGCTAAGCCGCCATCACGAGCGACTCGGCGAAGTAGATGGAGAAGCCGATCGCCGCAAGCACGCCCGAGACAATCCAGAAGCGCACGACGACCTTCGTCTCGCTCCACCCCTTCTTCTCGAAATGATGGTGCAAAGGCGCCATGAGGAAGATGCGCTTGTGCGTCTTCTTATAGTAGAAGACCTGAATCATGACCGAGAGGGCCTCGGCGACGAACAGACCGCCGATGATGATCGACACGAATTCCGTCTTGGTGAGCACGGCCAGGCAACCGAGCGCCATGCCAAGCGCGAGCGAGCCCGTGTCGCCCATGAAAATGTCGGCCGGGTAGGAGTTGAACCACAGAAAGCCGATGCAGGCGCCGGCGAGGGCTGCCGCCACGATTGCGGAGTCGAGCGCGTCGGTGCGATACGCGATCGCCGCCATGACGATCATGACGATCATGACCGTGCCCGCGGCGAGGCCGTCGAGCCCGTCGGTGAGGTTCACGGCGTTGCACATGCCCACAAGCAGGATGTTCACGAAAAGCAGGTAAAGCCACGGGATGGAGAAGCCGCCGATCGTCGTCGTCAGAATGCCGAAATCGAGGTTCGCGACGAAGGGGATGTCGACCGTCGGCTCGATGCCGAGGAAGTTCACCGCGACGAGGCAGAACACAGTCGCGATGACGAACTGCCCGATGAGCTTCGCCTTCGGGGTGAGCCCAAGCGAGCGCTCCTTCACGACCTTCTCGCCGTCGTCGGCAAGACCGAGCGCGCCGGCAAGCACCGTCGCGATGACGAGCGCGAAGGTCTCGGGCGAGGGCATGCCGATGAGCAGGACCGTCACCACGACCGCGATCAGCATGATAAGCCCGCCCATCGTGGGCGTGCCCTGCTTCACGAGGTGGCTTTCGGGACCGTCCGCGCGGACCTGCTGGCCGATGTGGCTCGAGCGCAGCGCGCGGATGAACGCCGGCATGAGCGCCATGGTGATCACGATGGCGAGCACGACGGCGAGGAACACGACGAACGTGGGGTATTGCGAGAAAATGCTGAACATCAGTCGACCAATCCTTCGACGACCCGTTCGAGCCCGACGGAGTGAGATGCCTTCACGAGCACCGCATCTCCAGGCTTGACGAGGCCTTTCACTACTTCAAGCGCATCCGTCGCGCAGGCGGTGCGAATCACGCGATCTTTTTGCATCCCGGAAGCCTCGGCAGCTTCGGCGATAAGGGCGCCTAAACCGCCCACGCTGACCAACCGATCGATGCCGAGCTTGGCGACGAGAGCGCCCATCTCGCGATGGCCAGCCGGGCCGAAATCTCCCAACTCGCCCATATCGCCCAACACGGCGATGCGAGAACCCGCGACGCGAAGCGCGGCGAACGTGTTGAGCGCGGCGCGCATCGAGTCAGGGTTCGCGTTGTACGCGTCGTTCACGACGGTGAACCCGCCCGGCGCTGCAAGGATTTCCTGACGGCCCGATTCGGGTTGCGCAGCATGGAGCGCGGCGGCTATCTCGGGAAGCTCGATTCCCGCGGCGAGCCCAACGGCGGCGGCGGCGCAAGCGTTGTGCACGTTATGCAGGCCGGCTAGAACAAGCGCGCACGGCACGCTTTCTGCGCCCTTATCACCCGAAAAGCCCTTCGCGTTAAGCGTGAACGTCGCGCGTCCTGCCTCGTCGAGCGAGATGTCGGATGCCCAGACCACGCGGCCCACGCGCCAGCCCGACGCATCCTCGGGGCGATAGTCACCCGACCCGTCGAAGCACACGGCGGACACGCCGCGCTCGGCGCCGCAGGAGATATCCCACACGAAATCGGACATGTCGCAGGCACCGTTCAGAAACGCGATGCCGCCGCTTGGAAGCGCCGCGATGAGTTCGGACTTCGCGCGCGCGATGTTCTCGCGGCTGCCGAGCAGCTCGATATGGCTCTCACCCACCTGCGTGACGATGCCCCAGTCGGGGCGCACAAACGTGCACAGGGACTCAATCTGCCCGCGCCCGCGCATGCCCATCTCGACCACGACGTTTCGCGTGTCGGCGTCGGCGGCAAGCAGCGTGTTCGGCACGCCGAGCTCGTTGTTCTGGTTGCCGCGCGTGGCGGTGACGCTCCCCGCACGCGAAAGCACGTCGCGCACGAGATTTTTCGTGGTGGTCTTGCCGTTCGACCCGGTGAGGCCCACGACGCGCCCGCGAATGCGCCCGCGCCAGACGCGGGCCAGGTCGGTGACGGCGCCCTGCGCATCCTCGACTTCGAGGATCGCGGCGCCCCGCTCGCGCGCAAAGGAGATCGCCTCGTCGGGAAGCGCATGCGTCGCAAGCACGCAGCATGCGCCCGCACAGATGGCGGCACGGGCGAAGGCATGCCCGTCGACGCGCTCGCCTTCGATGGCGACGTAGAGCGCGCCCTCGACCGCCATTCGAGAATCCCATGTGATGGAGGTGGCTTCCGCCTCGGGGCGCCCGTCCACGACGATGCGCGCGGAAGTCGCCTCCGCGATTTCGGAAATGGAGAAACGCAAGGTTAGTTCGCCTCCAGCGTTCCATCGGCAAAGCGACGCTCGAGCTCCTCGCGCGCGACAACGCGATCGTCGAAGGAGAGCACCTCATCGCCCACAAGCTGATAATCCTCATGGCCCTTGCCGGCGATGAGGACCGACGTGTTCTCGTCGGCGAGCTCGATCGCGCGACGGATGGCCAGGCGGCGGTCGGGCTCAACCTCGTATCTGCCCTCCGACTCGCCCATGCCCGCCACGATGTCGGCGATGATGGCGTCGGGGTTCTCGTGGCGCGGGTTGTCGCTCGTCACGATGGCGTAGTCGGCCGCAAGCGCCTTTCGGCCCATAAGCGGGCGCTTGCCCGCATCGCGGTTGCCGCCGCACCCGAAGACGACGATCGTGCGGCCGTGACCGAGCGCCATGATCGACCCGAGCGCCTTCTCAAGCGCGTCGGGGGTATGCGCGTAGTCCACATACACCGACACGCCGCCGTCGTGAGACGTGCGCACGCGCTCAAGGCGCCCCGGCACAGGCGACGCATCTTCGAGCGAGATCGCGATATCGGCAGCGGAGATGCCGAGCATGAGTCCAATGCCGAATGCCGTCATGATGTTAGAGACGTTGAAACGCCCGACGAGCGGGTAGGAGAACGCGATTTCCTCACCGCGAACGGACAGCACGACGTCGGTTCGCGCGGCGCCGTATTCCACCGACACGGGATGGATGGTCGCCGACTCGTCAAAGCCGGTCGTCACCACCATGTCGCCCGCCTCGGTGCAGCGGCGGGTAAGCTCGACGCCCCATTTGTCATCGACGCAGATGACGCGGCGCGCGGGGTAGTCATGCGAGAACAGAAGCGCCTTCGCCTCGAAGTACGCCTCGAAGGTGTGATGATAGTCCAGATGGTCCTGCGTCAAGTTGGTGAACGCCGTCACGGCGAAACGGGTGTCCCAAGTTCGTCGCAGGTCAAGCGCATGGGAGCTCACTTCCATGGCGACGCAGTCGCACTTCGCGTCGCGCATGCGCGCGAACAGGTGCTGAAGGTCGCTCGATTCGGGCGTGGTGTGCTCGGATTTCTCGTGCACGTCACCGATGGTCGTGCCGACCGTGCCGATGACGCCCGTCTTCTTCCCCGCCATGCGCGCGATGTGCTCGACGAGGTAGGTCGTCGTCGTCTTGCCGTTCGTGCCCGTGACGCCGACGAGCGAGAAGGCGCGCGAGGGGTTGTCGTAGAACTGTGCGGAGGCGTACGCAAGCGCCTTGCGCGAGTCGGCGACGACGACCTCGGTCACATCGGTGGCGTCGGCTAAGTAGAGCTTGCGCTCGACGATGAGCACCTTCGCGCCACGGTTGATCGCGTCCTGCGCGAAGGAGTGGCCGTCCGCCGTAAGCCCCACGATGCAGAAGAACGCATCACCCGGTTGCACCGTATCGGAGCGATAGGCGATGCCGGAAACCTCTTCGGATGAGTTGCCGAGAATGGTGCAGTTGAAGCCCTCGAATAAATCCGCGCACGTCTTAGCCATGTTGCCTACCTCACTCCGGCTGAATCTTGTATCGTTCGATAGCACACGTCATTATATCCTTAAAAACATTCGCCACGTTTCCCTGACTCGGCACCTCATTGAGTCCCACAAAACAAACTAATTGGCTCGATGAGTCGGGCAAAAATCCCTCGAAGCACAAGTTGTAGACGCCCTGTCGGTACACGCCGCCCTCCGCGATTTCCGCCGTGGAGGTTTTACCCGCCACCGAATAGCCGTCTATCTGGGCATTCTTGCCCGTACCGTCGGTGACCACCGTTTTCAGCATGTCGGTGATGGTCGGAATGGCGGCCTTGTTCTCGATCACGTACTCGGTATCGTAGGTAGGCACCTCACCTGTCTGCGGCTTGCTCACGAGGAAGTGCGGCGTCACTTCGACCCCGTCGTTGGCAAGCGCCCCGTAGAAGCGCACGAGCTGGAGCGGCGTCACTGCGACGCCCTGCCCAAAGCTCACGTTCCACCCCGTGATCGTGGCCCAGTTCTCGATCGGCTGAAGCGTACCCGATGCCTCGCCCGGGTAGTCGACGCCCGTCTTCTCGCACAGGTTGTACTTCTGGATATGCTCGTAGAGCTTGGTGAACCCGTCGGTCATCTTCTGCACCGAAAGCGAGATGCCGACGTTTGAGGACTGGTCGAGAATCTGGCGGAACGAGAAGGTCTGGTCGGAGCGCTCGTGCGCGTCGGAGACCTTGTAGCCGTCGGCCTCGATCACCGCGGGGCAAAAGAGCGTGTCGTCAGGCGTCATCGCCCCTTCTTCCAAGATGGTCATCGCCGACACCGTCTTGAACACCGAGCCCGGCTCGAACGCCTGGGTGATTGGTTTCACCTGGTCAGAACCAGATTTCGAGTTCGACATATCGGAAGGGTCCATGTAGGGCAGAGACGCGATGGCGTAGATCTCGCCCGTGCCCGCGTCCATCACGACCGACGAGCCGCCCGCAGAGGACATCTCCTGCGATGCCTCGGCGACGCGGTTCTCCACATATTCCTGCAGCTCGATGTCGAGCGAGATCATGATGTCCTGCCCGTCGACTGCAGGCGTCTCCTCCTTGACACCGCCGGGGATGGGAAGGCCTTTTTCCCCGCGCTCGGCGGTGTAGGTGCCGGGCGTGCCGGAGAGGATGTCGTTGTATTGCAGCTCAAGGCCCGTGATACCCTCGCCGTCGACGTTGCAGTAGCCGATGACCTGGCCGCCGATCTGGCCGCACGGGTACTCGCGGCGCGTGTCGGCGATGAAGTAGATGCCGTCGAGTTTGAGGCTTTTCACCTCGGCGGCGGCGTCGACGTCCGCCTGGCGCTTCACGTAGACGAAGGTCGTCGAGTTTTTGGAGAGCAGGTCTTGGTAGTCGGAGGCCTCGCCGCCGAGCACCCCGGCGATCGCGCGCGCCTCTCCTGCGGGGTCCGTGACCTCGGCGGGGTTTGCGTAGATGGTCGTGGCGTCGACGCTTTTCGCGAGCACCGTGCCGTTGCGGTCGTAGATGGTGCCGCGATGCGGTGTTGTGGTGAACGAGATCGTGCGCGCCTCTTCGGCCATCGCCGAATAATGGCCCGCCTCAATGATCTGGAGATATCCCAAGCGCAGGAAGAAAATCGCGGCAATGGCGGCAAAGATCAGAAGAAGGACGAAGGGGCGATTCGAATTCACCCTCTCGGCGGCATGACTTGCGTTGATGCGCTCGGCAGCGCCTCCAACGGCTCTTCCGACGGAGCTGCCGACGGCACCGGCAGTGCCGAGTATGCTGGAAAGCGCGCTTCGAGAAGAAGCCGCCCCGCGAGAAGCGCGTTCATCGCGATCGCTGCGCGAGCTCCTCGTGTCGCGAGCGGCTCGCGACGAAGCAGACTCGCGCGATGAGCGCTGCGTGCGCGATGAGGAGCCGCGATACGAGCGCTCGCTCGGACGGGAGGAGCCCCGGCCCTGCGAGCGAGTGCGAGACGATCGCCCCTCGCTGCGAGAAATATTCGCTCTCCCCTCTTCGCGCCTGCGGGAATAATCCCCGCCGCGCATGTCGCGTCTGCGGTCGGTCATATCCGCCCGCTAGCTCCGCGCCGCGGCGGCCAGACTCTGGGAAAGCGAGATGTTGCCCGCCGCGTCGGTCGCCACGATGTCCTCGGGAAGCACGATCTTGCTGCTCGATTCGGGCGCGGACATGCCAAGGGCGCTCGCCTCGGACTTGATGCGGGACGGGTTGGAAAGCGTGCTTTGCGCCACCTCGAGCGAGCTGCCCTCGGAACGAGCGGTGTCGATGAGGCTGTCGTAGCTTTTCGACTCGACCTCCACGTTGACGGCGGCGGCAGTGAGCGCGATGCGCGCGAACGCCACGAGGGCGAGCGCGACGAGAACGACCGCGACCGCACGCGCAAGCATGATGATCGCGGGCGACAAGGTTTCGACCTGGGTTTTGCCGCCGGGAACGACGGAGATGCGGGGGCGGGAGGAATGACGCTCGGGCGCGCGCTCCGCGGTGCGCGCGTATGCGGGAGATGCGCCCATGTTCCACCCCTTTCTCGTTTCGTTTCTATCGGCATTTCAGGCAACGACGCCCCCGAGGGGGCGACGTGGGCTTGTTATTCGGTTAGAGCTTCTGCGCGACGCGCAGCTTAGCGCTTCGTGCCCGAGGGTTCCTCTCGATTTCCTCGGGCGTCGGAAGGATGGGCTTCCGCGTGACAATCTTGAGTATCGGCTGCTTCCCGCACACGCAGACCGGCAGGTCGGGCGGGCAGGTGCACCGGTTCGCCATGGAGGCGAACGCATCCTTCACGATGCGGTCTTCCAGCGAGTGATAGCTGATGACGGCTATCCTGCCTTTCGGATTCAGCCAGCGGATGGCGGCGTCCAAACCTCGACGCAGCACATCCAGCTCCGAGTTGACTTCAATCCGAAGAGCCTGGAACGTCCGCTTCGCGGGGTGCCCGCCTTGTCTGCGGGCTGAAGCAGGGATGGCGGCTTTGATAACTTCCACCAGCTGGCCACTCGTCTCGAACGGCTCCTTCTCGCGCTCGCGCACGATGAAGTCGGCGATTCTCGAAGCCCACTTCTCATCCGAATAGGCGCGGATTATCCGAGCGAGATCTGCTGCGTTGTAGGTGTTGACGATCTCTGCTGCGGTTTGAGTTTGTGTACTCGGATCCATCCGCATGTCAAGGGGGGCCTCTTCTTTGAAGGAGAAGCCGCGTGACGGCGTGTCGATCTGCACGGAGGAAACGCCGAGATCGAAGAGAATGGCGTCGATCCCGGGAACCTCGGCAGAGGTGAGAAGCTCATCGAGCTCCCCGAAGTTGCCGTGAAGCAGCTCGAGCGCGGGACGGGTTCGCTTCGGCAGCGACTCAAGCTTCTCGCGAGCGGCGGCGAGCGCCACTTCGTCTTGGTCGATGCCGATGAGCGTGCCCTCGGGGCCGAGTTGTTTCGCGACTTCGAAGGAATGCCCTGCCCCGCCGAGCGTTGCGTCCACGAACGTATGCTGTGTTTGTAGTTTGAGTTGTTCGAGGCACTCGGCGAGCAGGACCGGTGTGTGCCGATATTCGCTTGTCATTTCGCTCACGTCTTACTCCGCAAGGTCGAGCAACATCGAGATGTCGGTGTCGTCGATGACTTCGTCGTAACGCTTCGCGTCCCAGATTTCGAATCGCCCGGTGTTGCCGATCACGACGACGTCCTTGTCGATGCCGCACTTCTCGCGCGCGTCGGCGGGAAGCATGATGCGACCGGTCTTGTCGACTTCCACGTCCTTGGCAAGCGACTTGAGCTTCAACATGATGTGACGGCACTCGCGCTTGGTGGGATGCTTCTTCTCGACGAACGAGTCGAACATCTTGGTGATCCATGCCTCGAAATCGGGAGTTTCGAACACGTAGAGGCATTCGTTGTCCAGATCCCTGGCGACGACGAGCTGGGATGAAAGCACCTTTCGGAATTTCGCGGGAAGCGACACGCGGCCCTTGCCGTCGACCTTGAAGCGGTATTCACCGTTGAGAACCACATCGCGCCTGGGCGCGGCCTCTTCGGCAACCTCCTCGATCTGTTTGGCATCGTCCGTCATCGTTTCCCTTCGAAACCCTGCAGTGGCTTCCAATGCATTGCATTCTATCCCACAATCCCCCACTTTACAATCATTTCGTGGGACTTAAAGGGCATTTCGGACACTTTGAGCTGCACTGTTGCCATGCGCTCGAAATATGCGGCGCAAGATATGGGGCGCAACGACCCCGCGGCCCAAGATATGGGCCGCGGGACGCGATGGGGCAATGTGGGGGGATTGTGTGGGTGTGGGGGAAAGTGGGGCGGCGAGCGCGCAGGCGCCCTAGGCGCGCGGGTGGGCGGCGAGGTATTCCTCGCGAATGTGAGAGCGGTCGACGTGCGTGTAGATCTGAGTCGTCGAGATATCGGAGTGCCCGAGCATCTCCTGGATGGCGCGCAAATCGGCACCGCCTTCGAGCAGATGGGTGGCGAAAGAATGGCGAAGCGTATGCGGGTGGAGGTTCGAGACGCCGATGGCGAGCCCCGCGCGCGCGACGATCTTGTGCACGCTCTGCCGCGTGAGTCGCCCACCGCGAGCATTTAGAAACACCGCGCCGCCCGACTTCCCGCGCCCGCCCTCGAGCGAGCGGCGCCCCTCGTCGAGATAGGCGGACAGCGTGCGCAGCGCGGCGCCCGAGATGGGGGCAACGCGCTCCTTGTCGCCCTTTCCGAGCACGCGCAGATAACCCTCGTCGAGTGCGAGGTCGCCGAGGTTGAGATCGCATGCCTCGCTCGCGCGCAGGCCGCAGCCGTAGAGCACTTCGAGCAGGGCATGGTCGCGCTGGGAGGCGGGCGTGGAATCATCCGCATGCGCCATTAAGTCGTTCACTTGGGCGATCGAGAGCACATCGGGCAGGCGGTCGGG
Source organism: uncultured Ellagibacter sp. (assembly GCA_934663775.1). Classification (GTDB taxonomy): domain Bacteria; phylum Actinomycetota; class Coriobacteriia; order Coriobacteriales; family Eggerthellaceae; genus Ellagibacter. Next base: position 72,173 of record CAKUKU010000005.1, on the reverse strand, counting down.
GGCTTTGGGCGTGGCGATCAAGTCGGCGGGACTCGTGGGGATGACCTCTTCCCGCACGAGATAGCGGTAGAGCCCCTTGATCGCCGAGAGCCGGCGCTTCACGGACATGGGCGCGTACCCACGTTCGGAAAGGTCGGCTTCGTAGGCGGCGAGCGCCGCACGATCGGCCCGAACGACGGGCCCGAGGCCCCGGCGCTCCAAGAACTCCTCGAAGTCGCCGAGGTCGCGCTGGTAGGCCTCGATCGTCCGCGGCGCGCGCCCGCGCTCGATGCGCAGGCAGGTGAGATATTCCGAAATCGGATCAGCCACGGTACTTGCGAACCGCGGCGGCGTGCACGAAGGCGCTGAACAGCGGATGCGGGCGCGTCGGACGGCTCTTGAACTCGGGATGGCCCTGGCTTGCTACGAACCACGGATGATCGGGAAGTTCGATCATCTCGGTCAGACGCCCGTCGGGCGACACGCCGGAAACGACGAGCCCCGCTTCCTGAAGGCGATCGCGGAAGGCGTTGTTCACTTCGTAGCGATGGCGATGACGCTCGTAGATGATTTCCTCGCCATACGCCTCGTGGGCGCGCGTGCCGGGAGTGACTTTGCAAGGATAGGCACCTAAACGCATAGTGCCGCCCTTGTCCTCGACGTCCTCCTGCTCGGGCATAAGGTCGATCACGGGGTATTCCGCCTGCTCGTCGAATTCTGCCGACGTGGCTCCCGGCATACCTGCGACATCGCGGGCGAACTCGCAGACCGCGGCCTGAAGTCCCAGGCAGATGCCGAGGAACGGAACCTTGTTCACGCGGGCGAAGCGCGCAGCAGCGATCTTTCCCTCGAAGGCGCGCTGCCCGAAGCCGCCCGGCACGAGGATGCCGTCCATCGCCCCGAGCACTTCCTCGGCGTTGTCGTCGGTGAGCTCCTCACCGTCGATGAGGTGCACTTCCACATGGCGCCCCTCGTGGACGCCGGCATGCCCGAGCGCCTCGATGACGGAGAGATAGGCGTCGGGAAGCGAGACGTACTTGCCCACGACCGCAATGTCGATCTGGCCCTCGCAGTTGTCGGCGGCCTGCAAAAACGACTTCAGCGGCGCGAGGTCGATCGGGCGCACCTCAAGGCCGAGCTTGTTGAGCACCTTCACGTCGAAGCCCTGCTCGTCTAAGGCGATCGGCACCTGATAAATCGAGGGCGAGTCGGTGCAGGCGAGCACGTCTTCGGTGGCCACGTCGCAGAACAGCGCGATCTTCTCGCGCACCTTGTCGGTAATCTCGTGATCGGATCGGCACACGATGAAATCGGGCTGTACGCCGATGGAGCGCAGCTCCTTCACGGAGTGCTGGGTCGGCTTGGTTTTCACCTCGTGAGCTGCGGCGATGTAAGGTACGAGCGTCACATGGACGAACAGCACGTCACCCGGGTTCTTCTCTTTTTTGAACTGGCGTGCGGCCTCGATGAAGGGCTGGGATTCAATGTCGCCGATCGTGCCGCCGATCTCGGAGATGACGATGTCGGCGTTCGACTGGGAGGCGATGCGGCGCAAACGCTCCTTGATGGCCTCGGTCACGTGCGGGATGACCTGCACGGTTCCGCCGAGGAAGTCGCCGCGGCGCTCGCGCGCGATCAGCGTCTGGTAGATGGAGCCCTGCGTGAAGTTGGACTCGCGCGAAAGGGATTCGTCGATGAAACGCTCGTAGTGGCCAAGATCGAGGTCGCCCTCGTGCCCGTCGTCGGTGACGAAGACCTCGCCGTGCTGGAACGGGCTCATGGTGCCCGGGTCGACGTTGAGGTACGGGTCCATCTTCTGCATGGTGACCTTGTAGCCGCGCGCCTTGAGCAGGTGCCCCAAGGACGCCGCCGTGATGCCCTTGCCCAACGATGAGACGACGCCGCCCGTCACGAAAATATGCTTGGTCATGGTTCTCCTTCTACCGCGCAACCGAACTGCTTTCCAACCTCGTGAGTTTCGACCCAGGACTGCGCGAGCCAGCACGCTCGGACGCGGCCAGGCGAACTCCAAACGTTCGTCTATTTTACTCGCGAAACGCAAGCGCTCGAAAGTTGCGCCGCGCATTTAACACACCAGTAACGTAGCGGGGGCGCTGCGGGAGAGACATCGCCCGCAGCGCCCCCGCGCGCAGTCGACCACAGCGGCCTCAGGCGCGCATACGGTGTCCCGAAAAGAGTACAGTCAGCAAGCTAACCCAACGCGAGGACGTCGCGATGGAGCACCGTTACGATCTTCGCCATCTCGGCGCGCGTCGCCGTGTTCTGAGGGTTGGCGAACGATCCGCTCGCGTTGACCTGGCCTGTGATGATGCCCTCATCGAAGCACCAGCCAAACGACGGCTGGGCCCAAGAAGAGATGGTGGCCGCGTCGGCGAGCGAGGAGAGCGCCTCGCCGTTGCTTGCCGCGTTCAAGCCCGCGACGTTCGCCGCATAGTTGCAGATCATGACGGCGAGCTGCTCGCGGGTCACGTAGGCCTCGGGAGCGAACGTGTTCGAGTCGCCCATGCCCTTGGCCACGCCCTTCTCACGAGCCCAAAGCACTGCGTTGTAGTAGAAGGCGCCCGGGTCGGTGACGTCGCTGAACTGGGGCTCGTCGGCGCTCGGTGCGGGGGAGCCCGCCATGCGATAGAGGATGGTCGCCGCCTGCCCGCGCGTGAGCTTGCCGTCGGGATCGAAGCGGGTCGTGCCACCGATGCCCGTGATGAGGCCGTGGTCGTACACGTAGTCAATCACGCCCGCATCGACGTACCAGTCGCCGTAGTAGCAGTCGCTGAAGTGCTCGGAGGCAACGCGCCCATCATCGACGCCCGCCGTGGCGTAGGAGATGCGCACGTTGCCCATCCAGTCGCCGAATCGAAGCGTGAGCCCGCGCGCGGAGAGCGATTCGGGCTCGGTGCTCTGACGAGCGGAATCGGGGTCGAGGACGATGAAGTTATCGGTTGTAAGGTTGTCCGGGTCGTCCACGTTCTCGTAGCCGACGACGGTGACCCAATGCTGCGAGTTGCTTTTCGTGGTCACGTAGAGCACGACCGGGTGACCCTCGTTGACGGCGTCGTAGAGCGTGCGCAGGACCTCGGACTCGCTGTTGATGACGCGGCAGTCGAACTCGTCGGTCATGTTCTTGCCAAAGAAGCTGCCCTGGCCTTTGTTGTTGTCGTAGTCAACCCAGCTGCGCACCTCGCCCGACGTGATGGTCGAGGCATAGGCGGCGGCGTAGCCCAAGCACGCGCCGCTTGCGTGTTGGAGGCCCACCTGGTCGATGAGCGCCTGGTCGAACTTGATCATGCAGCCCTTCGATTGCAATTCGATGCCGGATGCACCCGCATCCGCCGCAGAGCCGGGAGTCATTGCAAGAGCCGCAGTGGGCAGGGAAAGCGCCGAAACCAGGGCGACCGTGCACGCCGTCGCGGCGACGCGCTTCGAATAGCAAGGGAGCGAAGAAACCACGTGAGAAACCTCTATTTCCTGGCGCCCGGTGAAAGCGGGGCACCGTAGGGGAAGCAGGCGCCGCGAGCGGACGTGCCGCCCGCGCAAAACGCTGAAAATTGTACCACGAGCCGCCCTTTTGTCCGAAATCCCCTACGTGCGTCCTCCATAACACCTGATGAGGGCGCTGCACCGTGCACCCTTCGCCCAAAACGCCCGCCCGGCTTCCCATGCGCGCTCGACACCGAGCAGGTGCCGCGCACGCACGCCCCATGCGAAGGTTCGCTGCTATCTTGCCGCGAGCACGCATGTTGCCGCCCCGCGCCCGTCTCCATCCTTTATACTGTTTCGGTTCAAGAGACTAAAAAAGGGTTGGCAAAGCGAAAGGGCTCATTCCATGCGTCAAGGATTCGACAACGACAAATACATCGCGCTGCAAGCCGAGCACATTAAAAGCCGCATCAACCAGTTCGGCGGCAAACTGTACCTGGAGTTCGGTGGCAAGCTCTTCGACGACTACCACGCGAGCCGCGTGCTTCCCGGGTTCGAGCCCGACAGCAAGTTCCGCATGCTGAAAACCATGGCCGACGATGTGGAGATCATCATCGCGATCAACGCGAACCACATTGAGAAATCCAAGACGCGCGGAGATCTGGGCATCACCTACGACGAGGAGGTCCTGCGCCTGCTCGACGTGTTCCGCTCGCGCGGGTTCGCCACCTCGGGCGTTGTGATCACGCATTTCGAGAACCAGCCCTCCGCCGTGGCCTTCCGCCATCGCCTGGACGGCCTGGGAATCAAGAGCTATCTGCACTACCCCATCGCCGGATATCCTTACGATACCGCCACGATCGTCTCGGACGAGGGTTACGGCAAAAACGAGTTCGTGGAAACGACGCACCCGCTCGTCGTGGTGACCGCGCCAGGCCCGGGGTCGGGCAAGATGGCAACCTGCCTCTCGCAGCTCTACCACGAACACAAGCGCGGCACGCTGGCGGGTTATGCGAAATATGAGACCTTCCCCATCTGGAACCTGCCGCTCAAGCACCCCGTGAACATCGCCTACGAGGCCGCGACGGTCGATTTGGACGACGCGAACTGCATCGACCCGTTCCACTTAGAGGCCTATGGCAAGACCACGGTGAACTACAACCGCGACGTCGAGATCTTCCCCGTGCTGAAAACGCTCATGGAAAAAATCGTGGGCGAAAGCCCATATCAGTCCCCCACCGACATGGGCGTGAACATGGCGGGGCTTGCGATCGTCGACGACGAGGCCGTGCGCGACGCAGCGAAGATGGAAATCGTGCGCCGCTACTTCCAGGCCGCCGTCGACGCGCGGCGCAGCGGCACCCACGAGGACTACGTGCAGCGCCTGGAGCTTTTGATGAATCAGGCGGGCATCGACGCGAGCTTCTCGCCCGCCCGTTCGGCGGCGCTTCTGAAGGAGGAGACGACGGGCGGCCCCGCGGGGGCAATGGTGCTCGCCGACGGGCGCGTCGTCACCGGCAAGACCTCCACGCTCTTAGGCGCCGCAAGCTCGCTTTTGATGAACGCGCTCAAGGCGATGGCCGGCGTCGACGACGACATCTACGTCATCAGCGACGACGTGGTGAAGCCCATCTGCGAGCTTAAAACATCGACGCTTCACTCGAAAAACCCGCGCCTGCACTCCGACGAGACGCTGCTCGCGCTCTCGGTGAGCTCCGCGACCGACCCGCTCGCCAAGCAGCTGCTCGACCACGTGGACGACCTACGCGGATGCGACGCCTTCTTCAGCGTGATTCTCTCCGCAACCGACGAGAAGCTCTACCGCACCTTGGGCATCAACGTCTGCTGCGAGCCGAAATACGAGCAGCGCCGCTACTACCATAAGTAAGGGTACTTACGATAAAAACGCCACGGCCCCATCGAGCCCCGCATGGTTCATCATCCATGCGCAAGGGCCAGATGGGGCCTTCGACGTTTTCTAGCAGGCAAGCAAAAGCGCCTTTTCCAATCTGACAAGGCAAGAGAAGTACCCTTGGGGGGAAGCTTCTTCGATTCGACCGAGAAACGCGTCGATCCACGACAGCGGATGCTTTGCGGCAAACAAGCGCGCCTGCTCCTCGCAGCCATCGACCTTGCCCGCACGTCGGCAAAGCTCCGAGAGATAGAGCAGCTCAATGCCCATATGATCCTCGTACTGGCGATTCTCGTTGCTCAGCTCCAGTCCGAGATCATGGAGACGATCGCGCATTTCGAAGGTTGCCTCGCCAAAGCCAACGTTGGTGCTTGCGCGATACATCGTCTCCCACGGCGGTGCCGCCGGCGAAGGGGGCCCGACGAACAGGCGCGTGTATTCGACAGACACAGCCTCGATGGCCCGCTCGCCGCGCTCCTTTCCAATGCGCCAGGCGGTATCCTTGCAAAGGCCGATGGCCTCGCCTACGCCATCATCCCCAAAATCGGGAAGGCTTTCCCAAAACAGCAGGTCAAGACCCACGGACTCGGTTTGCGTCATAGGTTTGAGCAGGGAATTTCCAATAAAAGCAAGCATGTCGCCGTATTGGGGGCAATCACTTCGACCAACGATGGGCATCGTTTGCTCCTCACTATTCTCGCGCCGCTCGCAGCAATGTCATCTGCGGGCGGCGCGAGGGACAAAGGTATAAGAACAGGTGGGATAGCGCGCTAGTCGGCTAGGAAGCTTGAGCCTCGCCGACCCCCGCCACTGAAACCGCAGCTTTCCCGTCCCCGATCAGCTTTGAGACCAGGGCAAGATAAACCAGAGTTGCAAGCGATATAACGCCAAGCACCACAAGAATCTCAATCGGCGTCGGGGCATACGATCCGACAGTCGACCAGATGTCGATGCCGCTCGAATGCGCGGCAACGCTCGATCCCGATGAGATGCCGGGGGCGCCCGCCATGTTCGGATGAATGAACGAGGTGAACAAAAGCCAGATGCGCTTGCACAAAACGCCGAGCACCACGAGCACGCTCGCCCCCATCACGAGTCCTGTGCGCTGGCGGTTCTTGGCGAACACCAGGATGCAGAAGGGAACGACCAGGCCGGCAACCACCTCGAACCAGAAGAACGGGGCCGTCGCGCCCGAAAACATCTCGCCGAGGAGCTGTGCGCCGCCTGCAGTCTGGGGATAGGCGACCGTGAGGATCTCGCAGCCGATGAAGAAGGCGTCGACGGCGATGCAGGTCGCGAGCAGGCCGGCAAGACTCGCCATAAGATCGCGCCCCAGCTTGATAAGCTTCGCCTTCTCGAGCGCGACAAGCGAGATAAGCAGAAGGGCGAGGCCGGAATCCATGGCCGAGGCGACGAAGATGGGCGCCATGATGGCCGAGTACCAGCCCTCGCGGGAAATCTGCAAACCGAAAATCCATGCCGTCACGCTGTGCACGAGGATAGCGATGGGAAGGGCGAAGCGGCTGATGATGGCAACCTTGTTCGAATCAGCCTTCTTCGAGCACATGAAATACAGGTACAGGATGTTGATGACGAGATAGCAAGTAATGACGCACACGTCCCACAAAAGCGGGGACATGAAGTTCGGCCCGGTGAGGATGCGCCAGACGCGGTACACCCCGCCAAGGTCGATGAGGACGAACATGCCCGCCACGCAGATGCACACGGTAGACAGGATGACCGCCGGCAAAGCGACCTTCTTGAACTTCTCAATATGAAACACCGAAGCGGAGCTGGCGACGATAAGACCGCCCGCAGACAGGCCGACGAACAGCATGAACATGGTGATGTAGAGGCCCCACGAAGTGCCGTTGTTCATGCCGGTGACGCCAAGGCCGTTTATCAGCTGAAACACGTAGGCGCATAATCCGGCTATCGTCAAGATGCCGAGGATGCCCGCGGCGATTTTGTTTCTCTTAAGCAATTCCATAGCGCACCTCCTCTATTTGAAGTAATGGACTTGCGGATGTGTGCCCTGGTCTTCCAGCAGCACGAAAGTATTCTTTTCCCGCAAGAACTTCGAAATATCGCTTTCGGGGTCGTCCAAATCGCCAAACACGCGCGCTTCGGTCGGGCAGCATATCACGCACATGGGCTCTTCCCCACGGTCGGTGCGCTCCTTGCACATCGTGCATTTCTCGGCAACGCCCTTCGGACGGACAGGGACGTCCTTGTCCCCGTAGTTGAAATCGGGGTCGCGCACAGGCTCGCTCCAATTGAAGACGCGCGCATTGTACGGGCATGCCGCCATGCACATGCGGCAGCCGATGCACTTGTCGTAGTCGATTTCAACACGGCCCTTGTCGTCTTTGTAGGTAGCGCCCGTCGGACACACCCTCAAGCAAGCAGGGTTTTCGCAATGCTGGCAAGCGAGCGGAATGTAGGTGCGCGTGAGATTCGGATACGTGCCTTGCGCCCCATCGAACACCTCGCATCCCTCGGTGAGTACGCGATTCCAATGCATTCCCATCGGCACGCTGTTCTGCATCTTGCAGGCATTCACGCAGGTGTTGCACCCGATGCAGCGAAATAGGTTGATTGCCATGCCCAATTTAGCCATGATAATACCTACGCTTTCTTAACTTCAACGAGCGTGTCGTTGTAAGGGATTACCGGGCCGTACGCCATTACTCGCCCGCGAGGAATGATGGTGGGGTTCGTCACATTTTGATAGTTCCCTGATTTCATGAACTTCGTCCACTCGCCTTCCATGATGCGGATGCTTCCCGGCCTGATAGATTCATTGGCTCTCACAGGGCAGCTGAACTCGCCGCGATCGTTGTAGACAACGACGTCGTCTTTGTCGGACAAGCCTCGGGATTTCATGTCGACCGGATTCATCTCCACGCATGTTTTGTACAGCTCTTGGATCCAGGTGCTATCGCAGAACTGATCGTGGATATGGAAGCGGGTTCTCGATTGCGCGTACTGCAGAGGGTACTTCGCTCGCACATCGCTATCGGGCGCCGTTTCCTCCGGATACTCGAAAACGGGAAGGGCCTGGCCGAATTTGAGATACTTGTCGTAGTAGACTTCGAGCCTTCCGGTCGGAGAGGGAAATTTGAGCGACTTCATCGGGCAGTACGGCGTATCCGCATTCTTTACCGTCATAACTCCCTGATTCGCCTGCAAAGATTCGATAGTTACCTGATCGACGAGAGGGCTCTTGATGTTCGCAAGCTGATAGGAAACCAATTCCTCGGTCGTCTTATGCATGACGTCGCCCAGCCCCAAAGAGTCCATGAGCATGCGCTCAAGCTCGTATTCCGACTTGCTCTCGAACAGCGGCTCTATCACCTTCTCGCGCAGCATGATATGGTCGCGAACAGCCTGAACACCCCCGACTTCCGCCTCGCTTTCGAAGCGAGAGGAAATAGGCAGGATAAGATCTGCATACTGCGAGCCCGAAATCGCATGAATGTCGATATAGCACACGAAGTCCAAGGTCTTGAGCCATTCGTAGACGTTATTCAAGTCCGCGAAATGCTGCATGATCTGGTCTCCCAGCGTGATGTAGCAGCGAATGTCATTCTCGACATACGGAAGCTCGTACACGGGAGTTTTAAAGGAAGAGGTTTTCATCTCGGGTTTAAGCGGCCAACTGGGCAACGTCGCACTTGCGTAGCCTCCATTGCCGGGGTATCCCAATCCAGTTCCCGGTTTTCCAATGTTTCCCGTAAGGGCAGCAAGGATACCCGCCGCATGGCCTGCAATATCGGAGTTGTTGTACTTATCGCACCCGCCTTGCCCGATAGCAAGCACAGAAGGAGTGTCTAGGGCATACATCTTGGCGATGCGCTCGATTTCGCTTTCGGGAATCTTCGTTACGCCGGCAGCCCACTCGACGCTTTGCGCCTTTTGGCTTTCTTTAAGCAACGTGAACACGGTGGCGTACGTCGCGCCCTCGTAGTCGAACTCACCCTCGAGGGGCGTTTGCTCGTCGATCGCCGTGTAGGCTTTTGGAGCAGAAGTCGTCGGGTCCCACACCATGAAGTCCCCGTCAGGGCTTTTGAGCATAGTCCCATCGGCGGCAGAAACGAGGAACGGGAACGTGGTGTGATCGCGCATAAACGCCTCGTCGTACCACTTGTTGTCGATGATGCTGCTTGCCATTCCCAGGTAAAAAGCCCCATCGGCACCAGGCTCGATGGGAATCCACTCATCGCTTTTCGAGGCCATCGAGCTATAGTGCGGATCGATCACGATCGTGTGCATTCCCGCTTCCATCGCATTGAAGTAGTGGCGCGAATGCGTGAGGCTCGTCTCGATGAAGTTCAAGCTGATTGCGATAAAGGTCTTGCAGTTTTTCCAGTCGCGGATATCGTTAACCGCGGAAGCCGCCTTAAACCCGAACATAGGCGCCAGCCCGTTTGAGATGCCGATATCGATGCCGTGGTACGAGGTATACCCGCATTGCATGATATTGCGCATGTTGGATATTTCCGACTCGGTTGCCGCGGCGAGGTACACGCTGCTCTTGCCATACTTATCCCAACATGACTTCACATTCTCGGAAAAGATATCGAGAGCCTCATCCCAGCTGATAGCAACGAATTCCCCGGAACCGCGCTCGCCAACACGCTTCATCGGAGACTGGATGCGATCGGCGCTGTAAACATGCTGGATTTCGGATAATCCCTTCAAGCACACCGACTGGAAACCCTTAGCTGCAGCCATATTGGGCTCGATTTTGCAAAGCCGACCGTCGCGTACCGTGCATTTCAGCATGCAGTTGCCACGGCAATGCTTTTGATGGTAGGTATACGCAACGCGCTCCTCTGCCCCCTCGTCGGCATTCGCCTCGACAGGAGCCAGCCAATTGCTGGAAGACGTCATTCCCGCTGCGCCCGCTAAGCCCAAGGCTCCTGCAGCACCAGCGGTTTTGAGAAAGCTTCTTCGAGTTAGCCCGACATGCGAGCTTGCCACTTCCCCCATTTCCTCTCCTCTTTGACCAGAACGATTCGCCGACAACGCCCGCGAGCCCCAACTTCGTTTCCCCCAGTGCGGCAACGGCGAAACCATCCGTCTGACATTACGTGGAATTGGCCAAATCCTATGACAATCAAGATAGCAGATTGTCATAGGTCAAACAAGATAATCCTATGATTTTTTGTCATATGATTTTTACTTGAGCAATGGCGAGGCCGAGAGGAACTATTTCGAAAGCAGCTTATTTACGGCCAAGAGCGCCCTTCATCGCGTCGGGAATCACATCGCTGAACCCTTCGCTAAAGGAACTGGGAACGACCACGGTTCCGCCCGTCTCCCGCACGCTCTCGTAGAGCAGGTGCATCGCGCGCAAGCGAAGGGCCGAATCGTTTGAGTCGTACGCTTTGCTTATGTCGTCGAGCATATCGCTTATGTCCTGCTCTGCCTCCATCAAGATGATGCGCGCTTTCTTGCGTTGCTCAGCCTGCGCTTCAAGCGACATTACGTCCTGCAGCTCTTCGGGGAGAAGAATATCGCGAACTTCCACAGAGAGGATCGTGATACCCCAAAGCGCCACCTTCTCTTCGAGGGTGTTCTTAAGCTCCCGGTCAAGCTGCTCGCGACGAATGGCCACCTCGGCCGCGCCCGCCCGTCCAATCGCATCGCGTAGCGCCGTTTGCGCGGCAAGTTCGACTGCACGGGAGAAGTCGCCCACCTCCGTGCAAGCAGCCTTCGCGTCCCACACCATCCAGAACAAGACAGCGTTCACGTTGATGGGGACAAGATCGGAGGTGAGCGTCTCCTCCGCCCCGAAAGTCGTCGACCTGATTCTCGTGTCCACCCGCATGGCGTTCTGCTCGATGATGGGAAGGGTCCAGTACAGACCCGGGCCCGAGATACGATTGAATTTTCCCAATCGGAGAACCACCACGCGCTCCCATTGCTGAGCGATGTGGGCCGACATCGTAGCAAGTACCGCCACTGCAAAAGAGCAGGCGATGGCCACAATCCCCACTTCCCCGAAGAACAGCAACGAGAGCCCCATCACGAAGCAGAGGCTCACCACGAACACCGCTACCGAGAACACAAGGACCCCGGAGCCGGACGCACGCTCCCCCACCACCTCGGTGCTTGCGTCCGGAACGACCTCCGGCATCCGCTTTTTGCGAGACGCACGAGCACTTACTTCTCCTACACGAGCGTTCTTTGCTTCACTTGTCTTCACGCGTCGCTCCCTGGACTTCTCTACCGCTCTGCAGCTTTCTTATCCGAACCTGATATATCGACTTCAACGATGCGCGCGGCACCACGCTGATTCTTATCGTCGGCGCCAAGCTCAGCCATCTTCATCCGCTGAATACGGCGAGTGATGCCCGCCTGCACGTCATCGAGGGACAGGCCCATGTTTCGACAGGCGACGATGCAGTCGTCCATGACCTCGTTCAGCTCTTGCGCGTATTCGCTATCCGCCTCAGCGTTAAGGTCCCGAACGAATGCGCCACGTCCACGAGTCGACTCGATGTAGTCGTCGGATGCCAAGCTGAGATACGCTTTGTTCACGGTGTTGTAATTGATGGAGATATCGGCCGCAAGCGCACGAACGGTTGGAAGCTGATCACCCGGTTTGAAGTACCCCGTACTGATAAGGTACACGAGGCGCTGGCGCAGTTGCACCCATAGGGGAACATCGCTCGTCTTGTCCGGCTCAAAGGGAAAGCTCATCGTCTTCTACCCATCCTCTCGCTTCCACTCGAAACGTCTGCTTTGTTTCTCTTCATCGCGCTTATATTCCTGGATGAACGCCAGCCTGAACTAGGCAGTAGCGCATGACGAATCCACCCGCAAGCACACAAGCGGCCGACGTCACCCCCAACAGGGGGCGAATAGACTGCCGTGAGCACAGCTGATAGTCGAGAGCAAACGGGGCAACGAGCCCAAGCAGCACGAAGCCCGCCCAGAAAAGGCCCGCGCTCGACCCGAGCACCAGCTCCTTACCCGACAAAACGGCCGTTTCGCTTGCGGAAGAGAAGGTCGTCAGCAAAAACGCAACGGCGGACAGGGCCTCTAGAGCAATAACGAGCCCATCGAAAAACACAACTCGCCGCAACACGGAACCGAACACGCTCCCGAGCCCCGCAAAGAGCGACGCCCCCATCACAAGTCCCATCCCGCACGAGAGCGACGACAAAACGAAGAGCACGGGAAGCCATATGTTATGCCATAGAGGAACGGAGCGAAGGCTCTGAAGCAGCAAACCCGTGTAGGCCATAACGACAAGCGCGAGCACCGCAGTCAAAACGCAGAGCAAACGCAGGATGAGGCCCCCGCATCTTTGAATCATTTGCGTCCATATCAACGCTTGCAGAGTTGCGCCGAGCATGCAGAAGATGAGCGCATATGCGCCGATGGTGATGTGAACCGCCTTTGGACTTGCAAATAGCAGTAAAACCCTATCCGCCCTTCCAAGGTCGGCGAAAAGGAAAAGGACACCGGCAGCAAGGGCGACAAGGGCAAACGCAAAGCCAAATCCGAATAGCTTCCTGTACTCCCATGACACGAAAATGCTACGCCCAGAACCCTTTGAGAGCCGATCTCGGGGCACGAGGATGCCCAAGATCGACAAGACGAGGCAAGCACCAGCGCCGGCGCCACCGAGGAATAGATAGCAAACAACAAGTTCGCTGAACATGCTTCCTCCCCATCGTCAATAGAATTGTCTTAATTCAATTCCCATCATTCTACTATTTCGCTCGGCAATGTCTCCCTCGATTACATGAATTGGCAAGCATCTTCCCCATATCGAACAAGAGCAAGCCGCCCGAGAAACTCGCCTCTTCCCGAGAGATCCATTCGTTTGCAACGTATGCGTCTCATATCGCAAACAATCGCAGGCTGCCGCAGAATCGCAACTGCTCGGATGAACTTGCGAATCAACCTGGCACCATCGACCCGGCTCGAAAGCGCCTGCGGTGCGCCCCGGGCAAACTTTTTGCCCGATGTGCGCAGGTTTTCGCGGCAGGCGGCGGAAGACGGGAAAATCAGGAAAAACCGCACTCGCCTGACCTGGCGCTATGGAGAGGCGCCCGGCCGCGCTCGGGCGATGGTCGGGCAGGCGGCGGCAAAACCTGCGCACTCCCATCGGGCAAAAAGTTTCGGCGAGGCAGGGGAAGGGCTTAGGCGAGGGCCCTTTACGCGCCGCGAATCGGAGGATGTCAGCGATGACGCCGCTACCGCCGCCGCTAGTGTCCCCGTCGCCGGGACCAGGACCCTCGCCCAGCTGCCGCCACCGGGAGCTCCGCTGGAACCGCCGCAGCTAGCGCTACGCCGCCGCGCCCTTCTTCTCGAAAAACGGGGCGCGGTGGACAAAAACCGACGATTTGTGAGCCCTCGAGCCAGGAAACGACCGCCCGCCCACGCCTCTGCCGACGTTTGCCCTGGTCGGATTTTTCAAGAATGAGTTAACTTCTGGAAACTCCTCGCATATCGACGGTTTTTGTCCGCGAGGACGGGTTCTCGCGAAAGAAAGCCGCAGGCGAGGGTAGCGCGCGGCCTCCGCGCCGAGCCCGATGCGCGCTTTAGGACCGCGCTCTCGCGCCTCTTCGCACCGAGCCCGAGGCACGGCCTCCGCGTGCGGTCCCGCCCGCAAAATCACGTGTTTTGCGGGCGATTTCTTGTTTTCCCTCCCCTTGTGCAGCTTCGCGGCCTATACTGTCCAGCTGCATAAGGAGTGCGGGTGACCCGGCACACGGCCAGGCGTCCAGCCTCGAAGCACACAACGAAAGGGACAGCCATGCCTGTTTCCAAGCAGACCGTCGCCACGTTCCAACGCGCGAAAGCCGAGGGCAGAAAGCTTGCGATGCTCACCGCCTACGACTATTCGACCGCGAAACTTCAAGACGAAGCGGGCGTCGACGGCATCCTCATCGGCGATTCCTTAGGGAACGTCATCTTAGGGTACGAAGATACCATCTCGGTCACCATGGAAGACATGATCCATCACTCGGCGGCGGTGGCACGCGGGGCGGCGCATGCGCTCGTCGTATGCGACATGCCGTTTCTCTCCTACGAGGTGAGCGTGGAAGAAGCCGTGCGCAACGCCGGGCGCCTCCTGAAGGAAGGACGCGCAATGGCCGTGAAGCTCGAAGGCGGGCGCGAGGTATGCCCGCAAGTGCGCGCGATCGTCGCCGCGGGAATCCCCGTCATGGGGCATCTGGGCTTGACCCCGCAATCCGTGAACGCCTTCGGCGGGTTCAAGGTGCAGGGGAAAACCGAGGAATCGGCCCGCAAGCTTTTGAACGACGCCCTCGCGCTCGAAGAGGCGGGCGCCTTCGCCATCGTGCTCGAATGCGTGCCCGCCGCATTGGCCGCGCTCGTCACCGAGCGCATCGGCGTCCCCACCATCGGCATCGGTGCAGGCGCCGGCTGCGACGGGCAGATCCTCGTCTACCAGGACATGCTCGGCATGTTCTCCGACTTCACGCCGAAGTTCGCGCGCCGCTTCGCAAACGTGGGCGAGGCGATGCGCAAGGGGTTCGCCGACTACATCGACGCCACACGCGCGGGCACTTTCCCCTCAGATGACGAGGCGTTCCACTCAGGCGACGACGCCGTGGCGAAGCTTTACTAACCCTACACCTAGAAAGAAAGCATCCTTATGAATATCGCAACAACCGTCGAACAGGCGAAACACGTTATCCGCGAATGGAAGGCCGAAGGGCTCACCGTCGGCCTCGTCCCCACGATGGGATATCTCCACGAGGGGCACGAAAGCCTCATCAAACGCGCCGTCGCCGAGTGCGACCGCGTGATGGTAAGCGTGTTTTTGAACCCCATCCAGTTCGCCCCGAACGAGGATCTGGCCACCTACCCGCGCGACTTCGACGCCGACGTCAAACTCATCGAGGGGGCCAGCGCCGACCTGGTGTTTCACCCTGAGCCCTCCGAGCTCTACGCGCCCGACGCCTGCACGTTCGTGAACGTTGAGGGAATCACCTCGGAGCTCTGCGGCAAGACGCGCCCGACGCATTTCCGCGGCGTGTGCACCGTGGTCTCCAAGCTCATGAACATCTCGCAGGCCGACCGCGCCTACTTCGGGCAGAAGGACGCACAGCAGCTCGCCGTCGTGCGCCGAATGGTTCGCGACCTGAACATGAACGTCGAGGTCGTCGGCTGCCCGATCGTTCGCGAACCCGACGGCCTCGCGAAAAGCTCACGCAACTCCTACCTTTCAGCCGACGAGCGAGAAGCCGCGCTCGTGCTCTCTCGCGCAGTGCGCGAGGGGCAGCGCCTCATGGAGGCGGGCGAGCACCGCGCAAGCGAGGTTTGCAACGCCATGCGCGCAATCATCGAGACGGAACCGCTCGCGCGGATCGACTACGTCGAGATGGTTTCTTGGGACGGCATCGTGCCTGTTCAGGAAGCCACATCATCGGTGCTCGTGGCGATGGCGGTCTACATTGGGAAAACGCGGCTCATCGACAACTTCATCTTTTCGCTGTAATCGGGAAGGAAACGATAGATTCCCATGCTTTTGCATATGTTGAAAGGCAAGATCCACCGCGCGACGGTCACGCAGGCCGAGCTTAACTACGTCGGCTCGATCACCGTCGACGAAGCGCTCATGGATGCCGCCGACATCCGCGAGTACGAGAAGGTCGCAATCGTCGACGTGAACAACGGCGCGCGCTTCGAGACCTACGTCATCGCAGGTGAGCGCGGAAGCGGCACCGTCTGCTTGAACGGCGCGGCGGCGCGTTGCGCCCAGGTCGGCGACAAGGTCATCATCATGTGCTACGCGATGATGACCGAGCAGGAAGCGGACGCGAACCCGCCACGGGTCGTGCTCGTTGGCGAGAACAACCAGCCCGAACGCGTAACGCGCTACGAGCGCCACGGCGAGCTCGAGCGGTAGCGCCGCCGAAAACCCGCTTCCCCAAGCGCGAACAAGGGCATCCTCCCCACTCAGGCGGATGCCCCACCTGCATCTTAGAAGAACACCTTCGAGGCGTACTCGTAGAAGTTCTCGCCCTTGTAGCGAAGAAGCGTCGTCGGCTCGGCACCGCGGCGCACGTACATGCGCTTGAGAGGCGAGGGGAGCTCGGCGATGTCGCCATCGACGAACAGCGTCGCCTCGCGACCCGCCGCGTTCTGCGACAAGTCCATTTCCACCACGTCGTTTTCCGAGGTGAGCATCGCGCGGGCATGAAGCGTATGCGGCGCGATGGGCACCACGACAAGCCCGTCGAACCCGGGCGCCACGAGCGGGCCACCGGCGGAAAGCGCATAGGCGGTCGACCCCGTCGCCGTCGC
Organism: uncultured Ellagibacter sp.; assembly: GCA_934663775.1. Lineage (GTDB taxonomy): Bacteria > Actinomycetota > Coriobacteriia > Coriobacteriales > Eggerthellaceae > Ellagibacter. Next base: position 55,546 of record CAKUKU010000005.1, on the reverse strand, counting down.
AACCACAAGCCCATCGCCGCGCATGTCCGCAATGTTTGTATCGGAGATGGAAAGCGAGAAGTCGACGATGCGCCCGTTCGCGCCGCGTGTCACCGCCGCCTCGTTTAAAGCGAAAAACGTATGCGTGCGCGCGCCGTCTTCTGCGGGCATCGCACCGCACGGCTCGTCGAACCAGCTTTCCACCCGCTCGACCGAAGCGACCGGAACGCTCTCGCCGTCGCCCGATTCCCAGGGGTCGCGCTCCCCCTCGCACACCACGTCGATGCGCAGGTTGCTGCGCCGCTCGCTCGTCGTCTCCCCCGCGAGCGCCGCAGCGACGATGGCAACGACGCCGTCATCGCTCTCATTCGCCAAAAAGCCCAGCCTCCCGAAATTGATACCCAGAATCGGAACACCCGACGCGCCGATTGCGCGCGCCGTGCGCAGGATGGTGCCATCGCCGCCTAAGACCACCGCGATGTCGACCCCGCGCGCGAGCGCCGCCTCCACCGCAGGGTTAGGGATGAGTCCCTCGAGGTCCGAAGAGTCGAAAAGCGCATAGCCGATTCCCTGTGTCCCCAGGTAGGTGGCCAAAAGCAGCGAGGCGTCGATCGCTTGCGAATTGGAGTTATTGCGTACGATGAGCAGGTTCATGAGAGGGCTTTCGTTGTGTTTGCTAAGATGAGTTGATTATATCCGAAGAGAATTGGTCGTTTGCATGTCAGACAAGCTCGCACGAGCTCAACATAGGCGCGCCCCCGAGCGCACAGCCGCGCGCCATGCAAACGAGGCACCCGAAACGCAGACCCACACGTGGGCCGCGGGAGAAACCGGGCGGATTCCCGTCGTCGGCAAGCACGCGGGCGTCGACAAGACAGCGGAAAGCAAGGCTTCCTCCGTCGGCGCCTCCGCCGCGCTCATGAGCGTATGCGTGCTCTTCTCGCGCATCACCGGCTTTCTGCGCACGTGGGCGATGGCCTTCGCACTCGGATCGTCGTTTCTCTCGAGCTCTTATCAGGTTGCCAACAACCTCCCCAATATGCTCTACGAGCTCGTCATGGGCGGCATGCTCGTCACGGCGTTTCTCCCCGTCTACATCTCGGTGAAGAAGAAGTCGGGCGCCGAAGCCGGAATCGCGTACGCATCGAACCTGCTCACGCTCGTAACCCTCTTCCTAGGCGCGCTCTCCGTACTCTGCATGGTGTTTCCCGCCCAGGTCATCTACACGCAAACGTTCTACTCCGACCAGTCGTCGAGCGCACTTGCAACCTTTTTCTTCCAGTATTTCGCGATTCAGCTCGTGTTCTACGGGGCGTCCTCGATCGTGTCGGGGCTTCTGAACGCGAATCGCGACTATCTGTGGTCCTCGATCGCACCGGTTGCGAACAACGTCATCGTCATCGCGACGTTTCTCGCATACGCCGCAATCGCGCCCGCAAACCCCGACCTCGCGCTCTACGTCATCGCCATTGGCAACCCCCTCGGCGTCTTCGTGCAGATGGCCATCCAGCTCCCCGCGCTCAAGCGAAACGGCATCCGCCTGCGCCCCCGCGTCGACCTTCACGACCCCGCACTTCGCGACACCCTCGCCATCGGCGGACCGACGTTTCTCGTGATGATCATCTCGTTCGCGACCGTGTCAGTCATGAACGCGGCATCGTACTGCTTCGCCATCGACGGCCCCTCCATCCTTGCGTATGCCCGTTTGTGGTACACCCTGCCGTACTCCTTCCTGGCCATTCCCATCACCACGGCCATGTTCACCGAGCTTTCGGAGATGAAGGCGGAAGGCAACATGAAGGGCGTCGTTTCTGCCATCACGAACGGCACGGCGCAGATCATGTTCCTGCTCATCCCCTTTGCACTCTACCTTGCCGTGTTCTCCGTCCCACTCGTCACGCTCTACCACGTCGGCGCCTTCACAATGGAGAATATCCTATCCATCTCCAGCTACCTCGTCGTGCTCGCGTTCGCCCTGCCCTTCTACGGCGTAAGCTCGTACCTGCAGAAAGTGTTCTCGAGCTTGCGCAAGATGGGCGTCTACGCGGCGCTGAACTTCCTCGCGGGCGTCGTGCAGGTGGCGCTCACGGCGTTTTGGGCATGGACCACCTACAACGGCAGCCAAAACCCCGCGACTATCGAATCAATCGCGCTCGCATCTATCGCGTTTTACGTGGTGGGCGATGTGGCGATGTTCGTCTACCTGAAGGCGCACCTGGGGCACGTGGGCGTGAAGAAAATCATCGGCGCCTCGGCGGCGGGCCTTGCCTTAGGCGCCCTCGGCGCGCTCGCGGGCGCGGGCATACTCGCGGCTCTCGAAACCTTCGCAGGCGAGCTTTCCGGGTCGCTTCTGCAAGCATTCGGCTACGTCGTCGCAGGCGGCATCGTGAGCCTCATCGTGACCTTCGGCCTTGCGCACAAGCTGCGCATCCCCGAAGCGTCTTTCATCACAAACATCGCAGGAAAAGTCGTTCGCAAGGTGCGCCGCCGCTAGCCGAGCAGGCGCACGAGAAGGAGCATCATGGGCAACACGGAACCGCGCATCGCGCGCAGGGAAAACGTCGGGAAGCTATTGCGCCCCATTGTCGTCGGAGGCGACATCTTGGCGTACAGCTACGTCCGCGAGCTTAATCGCGCGTTCGGCGTCGAGCAGACCATCGTGCTCGCCGCCGCCGACATCAAGATGCTCTCGACAAGCCGCTTCACCGACTACCGCCTCATCCCCGACGTGCACGACGCTGAAGTGCTCTACGCGACGCTCGAGGAAATCGCCGCAGGCTTCAAGAGCGAGAATCCCGCCCTTGTGCCGATGGTGTTCGGCTGCGACGACTGCCATGCGCGCATGCTCTCGAAGGCGAAGCCGCGCCTTGAGGCGGCGGGCATCGTCGTACCCTACATCAATTTCGACTTGCTCGACTCCATCACGCAGAAGCGCCGCTTCTACGAGCTGTGCGAGGAGCTTCGCATTCCCTACCCCAAAACCTGGTATTTCGACTGCAGCGATGCCGGCCCCGACAAGCTTCCGCTCGATGAACTGCCGTTTCCGCTAATCGCTAAGCCGTCGAACTCCGCGCAGTTCCAGGACGCCGAGCCGACGGTGCGCGGATGGCGCAAAATCTACGAGATCGAGGACGCGGCGGAGATGGCCGAGGTATGGAAGTCGCTGCGCGAGTCGAGCTACGACAACCTCATGGTGCTGCAGGACTTCATCCCCGGCGGAGACGACGCCATCCGCACGCTCACGACGTTCTCGAACGCACGCGGCGAGGTGCGCTGCGTGTCGGGAGGCGTCGTGTGCCTGCAAGATCACGACCCCACGGCACTCGGCAACCCGCTGTGCATCTTAGGCGAGCGCGAGGAGCAGATCATCGAGTGCGCCAAGCGTTTCATCGCGCGTGTGGGATATCGCGGCATGGCGAACTTCGACATCAAATACGACGAGCGCGATGGATCGTTCCGCTTCTTCGAGGTGAACACGCGCTGCGGCCGCAACACCTACTATATGAGTCTCGGCGGGCAGAATTTCGTCGAGCTCATGGTGCGCGAATTCGTGCTAGGCGAGGACATCCCCTATCACGAGGCCTACGACCCGTTCGTATACTCCTGCGTACCCGCCTACGTCCTTTCGCGTTCGATGTCGAACGAGGCGCGACTCGAGGAAGCGCTTGACCGCCTGCACGCGAACGCGGAGTCTTACCCGCTGCACTACGCACCCGACACGCTCACGCACAACATGTGGGCGAAAATCATGTATGCGAACCAGATTCGCAAGTTCAAGAAGTTCTACTGGGACACCGACGGCAAGCAGTTGAAGTAGAAAACGGCATTTGCAAAAGCTTGCGATGTGGCGCCCTATTTCGAAACAGGGCGCCTGTAATCAGGTTCGGTCGTGAGCACAACAGGCCCTTCCTTGGTGATGGCGACCGTCTTCTCGAAGTGAGCGGAGGGTTTCCCATCGCGAGTGCAGACAAGCCAGCCATCCGGCATGAAGCGAACGTTGCGTGTTCCGCAGTTGATCATCGGCTCGATAGCGAGCACCATTCCCACCTCAAGCTTCATGCCAAGGTGTCGATGTCCATAATTCGGGACATTCGGCTCCTCATGCATCTCGCGCCCGATGCCGTGCCCCACAAGCTCGCGGACGACGCCATACCCCTCGCCCTCGGCGATGCTTTGCACGGCATACCCGATATCTCCCAGGCGATTACCGGCACGTGCGGCGTCAAGCCCCGCCCACATGCATTGCTCGGTCACGCGGAGGAGCTTCTTTTTCTCCTCACTCACTTTGCCGACTGGGTAGGTCCACGCGTTGTCGCCGACCCATCCGTCAACCGTCGCACCCGTATCAATCGACAGGATATCGCCGTCTCGAAGGGTCACCTTCGAGGACGGAATCCCGTGCACGATCTGATCGTTCACCGAGGCGCAAATGGATCCAGGAAAGCCGCCATAGCCCTTAAACGCAGGGATGCCCCCTTCCGCGCGGATGGTCTCTTCCGCAAGCTCATCGAGCTCGAGGGTGGAAACGCCCGGCTTCGCATGCTCGCCCACGATTCGAAGCACCTTTGCAGAAAGCCTTCCCGCCTCGCGCATTGCATCGATTTCCCCTGGTGATTTAAGAATTACGCCCCTTGAACGCATCGAAACCTTCCTTTCAGCAATCGCCAAGAAGTATAGGCATCTTCTGGACAATAAAAAAGAGCGCGGCCGCAAAGCCACGCTCTTTATCGATAGATTGAGTAGCCAAATAAGCTATTCGGCAGCACCGGCGTAAGCGCGGGTGACGGAAGAATCAACCGCAACGCCCGGGCTCATCGTGGAAGACACGGAGATGGACTTCACGTACTTGCCCTTGGCAGCTGCCGGCTTCATGCGGAGAATCTCATCGTAAACGGTGCCGTAGTTCTCAGCGAGCTGCTCAGCAGTGAAGCTGGCCTTGCCGATGATAACGTGGGCGATACCGTAACGGTCGGCGCGATACTCCACGCGGCCGCCCTTGAGCTCCTTGATGGCCTTAGCGACGTCGGTGGTCACCGTGCCGAGCTTGGGGTTCGGCATGAGGCCACGGGGGCCGAGGATCTTGCCGAGACGGCCAACCTTGCCCATCTGGTCCGGAGTAGCCACAGCAGCGTCGAAGTTGAACTCGCCCGCCTGAATCTGCTGGGTGAGCTCCTCGGTGCCCACGATGTCGGCGCCAGCTTCCTTGGCGGCCTCAGCCATGGCGCCTTCGGCGAACACGGCGACGCGGACGGTCTTGCCAGAGCCGTTGGGCAGCGACACGGTGCCACGAAGCTGCTGGTCAGCCTGACGGGTGTCGATGCCGAGACGGAAGTGAGCTTCCACGGTCTCGTCGAACTTCTTGGTGGCGAGCTCCTTGACGACCTTCATTGCCTCGATGGGGGCAACGGCCTCAGAAGGAACCTTCGCGATAGCCTCGCGATAAGCCTTGGATTTCTTAGCCATTCTAAATTCCTTTCGTGGTGCTGGCGAGCTTTACGCTCTTCCACTTAACAAACAGGCAGGTGCTATTCGGCAGTGCCCTGCAGCATAGCGGCGACCTTACGAGAAGGCACGTACTTGATCTTCATCTCGCGGCCCTCGATGCGAACGCCCATGGAACGGGCGGTGCCGGCGATGATTTCCTTCGCGGCATCGATGTCGTTGGCGTTCAGATCCGGCATCTTGATCTCGGCAATCTCGGTGAGCTGCGCGTCGGTCAGCGTGCCGACGGTCTTCAGCTGCGGGATGCCGGAACCGCTCTTGATGCCGAGCTTTTCCTTGATAAGGACGGCCGCCGGGGGCGTCTTGCACACGAAGGTGAAGGACTTGTCCTCGTATACCGTGATCTCAACAGGGATGATGGTGCCGGACTGATCCTGCGTCTGGGCGTTGAACGCCTGGCAGAACTGCATGATGTTGACGCCCTGAGCACCAAGGGCAGGGCCTACCGGCGGAGCCGGGTTGGCAGCGCCAGCCGGAATTTGCAGCTTGACGAAGCCAGTTTGCTTCTTTTCAGCCATCTGTACTACCTTTCAGATGAATCGCTTATAAGGTTACTCTCTATCGCAAAGCGCATACGCGGTGAGAAGCCCCGGTCCACGCGGGCACCGACGCACACGCTAGTGCACTCAACTTAAATGCGAGCGACCTGGTCGAAGGAAAGCTCGACCGGCGTCTCGCGACCGAAGATGGAAACCATGACCTTCACCTTGCCGGACTCGGGCGAAACCTCGGAGATCACGCCGTCGAACTCGGCCAGGGGACCGGAAACCACCTTGATGGTCTGCCCCACTTCCAACGTCGTGGAAGTCTTCTTCGGAGCTTCATGGCTCGTGCGCTTCATGATCTTGTTGTACTCATCGCGCGTGAGCGGAGCAGGTTTGCCGTCGCTGCCGACGAAACCCGTAACACCAGGGGTGTTGCGGACGGCGGCCCAGCTGCGGTCGTCGAGCTCCATACGAACGAGAACGTAGCCTGGGAAAACCTTCTTCTCGCTTTCCACGCGGCGCCCGCCCTCTTTGATCTCGGTCACCATCTCAGTGGGGATCTCGATTGCGAACACGTTGTTCTCAAGACCCATGGTCTCGACGCGAATCTCAAGGTTGGTCTTAACCTTGTTCTCGTAGCCGGAATACGTGTGCAGTACATACCACTTCTTCGACATGACCTAAGCTCCCAGCCCCGAAACGAAGACGAGCAAGGGCGTGGCGATCACGTTGTCGAGAAGGGCAACGTAGACGCCGAAGAAAATCAAAGCGCAGACTACAACGACGCTCCAACGAACAACATCTTGTTTCGTCGGCCACGTGACGCGTTTCATCTCAGCCTTCACATCGCGGAAGAACTGGAAGCGCTTCTTTTTGGGCTTGGCATCCTTTTTGTCCTTGGACACAGCTTTAGCCGCCGATTTCTCAGCGGTTTCCTTAGATGCAGTATCCTTTTTGAACAAAGAACGCTTCGGCTTCTCCTCTGTGGCCGCTTTCGCTTCCTCAGAGACCGGCTCTTGGTTATCGAGCTGCTCGCGTGCCTGCTTGCGCTGGGCACGAGCAACAGAAGCCTTCGCCCGCTGAGTCTTAGATTTCTTTGCCATGTGCTTCCTTTATTCGGGAATTCTTCATTCCTTCTAAACGCCAAACAAGCAGCCGATCAAGGCTGCTCGCATACGACAAGCTGGCAGGCCAGGAGGGACTCGAACCCCCAACAAACGGTTTTGGAGACCGCCGCTCTACCAATTGGAGCTACTGGCCTGTACCTGATTCTAGACCGATCCTCTAACGAGTCTCACGATGCACAGTGTGCTTGCCGCACCACTTGCAATATTTGTTGAACTCGAGGCGGTCGGGGTTGTTCTGCTTGTTCTTCTTGGTCGTGTAGTTGCGGCGCTTGCACTCAGTGCAGGCCAGGGTGACCAACGTACGCATTAATAACTCCTTTTACCAATCACTTCTAGCAAGCTGTCGCATACACATGAATTCTGACAGCGAGGGGATACTATAAAGCATCCCCTCGCAATAAGCAACTACAAATGGAAGTTACTTGATGATCTTGGTCACGCGACCGGAGCCAACGGTGCGGCCACCCTCGCGGATAGCGAAGCGAAGGCCTTCCTCCATGGCGACCGGGTGGATGAGCTCGGCGGTAATGGTGACATTGTCGCCAGGCATGACCATCTCAGTGCCCTCGGGCAGGTGCGCAACACCGGTGATGTCGGTGGTGCGGAAGTAGAACTGCGGACGATAGCCATCGAAGAACGGGGTGTGACGGCCACCCTCTTCCTTGGTAAGGATGTAGACCTGGCCCTCGAACTCCTGGTGCGGGGTAACCGAACCCGGCTTGCAGAGAACCTGGCCGCGCTCGATGTCCTCGCGCTTGATGCCGCGGAGCAGGCAGCCGATGTTGTCGCCAGCCTGAGCCTCGTCGAGCAGCTTACGGAACATTTCGATGCCGGTGCAGACCGTGTTCTGGGTCTCCTTGATGCCGACGATCTCCAGCGGGTCATTGACGTGCAGAACGCCACGCTCGACACGACCGGTAGCAACGGTGCCACGGCCGGTGATGGTCATGGTGTCCTCGACAGCCATCAGGAACGGCTTGTCGACGTCGCGCTCGGGGGTCGGGATGTACTCATCGACGGCGTCCATGAGATCCCAGATCTTCTGCTGCCACTCGGGGTCGCCCTCGAGAGCCTTCAGAGCAGAGCCCTTGATGATCGGCAGGTCGTCTCCAGGGAACTCGTACTCGTTGAGGAGCTCACGGGTCTCCATTTCGACGAGCTCGACGAGCTCTTCGTCGTCGACCATGTCGCACTTGTTCAGGAACACGACGATGTAGGGAACGCCGACCTGACGGGCGAGCAGGATGTGCTCGCGGGTCTGGGCCATCGGGCCGTCGGTAGCAGCGATAACGAGAATCGCGCCGTCCATCTGAGCAGCACCGGTAATCATGTTCTTGACGTAGTCAGCATGGCCCGGGCAGTCAACGTGTGCGTAGTGACGCTTGTCGGTTTCGTACTCGATGTGAGCGATCGAGATGGTGATGCCGCGCTCGCGCTCTTCAGGAGCCTTGTCGATGTCCTCGAAAGCCGTGAAGTCCGCATGGGCAGTACCATGAGACCCGTCATTCATGGACAGGGTCTTGGAAATGGCTGCCGTCAGCGTGGTCTTACCATGGTCGACGTGGCCGATCGTACCAATGTTAACATGCGGCTTGGTACGCTCGAACTTCTCCTTTGCCATTCTTTTCCTCCTCTATTTTTTGGTTTTCGCTTCAGCAAAAACGTAATAAACAGCGACGCGCCCGTAAAGGACGCGCTTATATGTATGGTAGCGGTGACTGGATTCGAACCAGTGACGCCACGGGTATGAACCGTGTGCTCTAACCAACTGAGCTACACCGCCGTAAAAGACTGGTGCCTGCTACCAGATTCGAACTGGTGACCTCTTCGTTACCAACGAAGTGCTCTACCGACTGAGCTAAACAGGCAATCATGGTGGGCGCGCTAGGATTCGAACCTAGGTAGACAGAGTCAACGGGTTTACAGCCCGTCCCCTTTAACCACTCGGGCACACGCCCATGATCGACGCTTAATTCATGTGTATTTATCAAGCTGCCGCTCGCTTCTCGTCGTCCCCGACGCAGCGAGCACGAGTATATTACGGTACGCTCCAAGGGCTGTCAATACCTTTCACGCCCCCGGGCGTATCCATTCACGTTTCCTCCTTAACTGCTGGAATATGCAGAGCGTGTCTTCTCGTGACCTGGTGTTATGAATTGGAATCCACCCCGCAAGCGTGCGATTCCCCTACGTGTTATCATTAGCACTGCTTTTGCCAAACACACCAGCATGCTCAACCAAGGAGGTTTCTCAGTGAGCGAGCATACAAACGCACTCTCAAGGCGAGCGTTTATCGGCACAGCGGCAGCAGCGGGTGCTGTCACGATGGCCGCTCCGAATATCGCATTCGGCGCCACGGCTGCTGAAAAGCAGGCCGAAGCCGATGCCGTTCGCAACCAGCTAATCAGCCTTCAGGCCGATTTGGAACAGGCGTCAGACAATTACTATGGCGCACTCGACGAACAGCAGGCCGCAAAGGACGCCATGGCGTCCGAGCAGGCAAAGATCGACGACACGAACGCTAAGATCTCCGATCTGCAGGGCAAGCTCTCCACTCGTGCGCGCAGCATGTACCGCACAGGGTCCGCAAGCTTCCTCGACTTCATCTTGGGCGCATCCTCTTTCGACGAGTTCACGTCGAACTGGGATCTGCTCACGCAGATGAACAACAACGACTCCAATATGGTGGACAGCTCCAAGCAACTGCGCGAGGAGCTGCAGGCCTCGAAGGAAGAGTACGCCCGACAGGAGCAGATCGCTGCGGACAAGGCAGCGGAGGCCGCGCAGATCCAGCAGGAGGTTCAGGCGAAGGTTTCCCAAGCCACCGATCTTGTCAACTCGCTTGACGCCGAGGCGAAAGAGCTCCTTGAGAAGGAGCAGGCTGCAGCGGCGGCTGCAGCGGCGGCAGAGGCGGCAGCCAAGCAGCAAACTTCCTCGGGCGGCTCGAGCCACAGCGGCGGCGGTTCATCTTCCGGCGGCTCGAGCAGCGGCGGCGGGTCTTCCTCGAGCGGCAACTCCAACGTTCCCTCTTACGGCTCCGTCGTCGATTACGCGATGTCGCGCATCGGCTGCCCGTATGTGTGGGGTGCCGAGGGCCCGAACTCGTTTGACTGCTCCGGCCTTGTGCGCTGGGCATACCTGCAGGTGGGAATCTCGCTTCCCCACCAAAGCGAAGCGCTCTACAACTGCGCTTCCTGGCGCGGCCCCGTTTCCGAGGCTCGCCCGGGCGACGTGCTTTGGCGCAGCGGCCATGTGGGAATCGCCGTGAGCTACGGCGGGTCGCATTACGTGCACGCCCCCACGTTCGGCGCCTATGTCCGTGACACGGACAGCCTCTCGTGGTCGGGCTTCACGACCGCGCTGCGATTCGGCTAATCTCGCTCAGGAAGCATGCGGCCCCTCTGGATTGCGAAATCCAGAGGGGCCGCTTTTTTGTTTTCCCAACTTTGATGCGTCAGGTTATAGGAAAACGGCCCGATGGAGCCGTCTTCCCCAAGGCGATATTCGACCGGCGCCGCTACACGTCGACGTCCATGTAGGTGTCGAACTCGTGCTCGATCTCCTCGGAAGGCTTTTTGGTAAGCAGCGACACGACAACGATCGCGATGCAGGCGAACACGAACGCCGGCAGAAGCTCGTACACGCCGAGCCACCCGCCAAGCGGCTTCACCAGGTTGTGCCACGCGAAGACCGACGCAGCGCCGACGAGCATGCCGGCGATGCCACCTTGAAGCGTCGTGCGTTTCCAGTACAGGGAGAACAGGATGAGCGGGCCAAACGAGGCACCGAAGCCCGCCCATGCGTAGGATACGACGCTGAAGATGGAGGAGTTGGAATCCATCGCGATGAAGATGCCGAACAGGAGCACGGCGGCGAGCGTGAAGCGAGCCACGATCATGACTTGGCGATCGGTCGCGTCGCGCTTGATGAGGCCCTTGAAGATGTTCGTCGCGACCGCCGAACCCGAGATGAGCAGGTAGGAAGACGACGAGCTCATCGCAGCGGCGAAGATGCCCGACACCACAAGACCGCAGGCAAACGAGGGCAGGATCATGCGCGAGAGCACGATGAAGATGTTCTCGGCGGCAGATTGCGTGAGGAACTCCGCGGGAATGACCGCGCGCCCGATAAGGCCGATGCACACCGCGCTCGAAAGCGAAACGACAAGCCAGACCATCGCGATGATGCGAGACTTCTTGATCTCGTCGGAATGACGCACGCTCATGAAGCGCACGAGAACCTGGGGCATGCCGAAGTAGCCAAGGCCCCACGCGAGGCCGGACACGATGGTGACGAGACCGTAATCCCCCGCCTCGCCGAACAGCGGCATCCCGCCCTCGACAATCTGGTTGCCCGACGCGTCAAGGATGGGGCTGGCGATCTGCGTGCCGGAGAGAAAGCCCGGAATCCCCTCGAGGAACGCGACCGTGTTCTCGACGCCGCCCGCCTGCGCGACGCTGCCGATGAAGATCGTCGCGAGCGCGAAGAACATGAGCGTGCCCTGAATGAGGTCGGTCGTGCAGACGGAGAGATACCCGCCGACGAACGTGTAGAGAAACACGATAATGGCGCCTAGGACCATCATCGTGGCATAATCGAGGCCGAAGAGTGTCGAGAACAGCTTTCCGCAGGTCACAAAGCAACTTCCCGTGTAAATCGAGAAAAACACGAGCGTGATGATCGCAGCGATCGTCATAAGGATGTGCTTACTGTCGTGAAAACGATTCGAGAAGAAGTCGGGGACGGTGATGGAATTGTTCGCCACCTCCGAATATTTGCGAAGGCGCTTGGCGACGAACTTCCAGTTGAGGTACGTGCCGATTGCAAGGCCGATCGCCGTCCACATCGCGTCCGACGCGCCGGTGAAGTAGGCGACGCCGGGAAGCCCCATGAGAAGCCAACCCGACATGTCCGACGCCTCGGCGGATAGCGCCGTGAGCCACGGGCCGAGCCCGCGCCCGCCCAGGAAGTACGCCTCACTCGACGAATTCGATTTCTTCGCGTAAACGAAGCCGACAAGCACGACCACGATGAAGTACAGAAGCATCGCGAACAGTACCCAGAAATCACCTGTTACCATTTTATCCTCCATTTTCCGAACGGGCGAATTATACGGCATACTTTCGCAGGCTAAAGCGTTATTTCGGTCGCCGTCGAGATACATCGGATTTATCGCGATTGAAGCTTGCCGCATCGGGTGCGCAAACGTATTATCGGGAGCGGACAACTACGAAGGCGAAGACATGCTTTGCCCCACGTCGAGAAGGAAGGGATATGACCGCTTTCGAACAGATGGATCAATTGGAGCTTCAAAGCGAGCTCGATCGGCTGAAAGAAGAATACGCCCAGTTCAAGGCAAAGGGGCTCTCCCTCAACATGGCGCGCGGCAAGCCGAGCGCCGAGCAGCTCGACTTGAGCATGCCGATGCTCTCCTGCGTGACGAGCGCCGAGGACTGCATCGCCGAAGACGGCACCGATTGCCGCAACTACGGCGTGCTCGACGGTCTCCCCGAAGCAAAGCGCCTGATGGCAGCCATGCTCGACGACGTACCGGAAAACGTGATCGTCGGCGGGAACTCGAGCTTGACGCTCATGGGCAACGCCGTCGCGCGCTGCCTCGACTTCGGCACGCTCGGCAGCAAACCCTGGGCGAGCTACGACTCCATCAAGTGGATCTGCCCTGTTCCGGGCTACGATCGCCATTTCGGCATCACGGAGTCGTTCGGCATAGAAATGATTCCCGTGAAGATGGACGAGAACGGGCCCGACATGGACGAGGTCGAGCGGATCGTCGCCGCAGACGCCTCGGTGAAGGGCATCTGGTGCGTTCCGAAGTACTCGAACCCCGGCGGCGTCACCTATTCCAGGGAAATCGTCCGCCGCTTGGCCGCGATGTCCTGCGCCGCCGACGATTTCCGCATCTTCTGGGACAACGCGTACACCGTGCATCACCTAAACACATTCAAGGCGGACCAGGATCAACTTTACGACATCGGGAAGGCATGCCGCGAGGCGGGAACCCCCGACCGCTACTTCAAGTTCGCGTCCACGTCGAAGGTGACGCTTCCCGGCGCAGGCATTTCCGCCATCGCGGCGAGTCCCGACAACATCGCCGAGATCAAGAAGCGCATGGCGACGACCGTCATCAGCTACGACAAGATCAACCAGCTTCGCCACGTGAAGTTCCTGAAGAGCGAGTCCGGCATCTCGGCGCACATGGAAAAGCACGCCGAGATCCTGCGCCCGAAGTTCGCGCTCGTCAACAACGAGCTCACCATGGGGCTTGCCGGCGTCGGCGGGTGCACGTGGACGAACCCCCGCGGTGGGTACTTCGTGTCGTTCGATGCACCCGAAGGGTGCGCGAAGCGCATCGTCGAGCTTGCGCGCGAAGCGGGAGTCACGATGACGGATGCGGGCGCGACCTGGCCATATAAGCACGACCCATACGACAGCAACATCCGCATCGCCCCGACGCTCCCGCCGCTCGACGAGCTTCGCGAGGCGCTCACCGTGTTCGTGTGCTGCGTGAAAATAGCCTACGCGGAAAAGCTGCTCGCGTAGCGCGCGAGGATTTCCTCCTCTATCGTCGGAAGGTCGGCTGCGGCGAAGGTGTAGTTCACCTGCTGCGGCTGGCCTTCTTTTTGTTGGTCGAGCTGCTCGACGCGAACGAAGGCGAAGTCGACGCTCGAATAGCCCTGCACAAGCAGCGCGTAGGCGTAGCAAAGTGCCTGAAGCCGATGCTTTTCCTGCCGTTGCGCAGGCGTTTCGTTTGGCGAGCCGCCCGTCTTGTAATCCACGACGAAGGCCGAGCCATCGTGCGCCCCATCGGCGAGCAGGTCGATCTCGCCTTCCAGATACGGCGCGGCGCACCCCTTCCCCACGCGCACGAAGAACGGGAGTTCCGCACGAAGTCGCGGGAAGGTCGCGACGCGTGCGGCGACATCGCTTTCGAACCAACGGCGAAGCGCTTCGTCCAAGCGCGCGCGCTGAAGGCGGGAAAGCGCGCAGTGCCGCGAGAGCGCATCGATGCGCGATTCATCGGGGCACGCGAGGAACTGTCCTTCAGCGCGTGTGCATACCGCCTGCTGAGCGAGCCTGTGAAAGGCGGTGCCCAAATTGGTCGCCCTGTCGGCATCGCCCGCAAGTGAGGCGCATATCGCATCCCATGCCGCATCGTCGGCTTCCGTGAACCCGACGGAAGCGACGTCAGGGGACAAGCCTGCGGCCGCTTCGGCGCGATTGCCTGCGGCGCCTTCTTCGACGTCGCCATGCGCGATCGACGAATAACTGAACACGTCAGCGCGGGCGGACGGCCAGGGCAGCGCCGGGAACTCCGCATACGACGCGACTTCGGGGACCTCGACGACCCGCGTCCCCTGCTCGCCGTTCGGACTTTCCACAGCATCAGGGGTGTTGCCCGCATCGGTGTTCGCGTCCTCCGCATCGACAAGTTCGTCTTGCTCAGACGCGAGGTCAATGCGCTCAATGCGCGCAGGCGACTCTCCTCCGAAATCGCGATATGTCACGCCAGGCTCGAACTCCCCTCCCGTGCCGCAGAGCGCCGATTCCACGCAGCCCCATACGCTCGACTGCAGGCCCGTCGGGTCGTTTTTCGTGGGACGCCCAGCAATCGCGCAGATGATGGCCTCCTTCGCGCGCGTGAGCGCAACGTAGAGCAACCGCCGCGTTTCCTCGGTTTCGCCCAAATGCTCATGACGCTTGACGGCCCAGCGAACCTCAACGGGGTTGAAGTCCTGGGAATTCCGCAACACCTGGCAGAAGCGCTCGTCGTCTTCGGCGTCTTCGAAGGGGTCCGCCGCCGTGCATTTCGCGATCAGTTGCGACTCCTTCTGCTTAACGCGCGATACCGCGGCGCCCGCATCGAGCGAGACGTAGGTTGTGCCGCCGAGCGTGGTGCGCTCCAAACACCGTGATCGCGCCTCGTCGGAGCGAATCTCCGCCACAGCGACGATGGGGAACTCGAGGCCCTTGCTCGCATGGATGGTCATGATGCGCACGAAGTCGCCCGCCTTCGCGGAAAGCGAGCCCGGGGCCTCCTTCGCGACCTCAATTCGCGCGCGCAGCTCAATTGCCGTTCGAGCGGGACCGAAGCCCCCGTTGCGCTCGATCTCGCGTGCGAGCCGGCATGCCTTGTACACGTTCGCCGCGCGCGCCATGCCCTCCGCGCCCTCGTCTTCGAGCCTGCGAAGCCACCCCGACTCAACGACAACGTTCTCCATCACCTGGGACAAGGGGCTGACCCGCACGCTCGCCGCCGCATTTCGAAGGATTCGCACCGCGGCGCGCAGCCCAGGGGCAAGGTGCGCACCCTCTTCCTCGGCAACAGCGCACGCCGATACTCCCAAATCGAGGGCGCGACGTCGAGGAATGCCCCGCAGCTCGTCTACTCCGGTTGAAAGGTCGATGAAGTCGTCGGCCGTGAGCGCGAAAATCTCGCTCGAGAGCACCTCGAAAAGCGCCTCGGTGTCCTTCGGGTTCGCGATCACCTCGGCGAGGCGTGCCATCAAGCGCACTTCAGGAGCACGGCCGAAGATGGACCCACCCGACACCACGCAGGAAAGACCCTGCTCGCGGATGGCATCGGCGTAAATGCCTGCGCAGCGCATGCCGCCGAGCAGCACCACCATGTCTCCCGCCGAATGCCCTTCGCGAACGAGCTTCGCGAAGCGCTCGGCGATTCTTTTCGCAACCGTTACCCGCGCATCGTCGGAGGAGACGCCGCGCGGATAGGTCGTCATCTGCACTTCGATGCGCGGGTCTGTCCCTTTATAGGGACAAGAGATGCGCGCGGGATCGCGCGATGCGGAAAGGGGCATAAACGAGTGCCCGAACGCGACAGGCTGGCTGAACACGCAGTCGACGAAAGCCAGCACGTCGACATGGCTTCTGAAGTTGTCCGCGAGCGTGATAAGGCCGGCCCCCCTGCCCTCGCGAACGGTGGCGAGATGGCCGTTGTACACCGAGACGTCCGCCCCGCGGAATCGGTAGATGCTCTGCTGGGAATCGCCGACGGTGCACAAGCGCTCGAGATTCTCTCCCGCCATGCGCTTGATCATGTTCACCTGGAGCTGGTCGGTGTCTTGGAACTCGTCGACCATGATGAGCTTGAAGCGATCGGCGTATTCAGCAGCCACGTCGGGGTGCTCGTCGAACATGCGCGACGCCATGGTGAGCAGATCGTCGTTGTCGAGCATGCCCGCCTCGCGCTTTCGACGCCGATACGCGTCGAGCACGCGCCCCGAAAGGTCGATCATCTCGCGCATGCGCGGCTCCGCGACGGCAAGCCGCGCCTCCATCATAATCGCATGATACGCTTTCGCCGACTCGACCGCACGCTCCTTGTATTCAGGCGAGCCAAATGCGCGGTTGGGCGCGGGAAAGTCGTTGAACAGCGCCAGGATGCGCTCGGGAGAAACAACCTCGCCCGAGCGCTGCGCCGCATCGAGCGCCTCGAGCGCACGAGTCGAGTTCTCGAGGAACGCATCGCGCGTCTTCCCCGGCTTCTGCATCTCGCAAGCGGCAATGATGCTGCCCGCCTCGGAGGCCATGCGCGCCATGAGCACCTGCGGCGACGCCGACGCGGGAGCAGCGACGATCGACGCCATGCCCGCAGGACTCGCCTGGGCCGCCACTACGAGCTCGCGCACCATTCCCTCGATGCTCGTCGCCGACGCTTGGCCGCCTTGGCGTGCCGGGTATTCCTCGAAGAGCGCATCGAAGCCGCCCGGGGACACAAGGTCGCTCTCGGAGCCGAGCACCTCCTCAAGCGAAGCGTCGAGCATGTCGCGCGCCGATGTTTCGTCGGCAACCTTGAAATCGGGGTTGATCCCCAGTTCGAGAACATGCGCGCGCAACATGCGCGAGCAGGCCCCGTGAATGGTCGATATCCAGGCGGAGTCGACGAGAAGCGCCTGGTCGGCACGCCCGCATGCCTTAAGAGCGCCCTTGACGCGCGATTTGATCTCGCCCGCGGCCTTCGAAGTGAACGTGATGGCGAGCACTTCGTCTATGCTCGAGACGAAACCGCATTCGAGCGCATGGACGATGCGCCGGGTAAGCGTGAACGTCTTGCCGCTGCCGGCACCCGCGGAAACCGCCACGGGGCCGACGAGCGTGTCGACGCATTTTTGCTGTTCGGGAGTGAGAGCCATGGGGTTATGCCCGCCTTTCCTCGCAGGAGAGCACCGGGCAGTATGCGCACGCATGCGCGCTCGCCGGCGCGGGGCGAACATCGCCTGAGAGCATGCGCTCCACACCTGCGGCGACCGCCTCTTCGGTCTGATCGAGCAAATCAGCGAATGACTGACCCTCTTTCGGTACATATTCGCACTTGTCATGGCGCATGCCGGGAAGATGGGGGGCGTCGAGCACCGTGGCATCGAAGGCGCCTGTCACCGAGCACTTCTTGCCGTATCGCACATAGAGCGCGCCCGCCGGCGCAAGACCGAGCGTTCGACGGATCACCTGCGCGTAAATGAGCGCCTGCACCTTGCCGAGCCTTCCCTCTTCGCGCACGGCAAGCTCGTGTTCAGGGGATACGGACGCCTTGTAGTCGATCACTGCGGCGTGCCCGGCATCGTCGACGTCGATGCGATCCGCCGTTCCCACGAGCATGTGCCCAGCGTATTCCGCTGCTGCGCCCTCGGCGATACTGTATTCGAGATAGGCGGGGTGAAATGTCGGCAGCAGATCGACCTCGTAATCGAGGTAATCGAGCAGCTTGCGCTTAAGCGATTCCATATCGCGGCGCTCGAGTTCCGTTTTCGGGACAAGCCGATTATCCGACGGCTTCATGTCGCGCTGATACGCCTCATGGCGCTCGAGCACGTCGCGCATGATCGCCCGCGCGAAATCGAGCGTCTCGCGCGTAACTTTGAGCGCGCCGACTTCCTCTTGGAAATGCACGTAGAAGCTTTTGAGCACGCCGTGGGCGAAATCGCCCATCTGAAGCGCGCCGAATCCCTCGTCGAGCTCTTCGAGGCGAAGGCGGCGCTGCGCGAACCACTTGTACGGGCATTCCAGATAGCTTTCAATCTGCGAAGGGGACAGGCAGGGTTCTTCTATCACCTGACCTTTCACGACGCGCGGCAGCACCACAAGAGAACGCCTTGCCTGCGACACCTCGCCAGATGCGGGAAGCTCCACCCGCTCATCCGCAGCATCGCCTCCCGCGAGCACCGCATTTTCCATCAGGGATTCCTCCCCGCGCTCGATGATTCCCACCTGCAGGCATTCGGGCAGCATGTAGGGGTTGTCGATGTCGTCAGTTGCCGAAGGATCATCGCGATAGCAGTCGACGAACTCCTCGAGCACGGCGGCGGGATAGGTGGGATCCGCGTTCTCGTCGTTGAGGCACCGAACGATAAGAAGCGTCTCGCGCGGAGCGCCGGCGAGGGCGACGAAGGAGCGGCGCATGCGGGAAAGCGCATCGTCTGCGGCGGGAATGCCCAGCTTCACGAGAAGCGTTGACGCGGCATCGTCGGAATCGGCCGCGGGGAACGAGGCGCTCGTAAGGTCGCACGCGATCGCAAGCGCGCACGACGCAGGCGGAAACGTCGCCCCGTAGCGGTAGTCGGAGAAGACGATGTCGGCGGGCAGCTCATGGCCAGCGGAAACGGCAGCATCCAAAGCATCCGCCGGCTTGGCGAAACGCGATGCGTCGACGCTCGACCGGGAAAGGAGAGCCACGAGCCCCGCCATGTCCAGATCGGCGAGACGGGCGGCGCTGGCGGCGTCGCGCAGCGCGGATATCGCGGCGAGCTGCTCGCGTCGCCATGCCTCGGGCCTGCGCGTCATCGAGCGCACCGCGTCCTCAAGCTCCCCGAGCAAGATGTCGGCATCGCGGTCGCACGCGATGTCCTCCATCGCCTCGAACAGGCGGCTTTTCTCGCGCAACGACGCCGCGATCGCTTCGCGGTTGAGCAGGCGGTCGCCCCGCACCTGCGCGTCCACCGAGTAGGCGCCTTCGACGGACAACCCGGAAAACGGCGAGAGAAGGTAGTCGGCAAGGTCGCTCGCCCGCCAGGTATCCGCCGTGAAGAAACGCCGCAGCGAGAGCATCGCGCGCCCGAAATCGGTCTGAGCGAAGGGAACGCGCGCACGCACAGCACACGTGAGGCCCGCTTGCGCAAGCGCGGAAGATTGCGCCTCGAACAGGGACAGCGGATCCTTGCAGGCCACGATCGCGCCGCCTTTTCCCTGTTCGCGCAAGACGTCGCTCAGGATAGCGGGCTCGGCGTAGCGACCGGAGGGGAACGCGAACCTGACGGATACGCCTTCGGGCGCAGGGCGCACCCCCTCGCCGCCAGGAGCGAGGTGAACCTCAAGATCGATATTGGGACACGCGTCGAAAAACGCTCGCTGCTGCGTTGTCAAAGGTGAAGCAGCGCAGATGAGCACCCGCAAAGAGCGCTTGGGCAAAGCAGCGGGAAGAAGTGCGAGCGCCTCCCCCGTCAAAACGCGACCAAGCGCGCAAAGCTCCTTGCGCGCATCGGCACACAGGGAAAGCACCCGCTCCTGAGCCGGGGACAGCCCACGCCCCCCTGCCGACCCCGCACGCGAGCAAGCCTCGTCGAAGGCGGGGATACCCGCACCTTCCCGAAGGCACGTCGCCACAACGCAAGCGAAATCCGCGCAAGAGGGATTCCTCGAGCAAAGCGAAGCCGCAACCGCCTCCACCTCGAGCGCGCACGCGATGTTTCGCCCATCCCCGAAAAGCTCCCATAAATCGACGAGCCACGCGGAAAACGTGGACACCGTCACCCCGAAAAGCGCACGGGGACCGCCCTCGGCAGCTACGCGTTTCCGATAGGAAAGCGCCTCGGCGTATGTTGGGAGCAGGACTACGTCATATGAAGTATGTTCGTTCGTATTCATAGGTTCAGTATACACGAACATATGTACCAATTAAAGAAGAGGTCGAAGATTCTTACTGTATTTCCCGCCAGACCGGCAGAGGCCCCTAGCCTCAACACGCGCGCCGAACGACGACGCTGCGCGTGGGGTCGACGCGGGTCTCGATGTCGTGGCTTCCGCAGTCAGGGCAGGTGCGCGAGCCTTCGCCGAGTTTGAGCACGCGCCCGCACGCGCCGCAGGCGAACAGGATGGCAGGAACGCTCACGCCGTTTCCTATCCTGAGTGCCTGCGCTTTGATGGCAACCTCGCTCGGAATCCTCATCGCAAGGCTCCTTACAATCCAAATAGATGGTCGGCAGTGTTGCCAACGAAGTCATCCTCATCGAGCACCCAACCAGCGTCGGTCTTGACAAGCGAGAACATGATGAAGGCGTACTCGGAGCTCACATGCTCCTTCGCCGTCTCCGTTGCCGCAGCAACCTGCTGCTTTGCGGGAGTGCGCGAGCCCGCTGCGAACGATCGCGCCGCATCGTCAACCGCCGACACGAAGCTGTATACCGGAACACTCGTGCAATCGGCGAACACGTCGGCCGTACCGTCGGTGTAGACGAAGACATCGTCATCGCCGACCGTGCATGAAGCCCCCTCGATGAACCAGCGCGCAAGCTCCTTCGAATCGACGCCCGCATCGTCGGCGGAGAACCCGAGCATCTCGACGTATCTCGCATTTATCCCTTGAGCAATGTGGTCGACGATCTTCTCTCGCGAATCGAGCGACGCCAAAGCATCGCGCGCGCACGCAAGCGCCGCAGCCTCGTCGGCTTCATCGTTGGAGAAACTGTACATGGAACTAGAGGAGTCGTCCCGACGCTCCGAGCCCGAGTCCTCAAACCAGCTCGAGGTATAATCGTCAAACGAATCGAGGATATCCCCCACGCAAGACGCCACACACCCTCCGACCTGGGAGAGCAAGATAAGGGCGATGATGATGCCGAAGATGGAGCCGAGACAGGACTTCTTCTTAGGAGCCTCTTCGGGCGAAGCGGGCTTGCCGCCTTCTGCCCCGACCGTCGCATGGGGCTTTTTCATTCCCTTGCCGAACGCATCCTTCGGCCGCCCCGACGTCGTGTGCGCAATGGTTTGGCGCAGGCGGTCGGAAACGCCTTTCGGATGGGGATGCTCCTCCAAGAACGGCGCCGCCGCAGGACGCCTGTCCGTTCCTGCAGGAGAAACAGTGCGCGTCGATGAGCTTCCCACCTGCGAAGATGCTCTCTCATCTGCACGGGACGCCGTCGAAGGCGAGTTCTTGCGAACCTCAGGGGCACCCGCAGTCGCCTTAGCGGCAAGCTTCTTTTCGAGCTCGCGTCGACAGGCATCTATGCGCTCTTTCGCGGATAGCTCCCGAACGCCAGGCGAAGCGTTGTCCGCGGACTTCCCCGGCCGCCCGGCAGGTGCCGCGGGAGCCGCAGGCTTCGCAGGGGAGGCAGGCACAGCGGGAGCCGCGGGAACGCCGTAGCCCTTGTCGTTCTTGTCTGCCATGCACGCCCCTTTCGATTGCATCTATCGCATGGGAATCATTATACGGGACGCGCTTTGCCGCACGAAGCTGCGCATGGCATTCTTACGTTGGCATGCGAGCGGCCGCGACTAAAGCGGCCTCCAACAAAGGACGGCCCAGCGCGTCTCCTGAGTGTAGTCCATCATGACGCCGCCGCCAGGGCGTTCCTTCACATGCTCGTCGAAGAACGCGTCGAGCAGAGGGCGCTCCTCGGGCCTCACGTCCGCCGCCTTGGCGAGAAACGCCTTGAGCTCGTCGGCACTATCCGATTGCGGCACGCGCGGCACCTCGATGTAGCGAACCTCAGGCAGGCGCCCACTTCCCAGCAGGTAGTTCAGCAGCACGGCAAAATCCCTCGCGAGCTGGGGCGGCGTGATCTCGCGACCCAAGGCGCGCTCCACGCGGGCATCGATCCACGGCACCTCGCCGCAAGCAGTGGTGACCACAACGCGGCTTTTCGCCTTGGACTCGAGCTTGGCGACGGCATCTTGGATGTCGTGGGTCGTGAGGGAGCGCGACGAAATCGCCACGTCAGCTTGGGGAATGCCATCCCAGCTCTCCTGCCATGCGCGGCGGAAGATGGAGAAGCGCTCCTCGACGCCGGCTTCGGCAACCGCCCGCCACAGCTCCCCGAGCATCCCATCCGAGAAGTCGACAGCCACTACATCGTGGCCCTTTTTCGCCAACGGAATGCTGAGCACGCCAGGGCCGCAGCCCATATCGAGGACGCTCTCGCCCGGTGCGAGCGCGAGCAGCTCGGTGAGCTGCGCGAGATAGCTGCTGCGCCGATTCTTATGAGCATAGTGGGGCGCCGTCTCGTTCCAGCGCACCCTGAGTTCATCAAGGGTTTTGTCGGCGTTCTTGTCGGCGCTTCGGTAAAAATCGCACCATTCCTGGGCGGTGGGCATGCTCTGCAAGAGAGGCCTCCTCGTCGATGACAAGTCGCAGCGGAGTTGAGCACCGCACAAGGTCGGCATGTGGAAGCTGCGGCGAAGCGATAATCCTGTAGCGAATATGATACCTAATCGCGAAGCATTGCGCGCGGAAAGCCGTCAAGAAAGTGCTTCTGCCCGCGAGGCCTTCTTCTTGAGAATTGGGGTCTCGTGGACAGAAATCATCGATGGGAGTGCGGCGCGCCGCCTCGTTTTCCGAACGTGAAAAACCCACATAACGAAGGAGGGCGCGGCCCCCTTGCGAGAACCGCGCCCTCTCTATGCGCTTCGGTCTAAGCTATTCCGCCTCGTTAGTCCTCGGCGTAGAGCTCCTTCAGCTTCACCAGATGGTTGTAACGCTCGATCGCTGCTTCCTCGTTGCGCTCGAAGAGCTCGGCTGCGCGCTCGGGGAACTCGCGCGTGAGTCGGCTGTAGCGCGCCTCGTTCATGAGGAACTCCTGGTAACCGCCAGCAGGCTCCTTGCAATCGAGAGTGAACTTCTTGCCCGCGGGAGCCGCCGGGTTGTAACGGAAGAGGTTCCAGTACCCGCAATCGACAGCCTTCTTCATCTCCTCCTGGCAGTTCTTCATGCCGCCCTTGATGGCGTGCATCTCGCAGGGAGAGTAGCCGATGATGAGCGACGGTCCCGGATACGCCTCCGCCTCAGCGATGGCCTTGATCGTCTGCGCCGGCTTCGCGCCCATGGCGACCTGCGCCACGTACACGTAGCCGTACTGCATGGCGATTTCGGCGAGACTCTTCTTGGCGATGTTCTTGCCCGCCGCCGCGAACTGCGCAACCTGGCCGATGTTGGACGCCTTTGATGCCTGGCCGCCGGTGTTGGAGTACACCTCGGTATCGAAAACGAACACGTTCACGTCCTCGCCGGACGCGAGCACATGGTCGAGTCCGCCGTAGCCGATGTCGTAGGCCCAGCCGTCGCCGCCGAAGATCCAGATGGATTTCTTGGTGAGATAATCCTTGTTCGCGAGGATCTTGGCCGCAAGCGCCGCCGCCTCTCCTTCGCCTTCCGCAAGCTTCTCAAGCTCGGCCACGAAAGCGGCGGAAGCATTTTTCGAAGCCGCAGAGTCATCGCGCGCATCGAGCCACGCCTGCGCTGCGGCAGCCGTGCCCTCGGGCACGCCGACGGCGAGCAGCTGCTCGGTTTCCTCGATTACCATCTGACGAACGGCCGCGTGTCCCTGCAGCATGCCGTAGCCGTGCTCGGCGTTGTCCTCGAACAGCGAGTTCGCCCACGCAGGGCCGTGGCCTTCCTTGTTGACCGTGTACGGCGAGGTCGCCGCAGGCCCGCCCCAGATCGAAGAGCATCCAGTAGCGTTCGAGATAAACATGCGGTCGCCGAAGAGCTGGGTCACCAGGCGCGCGTAGGATGTCTCGGCGCAGCCCGCGCAGGAGCCGGAGAACTCGAGAAGCGGCTGTTTGAACTGGCTGCCCTTCACGGTGTTGTCCTGCACCTCGGGCTTGTCGGCAACCTTCGCCACGCAGTAGTCGAACACGTCCTGCTCGGCGAGCTCGCCCTCGGCGGGAACCATGGCAAGCGAGTTCGTGGGGCACACGCCGATGCACACGCCGCAGCCCATGCAGTCGAGCGGCGAGACGGCGAGCGTGTAGCGGTAGACGTCCTTGAGCTTGCCCTTCATCGGGATGGCCGCCAGGTTCTCAGGCGCCGCGGCAATTTCTTCCTCGGTAAGCGCGTAGGGGCGAATGGTTGCGTGCGGACATACGAAGGCGCACTGGTTGCACTGGATGCAGGTGGAGGATTCCCACTTGGGAACGCTCACGGCGACGCCGCGCTTCTCGTAGGCGGAAGCGCCCTGCTCGAACTGGCCGTCCTCGTGCCCGATGAACGCGGAGACGGGCAACGAGTCGCCGTCCATGCGGCCGACGGGCTCCATGACCTCGCGCACCTGCTTCACGAGTGCGGGCGCGCCCTCAAGTTCGGGGGCGATCGCGTCGTCGGTGGCGTCCGCCCAGTCGGCGGGCACGTCGATCTTCACGAAGGCGGTGGCGCCGGCGTCGATCGCCTTGTGGTTCATGTCGACGATGGCCTGGCCCTTCTTCAGGTACGACTTCGTTGCCGCGTCCTTCATGTACTGGATGGCCTCAGCCTGCGGAAGCACGCCGGCAAGCGTGAAGAACGCCGACTGCAGGATAGTGTTCGTGCGCTTGCCCATGCCAATCTCGATGGCCAGATCGATCGCGTTGATCGTGTAGAGCTGCACATCGTTTTTCGCGATGTAGCGCTTGGCCTCGGCGGACAAGTGATGCGCGAGCTCTTCGGCCGTCCACTGGCAGTTGATCATGAACGTGCCGCCCGGCTTCACGTCCTTCACGATGGGGAAGTCCTTCGTGATGTAGCTGGGGTTGTGGCAAGCGACGAAGTCGGCTTTATTAATATAGTAGGGGCTTCTGATGGGGCTGTCGCCGAAGCGCAGGTGGCTGATGGTCACGCCGCCCGTCTTCTTGGAATCGTACTGGAAGTAGGCCTGCACGTACTTGTCGGTGTGGTCGCCGATGATCTTGATGGAGTTCTTGTTCGCGCCGACCGTGCCGTCGCCGCCCAAGCCCCAGAACTTGCACTCGATGGTGCCGGGGGCCGCAGTGTTCGGGCAGTTGGGATCCTCGGGCAGCGAGAGGTTGGTCACATCGTCGACGATGCCGATGGTGAACTGGCGGCGGGGCTCGTCTTTCGCGAGTTCCGCGAACACGGCGAACGCGGACGCGGGCGGGGTATCCTTAGAGCCCAAACCATAGCGGCCGCCAACAACGGTGATGCCCGAGCGGCCCTCGATGGCGAGCGCGTTCAGCACATCCATGTACAAAGGCTCGCCGACGCTGCCCGGCTCCTTCGTACGATCGAGCACGGCGATCTTCTTCACCGTGGCGGGAAGAGCCTCGACGAATTTGCTCGTCACAAACGGGCGGTACAGGCGAACCTTCACCAGGCCCACCTTCTCGCCGTGGGCGTTCAGGTAGTCGATGACCTCCTCGGCCACGTCGCAGAACGAGCCCATAGCCACGATCACGCGGTCGGCGTCGGGCGCACCATAGTAGTTGAACAGCTCGTAGTTGGTGCCGAGCTTGGCGTTGATCTGGTGCATGTAGTCCTCAACGATCGCGGGAAGCGCGTCGTAGAAGGAATTGCATGCCTCGCGGTGCTGGAAGAAGATGTCGCCGTTCTCGTGGCTGCCGCGCATGGAGGGGCGCTCGGGGTTGAGCGAGTGGTCGCGAAACGCCTGCACCGCGTCCATGTCGCACATGTCCGCCAGGTCGGCGTAATCCCAGCACGCCACCTTCTGGACCTCGTGCGAGGTGCGGAAGCCGTCGAAGAAGTTCAAGAACGGGACGCGTCCCTTGATGGCGGCCAGATGAGCCACCGGGGCCAAGTCCATGATTTCCTGCACGTTGCCCTCGGCGAGCATGGCAAAGCCGGTCTGGCGGCAGGCCATGACGTCGGAGTGATCGCCGAAGATGTTCAGCGCCTGGGTGGCCACGGTGCGCGCAGAGACGTGCAAGACGCCGGGGAGAAGCTCGCCTGCCATCTTGTACATGTTGGGGATCATGAGGAGCAGGCCCTGGGACGCGGTGTAGGACGTGGTGAGCGCGCCCGCCGCGAGCGAGCCGTGCATGGTGCCCGAGGCGCCGCCCTCCGATTGCATCTCGCACACCTTCACGCGCGTGCCGAAGATGTTCTTCTTGCCCTGGGCGGACCACTGATCAACCAGGTCAGCCATGGGGCTCGAAGGCGTGATGGGGTAAATGCCCGCCACCTCGGTGAACGCATAGGAAACGTACGCCGCCGCGGAGTTACCGTCCATCGACTTGAATTCTCGTGCCATGCTCACTCTCCTCAGGTAAATACGGAAGGGCAAAGGCGCGTAAGGCAGCCCCCGCGCCCTCGTGCACAATCTCGTCTGTTCTAGTAGACATATGAAATGGTAGCAGCGCGGGCGCGCTCCACTCGCCTGCAGCGGAAAACGGCGCTTGCAAGGTTGCCACGCTTCGGTAAATGGGGGCGCCGCGAGGCGCCCGAGAAACGCGCGGGCGGCAGACCGGCCACGAGCGGGCTGTCGATTTTCGAGAAAAGGGGCGCGGGGAACCTTCGCGCTGGTCAAACGGCACTAAATCAGTAGCATTGCGCGCGGCTCGCAACGTTGTCGCCCCATGTAACAACTTTCGAACAAGATAGCCCAAATCCTTTACTTCCCCTTTATTTATCAAGCGATTTCGAAGATAATATGAAGCGTTCGTGTGCAAAAGGAAGGCACATGGGCTTTACGGGGGACATCCCCGAAAGACAAAAGTTGGAGGGTAATCCTATGGAACAAGTGAAACTCACTCGTCGCTCCTTCGTCGCCGGCGCCACCGCCGCCGGTGCGCTCGCCGCGCTTTCGCTGACCGGCTGCGGTGGCGGATCAAGCGAGAAGAAAGACGACGGCTCGAAGTCCACGAGCGACTCCGGCAAGAAGGGCGGCACCATTGTCGCTGCCTGCAGCTACAAGAACGCCAACTACAACCCCGTCGGCGCGAGCTCCGCTCTCATGCTCCCGGCTATCCAGCATTGCCTTGAGGGTCTCTACGAGCTCAATTATTTCACCGGCAAGACCGAGGCCGCGCTTGCGGCAGGCGAGCCGACGAAGGTTTCCGATACCGAGTACGAAGTCGCGATTCGCCAGGGCGCTAAGTACTCCGACGGTTCCGAGGTGACCGCCGACGACGTCGTCGCCGTCGTCGAGGCCAACAAGGCCAACGCCACCTACAAGGACATGCTCTCCTTCATCGACGGCGCGACCGCCAAGGACGCCTCCACGGTCTCCTTCAAACTCGCCTACCCTTGCGTCGACAGCGATAGCCTGCTCAAAGAGCGCCTGTCCCTGTGCCGCGTGTTCCCGGCAAGCGAAATCACCAAGGACTCCATGTCCACCCCGCCGCTGGGTTCCGGCGCCTGGGCGTTCGGCGACTGCAACGGCGAGGACGGCGGCGAGCTCAACTTCAAGCCGAACGACAACTACAACGGCGCTAAGCCGGCGAACGCCGACGCCATGCAGTGGCTCGTCCGCGTCGACAACACCGCTCGCGTGACCGCCCTTCAGGAAGGCACCGCCGTTGCTGGCGAGAACATCCCGTTCGCTAACAGCGACCAGCTCGTGGGCGCCGGCGTCACTGTCGAGAGCGTCAGCAGCTACGGCATCGGCTTCCTCATGTTCAACTGCCAGAAGGCGCCCTTCAACGACAAGCGCGTGCGTCAGGCATTCTTCTACGCCATCGACTACGACAAGCTCATCTCCAACCAGCTCGGCGGCAATGCCGAAACCCTCACGAGCTATCTGCCGAAGGACAACCCGGCATATCACGAGGCTTCCACCGTCTACAAGTACGATCCCGACAAGGCAAAGTCCCTGCTCAAGGAAGCGGGTCAGGAGAACCTCTCCTTCACGCTGCTTGTGATCGACAACTGGATCAAAGATCTCGCGGCTCAAATCCAGCAGGATCTCCAGGCAGTCGGCATGACCTGCACGCTCGACGTTCAGGCTGCCCCCTACCCCGCGCTCGCCCCTTCCAAGGACGGCTCCGAGCTCGCTTACGACGTGTTCTTGGCCCCTGGCGACGTCTCCTGCTTCGGCACCAACGCCGACGTGCATCTGTCCTGGTTCTACGGCAAGAACACCGACTGGTGCCAGGGCCGCTCCTGCTGGGCTAAGGCCGGCGACGGCAAGTGCGACGAATTCAACGACTACCTCGAGCAGGCCCGCAAGGCGACCGACGAGGGCGCACGCCAGCAGGCATACAACAAGTGCTTCGACATCATCGCCGAGGAAGTGCCGCTGTACCCGCTGTTCCATAAGAAGGTAATCACCGGCTACTGGGCAGACAAGATCGAAGGCTTCCAGCCCAGCCCGACCACCGGTCTTTACTTCCAGGACGCGAAGCTCAAGTAAACGGAACCCGCCGTTTCGCTTTGACGCTCATGAAAGCCCGCCTCATCGAGGCGGGCTTTTTTCTTGTGAAACTCCCTCGAAACGCCGAGAGCGCGCCATCGTCACTATACTTGTCCCATTGCACGTGAAAGAGAGAGGGAAGGTTTATCGCATGAAGCGGCTCTTTTCGGTTTATGGCGACTCAATCAGCACCTTCGAGGGGATAACCCCCGAAGGCTGGAGCGTTTTCTATCAGGCGGAACAGCGCGAGATCACAGGGGTGGAAAAGCCCTGCGACACCTGGTGGATGCAGGTCATCGACCATTTCGGCGGCGAGCTTCTCTCGAATGCGGCCTGGTCGGGCTGCGTATGCGAGGGCGACGCGTTTCCCCAAGGCGCAAGCGAGCGACGCATCGAGGCGCTCGAGCGCGACGGCAAGGCGCCCGACGACATCCTCATCTACATCGGGATCAACGACTACGGCTGGGGCTCGGCCTACGCGCAGATTTGCGGCGGGTCGCCGAACGCGCCCGCCGATCTTGTGGCGAGCTGCCCCGACAAGGGGAAGGTCGCGGGGCTCGCACCCGAAGACGCGGTCGAGAAGTTTGCCGAATCGTATCGCCGCATGCTTCGCACCATGCACGACAAGTGGCCGAATGCGCGCATCTGGGCGGCGACCCTGCTTCCCGGGCGCGTGAAGGGCGCGAAGACATCAACTTCGCCGCGATGGTTCCGCGGCATCTGCGTCGATGAATACAACCACGCCATCGCGCACGCCGCTGCCGCAACCCCGAGCTGCACGCCGGTCGATACGGCCGCCTTGGGCTTCGACTACGAGGCGATCGACGGCACGCACCCGACAAAGCGCGGCATGAAGCAGCTCGCCGCGATGTACATCCAGGGCATGGAGGCCGCATGCGACGCTCTTCCTCGCACGCCGTATGAGGGAAGCGACCTGCTCACCGACGACATGCGGACCGTCGAGTTTTGCGCGAAACCCTGCGTCGGCTGCGAATTCGCCAAGGGCACGGGCAATAACTGGTGGCATGTCTGCGAGAAACAGCTACAGGAATAGGGATTTTTGCGCACTTGCCAAAATACGAGCGCTTAAGACAAGGCTACTAACACTATAATGTATGGTTGGCTTTCCTTGGACGCTTCGCGCCTTAAGGCAGGTCGAAACAATCCTAAGGGGAGCTCGTATGAGCCATATTCGAAAGGAGGGGACTTAAGTGAATAACCTGTTGCGATTGATCGGCAACCGCCTCATCTGGCTGCCAGTCATGATCTTCGGTGTCACCGTTCTCGTCTTCTTCCTGATGTCGCTCTCGCCCATTGACCAGGCCTATTCTGCCTTGGGCGAAAACGCATCCGCGGAACAACTTGCAGCTTACCGCACCCAGCACGGCCTCGACGATCCCGTCGTCGTGCAATACTGCAACTACATGGCAGGTTTCTTCCATGGCGATTTGGGAACGTTCGGCCCCGCAAGCCAGTCGGTATCCGACCGCATCGCGAGCGCGCTGCCCATCACGCTGCAGCTCGGCTTCTTCGGCTTCATCATCGCGATCATCGCAAGCGCGATTTTGGGCGTCATCTCGGCGCTCTATCGCGATCGCTGGCCCGACCAAATCATCCGAGTATTCTCGATCGCGTGCATCGCAACACCGTCGTTCTGGCTCGCCGTGCTCTTCATTCTCCTGTTCTCCTCCACGCTGCATGTGCTTCCCGCCTCGGGCGCACTGCCGCCGCTCACGGAGAACCCGGGCGGCTGGCTTGCCCGCATGGCAATGCCCGGCATCGCGCTTGCCGTTCCCCTGACCGGCCAGATGACGCGCATCATCCGCACGTCGATGGTCGAGGAACTCGACAAGGACTACGTGCGCACCGCCCGCGGCTTCGGCATCCCCTACGGCACCGTCGTCGCGCGCAACGTGCTGCGCAACGCGCTCATCACGCCGGTCACCGTGCTCGGCCTGAAGTTCGGCTACATGATCGGCGGCGCTGTGGTCTTGGAGGTCATCTTCTCGCTTCCCGGCATGGGCATGGCGATTCTTTCAGGCGTCACCTCGAATTACGTCATGCTGGTGCAGGGCGTCGTTCTCGTCGTTGCCATCACCTTCATCATCGTCAACGTGATCGTCGACATGCTCTATATCCTTATCGATCCGCGAATCAGGACGGTGTAGCACAATGGTTCAACTTCGTGGCAACCTCACCAAGAAGATGGAGGACGGCGCCGGCAAGGTGCGCTTCCGTCGTTGGAAGAATATGACGACCGGCGCGCGCATCTCGCTTGTCGTGCTGATCGCGATTATCGTCGTCGCAGCACTCGCCGACTTCATCGCGCCTTATGATCCCTACGCGATCTACACCTCGTTTACCGCGCCGAACGGCGAGCACCTCTTCGGCACCGACGACAAGGGTCGCGACGTCCTGTCGCGACTGATGTGCGGTGCGAAGTACTCGCTCACAATCGGCTTAGGCGCAACGGCATTCGCGCTCGTGGTCGGTTCGATCATCGGCGCCATCGCTGCCGTCGTGCGCCAGCGCATCTCGAACATCATCATGCGCATCTTGGACATCATCATGTCCTTCCCCGGCATCGCCCTTGCCGCGACCTTCATCGTCGTGTTCGGCAACAGCGTGCCCTCGCTCATCTTCGCTATCGGCTTTCTCTACATCCCGCAGATCGCTCGCATCGTGCGCGCAAACGTAATGAGCGAATACAATCAGGATTACGTGCGCGCCGTCGTCGTGTCCGGCGCCCGTGCCCCCTGGATCCTATGGAAGCACGTCGTGCGCAATTGCATCGCACCGGTGCTCGTGTTCACCATCGTGCTCGTCGCCGACGCCATCGTGTTCGAGGCGTCGCTCTCCTTCATCTCCGCCGGCATTCCCGAGCCTACGCCGACATGGGGCAACATCCTCGCAGATGCGCGCAATGGCGTGCTCGCCGGCCGCTGGTGGCAGGCGCTGTTCCCGGGCCTCATGATTATGATCACGGTGCTGTGCCTGAACATCGTTTCCGAGGGCATCACCGATGCTATCGCGGCTCCCAAAGCCGCCGTAAAGGTTGACGAGAACGACCTCAAGGGCAACCGCGAGGCCGACCGCATGGTCGCCGACCCCACGCTCGCCTACGCCGCCCAGGCCGAGATGCTTCAAAAGCGCCTCGCCAAGCTGAAGAAAGTCGAGCTCGAACGCACCGATCGCTTCCCCGCGCGCACCGACGTGCCGCCGATCCTCGAGGTGAAGGATCTCTGCATCAAATTCCCGCGCCACGGCGACGTGAACGTCGTCGACCACGTGAGCTTCGTCGTGCGCCCGCGCCAGACCATGGGCCTTGTGGGCGAGTCCGGCTGCGGCAAGTCCATCACAAGTCTCACGATCATGGGCTTGCTCGACAAGAAGGCCCAGATCTCCGGCGAGATCATGTACGATGGCAAGAACCTGCTCGAGCTCTCCGACAAGGAGATGAACGAGCTGCGCGGCCGCGAGATCGCCATGATCTACCAGGACGCCCTTTCCAGCCTGAACCCGTCGATGCTGATCAAGGCGCAGATGAAGCAGCTCACCAAACGCGGCGGCACCCGCAGCGCCGAGGAACTGCTCGAGCTCGTGGGCCTCGACCCCAAGCGCACGCTCGACTCTTATCCGCACGAACTCTCTGGCGGCCAGCGCCAGCGCGTGCTCATCGCCATGGCGCTTACGCGCGACCCGAAGCTCGTCATCGCCGACGAACCGACGACCGCGCTCGACGTCACCGTGCAAAAGCAGGTTATCGACCTTCTGAACAAGCTGCAGCATGAGCTCGGCTTCGCCATGGTGTTCGTGAGCCACGACCTCGCGCTCGTCGCCGAAGTCGCGAACTCCATCACCGTCATGTACGCGGGCCAGGTCGTGGAGCAAGGCCCGGTGAAGGACATCCTCACCAGCCCGATTCACGAGTACACGCGCGGCCTTCTCGGCTCCGTGCTTTCCATTGAGGCCGGCGGCGACCGCCTGCACCAGGTGCCGGGCAGCGTCCCCTCCCCGAAGGATTTCCCCGAGGGCGACCGCTTCTGCCCGCGCTCGAGCCACCCGGACAAGACATCGAACGTGCGCCCCATGCTCAAGCGCGTCAAGGACACCGATCACTACTACGCCGAGCTGCCTGACAGCGAGCTCAAGCGCGTGGGCATCAAGCCCTACCTTGCGGGAGGTGCGGAATAAATGACCGAGAAGAACTTCAAAGCAGCCGAAATCGCCGAAAAGGACCTCGTCGCAGCTGCCGAGGACACCGAAGCCGTGAACGACATTGCCACGGCGGAAGGCGGCAGACGCATCACGGAACACGCAAAGGATTCGAGCGCGAACGCCACATGCGAAGACGACGGCAAGACGCCCATCATCTTCCTCGATGACGTGCATGTGATTTTCAAGACACGCACGGGCTCAATTCTGCACCCCAACAAGGTGCACGCGGTGAACGGCCTCACCCTGAAGCTTATGCCGGGCGAGACCATCGGCATCGTCGGCGAATCGGGTTGCGGCAAATCGACCACAGCAAACGTGATGTGCGGCCTGCAAGCCCCCACTTCGGGACATGTGTATTTCAAGGGAACCGACGTCACGAAGCGCACCGCTGCGCAGCGTCGCATCATCGGCCGCGTGATCTCGGTCGTATTTCAGGATCCAGCGACCGCGCTGAACGCCCGCATGACGGTGCGCGACCAGCTGACCGACCCGATGATCGTGCATAAGGTGGGCGACGCCAAGTCGCGCGAGGCCCGCGTGCACGAGCTCATCGAGATGGTCGGCCTGCCCGAGTCCGTCCTCGATGCGCTACCCGGCCAGATGTCCGGCGGCCAGCGCCAGCGCGTGGCTATCGCCCGCGCACTGTCGCTCAAGCCCGACGCGATCATCGCCGACGAGCCGACGTCCGCGCTCGACGTCTCGGTGCGCGCGCAGATTCTGAACCTGCTCATGGATCTGAAGAAGCAGCTTGGCCTCGCCATGGTCTTCATCAGCCACGACATCCAGACGGTGCGCTACATCTCCGACCGCATCATCGTCATGAACCACGGTCAGGCAGTCGAGCGGGGAACCGCCGAAGAGGTGTTCAACCACCCCAAGGACGACTACACGCGCCTGCTTCTGGGCGCAGCTCCCTCGCTTCTCCACCCGAATCTGGGAAAGTAGGCGCATCGCAGCAAAGGCAAAGGGCGACTCGCAAGGGTCGCCCTTTTTTCTGCCATCCCCCTTCCCTGCAGGTCTGGGAGGACAACGAGAGCAGCGTCTTTTTCTGCCGCAAACGCCCGAATTGACGAAAACTGGTCACGAAATCGAGTTCTGCGCAGTTGGATGCACCCATTCAAGCCATTCTCCCCAATATATTGCATAGTTACACACCATTTTTAAGTAAAATGGGGTGTAACTATCTGGCTATTGACCTCCAAACGCACTTCGAGAAGTTGATTGATGCGCAGAACTCGGTTTCGTGACCAACTTTTTGCGATTCCGAATTCGAATGTCTTTCCATCGTGCTTTTGGAGCTTCGGCTGCGCTCAACCCTTCCAACACTGCGCCTTCAAAACCGCCCGCTGTCAACTCACGCAGGCGCCAACTCGCGCAAATGCGCGGCTCCCATAAACCCGATACCTTCTCTATCCCCATTTCGTGGGCAAACGATTGCATTTCTTGACGCGTTTTCCCTGCGTGCTATGCTTTTCGAGTTTGAGACAAGACCGTCAAATGAAAGGCACGGCATGGACACCAAAGAGTTCCACGGCGTAATTCCCCCCGTGGTAATCCCCCTGAACGAAAAGAAGCAGCTCGACCTCGAGTCGTTCGAGCGCTCTATCAACCGCATGATCGACGCAGGCGTGAACGGCCTGTTCTTCCTGGGATCCTCGGGCGAGGTCGCCTTCCTCACCGACGCCCAGCGCTACCACGTGCTGCAGGAGGCCGTGGCCATCGTGAACCATCGCGTGCCCGTGCTCGCCGGCGTCATCGACATGGAAACTCTGCGCGTTATCGACCAGTGCAAGCGCGCGAAGGGCTACGGCGTCGACGCGCTCGTCGCGACCGCCCCGTTCTACGCGCTCGGCGGTCCGCGCGAAGTCGAGCGTCATTTCCGTGACATCCGCGAGAACACCGACCTGCCCTTGTTCGCTTACGACCTGCCCGTGTGCGTGCACACCAAGCTCGACCCCACGATGCTCGTGCGCCTCGGCAAAGACGGCGTGCTCCAGGGCGTGAAGGACTCCTCCGGCGACGACGTCTCCTTCCGCTGGCTCGTGCTCGAAAACGAGGACGCCGGCCATCCGCTTCAGCTGCTCACCGGCCATGAGGTCTGCGTCGACGGCGCTTACCTCGGCGGTGCGGACGGCTCCGTTCCCGGCCTCGCGAACCTCGATCCGTTCAGCTACGTCGAGCAGTACAAGGCGTTCCAGGCAGGCGACTGGACGCGCGTCAAGGAGCTGCAAGATCACCTTGCACGCCTCATGTTCCTCACCCGCGTCGTGAAGGCGACCGTCGGCTTCGGTGCCGGCGTTGGCGCATTCAAGACGGCACTGTGGCAGATGGGCGTGTTCAACACGAACCAGATGCGCGAGCCCGTCCAGGCGCTCGAAGGCGAAGACGTCGCAGCCATTGTCGAGGTCCTCAAGAAGGCTGGCCTCATGGACGCCGACGCGCCCATCCGCAAGTAACGTCACCCATTAAAGGAGCGCGGCGTGCAAGGGCGAAAGGCCCGCGCGTCGCGCTCCTTTCTTTCGAGCCATTCAAGGAGCAGCATGGCAACCTTCCCTGCGAACTGCGATTTTCCTGCACGTGTTGTCGCGATCGATGTGGGCGCCACCAAGATCACGAGCAGCATCGTGCGCTACGATTCCGCCGAAGCCGAGCCTGTCGTGGAAGATTCGCGCACCGTGGCGACCGAGGCGATGAAGGGCGGAGCAAGCGTCCTCGACAAGATTTGCTCGCTCGCGAGCGACCTTGCCGCGTGCGCCCCCGCCTCCCCCCTCGGTATCGGAGTGGGAACCGCCGGGCGCGTCGACGCGAAGTCCGGCGACATCGCCTACGCGAACGATCTCATGCCAGGTTGGGGCGGACAACCGCTCGCCTCAGCATTGCGCGAGCGCAGCGGCCTTCCTGCCGCCATCTTGAACGACGTGCAGGCTTACGCGGTGGGAGAAGCCCGCTGGGGCGCTGGGCGCGGTGCTGATACCTGCATCATGATCGCCGCGGGAACCGGCGTCGGCGGCGCCGTTATCGCGCATGGCCGCATCGTGCGCGGCAAGCATGGTTTCGCGGGCGAGGTGGGGCATATGGCCTCCTCCGTTGCCACGGGGATTCCCTGCGTTTGCGGGGGAAGCGGGCATCTGGAAAGCGTCGCCGCAGGCAGCGGCATCGAGGCGCGTTTCTTCGAAGCCACTGAGGAGCATCTCTCCGGTGCCGAGATATCCGCGCTCGCCGCAAAGGGCGAGCAGCCCGCACGGCGCATCATCAAGGAAGCAGGTTTCGCCCTGGGCCAAGCTATCGCCGGTCTTGCAAACATTCTCGACCCCGACATCGTCATTTTGTCGGGTTCGGTGGTGAAAGCCGGCGCGGAATGGCACGCGGAGCTGCAGCGCGGGTTCGATGGTCAGATTCCCGCAATCCAGCGCGATCTTCCCATTGTCGATGCCGAGCTTGGCGCAACCGCCCCGCTCATCGGTGCGGCCGAGAACCTCATCGATTCGCTTTAACGCCCAAGCGGCCCTGCCACTGCAAGTTAAAACTGGCAAGCTGCATGCACCATCGCAGCTCGCGCCCAACCCGAAGCACATCTCGCTAATCGCAAAGGAGCATCTTATGACCGATCCCGTTATCCAGCAGCTCAAGGGGAAGCTTATCGTCAGTTGCCAGGCCTACATGGGCGAGCCCCTGCGCCACCCCGAGACGATGGCGCAGATGGCGCGCGCCTGCGAGCTGGGCGGCGCTGGCGGAATCCGCTGCCAGGGGCTCTCCGACATCTCCGCCATCAAAGGGCGTACCGAGGTACCCGTCATCGGCATTTGGAAGGAAGGACACGAAGGCGTCTACATCACGCCGACGTTGCGCCATGCGCGTGCCTGCGTCGCCGCCGGCGCCGACATCGTCGCGGTAGACGCCACCGACCGTCCGAGGCCCGACGGCAAGACACTCGAAGACACCGTGCGCCCGCTCAAGGAAGAAGGTGTGCTCGTCATGGCCGATTGCTCGACGATCGAAGATATTCGCCACGCCTTCGCCATCGGATGCGACATCGCCTCGACCACGCTCTCGCATCCTGGAGCCGCCATCGACTGCGGAATGGCCGACGGCCCCGACGTTGCGCTTGTGCGCCAAGCAGTCGCCGAATTCCCTGATAAGCCCGTCATCTGCGAAGGCCGCGTCCACACGCCCGCCGACGCGAAGGCCGCCATGGACGCCGGCGCCTGGGCAGTCGTCGTGGGAACCGCCATCACGCACCCCACATCCATCACAAGCTGGTTCGTGGAAGCGGTGAAGGAGTAGCCTCCACTCGATAAGCCGCCTGCGGATGGAAGACGTTTCAGTACGTAATCATCCGTAGGCGGACCCAATAGCTCAAAAATTTGACTTTTGCTTTGCCGCACATGACGTGATAGTCGTTTTCGCAATGAGAAGAGACTGTTTTGAACTTTCATCCTAGCCGGCAGCCAAAACCTCACAGTTGGACTTATTGGGCTATCTTCTTCATTATTTTCAGTTTCGGTGCACTTGTTTTTATTATTCTGACGCTTCGAATGCTGCCGGACTGCGACATAACCAGCTTCAGCGGTGCACGCCGAATTGGGGGCATGTTTTTCTCTGGTGCGCTATGCAACCTCTTCGCTATTGAGTCACTCGGTAAAGCTTGCCGAATCAAACACGCAGACTCATCTTTCTACGCTGATAGCCCAGAGCCAACGGAAAAAACGCTTTCCTCAATGCTCGAAAATCCCGAATGGACACAAAAACGCGATGAGTCCCGCCTCACCGCGCAAGAGCAACAAGCTGCAAAGTTCTCCCGAATCACGCTCGCTCTTGTAATTCTTTCAATCGTAGTAGAAGCATTGCTCATTGTTGCTATCGGTTTACAAGGTAGACACGACAGCCGCCTCACTGGTGCTGCTGTCGTATATCTCGTTCTTGATATCGCATGTTGCTGCGTGGTTTTTAAACCCTGGAAGAGGTGATGCCGTTCATCCGCATAGCTTCATCGTGTCAATTTGCTATTTCAGCAACTTTCCTCGTAGGATGACATGCTTCACCTGCAAATCCTTGTCGAGCACGACGGCATCGGCGATCTTTCCGGGCTCGATGCTTCCCCGCTCGTCGTCGATGCCGAGGGCCTTCGCCGGCGTCATCGTTGCTGCGCGAACCGCATCGGTTAGCGGAATGTCCATCTTCGTCACCGCCGTACGCAAGCAAGCCATGACGCTGCTGACGCTGCCCGCAAGCGACCCGTTCTCGATGGTCGCGCGATTGCCCCGCACGGTGAATTGCTGTCCACCGAGCTCGAAGGTTCCATCACCGAGCCCGCATGCGCGCAACGAGTCGCTGATCAAGATCATGCGTTCAGGGAACAACGAGAAGGCAAGGCGCACCATGGAAGGCGCAATATGCACGCCGTCAGCGATGATCTCGCACGTCACGTCGCGACGATCGGCGGCGGCGGCAATCGGACCGGGTTCGCGATGATGCAGCGAGGGCATCGCGTTGAACAGGTGCGTCATGTGGCGCGCACCTGCGTCGAACGCGGCGGCAGCTGTCTCATAGTCGGCGCACATGTGCGCGAGCGACACCCTCACACTCCCCGCAATCTCGCTGATGAACTCCAGATTGCCTGGTTCTTCGGGCGCCACGTCGACCAGCTTAATCATGCCATGCGCCGCCTCTTGCCAGCGTTCGAATTCCGCCACCGTCGCCCCGCGCACGTAAGCCGGGTTCTGTGCCCCGACCTTCCCAGGTGAAATGAAGGGGCCCTCCATGTTGATGCCGACGATCGCAGCCTCGTCTTCCCCGGCAGAATGCCCCGTAATCGAGGACACAATGGGAATCAAGCGCTCTTCAGACAGCGTCATCGTCGTCGGGAATATGGCTGTGACGCCTTGAGACGCCTCGTAGCGAGCGATTGCGGAAATTCCCTCATTGTCAGCGTCACAGAAGTCGTGCCCCATCGCCCCATGAAAGTGTACGTCAATAAGGCCGGGAAGCACCCAGCAGCCAGAAGCGTCGACCATCTCTTGCGGTAGGCACTCCCCTGTCGGCGTCTGCGCGAATCGCTCGCCCTCGATGAGCACGTCGCGATTGTCGAACCCCGCGCCGCTGAAGACTTTACCACCTGAAATGATCATGCGCTTCCCTTTCTCATACCGCCAAACAGCACGTTTGCCTTCATTTGGTAAAGTTTCCGTCCGCATACTTCTTCAAATTTGGGCCACGCTGGACAAAAATCGTCGATATGTGAGTCTTGAGGCGGAATTATTTCGTCGATAACGCAACCTATCGGCGTTTTCCCAGGTCGCAATTTAAGCGATGCGATTCCGTCCGCGCGAAGGCTCACATATCGGCGATTTTTGTCCACGGCACCCACTACTTTGAGTAATTGGATGTCCTAGCGATCGTTTGCCGCTCGAAAAACCTGGCGCAACCAAGGACCTGGGACCGCCCGAGCAACCCTCCCAGTCCGTCCAGACTACCAGTCTAAAGAGCTGCCGCTGCTTCCTTGTCGAGCACCACCGTCACATCCGGATGCAGCTGCAAAATGCTCGCAGGAACCTGCGGAATCACCGGCCCGTACAGCACCTCGCGCACGATTTCGGCCTTACCTGAGCCACTCACCACAAGAAGGATCTTGCGAGCTTTCATGATCGTGCCGATACCCATGGTGTACGCCTCGCGCGGCACCTCATCCGCCGAGTCGAACAGGCGGCTGTTCGCCTGAATGGTGCTCTCCGTGAGCTTCACGCAATGAGTGGTCACAGGAAAGGAATCGCACGGCTCGTTAAAGCCGATGTGCCCGTTGTGCCCCAGGCCTAAAAGCTGCAGGTCGACACCGCCCGCCTGCGCGATTGCCTGCTCGTAAGCGTCGCACGCTGCCTGGGCGTCCTCCATCGAGCCGTCTGGAACGTGCGTTTTCACGACGTCGATATCGACGTGGTCGAAGAGGTTGTCCTGCATGAAGTAGCGGTAGCTCTGGTCGTGCGTACCGGGCAGGCCACGATATTCGTCGAGGTTGAACGACTGTGCGTTCGCGAAGCTGATCTCTCCCGCATCGCATGCGCGAACGAGCTCGGCGTACAACCCGATGGGCGTCGTGCCCGTCGCAAGCCCGAGGACACTGTCCGGCTTCGTCTTCAGCTGATCGGCGATGACTTCCGCCGCAGCCTCGCTCATCGCATCGTAATTGTCGGTTACTACTACCTTCACTTTATGATTCCTTTCAAACCGGCAGCGCATGCCGCCGCCCTTTCCACCTTGACCAGTGTAGCGAGCCTTTCGCGCCGCCCACGCTATGTCCAGAATTGCACCATCTCAAGCAGGCTTTGATATGCCCACGGATACACATCGGAGTACCATCCCGTTTCGGGAACAAAGCAAATAAGCAGGCTGTAAAGCACGCTCACGGCCACAAGCACCAAAAGCACCTTGGTGAACACCTGCGCCATCGTGGAACCGGGAACGAGGTTCTCGTTCACGATGAATACAAGCAACACGGCCGCCGCCAAGAACATGAAACTGAAATCGGCGTAGTAGCGCTGCAGGATGCCCGCCAGCTCCGCATCAGCAAGCGCGACGACGATTCCCGCCGCAAGGAGCACCACAATCACGCCGAGAATCGTTCTCGTCGAGCGCTGAGATGTTCGCAGCTTCAGAATGCGTGGCGCGAACGGAAGCACCCACAGCACCGGAAGGCACGCGAGCACGCCGCCAAAGGTAACTTCCTTGATGGTTTGC
Organism: uncultured Ellagibacter sp.; assembly: GCA_934663775.1. Taxonomy (GTDB): domain Bacteria; phylum Actinomycetota; class Coriobacteriia; order Coriobacteriales; family Eggerthellaceae; genus Ellagibacter. The sequence continues at coordinate 15,178 of CAKUKU010000005.1, read as the reverse complement.
CCCATGTAAGTCGTCTCGAACGGAGCCGCCTGCAGGAAGGGAAACACTCCCGTCACGCTGGGAGGTTGCAGGAAGTACGTGAAAAGCGCCGGCGCGAGGCGACCTAGGTTCATTCCCCTCTTCGTCATGTCGTTTACCGTGAGATTGTAGTTCGCCCCAAAGTCGGTAAACGACCCGAAGCGCGCCTTGTTGTAGAGCATGATGCCCGCAGCCACCACCACATACGGGGCGATCAGGCAGGCGAACTCGGCCGCGCCCTTACGCGTGAACAACCTGCGCTCGGAAACATAGGGGCGCCAGAACAGCGGAAACGCCAGAAATGACAGCACCACGAGCTGTGGACGGCAACCTACCACGAGCGCCATGCACAGCGAGCCGCCCAAATACCATCCGCACGGCGCTTGCGAGCCGCGTCCGCACATCCACAGGTAGAGCCCCCATACGGAAAACGCGAGGCCGCACATGATGGGAAGCGAATAAAATGTAGGAAACTTAACAAGATAGAGGAATCCGCAGCAGGTGATAAGAGCAATCTGCAACAGCAGGTACAGCCCGAGGCTCACCTGTTTGAAATGACAGCGGGCAAAACGGTCGAGCAGCGCCGAGCATCCTAGGATGAACGCAATAGCGGCTATGAGCACGCCGATCGCCGTCGGGAAGTTCGCCCCCGTAGCCAGATAAAACGGCAAATAGAACAGAAGCACCGGCACCACACCGAAGTACACGTAGTAGTGGCCCCCGTAATACGCGACGTCGAACAAGTACGGCTCGCCCGTCTCCTTCTGCAGCTCGTCGCGCGCACCCTTGTCGTAGGGGTCGTCCATCTGTTGAAGCCACTCGGGCGGCTCCTCTTCGAGATAGAGCTTGCCCTGAGACATGGATTTCGCAAGCTCGGCATACTGCTGGGCGTTGTCGCCGCCCACCTGGAACGAATTCACGATGCTGTGCCCGTCCCATGACCCGGAATTGTAGACGGATGTCGCCACCCCCACCAGGTTCGACCCCATAAACAAAAATGAGGAAACGAGCGCAACTTCGATCGCAACCGCGCCGATAACACCCGCCTTCGACACCTTCGGACGTTTGGTGATGCTCACGCGATACACGCTCGACCCCGGGCGGAACAAGTACATGATCGACAGTATCCCGACGACGCCGAAGAAGCGCAGGAAGTTGAACGAGAACGGCCTATGCGCGTTCAACACGAGACTCGTCAAGCGGACGGGATAGCTCGTCTTCTCGTTCCCCACAAGCTCGATGCGCAGATTGTCCACGTACCCCGTCGTCTGCAAGTTCACGTACTGACTCTCCGACACCATCGTGGACATGTCCACCTCGGGCACGCCGAGCGTGTACTCGGTGGAGTCGAAATACGTTTTATGCGCATCGTCGGTGAATTGAATCTTGAAGGTGAGGTTTTGCGCCGGCTGCATCCAGTCGAACTTCAAGTAGACGTTGTGCACCTCGGTGTTCAAATTAGAAAACTCGATCACGTTGTCAACTTCGGTGATCTTATACTGCTCGTCGGTCGTCTCCTGGAGCGTGAGCGCATCGCTCAAATCGATGGAGTTGTAACCGAGCGACTTGTAGAAGTTGATGTTGAACACAAACACTTCAAGAAACAGTGCGACCGCAACGATCGCCGCCGCCACCTTGGCGATATGCACAAGCAAAGTGCGCCTCGGAAGAACTCGAGACTCGTACAGATACGCTATATTCCTTCGAACTGTTGGCATGGCTCATCATTATAGCGTAGCAAGGCCCCGCTCACTGAACGGGGCCTTGCGGAATGCTACGATTTCAAGTGAATTGCCGCAGACGAAGACACTTCGCGCAGGGGTTTGTTACAGGCTAAGCGCCTTCTTGACGTCGGCGTACACAACATTCGGGTCGCGGTCGCCGTCGATGGAAACGAGCAGGTCGCACCCGCGATAGTAATCAATAAGAGGGCTCGTGGACTTCTCGTACACATCGAGGCGGTTGCGAACGGTTGCCTCGTTGTCGTCGTCGCGCTGATACATTTCCCCACCGCACTTCGGGCAGCTTGCGTCGGCTTCAGAGCCAATGAAACCGCACTCCTTGCACATGCGGCGCGAAGTGAGGCGCTTCACGATAACTTCGGAATCAACGTCGATCAAAAGGGCTGCGGTAAGCGGGCGCTCAAGCTTGGAGAGCTCTGCGTCGAGCGCGACAGCCTGGGCAGACGTGCGCGGAAATCCGTCGAGGATGAAGCCCTTCTGCGTGTCTGGCTCAGAGAGGCGCTCAGTTACAAGCCCGATGATGACGTCGTCGGGAACGAGGTCGCCAGCGTCCATGTAGGACTTCGCCTTCTTGCCGAGTTCGGTGCCGGCCTTCACCGCCGCGCGAAGCATGTCACCCGTGGAGATATGCGGCGTGCCGAACTCCTCGACGAGTTTGGCAGCCTGCGTGCCTTTGCCAGCGCCCGGAGCACCCAGCAACACGATATTCATGATTGAGTTCCTTTCAATCAGCTTGGATATATGTCGTACGCTTCATTCTACCAAACACGTGACGCAAGCGGGAAATTTCACGCAAATGAAAAAGGCCACGGACTTGGCGTCCGTGGCCTTTGGAAATGCTAACAAGCTTGCGATGACTACAAAGGATTACTTGAAGAAGCCATCGTAGTTGTGCATCTTGAGCTGGCTTTCCACCTTGCTCATAGTGTCGAGCGCTACGCCGATCATAATGAGGATCGACGTGCCGCCGAACGCCTGGATGAGCTGGTTGCCGCTGAAGTAGAAGATAATTGTCGGGATGACGGCGATACAGGCGATGAAGATTCCGCCAGGCAGCGTCACGCGATGAATCACGTTCTTGATGTAGGTAACCGTCGCCGAACCAGGGCGAACACCAGGGATGAAGCCGCCCTGCTTGCGCAGGTTGTCCGCCGTGTCCTCGGGGTTGAACACCATGGAAGTGTAGAAGTAGGCGAAGAACACGATGAGCACCACGGTGAGAATCCAGTTCAGCCAACCGGTCGAAACCGCATCAGCAAACCAGGTCAGCCAATCGACGTTGAAGAGCGCCGCCAGCTGAGCCGGGAAATAGATGATGCAGCTCGCGAAGATGATCGGGATAACACCCGCGGCGTTCACCTTCAGCGGGATGTAAGTGGACTGACCGCCCATCATCTTACGACCCTGCACGCGCTTGGCGTAGTTCACCGGGATGCGGCGCTGGGCGCGCTCGATGAAGATGATGGCGGGGATGCACGCGAGCACCACAACCAGAATCAGCACCGTGATGGCGATGCCCATGCCGAGGTCGGCCTGCAGGTTCACGGACGAGAAAATCGCGGCCGGAACACGGGACACGATGCTCACGAAGATGATGAGCGACATGCCGTTGCCGATACCGCGCTGGGTGATGAGCTCGCCCATCCACATGATGAAGGCCGTGCCCGCCACCAACGTGAACACCACGATAATGTCAGTGAGCACTTCGGGCACCTGGTCGGAGAAGACGACGCCGTAAGCGGTCGACTTGAACAGAAGCAGGTAGCCAATGGCGTTGATCAGGCCGAGGCCCAGCGTGAGATAGCGCGTTACCTGCGTGATCTTGCGACGACCGGTCTCGCCTTCCTTCGCCCAACGGCCCACGGCGGGAATCACGCCCTGCATCAGCTGCATGATAATCGATGCGGTGATGTAGGGCATGATGCCGAGCGAGAACACGGAGAAGCGCGAAAGCGCACCGCCCGTGAACAGGTCAAGCATGGTCATCGAAACGCCCGAGTTCGAGAAGGAGTTCGCGAACTCGTTGAACGGGATACCGGGCACGGGAATGTAGGCGCCGAAACGATACAGCGCCAGGATGCCCAGCGTGAAGAGAATCTTCTTGCGGAGCTCCGGTACCTTGAACGCGTCAATGATAGAGCTTAGCAAGGCTCTTCGACCTTTCCTCCGGCTGCTTCGATCTTCGCCTTAGCGGAAGCAGAAACCTTATCGACAGAAACGGTGAGGGCCTTCGTAATCTCACCGTCGCCAAGAACCTTCACCAGCGCATCCTCGTGCTTGATGATGCCCTTTGCCTTGAGCGTCTCGCCATTGACGACCTCGCCAGCCTCGTACTTCTCCTCGAGGCGGGAAACGTTCACCGGCAGATACTCGACGCGGTTGATGTTGCGGAAGCCGGGGAGCTTCGGCAGACGCATCGCGAGCGGGGTCTGGCCACCCTCGAAGCCGGGGCGCTTGCCGCCACCAGCGCGGGACTTCTGGCCGTTGAGGCCGCGACCAGCGGTCTTGCCATAGCCGGAGCCGTTACCGCGGCCGACGCGCTTACGGCTGTGAGTCGAACCCTCTGCAGGCTTGAGATCTTTAAGTTCCATTGTTTTGCTACTCCTTACAGTCGCTTCCAGGTCAGCTTGGCCTGGGGCTGGCAGCTCGCCGCCAGCTAACTTCCTAAAACACTCGGATTGGCGCAACCGGCATCCGGCGCGCCAATCCGAAATTATACCCTATCAAGAATATGCAAGCGAGGAAAATCCCAACTTACAGCTCCTCGACCTTCACGAGGTGCTTCACCTTGAAAATCATGCCGCGGACGGACTCGTTGTCCACGAGGTCGTGGCTGCGGCCGATCTTACCGAGGCCGAGGCCCTTCAACGTGGCCAGCTGATCCTTCTTGTAGCCGATGGAGCTTTTCACCTGCGTCACACGCAGCGTCTTCTTTGCCTCAGCCATTGCTAGTTCTCCTTCCCACCGAAGATCTGGGCGACGGAGCGATTGCGGCGCTCCGCAACCTCGACCGGGCTCTGCATCTTCTGGAGGCCGTCAGCAACAGCCTTCACAACGTTCATCGCGTTGTTGGTGCCGAGCGACTTGGCGAACACGTTCTTGATGCCTGCGAGCTCCATGACCGCACGGGCCGGGCCGCCGGCGATAACGCCGGTACCAGGGGCAGCCGGCATGATGAGCACGCGACCTGCGCCGAACTCGCCCACGATGTCGTGGGGGACGGTGCCTTCCTTGGTGATGGCGACGGAGAACATGTTCTTCTTCGCGTCATCGACGCCCTTCTTGATGGCGACAGGCACTTCCTTGGACTTGCCAAGGCCGATGCCGACGCGACCATTGCCGTCGCCGACAACGACGAGCGCGGTGAGAGCAAAGCGCGTGCCGCCCTTGACGACCTTGCACACGCGGTTGATGTAAACGACGCGCTCCTGGAGCTCAGGAACGGCGGCGTTTTCTTGCTGTTTGCGAGCCATACGCTAAAACCCCTTCTAGAATACCAGGCCTGCTTCACGGGCGGCGTCGGCAACAGCCTTGACGCGTCCATGATACAGATGGCCGCCGCGGTCGAAGACGACCTTCGTGACGCCCTTCTCCTGAGCCATTTTGCCGATAATGGTGCCGATTTCGGCCGCGCCCTCGACGGTGCCGCCCTTCTTGCCCGTTGCCTTGAACTCGGGGCCGAGGGTGGAAACGCCGCAGATGGTGGTATGCGACACGTCGTCAATCACCTGCGCGTAGATGTTGGAATTGCTGCGCGTCACGCAAAGGCGCGGACGCTCAGGCGTACCGGAAATCTTGCCGCGAACGCGACGATGGCGACGGGCTAAGCCTTTCTGATGCTTCAAATCATTGGTTCTCATGAATGATCCCTTCAGTTAGTTACCGTAGCGCTAAGCCCACTAGTCGCTCTTAGCAGCCTTGCCAAGCTTGCGACGCACAACTTCGCCTTCGTAGCGAATGCCTTTGCCCTTGTAAGGCTCCGGCTTGCGCCACTTGCGAATGTCGGCGGCAACCTGGCCGACCTGCTCTTTGCTCGCGCCGTGAACGACGATCTCGGTCTGGCTCGGAACCTCGAAGCTGATGCCTTCCGGCGCTTCCATGATAACCGGATGCGAGTAACCGAGGGACAGCTCGAGGGCAGTGCCCTTGAGCGTGGCGCGGTAGCCGACGCCGACGAGCTGGAGCTTCTTCTGGAAGCCCTTCTCGACGCCTTCGACCATGTTGTGGATGAGCGTACGGGTGAGACCGTGGAGGCTCTTCGCCTCGCGGGAGTCATCCGGACGAGAAACGATGATCTCGTCACCCTCACGGGTGATGGTCATCATCGGGTTGAAGCTGCGATGCAGTTCGCCCTTCGGGCCCTTCACCGTCAAGTTATGACCGTCGATGGTCACCTCAACGTTGGCAGGAACGGCGACGGGCTGCTTGCCAATACGCGACATATCTTTGCCTTCCTTTCCTACCAGATGTAGGCGATAACCTCGCCGCCGATGCCCTTGTTGCGAGCGTCGCGGTCGGTCATAACGCCTTGGCTAGTCGAGATGATTGCAGTACCGAGGCCGCCGAGAACGCGCGGGAGATCGTTCTTACCGGCGTAGATGCGCAGACCGGGCTTGGAGATGCGCTTGATGCCGCGGATGGTCTTGGCCTTCTTGGGGCCGTACTTCATCGTGATCTCGAGGGTTGCGCGGGGCTCGCCATCAATGATTTCGAAGCCCTGGATGTAGCCCTCTTCCTGCATGATGCGGGCGATCTCGACGAGTTTCTTGCTCGACGGCATGGAAACCGTCGGCTTGCCGACAGAATGAGCGTTACGCACACGCGTAAGCATATCTGCGATGGGGTCGGTCATGCTCATTTTTGTTTTTCTCCTTTGATCCTTGATGAGCCTAAGCGCTCGGTTCGTTGGCGCCCATAACGCCTCCGCCTGATGCGCCGGCACACCCTAGCGTGTGAATCCGGGAAGGACTACCAAGAGGACTTGGTCACGCCGGGCAGTTCGCCTTTGCTCGCCAGCTCGCGCACGCAAATGCGGCACAGGCCGAACTTGCGATAGTAAGCGCGCGGACGTCCGCAGCGCGTGCAGCGGTTGTGCTGACGCGTGGAGAACTTCGGCTCGCGCTTGGCTTTGGCGATCATCGATTTCTTAGCCATGCATTCCTTCTTTCTTGCTTTAAAGGCCGCCTCCCTTAGGCAGCCTTAATGCCGAGGTTACGCAAATGGGCCGCCTGGAGCGACCCGATTTGTTTTACTTGCTCTTGAACGGGAAGCCAAGCGCCTCGAGGAGCGCGAAGGCATTCTCGTTGTTTTCAGCGGTGGTGACGAAGGTGATGTCCATACCGCGGGTACGGTCAACCTTGTCGTACTCGATCTCAGGGAAGATCAGCTGCTCGGTGATGCCGAGCGTGTAGTTGCCGCGACCGTCGAAGCTGGTGCGGGAGACGCCGCGGAAGTCGCGCACGCGCGGGAGCGCGGTGGACAGCAGGCGGTCGAGGAATTCCCACATGCGGTCACCGCGAAGGGTGACCTTGCAGCCGATAGCCTGACCCTCGCGCACATGGAAGCCTGCGATGGACTTCTTGGCGCGGGTGATGCAGGGCTGCTGGCCGGTGATGACGCGCATGTCGTTCATGGCGGCATCGAGCAGCTTATGGTCGCTGGCGGCAGCGCCAACACCCATGTTCACGACGATCTTCTGGAGACGCGGAACATTGTTGATGTTGGAAATGCCGAGCTCTTTCTCGAGCTTCGCGACGATTTCGCTTTTGTACTTTTCCTTCAAGCGAGGAGTAGTCATTTTTGCCTCTCATCCGATGATTTGAACGCCGGATTTCCGACCCGGCGTCCCTGGATTGCCCAGGGTCATACAACAACCTGCGCACCTAAAGGCGCGCAGGTTGAAGATTATACGGTATCCGACACCTATTTGTCGATGTCTTTTCCGCATTTCTTGCAAACGCGGACTTTTTTGCCCTGCTCGTTGATGCGCTTGGAAGTGCGGGTGGCTTCCTTGCAGTTCGGGCAGACGAGCATCACGTTGGAAACATGAAGAGGAGCCTCAACGGTGGTGATGCCGCCCTGCGGATTCTGCTGGGTGGGGCGCATAGCCTTTTTCACCATGTTGCACTTCTCGACGACCACGCGCTGACGCTGCGGGATGGAGCGGAGGATCTCACCGGTCTTGCCCTTGTCCTTGCCGGACAGGATCTTGACGGTGTCGCCCTTCTTAACATGCATCGAAGACATATCTCACAAACCTCCCTACAGCGTTTCCGGTGCCAAAGACACGATCTTCATGTACTTCTTGTCGCGGAGCTCGCGAGCGACGGGCCCGAAGATACGGGTACCGCGCGGGGAGCCGTCCTGGTTGATCAGGACAGCCGCGTTCTGGTCGAACTTGATGTAGCTGCCATCGGCGCGACGCACTTCCTTCTTGACGCGCACGACGACGCAGCGCACAACCTCGCCCTTTTTCACGGCGCCGTTCGGCATTGCTTCCTTGACGCTGCAGATGATCACGTCACCGAGGCCCGCGTAACGGCGCTTCGAGCCGCCGAGGACCTTGATGCACTGCACCTTGCGAGCGCCGGAGTTGTCGGCAACCGCGAGCATGGTTTGCATCTGAATCATTGCTTAACCTAACTTTCTCGTGAATAGCGTGCGAAGCCGCAAGCTATTTTGCCTTCTCGACGATCTTCGACAGACGCCAGCGCTTCATCTTGGACAGCGGACGCGTTTCCATGATTTGAACGGTGTCGCCGACGCCGGCTTCGTTGTTCTCGTCATGGGCATGGAACTTCTTGGTGGTGGTGATCATCTTGCCGTAGACGGGATGCGGCTTGCGCTCCTTGACGGCGACGACGATGGTCTTGTCGTTCACGTCGCTGACGACAACGCCCTGGCGGACCTTGCGCGAATTGCGAGTTTCACTCATGTTGCACTAACCTTTCTCGCCTTAAGCGCTCAGCTCGCGTGCACGCATCTCGGTCTGGATGCGAGCGATGTCTTTTTTAACCTGACCAACGCGAGCGGTGTTGTCGAGCTGGCTGGTAGCCATCTGGAAACGCAGGTTGAAAAGCTCAGCGCGCGCTTCCTTCAGTTTCGCCTGCAGATCGTCGGCAGACAGTTCACGAATCTCTGCTGCTTTCATTTACGCCTGCCCCTCCGTTTCTTTGGAAACAATCTTGCACTTGATGGGCAGCTTGTTGATGGCGAGGCGGAGAGCTTCCTTGGCGGTCTCTTCGTCAACACCATCGAGCTCGAACATGATGCGGCCCGGTTTAACGACGGCTACCCACTCTTCGGGGTTGCCCTTGCCGGAGCCCATGCGGGTTTCTGCCGGCTTCTTGGTGATCGGCTTGTCGGGGAAGATCGTAATCCAAACCTTGCCGCCACGCTTCATCTGGCGGGTCATGGCGATACGAGCAGCCTCGATCTGGCGATTCGTGATCCAATGGGCTTCGAGGGCCTGAATGCCCCAGGTGCCATGACAAAGACGGGTGCCGCCCTTGGCCTTGCCCTTCATGGAACCACGCTGCACCTTGCGGTGCTTGACGCGCTTAGGTACGAGCATTACTTCGTCCCCCTTTCGTTACGGTCGTTGCGACGGGAACGGCTCGGACGAGAGCTGCCCTCGAGCGCCGGCTGGGGAGCCTTCTGGCCCGGGAGAACCTCTCCGTGATACACCCACACCTGGATGCCGATGGCGCCCATGGTGGTGTTAGCGGTGCAGAAGCCGTAGTCGATCTTGGCGCGGAGGGTATGCAGAGGCACGCGGCCTTCGCGGTACCACTCGCGGCGGCTCATCTCGGCACCGCCGAGACGGCCGGAGCACTGGATGCGGATGCCCTTAGCCCCGCTTTTGCGGGCGGACTGCACGGCCTTGCGCATCGCGCGGCGGAAGGCAACGCGGCCCTCGAGCTGCTCGGCGATGGACTGGGCGACGAGGTTCGCGTCGAGCTCGGGACGCTTGACCTCGACGACCTCGATGTTCACGGGGCCGTTGGCGATCTTCTCGAGCTTCTTGCGCAGGGCGTCGATCTCGGCGCCCTTCTTGCCGATCACCACACCCGGGCGGGCGGTGGTGACGATAACCTTGATTTTGTCGCCTGCGCGCTCAATCTCCACCTTGGAGACAGCGGCACGGGCGAGCTGCTTGTCCAGGAACTTGCGAATCTCAAGGTCGTTCGCCAGGTTGGTGGCGTAGTCCTTGTCGGCGTACCAGCGGCTGCGCCAGTCTTCGATGACGCCGATGCGGAAACTAGTCGGATTGACTTTCTGACCCATGTGCTTTATGCCTCCTCTCGCGGGGCGACGACGATCGTGATGTGGCTCGTGCGCTTGCGGATGCGAGCGGCGGAACCCTTTGCGCGGGGACGGATGCGCTTCATCGTGGGGCCTTCGTCAACGTAGGCCTTCTTCACGACGAGAGACTCGGCGCGCAGGTGGTTGTTGTGCTCCGCGTTCGCAACGGCGGAGTTGAGAACCTTCTCAACAGTTTCCGCGATGCCGCGATTGGTAAAACGCAGGATCTCCTGAGCCTGGGCGACGGACTTGCCGCGAACGAGGTCGACGACGATACGCGCCTTGCGGGGAGAAACGCGGACGTAACGGGCTTGTGCTCTAACTTCCATTGTTCACCCCTACCTATTTCTTGCCCTTGTCGGCGGAATGACCCTTGAAGGTGCGGGTCGGGGCGAATTCGCCCAGTTTGTGGCCGACCATAGATTCAGTAATGTACACCGGCACGTGCTTGCGTCCATCGTGGACGGCGATGGTGTGACCCACCATGTCCGGGAAGATGGTGCTGGCACGCGACCAGGTTTTGATGACGTCTTTTTCGCCAGCTGCGTTCATGGCCTCGATGCGACCAAGCAGACGCGGCTCTACGAAAGGACCTTTTTTCAAACTTCTGCTCACAGTTACTCCTTAACGTGTCCGCGCTACTTCTTGCGACGACGGATGATGAGGCGGTTCGAAGCCTTCTTCGGGTTGCGGGTGCGATGGCCCTTGCTGGGAACGCCCCACGGCGAAACGGAATTGCGACCCGAAGACTTGTTCTTGCCTTCGCCACCGCCGTGCGGGTGGTCGACCGGGTTCATGACGGTGCCGCGGACGGTCGGGCGGATGCCCTTCCAGCGGTTGCGGCCGGCCTTGCCGATGCGAATGTTGGCATGCTCGGCGTTGCCGACTTCGCCAACGGTCGCGCGGCAGGTCAGAAGAACGCGACGCATTTCGGAGGACGGCATGCGCAGGATAGCGTACTTGCCTTCCTTACCCATGAGCTGGATGCTCGTGCCGGCGGAACGCGCAAGTGCGGCTCCCTTGCCCGGCTGAAGCTCGACTGCGTGGATCAGCGTACCAACGGGGATGTTGGCAAGCGGAAGCGCATTGCCCGGCTTGATGTCGGCATCGGGACCGGAAACGACCATGTCGCCGACCTTCAGGCCCTTCGGGTGAAGGATGTAGCGCTTTTCGCCGTCGACATAGTGCAGAAGCGCGATGCGGGCGGAGCGGTTCGGGTCGTACTCGACCGTTGCTACCTTTGCGGGCACGCCGTCCTTGTTGCGCTTGAAGTCGATGATGCGGTAACGACGCTTGTTGCCGCCGCCCTGATGGCGGACGGTGATGCGGCCCTTGTTGTTGCGACCAGCCTTCTTGTGAAGGGGCGCAAGCAGCGATTTCTCCGGCTTCGACGTGGTGATCTCGGCGAAATCGGAGACCGTTTGGAAACGGCGGCCAGGGCTCGTCGGCTTGTACTGTTTGACTCCCATGACACTCTCTTTCTTGCTGGGTTTTTGCTCGCGCGCCTCTCCGCACACCAAAAACCCTCCTACTTTACGTGGCTTCCCGATTGCCGTGGGCACCGATGGAGGCTCGATGTCATGACGCCGGTCTAACCACGCGCCCGGGTGTATCCATGACACCGCAGACGCAACCGAAGATTATACACATCATTGGGACGATGGGCAAGAACGTCTTTTCATAACGACCTGGGCACACAAGGTGACCACAACTTTAGTCCGCGCAGAGAGGCACGAGGGCGGACGGCGGCAACTTCTCGCCAACTATTCACGAGGCAAGCCGCACCACTCCCCCACCTTTTAGTAAGATGTTCAGTTACAGCAGCGAACGCCGCCTCGCCTGGCGGCGCTGAGGACTCATAGACGTTAGGAGCAGCTTTGAGCGCATCATCTTCAGCACCAGCGCAGAAAGTCATCGTGTTCGATTTCGGCGCCCAATACGGGCAGCTGATCGCCCGCCGCGTCCGCGACCTTCATGTGTATTCGGAAATCGTGCCGTGCGACACCACCGCCGAGGAGGTGCGCGCGATGGAGCCGTCGGCCATCATCCTGTCGGGCGGCCCCGCGTCTGTGAACGATCCCGACGCGCCGCGCGTCGACCCGGCTATTTACGAGCTGGGCGTGCCGGTGCTGGGTTTTTGCTATGGGCATCAAATCACAGCGGTGACGCTCGGCGGCAGCGTGTTCCACCCCGAAGTGGGAGAATACGGCCCTGCGACCCTGCATGTTGCGGGCGGCGCCCTCTTCGAGGGCACCCCGGCCGATCAGACCGTGTGGATGAGCCACTTCGACGCCGTGCGCGACGTGCCCGAGGGCTTCACCGTGGTGGCATCGACCGACGTGTGCCCCGTGGCCGCGATGGAGAACGCCGAGAAGCGCATCTACACCACACAGTTCCACCCCGAGGTCAAGCACACCGAGTTCGGCCAGCAGATTTTGTCGAACTTCCTGTTCAACATTTGCTGCCTTGAGAAGAGTTGGTCGATGGACAACCTGGTCGAGACCATGACGACCGACTTCCGCAACAAGGTCGGCGAGGATCGTGTTATCCTGGCGCTTTCCGGCGGCGTGGACTCATCCGTTGTGGCCGCGCTTGGTGCCCGCGCAATCGGCAAGCAGATGACCTGCGTGTTCGTGAACCATGGCCTGCTGCGCAAGGGCGAGCCCGAGCAGGTGGAGGAAGTTTTCACTAAGCAGTTCGACGTCGACTTCATCCATGTGCACGCCGAGGACCGCTATGCCGAGCTTCTGGCCGGCGTGACCGAGCCGGAGCAGAAGCGCCGCATCATCGGCACGCAGTTCTGGAAGGAGTTCTTCGCGGTCGCTCAGCAGCTCGAAACCGACGGCAAGCCCGTGAAGTTCCTGGCCCAGGGCACCATCTACCCCGACATCATTGAATCCGGCGCGCGCAAGACGGGCGGCAAGGCGTCCACCATCAAGAGCCACCACAACCTAATCCCGTTCCCCGAGGGCGTAAGCTTCGACCTCATCGAGCCGCTCGACCACTTCTTCAAGGACGAAGTCCGCGAGCTGGGTCTTGCGCTGGGCCTGCCTGCGCATATCGTGTACCGCCAGCCATTCCCGGGCCCGGGTCTCGCCATCCGCATCATCGGCGCGGTCGACAAGGAGAAGCTTGAGATCCTGAAAAACGCCGACGCCATTGTGCGCGAGGAGCTCGACGCCTACAACGCACGGCTTTTCGAGGAGACCGGCGAGCGCAACTCCGAGCACAGCTGCTGGCAGTACTTCGCGGTGCTGCCCGACATCAAGAGCGTGGGCGTCATGGGCGACGAGCGCACCTATCAGCGCCCGATCATCCTGCGCGCCGTCGAGAGCTCCGACGCCATGACCGCCGACTGGGCGAAACTGCCCTACGACGTGCTGGGCAAGATTTCCAGTCGTATCGTCGCTGAGGTACCCGGCGCCAACCGCGTGTGCTACGACATAACGCCGAAACCTCCTTCGACAATAGAGTGGGAGTAAAAGCTGATACAGTACCGTATCAATCTGTGACCTACAACACCCCTTGAGAATTACCTGCTCAAGGGGTGTTTTTATACCAAATCACGTAAGCTCGTATACGAATTCGTAGCAGCGTGACCTAAGACAACTAGGTCATAATGAGGCCACTTCGCAAGTGGCTAACAGGTGTAATTACCCATATCTACCTGCGATTTTTACGAAATAGGAAAAAACTACTAAGAATAGAGGTTGATACGATTACGTATCATTACCTGCGGCAATACGCCACCTAAGGTGATGCAGACCCGTCAACCACCTGCAATCACAAAACTGATACGACAACGTATCAATAATTCTGAAGAAGATTTTTACGGTTTGGGTCACGAACGGGTCACGGCATAAAAACGGCCTCTGACGAGGCCATTTGCGGTTCTGTTTAGGGAATCTAGGCCTTGAAGGAGTCCTTCCAGGCAACATACTCATCTCTCGTTAGCTCATCGTCCTTCAGGTCCCTGTTGTTCCTATACCAGTGGCGAAGCGCCTTTGCCAGAGCCTCCTGGTCCTCGCTGCCCAAGTCTTCTGGAAGGGCCAGCACAATGGTTTCCCCAACTTTGATTGGCTCTAGGCAAAATGCTTCCTCCAGCTCGAACAGCATGTGTATCGCATCGTTCGCGTCGCTTCCCCAGTCGGATTTGAGAGAGGAGGGGTTCACCTCGAGGCAGCGGGCGATCTCGGCGATCATGGGGTCCTTCGGGGTGCGCTCCCCGTACTCGTACTTGCGAAGGGAGACGGCGGATATTCCGAGCATCTCGGCGAGCTGGTCTGCAGTGTAGCCGCGCTCCTTCCTGATGCGTTGAATCTTCTCTCCGACCTTCATCGGCCCTCCTGACCTGTAATACCAAATATGTTTTTCGGCGAATGCCGGCACTATTTTCCTTGATACGTAATTGTATCAGCTATCGTGTCTGTAGTACTGATACGTTTCTGTATCAATAGAAAGGACACAACGATGGACGGAAGACTCATAACGGCAAAAGAGGTGGCCGAAGACCTGGAATGCAGCATGCAGCATGCATACAAGATCGTCAGGAAGCTCAACGAGGAGCTTGACGAGATGGGCTGCATAACGATGCGGGGAAAGACCAATCGAAGCTACTACGAAGAGAGGCTCTTCGGACGGAGCGACGAGATCGACCTGAGCGAGCTGGAAAGCAAGGCCGGAAATGAGCGTTAGGAAGGACGAGAAGAGGGGCACGTGGCTGGTCAAGCTCCATTACACCAACCACGACGGCGAGACAATCGACTCAACGAAGCGAGGCTTCAAGACCAAGACCGATGCCTTGGCGTGGGAGAGGGACTTTCTGGCCAACGAGGCCAGGTCGACGAGCATGACCTTCGAACAGTTCGTCAAGGTCTACGCCGAGGACGTACGTCCCAGGCTGAGGGAGACTACCTGGCGCAGCAAGGAATACATGATCAACGAAAAGCTCATCCCGTTCTTCGGCAAGATGAGGGTCGTCGATATCACCTCCCGGGAGGTCATGGACTGGCAGAACACCCTCCTCAAAGCAAAGGGCAAGAACGGCAAGAAGTACTCCGAGACCTACATCAGGACCGTGGAGAACCAGCTCTCCGCCATTCTCAACCATGCCG
>CAKUKU010000004.1 GCA_934663775.1 uncultured Ellagibacter sp. | reverse complement strand
TGGTCGCTTGGCTCAGCGGGAGAGCATCGCCTTCACACGGCGGGGGTCACAGGTTCAAATCCTGTAGCGACCACCATGAAATCTAAAGGCCGGAAGCCACGAGCTTCCGGCCTTTTTCTTTCTTGCACGCTCGTCCTTTCGCTCTGCACGTGTACAATGCCACCCAGTGAAAATTTGCAGAGAAGGAGAGCTTCGTGGCGAAATTCGACAAACCGGTACCGACAATGGGGGCCGAGGACAGCCCCGATGCCATCTATGATGCGACCACGCTCGGCAAGCCCAAGATGATCGTCTTCGGCTTGCAGCACATGTTCGCAATGTTCGGCGCCACCATCCTGGTTCCGGTGCTCACGGGACTCTCCGTCTCGGCCACGCTTTTGTTCGCTGGCTTGGGCACGCTTTTGTTCCACTTCCTCTCGAAGGGGAAGGTGCCGGCGTTCCTCGGCTCATCGTTCGCCTTCATCGCAGGCTATGCCGCCATCGCCCCGAACGGCGAGGCCGAGCTTCTGCCGTATGCCTGCCTAGGCGTCGCATGCGCGGGTCTTCTCTACCTCGTGCTCTCGGCGCTCTTTCGCGGCTTCGGCGCGCTTCGTGTGATGAAGTTCTTCCCGCCCGTGGTCACGGGCCCGATCGTTATCTCGATCGGCCTTATCCTCTCGAGCTCCGCTATCGCGAACGCCTCGACGAACTGGCTCGTTGCCGTCGTCGCGATCGCTGTCATCATCGTCGCAAACATTTGGGGCCGCGGCATGGTGAAGATCATCCCGATCCTGCTCGGCGTGCTCGTGTCCTACCTGCTCGCCGTTGCGCTCGGCGAAGTTGACTTCTCGGGCGTCGCCGCCGCGCCTTGGATCGGCCTGCCCGTCGCCTTCGAGAACACGGTCTTCGCGCTCTCGAGCAACTTCGACGCAGGGCTTGCCATCACCGCGGTCATCACGATCATGCCCCTTGCGCTCGCAACCATGATCGAGCACATCGGCGACATCTCGGCCATCAGCTCCACGGTCAACCGTAACTTCATCGCCGAGCCGGGCCTGCATCGCACGCTTCTCGGTGACGGTTTGGCCACGATCCTCGCCTCGCTTTTCGGGGCGCCCGCCAACACCACGTATGGCGAGAACACGGGCGTGCTCGCGCTCACCAAGGTGTTCGATCCTCGCGTTATCCGCATTGCCGCGGTGTTCGCGATCTGCTTCTCGTTCTGCCCGAAGTTCGCAGCGGTGATCGAGGCCATGCCCGCCTGCGTCATCGGCGGCGTGTCGCTCGTCCTGTACGGCATGATCTCGGCTGTCGGTGTTCGCAACCTCGTCGAGAACAAGGTTGACTTCATGAAGAGCCGCAACGTGCTCGTCGCGGCGCTCATCCTCGTGCTCTCCATCGGCATCGCCTATTCCACGGCGGGCGCCATCGTGTTCGCCGTCGGCGGCATCACCATCTCGCTTTCGGGCCTCGCCGTGGGCTCGCTTGCCGGCATCGTGCTGAACGCGGTGCTTCCTGACAAGGACGAGTATGCTTTCGGCGGCGCCGCCCCCGAGCGCGCCAACGAGCCCGAGATGCGCTTCCCGCTTGAAGGCGAGCTTCCCAAGGATGTGAGTAAAGCCTAGGAAAAGCGGCCTGCGCGAAGGCGTCCCACCTGGGAATTTGTCGGCAATGTGCATTTATCGCCACATCGCGGCGTTTAGGGGAATTTCCCCTTGCGCTGCGATGCGGCGGGGGTATACTGACGCCAGTTCAAAACCAAATACGACGAAATGCGTTGACGAGGAAAGTAAGGACGAACCCATCTCTCAGAGAGCCGGCGGATGCTGCGAGCCGGTGGTGGGCGGCCCCGAATGCCACCTCCGAGCAGTTCGGCGCGAACGTTTTGCGTGCTTTGCGAAAGACCTTCGCAATCGCGTGAGGCAAGTAGCCTGAATCGGCGACTCCGTTATCGGTCCGCGGTCTATTCCGTTGTTCCCAAGAGGTCCTGGTGCAGGTGCTTGCAGCCAGGATTTTTTTATGGGCGGTGACGCCCGAAGGGAGGACACGGAACATGCAGCTTCGCAGCGATGCCATCAAGGTGGGTGCCGCGCGCGCCCCGCATCGCAGCCTGCTCAAGGCTGACGGGATCACCGACGAGGAGATGGGCCGCCCGCTTATCGCCGTCGTCAATTCCCGCAACGACATCATCCCCGGCCACAACAACCTCGACAAGATTTGCGAGGCCGTGAAGGCGGGCATCTACCTTGCGGGCGGCGTCCCGTTCGAGGTGTCCACCATCGGCGTGTGCGACGGCATCGCCATGAACCATGCGGGTATGCATTACTCGCTCGTGTCACGCGAGGTCATCGCCGACAGCCTGGAGTGCGCGGTCGAAGGCCATGCGTTCGACGGTATCGTGTGCATTCCCAACTGTGACAAAATCGTCCCAGGCATGATCTTAGGCGCCCTTCGCGTGAACATCCCCACCGTGTTCGTCTCCGGCGGCCCGATGCTTCCCGGCCACGAGCCCGGCTGCACGGGCGGCCCCACGACCGACTTGAACACGCTTTTCGACGGCGCGGGCAAGGTCGCCGCTGGCACGATGGGCGAGGACGAGCTGAAATACTACGAGGATACCGCGTGCCCGACCTGCGGCAGCTGCTCGGGCATGTTCACCGCGAACTCCATGAACTGCCTGTGCGAGGCGCTGGGTATAGCACTTCCCGGCAACGGCACTATTCCCGCGGTGTACTCCGAGCGCCTTCGACTCGCCAAGCATGCAGGCATGAAGGTCATGGAGCTGCTCGAGCGCGGCATCAACTTCCGCGATCTCGTGTCGGCGGCGGCGATCCACAACGCCATGGAATGCGACATGGCCTTCGGCGGCTCCACCAACACGGTGCTCCACCTGACCGCCATCGCCCAGGCGGCGGGGCATCCCATCACGATGGACGACTGGGACGCCGCGAGCGCGCGCACGCCTCACCTCGTGAAGCTGCAGCCCTCGGGCCCGCGCCCGCTTATCGACCTCTACGCCGTGGGCGGCGTGCCGGTCGTGATGCACGAGCTCAATGAGCTGGGGCTTCTCGATGAGTCCGCCCTCACCTGCATGGGCACGCTTCCCGAGTACATAAGCAATTGCACGAAGCCCGCCGATGGCGAGGTGTGCCGCACGCACGACAACCCGTTCTCGAAGGTCGGTGCGCTGCGCGTGCTCCACGGCAACGTCGCTCCCGACGGCGGCATCGTGAAGAAGTCGGCCGTCGACCCCTCGATGCTCACGCACACGGGTCCTGCACGCTGCTTCAATTCCGAGGAGGAAGCCTGCAAGGCAATCTTTGCAGGGGAAATCAAGGCGGGCGACGTCGTCGTCATCCGCTACGAGGGCCCGGCCGGCGGCCCCGGCATGCGCGAGATGCTCACGCCGACGTCCGCCATCGTTGGCATGGGGCTTTCCAAGTCCGTGGCGCTCATCACCGACGGGCGCTTCTCCGGCGCCTCGAAGGGCCCCTGCGTGGGACATGTGAGCCCCGAAGCTGCGGCGGGTGGCACCATCGCGCTCATCGAGGACGGCGACGAGATCACGGTCGACATCGAAGGGGGCGAGATCAACCTCCATGTCGACGACGAGGAGCTTGCTCGCCGCCGTGCCGCGTTCGTCGCACCCGCACCGAAGCACAACCATGGCGTTCTCGCCAAGTATGCAAAGCTCGTCTCATCGGCCGATAAGGGGGCGTATGTCTCGTGAGCAACACCGTGAAAAGCAAGAAACCTCAGTTTGGCGGGCCTTTGGGCCTGGGCAGCAAGACCGAGAAGCAGGGTCTGCGCATGAACGGCGCCGAGGCGATCATCGCCTCGCTTGAAGCCGAGGGCGTCGATTTGGTGTTCGGCTACCCCGGTGGCCAGGCGATCAAGATCTACGACGCGCTCTACGACAGCAAGCAGATCACGCATATTCTTTCCCGCCACGAGCAGGGCGCGGTCCACGAGGCCGACGGCTATGCGCGCGCGACGGGGCGCCCTGGCGTGGCTATCGTCACGTCCGGCCCCGGCGCCACGAACACGGTGACGGGCATCGCGACGGCCTACATGGACTCCGTGCCCCTCGTCGTCATCACCGGCCAGGTGCCGCGCGGCGTCATCGGCACCGATTCGTTCCAGGAATCCGACATCGTCGGCATCACCATGCCGATCGTCAAGCACTCCTTCCTTCTGCAGTCGGCCGAAGAGCTCACGACGACCTTCCGCGAGGCATTCCATATCGCCTCGACGGGACGTCCCGGCCCCGTGCTCATTGACGTGCCCTCCGACATCCAAAGCGAGCAGATCGTCTTCAACTACCCCGACGAGGTGAACCTGCCGTCGTATCGCCCCACGTACAAGGGCAACGCCAAGCAGATCAAGCAGGCGGTCGGCGTGATCGAGCGCGCGGAGCGACCCATCCTCTACGTTGGAGGCGGCGCGATCGCGTCGGGTGCTACCGAGGAGCTTGTGGAGCTTTCGACCGCGATGCAGATTCCCGTGGTGACGACGCTTATGGGCAAAGGCGCCTTCCCGGCGTCGCACCCGATGAACTTAGGTCCCGTCGGCATGCACGGCTCGAAGTTCGCGAACCTTGCCATGACCGAGTCCGATCTGATCATCGCGGCAGGCGCGCGCTTCTCCGACCGTGTGACGGGCAAGCTCTCCGAGTTCGCCCCGCATGCGAAGGTCATCCACATCGACATCGACCCGGCCGAGATTGGCAAGATCCGCGAGGCGCAGGTGCCTATCGTCGGCGATTTGAAGGGCGTCGTCGCGGGTATCGTCTCCACGATCGAGAAGGAAGCCTGCACGCCGCGCACCGAGGCGTGGAACGCGCAGATTGCGGAGTGGCGCGAGCGCTACCCGTTCTACGACGCGCAGATCACCGAGAACCCCGACGAGATCGTCCCCGAGATCGCCATGCAGAAGCTCTCCGCGAAGCTCGACCCGCACAATTCTGTCGTCGTGACCGAGGTCGGCCAGCACCAGATGTGGGCCGCGCAGTTCATTGACCGCGAGGAGCCGCGCAGCTTCATCTCCTCGGGCGGTCTGGGCACGATGGGATTCGGGTTCCCCGCATCGATCGGCGCTGCGTTCGGACGCCCGGGCGCGCAGGTAATCTGCATCGCCGGCGACGGATCGTTCCAGATGAACAGCCAGGAGATGGCCACCGCCGCCATTCACAACGTGCCCGTGAAGGTCGTCATCCTGGACAACCGCGCGCTCGGCATGGTGCATCAGTGGCAGAAGCTTTTCTACCGTGAGCGCTACTCGTTCACCGAGCTCGACGCGAACCCGGATTTCGTGAAGCTTGCCGACGCGTACAGCTGGCAGGCCGAGCGCGTGTGTGACCCCGCGAAGCTCGACGAGGCCTACGAGCGCATGCTCGCCTGCGACGGCCCCTTCCTTTTGGACGTTGCCATCTCCGACCAGCAGAACGTGTTCCCGATGGTCGCGCCTGGCAAGGCGATGAGCGATGTCATGGGCGCGATCGACGTAGCCGTTGGCGCCGTGCGCACCGATGTGCCGGGCGAGCCCGCGCCGGTGGTGCGCGAGAAGTCGCCGTGCGCGAAGATTGACGCGCAGTTCGGCGGCCGCTGGGAGGCCGACCCCGAGGACAAGGGCCCGCATCAGGGCGAGGAGCCGAACGGGGAAGGCGCCGCTGAAGAGGAAGGGGATGTTCGATGAAGCATATCCTGTCTATCTTAGTCGAGAATAAGCCGGGCGTGCTCTCCCGCGTGACCGGGCTCATCTCGCGCCGCGGGTTCAACATCGACTCGTTGTCGGTGGGCCCGACTGAGGATCCCACGATGTCGCGCATCACCATCATCGTGAAGGCCGACGACGTGGCGTACGAGCAGATCACCAAGCAGCTGCACAAGCTGGTCAGCGTCTATAAGATCAGCGACCTCACGAAAGAGTCCGCAATCGAGCGCGAGCTCGTGCTCTTCAAAGTGAACGCGTCGCCCGAGCGGCGAAACGAGATCATTGAGATCACGAACGTGTTCCGTGCGAAGATCGTCGACGTGGGCAAAAGCTCGCTCACGATCGAGGCGACGGGCGACGAGAGCAAGCTCAAGGGCATGGAAGACCTCTTCCGCGCCTACGGCATCAAGGAGATTACGCGCACGGGCAAAATAGCCATGAGCCGTAATTCCAAGGAAGTATGATGCTCAACTTCTTCCCGCAGGTAAGTGGCCCCTGCGCTCGGCTTCGCCGTGCTCGGGGTCGAACAGCACTCAGCTGTTCGATGAGCCGCAACTCCAAGGAAGTGTAGGGAGCGAACCTGTGCTCCACCGGGGTATTTCCGCGAACGCGGTTGCCAGATAGCAAGGTACAACCAGCCAAAAAGAAAGGACAAACTACCATGGCTGTGACAATCTATTACGAAGAGGACGTCAATCCGAAGATCATCCAGGGCAAGAAGATCGCCATCATCGGCTATGGCTCGCAGGGGCATGCCCATGCGCTCAACCTCATGGATTCCGGCTGCGACGTGCGCGTCGGCCTGCGCGAGGGTTCCAAGTCCGCTGAGAAGGCTCGCGAGGCTGGCCTTAAGGTTGTCGACATGGACACCGCTGCCGAGGAAGCCGATCTCATTATGATCCTCACGCCGGACGAGACGCAGCCGAAGGTCTACGAGGAGCACATCAAAGATCATCTGAAGGCTGGCGACACCCTCGCGTTCGCCCACGGCTTCAACATCCACTACGGCTACATCAAGGCTCCTGAAGATGTGAACGTCATCATGTGTGCTCCTAAGGGCCCGGGCCACATCGTCCGTCGTCAGTTCACCGAGGGCTCTGGCGTGCCCGACCTCGCATGCGTGGCGCAGGACGCGACCGGCGATGCATGGGATATCGCGATGTCCTACTGCTGGGGCGTCGGCGGTGCCCGCTCCGGCATCATCAAGGCGACCTTCGCCGAGGAAACCGAAGAGGACCTCTTCGGTGAGCAGGCGGTTCTTTGCGGCGGCCTCGTCGAGCTCGTCAAGGCTGGTTTCGAGACGCTCGTCGATGCCGGCTATCCGCCCGAGCTCGCTTACTTCGAGTGCTACCACGAGATGAAGATGATTGTCGACCTGATGTACGAGTCCGGCATCCACTTCATGAACTACTCCATCTCCAACACCGCCGAGTACGGCGAGTACTACGCGGGCCCGAAGGTCATCAACGAGGAATCCCGCGAGGCCATGAAGCTCATCTTGAAGCGCATCCAGAACGGTGAGTTCGCGAAGGAATTCGTTGCCGATTGCAAGAACGACCACAAGTGGCTTATCGAGCATCGCGAGGCGATCAACAACCACCTCATCGAGACCACCGGCGCCAAGATTCGCGGCATGTTCTCCTGGATCAAGTCCGACGAGCAGTAGTTCGGCATAAGTTGATTGAATTAAGCGGGGCCCGCTCGGTGCGAGCGGGCCCCGCTTGCGCTTGGGCAAAAGCGCTTTAATCCTCGAAGGATAGTTTCTCGTAGACGCCGAGCAGCGTGATATTGAAGTACTTCTCGGTCTTAGAGCCTCGGTTGTTGTCGTAGTTGTAGTAGTTCCTCTGGCTTAGCTTCATCTTTCCCGAGACGACGGGCGTGTAGTACTGGCTGTGCTCGATGGCGCCCTTCGACTTGATGTAGCGGTCGGCCTTAGGCTCGACGCCGGAGACCGAGAAGTCGTAGTCTTCCTTCTTGCCAGCGTCAGGAAGCGCGATGCCGGCCTCGTCTTGCGAGAAGAGTATCTGATGCAGTGTCTTTTTCTCGCCGTAGTAGTCGTAGATCTTTCGGAAGCTGTCGATATCCGCCACGAGATGGGCATCGCTGCTCACGGTGAGCTGCGGCTGGTTTGGTCCCGTGCTTTTGTTCACCTTGAGGACGGCCGCTTGCGTCATGAGCGTGACTTCCTTGCCGGGCACCATGAAGTGGCGCCACTTATCCGCATGTGGAATCACCTTGTAGCTTTCGATCAGTTGGGACGCGCGCGCGGCGTAGCCCTCCTCGTCGTTGCTCGCGTTGTCCCTCGTTGCGCGAATGCGACTGAACTCGTTTGCCACCTCGTAATCGTTGGCGATCTCGTTCGCCGCGTCGGTTCCGAAGAGCTGCTCCCAGCTCGCGACGCATTGACTGAGCTCGACTTTTCTCTTCTCGTCGGATAACGTGACGTCATCGACAAGGTGGTCCATGTATCCCCTCAGCGCGAAGGCGGCGTATCCGCACAAAAGCCCGAACTTATTGACAACCTCATCCTGAAAGCCTACTCGACCCGCGATGGTGTTTTGCTCCCATGGGCTTTTGAGCAGGGATAACTTGAAGTATGCCTCGAGGGGGTTCAGCGCGACGCCGACCTGCTCTGTCAAAAGCGCACTGCAGTAATCGATGGCGTAGGCGACGACGGTCTTCCCGTCGACGGTAAGCCTGGGGTTTTCGGCGGAGGTCGCCGTCGCAAGGTACATCGCGACCCGTTTGCGCGCGGCGATGTAGTCGTCGGTTCCCTCCTTATAATCCTTCATGTAATCGCGGTTGAACTTTTCGATGAAGTCAACCAAGTCGGTTGTGTTGCGGAAATACGTTTTGATCAATTCGTTGATAATCGAGCAGAGCTCGGCCTCCTGAATCGCCGTGTACACGGCTTGGATTTCCTGCTCAATGTTACCGAGGCGCGCGCTGATTTCGCCTAAGGCGCGCTCGACGCCGCTGTTCGAGCCGAAAATCGTAGATAGGAGCGTGTTCGTGGCGTAGGTGACGGTCTTGTTGAGCACGAGGTTGGCAACGCCTTTCAAGATGGTGTCGATGTCGCCTTGGACGAAGGGGATGTCGTTTTCGCCACCTTGGTTCTCGGCCGCAAGTTCCTCATCGCTGGGAAGCTCGATGCAGTCTTCGTCGATGGGGACGTCGGGGTCGGGCTGGAAATCCTCAAGGCGGCTCCATTCCGGGTCGTCGCTCGTGAGCTCGGGCTTGTCGGAGAAGGTGGCATCGTCGGTGCTTGCCGCGTTCTCGGAGGCGGTGCCGCCCTGGCTGCCCTCGATGGAATCCGCGTTCGCCCCGTCGGCTTCGTCGGCATATGCCTTTTCGGGACCTAATGAAATGGGGAAGGCGGCGGTGCTCGTCTTCGCGACATCCGCCTCCTCGGCAACGGCGGGGGGAAGCTCAAGGTCGGCGCAAAGGCTCGATACGAAGGCGCGCTCTTCTTCGGTTCCCCGGCCTGTCAACACCCGCACGAAGGCCTTGTTCGCCTGCGACGCATAATCGGCGTCGATGGTGCGAACGGCGCAGGGGACGGATTCGAACTCGACTTGCTCTGCGTAGGGCGCACACACCTCGCTCACGAGCGCGCCTGCGTCCACGCGCACGTCCGCACGACTATCGCCCATGATCACCGACTGCACCGATGATTCGGGGCGAAGCTTGGCATCGGCATTTCCCACGACGATAAGCGAGGCGACTCTGCCTGAGACTTCCGCGCGGTCGATGCCTCCTAGGAAAAGTGCGTCGATCGTTGAGTCTTCGTCGATTAAGACCACGTAGCGGGACGCGATGTCGTCTGCTGCGAGCATCTCGATATCGCCGTGCACGCGCACGGGCACGTTTGCGGGCCCGATCTGCACGACTTGCTTCACGCCGTCGGCGTCGCAGTAGGCGACGGCGAGCGTCTCGCCGTCGCCGCTCGGGACGATGCCGAGCTTCGAGCCGGTGAACGCGATGCCCTGCTTGGTTTCCTCCGTTCGGTCGGAAAACCACTTCCCGTCTTCCACGCGAAAGCTCGTCTCACTCGGGGTGGGCGCGGCGTAGCAGGGGGAGTCCGCCGTGCTTTTCGCCTCGCAACCTGCGAGCGTGATCAGCGCGCCTCCCGACACAAAAACCGTCGTCGCGGCGGCTGTGAGCTTGAGCGCGTCTCTTCTCGTAATCGCGTTTTCCATGCGTTCCCCTTCCGTGGTGCCTTCTCGCCAAATGTCGGCGCGTCTTAGGCGTGGGTGCTGGCTTCCTTAACATGAAATTATACAAGAAATTCACATTCCTTTTTGCGACGCATCTCCACGAAAAGGGAAGCGGGGCGCAGCTTCGGACCATGTTGCCCCGTCCAGGCGCGCAAGCACGCCCAGTTATCGATTGGAGCCTCGATTTCCTCCGCGTCGGCCAATCGCTCCACTACAATAAAGCGCGTCTGAGTTCTCGCGAAAAAGGAGTGCGCTAATGGGTAGGGTGTTCAACTTTTCTGCAGGCCCCGCGATGCTTCCCGAGGAAGTGTTGAAAACCGCGGCAGCCGAAATGCTCGATTACAACGGGTCCGGCATGTCCGTCATGGAGATGTCCCACCGCTCGGCCACGTTCAAGGGCATCATCGAAACCGCCGAGCAGGATATCCGTGATCTTATGGGCATCCCCGACAACTACCGCGTGCTCTTTCTACAGGGCGGCGCGACCCAGCAGTTCGCGGCAATTCCAATGAACCTTATGCGCAACAAGGTCGCCGACTACATCGTGTCGGGCAACTGGTCGAAGAAGGCCTTCAAGGAAGCTAAGCTCTACGGCACTGCGAACCTCGTCGCCTCCTCCGAGGAGGAGAACTTCACGTGCGTGCCCGATTTCGACAGCGCCGCCTTCTCGCCCGATGCCGACTACGTCTACATCTGCCAGAACGAGACCGTCTACGGCACGCGCTACACGCACCTTCCCGAGACGGGCGATATCCCGCTTGTCTCCGACGTCTCCTCGATGTTCCTCTCCGAACCCGTCGACGTCTCCAAGTACGGCCTCATCTACGGCGGTGTGCAGAAAAACGTCGGTCCTGCCGGCGTGGTCATCGTGATTGTTCGCGACGACCTCATCCGCGAGGACGTCTTGCCCTTCACGCCCACCATCATGCGCTACAAGACGCAGGCCGACGCCGGCAGTCTTTCGAACACCCCGCCCGCTTACGGCATCTACGTGTGCGGGCTTGTGTTTAAATGGCTCAAGGAGCAGGGCGGACTTTCCGCCATGCAGAAGCGCAACGAGGAGAAGGCGGCACTGCTCTACGACTACCTCGACCAGTCGAAGCTCTTCAGCGGCACGGCGCAAAAGGAATTCCGTTCGCTCATGAACGTCCCCTTCGTCACGGGCGACGCCGATTTGGACGCGAAGTTCATCGCCGAGGCGAAGGCGCGCGGGCTTGAGAGCCTGAAGGGCCATCGCAGCGTGGGCGGCATGCGCGCGAGCATCTACAACGCGATGCCGCGTGAAGGCGTCGAAGCTTTGGTCGCGTTCATGGAAGAGTTCGAGAAAAACAACGCATAAAGCCGTATAGTTGTTCTGACGGAAACGAATTCGACCGTGGGGAAGTGCTTCCCCGCGGTCGAATTTGCGAATCGAGCGCGCGATAAGCGGCCTTGTCTGAGAAGGGAATTCGCCATGACGCACAAGAAGGTTCTCGTAGCCGATCGAGTCGCGAAGGAGGGCATCGACGTCCTGCGCGATAAGGGCTACGACGTCGACGTGAAGCTCGACCTTACCGAAGACGAGCTTGCGAACGTCATCGCGCCCTACGACGCGATCATCGTGCGCTCTGCGACCCCGGTGACGCGCCGCGTGATCGGGGCCGCCGACAATCTGAAGATCATCGGCCGCGCGGGCGTCGGCGTCGACACGATCGACCTCGATGCCGCCACCGAGCGCGGCGTCATCGTGTGCAACGCTCCGACCTCGAACATCATGAGCGCCGCCGAGCACACCATGGCGCTCATGCTCGCCTGCGCGCGCCAGCTTCCCCAGGCGAACGCGAGCATGCATGAGGGCAAGTGGGAGCGCTCGAAGTTTTTGGGCAAGGAACTCTACGAGAAGACGCTCGCCATTTTCGGTTTGGGTCGTATCGGCGGGCTCGTTGCCGAGCGTGCTCGTGCCTTCGGCATGAAGATCATCGGCCACGACCCGTACTGCTCGCCCGAGCGCGCCGACCAACTCGGCGTTGAGCTCTTCGAGCGCGTGGAAGACGTGCTCGCGCGCGCCGACTTCATCACCGTGCATCTGCCGAAGACGCCCGAGACCATCGGAATGTTCGGTCCCGAAGAATTTGCCGCGATGAAAGACGGCGTCGTTCTCGTGAACGCGGCGCGTGGCGGCATCTACAACATGAAGTCGCTCGCCGATTTCGTCGCTGCGGGCAAGATCTTCGCCGCGGGTATCGACATGTTCGAGGAAGAGCCTTGCACGGACAGCCCTCTGCACGAGTTCGACAATGTGCTTCTGACGCCTCATCTGGGCGCTTCCACTCATGAGGCTCAGGTGCGCGCCGGCGTGCAAATCGCCGAGTACGTCTCGAGCGGCCTTGAGGGCTCCATCGTCCCCACGGCGCTCAACATGGCGCTCGTGCCGCCCGAGATGATGGACGCGGTTGGCCCCTACGTCCCTGCCTGCCAGATGATGGGCCGCATCCTCGCGCAGATCTTGGGTTGCATCCCGAAGACCCTGCGCATCGAGGCGGCGGGAACGATCGCGAACGTCGATGCGTCTATCCTGGTCGCGGGCGCGCTCGACGGCATCCTCGCGTACCGCCGCGCGGGCTCGGTCACGCCGGTGAACGTGGACTCGGTCGCAAACCGCCACGGAATCAAGGTCGATACCGCCTCGATCGCCGACGCTGACGAGTACGCTTCTGCCGTGAAGGTCGTAGCCGACGGGGTGGAAGTGGGGGCAACGCTCTTCGGCTCGATGCAGCGTCCGCGCATCATGTCGTTGCTCGACTACAAGATCGACATCGCGCCCGC
The DNA here is from genome assembly GCA_934663775.1 of uncultured Ellagibacter sp. Lineage (GTDB taxonomy): Bacteria > Actinomycetota > Coriobacteriia > Coriobacteriales > Eggerthellaceae > Ellagibacter. Next base: position 130,147 of record CAKUKU010000004.1, on the reverse strand, counting down.
TAAGCAGTCGCTCGTCTTCGAATACGTCGACGCCCCCGGCCGCATCGGCGCGATCGGCACGGTGCTCGGCGAGGCCGGCGTGAACATCACCACCATGCAAATCGGCACGAAGCCCACCGAGCGGACGGCGCTCGTCTACATGAACGTCGAGGGCGACGTGAGCGACAAGGTGCTTGAGAAGCTCAACGGCGCGCTCGAGTTCAAGAACGTGTGGGCGTTCAACCTGTAGGAATGTAGGAAGGCTCATCTCCCGCCGCTCCCGTGCGTCACGCGCAGGGGCGGCGGGAGATGTGGAGGGTCGTTGCCGATTTCGGTGTAAACCGAGGGCAGCGGCCCTTCTTTTCGCATGTGCCTGCCATCTGCGCTAGAATATGCCGCACGGCATAAGGCCGTAAGCGTTTTTGGAAAGGAACATCGACATGACGCGCAAGATCAATATCTTCGACACCACATTGCGCGACGGCGAGCAATCGCCCGGCGCCTCCATGAACACGGAAGAAAAACTGGTGGTCGCGCGTCAGCTGCTACGAATGAAGGTCGACGTGATCGAGGCCGGTTTCCCCATTTCCAGCCCCGGAGACTTCGAGAGCGTCCGCCGGATCGCCGAGCTCGCAGGCGACGACGCGACGGTGGTCGGCCTCACCCGCGCCGTCGAGAAGGACATCGACCGCGCCGCCGAGGCGCTCAAGTACGCCAAGCGCCCGCGCATCCACACCGGCCTCGGGGTGAGCCCGAGCCATCTGCGCGACAAGCTGCGCATCACCGAGGATGAGTGCCTCGAGCGTGCAGAGCACTGTGTGCGCTACGCCAAGAAGTACATGAACGACGTGCAGTTCTACGCCGAGGATGCGGGACGCTCGGACTACGACTTCCTCGTGAGGGTCATCCAGCGCGTCGTCGACGCCGGCGCGACCGTCGTGAACATCCCCGACACCACGGGCTACTCGCTGCCCGCTGAGTTCGGCCGCCGCATCGCGTACCTGATGGAAAACGTCCGCGGCATCGAGAACGTTACCGTGTCGGTGCACTGCCACAACGACCTCGGCATGGCGACCGCACTTGCGCTCGAAGGTGTGAAAAACGGCGCGACCCAGGTCGAATGCACCATCAACGGCCTCGGCGAGCGCGCGGGCAACACCGCGCTTGAGGAAGTCGTCATGGGCATCCGCATGCACGGCGAGGAGCTGAACGCGCACACCGACATCAATACGAAGGAGTTCTGCAAGGCGAGCCGCCTTGTGTCCTCCATCACGGGCATGAACGTGCAGGCGAACAAAGCCATCGTCGGCGCGAATGCGTTCGCGCATTCCTCAGGTATCCACCAAGACGGCGTGCTCAAGAAGCGCGACACCTACGAGATTATCAACCCCGAGGACGTCGGTGCTGGTCAAAGCCAGATCGTGCTCACCGCTCGCAGCGGGCACGCGGCCTTGAAGCATCGCCTTGAGGAACTCGGCTTTGAATACGAGGGCGAAGCGCTCGACAAGATCTATGAGGACTTCTTGAACCTCGCCGACAAGAAGAAGGAAGTCTACGACGAGGATCTGGAGAGCCTTATCCACGAGCGCGACCGTCAGGTGAGCGCCGTGTACACGCTCGAGGGCGTGCAGATCTCCTGCGGCACCGACATGATTCCGACGGCAACCGTGACGCTTCGCAACCAGGCCGATCAGGTCGTCACCGCATGCGATTTCGGCACCGGTCCGATCGATGCGATGTATAAGGCCGTGAACAAGATCGTCCAGGTTGAAAACGACCTGACCGAGTTCTCGGTGCAGTCCGTCACGCGCGGCATCGACGCGCTCGGCGAGGTGACCATCCGCGTCACCGCTCCCGACGGGGAAGTGTACTCCGGCCGCGGCGCCGACAACGACATCGTCGTGTCGTCCGCCCGCGCGTACGTAAACGCGTTGAATCGCCTTCTGAACGATAAGAAGGAACACCAGCGCAAATAGCCGGAAGACACCTGATTGCTTTTGGGGAGCGGCGCTCGCATCGGGCGCCGCTTTTCGTAGATGCGCATACGTGCGCGTAAGGACATGAGGAAAGGACGCGGGAGATGAACCAACCGCTCTTCGAGGAGCTCATCGGCATCGTCGGCGCGGCGAACGTACGCGCGCCCGAGCCGCTTGCAACCCACACCACGTTCAATATCGGCGGCCCCGCCGACATCTTCGTCTCGCCCGCGAGCATCGAGGAAGTCTCGCGCGTCGTCGTCGCCTGCGAGCACGCGGGGGAGCCGTGGCGCGTCATCGGCTGTGGGAGCGATCTTCTCGTCGATGACGCGGGCGTGTCCGGCGTGGTGATCGAGGTGCGCGACAACTTGTCCGAAATCCGCGTCGAGGGCGCGCGCATCGTTGCGGGCGCGGGCGCCACGAACGCCGCCGTCGCGGAAGCCGCCTGCGCGGCGGGGCTTTCGGGCTACGAGTTCGCCTGTGGAATCCCTGGCACCCTAGGTGGCGCCGCCATCATGAACGCAGGCGCCTACGATGGAGAGTTTTCCCAGGTCTGCGCAAGCGTCACCTGCGTTGCCCCCGACGGGCGCGTGGTGGAGGTGCCCCGAAGCGACGCCGAATGGTCGTATCGGGGCAGCATGTTCGATCACGCCCGCTACATCGTGGTCTCAGCGACGCTTGAGCTTTCGCGCGCGAACGAGGCGGACGTGCGCGCCCGCATGGACGAGCTCACCGAGAGGCGTGAGGCGAAGCAACCGCTCGATATGCCCTCCGCGGGCAGCACCTTCAAGCGCCCCGAAGGCTATTATGCGGCGGCGCTCATCGACGAGGCGGGGCTTCGCGGGCTCACCGTCGGCGGCGCTCAGGTTTCTCGCAAGCACACCGGCTTCGTCGTGAACGCGGGCGGCGCGACGTCCGCCGATGTGCGAGCGCTTATCGCCGAGGTGCAGCGTCGCGTGCGCGAGCATTCGGGCGTTGAGCTTTCGCCCGAAGTGCGCATGTGGGGGCGCGACGCGTGAGGGCTCGACCGCGCCGTTTGCCGCCGAGATTGTGGCGAACTTGCGCGTTGGAGGGCTGCCCCCTAGCCAGCGCGGTCCCACATATGGTATAAAAATAGATACTGTGCGCGGTGGCGCGTAACATACTTTCGCTTCTTTGAGAAAGTGGGCTTGGTCCCGCTTTCTTTGTATGTTGGGGCGAAAACGCCGCCGGGCAACAACGCGTGCAACGAATGCGCTCACGAAAGGAGGCGACATGCTCACCGCTAAGGAACAAAAGCTGCTCGATGCGCTCGAGCCCACGGCGACAGCCGAAGGCATCGAGATCGTGACGCTCGAGATCATGGGCTCGAAGAAGGCGCCGACGATTCGCGTCTTCATCGACACCGAAGAGGGCGTGAGCTTCGACGAGCTCGCGGCCGCCCAGGCATGGATCAACCGCATCATGGACGAGATCGATCCGTTCCCCGGCGCCTACATGCTCGAAGTTTCCTCTCCCGGAATCGATAGGCCCCTTCGCACGAAGGAGCATTTCGTCTGCTTTGCCGGCGAGGAAATCGTGGTGAAGACGTCGTCTCCCGTTGACGGGCGCAGCTCGTTTACGGGCACGCTTTTGGGGATGGATGGCGATGACGTGCTCGTCGAGGTGGATGGGCAACGTATCGCGCTGGACTATTCGAACATCAAACGCGCTCATGTGGTGGGCGCCGTTGACTTCAGTTAAGAAAGGAAGCGACCGGACGTGGCTAGCTCTGAATTGATCGAGGCGCTGCAAGCTCTCGCTCACGAACGCAAGATTGACGAGTTTTACCTGATTGAGCGCTTGGAGGCCTCTCTCGCGAAAAGCTATCAGCATATTTTGGACCTTGAGTGGGATGCGCGCGTCACCATCGATCGCCAGACTGGCAAGATCTACGTCTACGAGCTCGTGCCCGTTGGCGAGCCCGATCCCGAGACCGGCGAGTACTCCGAGTTCACCGAGCGCGACGTGACGCCCGACGACGTGAGCCGCATCGCCGCGCAGAACGCCAAGAGCGTTATCTCCACGATCGTGCGCGAGGCGGGGCGTCAGTCTATCTACCAGGAGTTCTCGCATCGCGTGGGCGATTTGGTGACGGGCACCGTGCTTCAGGGCACCCCTGACTTCACCATCATCAAGATTCGCGACGGCGTTGAGGCCGAGCTTCCGCACTACGATTTGAAGCGCTACCCCAACGAGCGCAACGAGCGCCCGAGCAACGAGCACTATCGTCACAACCAGCGCTTGAAGGTGCTGATCATCGACGTGCGCGATCCTGCGAGCGACCTTCCGCGCGCCCGCGGCGACCAGCAGCGCCCGTCCATCATCGTCTCGCGCACGCACCCCGACCTCATCCGTCGCCTCTTCGAGATCGAAGTTCCCGAGATCTACGATGGCGTCGTCGAGATCAAGTCGATCGCTCGCGAGCCGGGCGCCCGCTCCAAGGTTGCCGTCGCCTCCCGCGAGCGCAACCTCGACCCGGTCGGCGCCTGCGTCGGCCCGAAGGGCAGTCGCGTGCGCATGGTCGTCGAGGAGCTGCGCAACGAGCGCGTCGACGTCATCCAGTGGAACGAGGACCCCGCGATCTATGTGGCCAACGCGCTTTCGCCCGCGAAGGTGACTAAGGTCGTCATCGACGAGGAGAACAACTACGCGACCGTCGTCGTTCCCGACGACCAGCTCTCGCTCGCCATCGGCAAGGAGGGCCAGAACGCCCGCCTCGCCGCACGCCTTACCGGATGGCACATCGACATCAAGAGCGCGAGCTTCGCGGGCGCACCCCTTCGCAACGACAATGTCCTCATCGACGAGGACGAGGTGGAAGACGACGAAGAGGGCTTGTGCGCCTTCGAGGACGAAGCGGGCAACCGCTGCCGCAACCATGCGCGTCCCGGCAGCCGCTTCTGCGGCATTCACGCCGAAATGGAAGATGAGCGCTAGGCGCGGCGAGGCAGTTGGGGCGTACAATGGCACAGACGACACCGACAAAGAAAAAGCAGCGCACCTGCGTTGCCTGCGGTGCAGCCGACGCGAAGCGCGCGCTTCTGCGCATCGTTCGCTCGCCTGAGGGAGTCGTTTCCTTCGATCCCACAGGGCGTGCCCCCGGACGCGGAGCCTACGTGTGCTCCGCGGAGTGCTTTGCCGCTGCACGCAAGGCAGGAAAACTTGACCGAGCGCTTCGCACGAAGCTCGGTGAGCAGGATTTAGAGCGCATTGCCGGCGAGATGTCTCGCGACACGAGCCGTTGCGTCGGAAGAGAATAAGAGGAGTGGTACATGGCCAGCATGCGAGTACATGAATTGGCGAAAGAGTTTGACATGACGAGCAAGGAATTGCTCGACCGGTTGCATGAGATGAAGATACCGGCGAAAAGCCATGCAAGCATGCTTGCCGATGCCTACGTTGAGAAAGTCCGCAAGAGCCTCTCTCCCGAGATCAAGCAGCGTGCCGGCAAAATCGACGCCGAGGAAGCTAAACAGCTTGCCGAGGAGAAGGCAGAGCAGAAGCGCAAGAAGGCCGAAGAGGAGGCCGAGCGCCGAGCTGCGGTCGAGAAGGAGCGCGCCGAGCGCGAGGCCGAGCGTGCCCGCAGGAGCGGCGTCTCCGAGGGCGAGCGGAAGGGCGAAAACGTCAAGCACGCTCCCAAGAAGGCCCCGGTGAGCAGCGGTTTCGAAGGTCTCGCAAGCCAGATCGAGTCCGAGAAGGAGCGCGTCGCCCGCGAGAAGGCCGAGGCCCGCGCGAAGGCCCGCGCTGCCAAGATGGCGGCCGAGGTCGCGAAGAAGCAGGCCGTCGAAGAGGCGCTTCGCTCTCGCGGCAAGAAGTCTTCCAAATCGCAGCCCCAGCACAAGGGCCCGGCTCCCGTGCTCACGTCCAAGAAGTCCTCGAACTTCAGCTCGCTGCTTTCCCAGATCGAGTCCGAGAAACAGCGCATCGAGGCTCAGAAGGCCGATCAGACGAACAAGCCCAAACCTGAACGCGCAGGTCGAGGCGCGAAGGGGGAGCGCGGTCCCAAGAAGGGCAAGCGCAACCATATCGAGCAGGTCGTTCCCGAGCTCGAGAACCAAACCCAGAACCAGGGCGAGGATCGCTACGCCCAGATGGCCGTCCAGGCCGAAAAGCTCCAGCGCGACAAGGTGCTCGCCGAGGCGCGTGCCGCCGTCGCCGCCGCGAACTCCCATGAGGGCGAGGGCCGCCGCAAGAAGCGCAAGGAGAAGCGCCAGGCGGAGGCGCGCGAGCGCATGGAGATGGAGGCCATCCAGAAGGGCCTCGATCCCACGCTTGTGCTCGACGACTCCGTGGTCGAGATTCCCCAGGGCGCTACCGTTGCCAAGTTCGCCGAGTTGCTCGGCGTGCAGCCCAACGACGTCATCAAGCGCCTGTTCATGCTCGGTCAGGTTTTGACGCTCACGCAGTCCATGTCCGATGAGCTCATCGAGCTCATCGCTGACGACATGGGCCGCAAGGTTCGCGTTGTCTCCCCTGAAGAGGAATACGCCGTCGTCTATCACGACTCCGAGGAAGACTTGAAGCCGCGCCCGCCGGTCGTGACCGTCATGGGCCATGTTGACCACGGCAAGACCTCGCTGCTCGACGCGATTCGCCACACCGGCGTCGCTGCGGGCGAGGCGGGCGGCATCACCCAGCATATCGGCGCTTCCATTGTCAACATCGACGGCCGCCAGATTACCTTCATTGATACTCCTGGTCACGAGGCGTTTACCGCTATGCGTGCCCGCGGTGCTCAGGTGACCGACGTCATCGTGCTCGTCGTCGCTGCCGACGACGGCGTCATGCCGCAGACCATCGAGGCAATCAACCACGCGAAGGCGGCGGATGTTCCCATCGTCGTCGCGGTGAACAAGATCGACAAGCCCGGTGCGAACCCCGACCGCGTTCGCCAGGAGCTCGTGGAGCATGGCGTCATTCCCGAAGAGTGGGGCGGCAAGAACATGTTCGTCGAGGTCTCCGCGAAGAAGAAGCTCCATATCGACGACCTGCTTGAGACGATTCTTCTTCAGGCCGACGTGCTCGAGCTCAAGGCGAACCCCGACGCCGAGGCGTCCGGCTACGTCATCGAGGCGAATCTCGACAAGGGCCGCGGCCCGGTTGCGACCGTGCTCGTCCATCGCGGCACGCTGCATCCCGGCGACACCGTCGTCGCGGGCACGTCCTACGGCCGCGTCCGCGCGCTCATCGATCCGCGCGGCAAGCACGTCGATTCCGCCGGTCCCGCCGACCCGGTCGAGATCTTGGGCCTGAACAGCGTACCGACCGCGGGCGACGAGTTCCGCGTGTTCGAGGACGAGCGCGATGCCCGCAAGCTCGCCGAGGAGCGCGCGCTGCGAGCACGTCTCGCCGAGCAGGAGACGAAGTCGCACATGAGCCTCGACGACCTGTTCAGCCGCATTGAGGAGGGCAAGCAGACCGACCTGAACCTCATCGTGAAGGCCGACGTTCAGGGCTCAATCGAGGCTTTGCGCGACGCCTTCGAGAAGATGGATCAGTCCGAGGTGCGCATCAACATCGTGCACTCCGCCGTCGGCGGCATCACCGAAACTGATGTCACCCTCGCTGCGGCATCGGACGCCATCATCATCGGCTTCAACGTCCGTCCGACCGGCAAGTCCAAGCAGCAGGCCGAGAAGGAAAAAGTCGACATCCGCCTGTATCGCGTTATCTACCAGGCCATCGAGGATATCAATGCCGCGCGGGTCGGCCTGCTTTCCCCCGACATCGTCGAAGAGGACACCGGCATCGCCGAGATTCGCGAGACGTTCAAGGTTCCCAAGGTGGGCACGATTGCAGGCTGCTACATCACCGAGGGCGAGATCCATCGCGAGGACAAGGTGCGCATCGTTCGCGACGGCACCGTCATCTTCGAAGGCGAAATTGCCAGCCTGCGTCGCTTCAAGGACGACGTGAAGTCGGTCAAGCAGGGCTACGAATGCGGCATCGGCATCAACGGGTACCAGGACCTCAAGGTGGGCGATACCATCGAGGGTTACGTCGTCAAAGAGGTCGAGCGCACGGAGTAGGGGGTAGCTGTGAAACAAGGTTCTTCCAGCCGCAAGGTCAACGAGCAGGCACGCGAAGTCATCGCGAGCATCCTCCTGTTCGACATCTCCGACCCGAAGCTGTCGTTGGTCACGATCACAGGCTGCGAGGTTTCGTTCGATCGTAGCGTGTGCAACGTGTACTACTCGGCGGAAAAAGAGCGCTACGACCAGGTCGCCGAGGCTTTCACGCGGGCGAGCGGGCGTATCCGCTCGCTCATGGCGCGCCGCCTTTCGTGGCGCGTGGCGCCCGAGCTGCGCTTCATGCTCGATCGCAGCGTCGACACGGCCGAGCGCATTGCCGGCGCGCTCGCGCGCGAGGCGGCACGTCCGCCCGTCATCGTGAAAGAGGAAGAAGAGGACGCCTAGCATGCAGGTGACTCCCCAAACGAACGTTTCGCTCACCGAGGTCGCCGCGGTGCTGAAATCGCACGACGACTACGTCATCTGCGGGCATGTGAGCCCCGACGGCGATTGCCTGGGCTCGCAACTCGCATTGGCGGGCATCCTGCGAAAGCTCGGCAAGAAGGTGACGTGTGTGCTGGCGAAGGCGGAAAAGCCCGACGTGCGCCTTTCTTTCCTTCCGGGTATCGAGGACATGATTTACGCTCGCGACTTCATGGGGCATGTCGGCACGTTCATCGCCGTCGACGTTCCCAACCGCGAGCGCATCGGGGATGCAGCGCATCTGCTCGACGAGGCGGAGTATTCAATCACACTTGACCATCACGCCTATCCCGAAGCGATGACCACCATCACGTTTTGCAATCCGGCGATGGCGGCGACCACCATGCTCATCTGGGAACTTTCCAAATGCATGCGCGTCGACAACACGGGCGACATCGCTTTGTGCGCATACACGGGGCTCGTCACCGACACCGGGCGCTTTCAATATCAAAACGCTGACTCACGTGCATTCGCCTCGGCTTCCGAGATGATTACCGCGGGGGTCGATGCGTCGTACGTCTCGCGCGAGGTGTTCCAAAACCGCAGCGTTGCCTCCGTCATGTTGGAGGCATGTGCGATCAAGCACATGAAGCTCTTCTGCGGCGGGCAGGCTGCAATCAGCTACATCACGCAGCGCGATTTCGAGAAGTGCCACGCTGTGAAGGCTGACGCCGAGGCGCTCGTCGACGTGCTTCGCTCGATTGCAGGCGTTCGCGTGGCCTGCATGTTGCGCGAGCAGGCGGGCACTATTCGCGGTAGTTTCCGCGCGAAGGACGACACCGACGTCGCCGCTATCGCGAACGAGTTCGGCGGCGGAGGGCACAAGGCGGCCGCGGGCTTTTCTGTTGAGGGGCCTATCGAAGGCGCCCTTGTGAGGGTTGAAAAGGCCATTGAGCAGGCGCTTTAATCGATTAGCTAGACTCAGGAGAGGGATACGCCCATGGTGAAATGCGCATTGACGCCCGGCACGTTCGATCCGATCACGGTAGGGCACCTCGACGTCATCACCCGAGCTTCTCAACTTGTCGACGAGGTCATCGTCGCCGTGGCTGAGTCAGCGAAGAAAAAGCCGCTGTTCTCCCTTGACGAGCGTGTGGAACTCGTGCGGGAAGCGACTCGCGGGCTCGAGAATGTTCGCGTCGAGCCGTTCAATGGGCTGCTCGTCGATTTCGCGCATAAGGTGGGGGCGACTGCCGTCGTCAAGGGCTTGCGCGCCATCACCGACTTCGAGTATGAATTTCAGATGACGGCGATCAACTACCAGCTTGATCACGAACTTGAGACGCTGTTCATCATGTCGACTCCGCAGCATATGTATTTATCCTCATCGGTCGTTCGCGAGGTTGCGGCGATGGGGGGAAGCGTTGGGGACTTCGTGCCGCCGTGCGTCGAATGCGCACTGCGCGAGAAGTTCGCTTAAGATATGCGCTTCGGCCGCTTCCGCTCATCGGTGCGGCTCATTCAGCGTGCGTCATCTTGAATGAGCCGATGCGGCTAGCGATAAAGATTGTGATGAAAGCGGGCGCGTCCCCGCTTTCTTGATGCATAAAAGGGGTTTACGTGGCAGCAAAGAGAGGGCAGTCGGGGCTTTCGCTCGTCGTGGGAGTGGATAAGCCGTCGGGCATGAGCTCGCACGATGTGGTCAATCGGGTCAGGCGGATCTTCGGGGAGCGGCGCGTGGGGCACACGGGCACGCTCGACCCGCTGGCGTCGGGGGTTCTCTGCGTGTGCGTTGGGCCTGCGACCAGGCTCGACAACTACATGGTCGGTCATGACAAGCACTACCGCGTTCGCATCGCTTTCGGCGTGGGAACCGATACCGACGACGTGGACGGCGATCCTGTAAAACATGGTGATGTTCCGATCGGCGCGTTCGACGAGCTGTATGTTCGCGAAATGCTTGCTCGCTTCGTCGGCCCCCAGAAGCAGATGCCCCCTGCGTATTCCGCCGTGAAAGTTGGCGGCGTCAAGGCGTGCGACGCCGCGCGAAAGGGCCGCATCATCGACTTGACGCCGCGCGAGATAGAGGTCTATTCAGCGACGCTTGCCGGTATCGTTCCAGGTGATGGCGATGTACCGGTGTCATGGGATGTGGACTTCCATGTTTCTAAAGGAACCTACATTCGCGCGCTTGCCCGTGATATCGGCGTGGCAGTTGGCTGTCCTGCGCATGTGAGCGCCCTTCGGCGCACGCGTGCGGGGCTTTTGACGCTGGATGACTGCGTGAGCCTCGAAGCGCTCGAGCGCATGGGGACAGATGCGGCACTCGACCCGGTGAAGCTTCTCGGGTTCCGCTTCGCATATCTTAACGACCTCGCTGCTCGCTTGGTTGCAAATGGCAATCCGCTTCCCGAGTCGAGCATCGAGCTTTGCGAGCGCCGGCACGCGAGTGCCGCGGCAGAGCTTTGCGCCTGCACGGCGGGAGTGCGCGTTAGCGATTCCGAGCCCGAAGATGGGGAGAAAGTCGCCGTTATTCTCGACAACAAGCTTGCGGGCATATACGCTTACGAGCGAGAGCGGAGACGCTATGCAACGTGTTGCATTTTCCAGACGGGAGTAAGACGTGGCGGAGATATTTAAGATTGACAAGGCTTTCAATCGCGATCGCTTTTATGGTGCAACCTGCGTATTCGGCGTCTTCGACGGCATACATGCGGGACATAGGGAGCTCATCTTAGATGCTGTTGAGGATGCGCGCAGCCGCGGGACGTCCTCGTTCGCCCTTACATTCGATCGCGACCCTGACGAGCTTTTCCGCCCGAGCGAGTTGCGCAAGCTCATGACGAATGAAAGGCGCATCGAAGCGCTCGCTGCATCGGGCGTCGACTTAGTCGCGGTGCTCCCTTTCACGCGTGAGTTCGCAGCGCTTTCGCCGGAGGATTTCCTGGAATGGACGTTCGGCTTGCACGCTCCGGCAAGTATTCACGTAGGCCAGGGATTTCGTTTCGGCTTGCGTGCTTCGGGTACGGCGGAGACGTTGCGCTCGTGGGGCTCGGCGCATGCATGCTCTGTTTTCGCTCACGACTTGCTTTGCCTGAAAGGCGCTCCTGTAAGCGCCACGCGTATCAGGGGGCTGCTTGCCCAGGGATCGGTCGAAGAGGCGAACGAGCTGCTCGGTCATCCCTGGAGCGTGCAGGGTACGGTGGTTGCCGGTCGCGGCGAAGGCGCGCAGATGGGGATTCGCACGGCCAACCTTTCGATCTCCGATGAATTTCGGGCCATCGGCGACGGGGTTTATGCGGCTTACGCGATCGTCGACGGGAAGCGCTACAAGGCTGCGGTCAACATGGGCGTTGCGGCGACGTTCGCCGATCGCGCGACGGCGAACTGCGAGGCGCATCTGCTTGATTTTTCAGGAGACATCTACGGGTGCGCCATCGAACTTGATTTTGTCGCGTTTCTGCGCCCGATGCGCGTATTCGATGACGTTGATGAACTGATTGCGACTATCATATCCAACATTGAATGGGTTCGGAAAAACTTGTAACTTAGTTTTATTAAATTCGCATTTTACCAGCAACTTTACCCTTGTCATGCAAATACATGACAAGGGTAATTTTTTGTCATGCGACAAAATCATTGGTTTACATGATGGTTTGGGAGTGCCCGTTGCGCCATAGTCGCGGCAACGCAACGGTTTAAGCGATCGCAAAGGAGCGCGGTTATGAAAATCCTCGGAATGGGAACCCCTGAACTTCTTATCATCCTCGTCGTCGTCCTTCTTATCTTCGGACCGAAGAACCTTCCGAAACTCGGTAGCGCCATCGGCAAGTCGGTCAAGGGCCTTCGCGAGGGCTTAGGTTCCAACAAGAAGGTCGAAGAGGCTAAAGACGACGCGGAAGTTGCCGAAAACGTCGTCGAATCCGAGGCGGCCGAAGATGCCGAGGAGGCTCCGAAGGCAACCAAGAAGCGCGTCGTGAAAAAGGTGGCTGCAGCCGAATAGGCGCACCGCCCGACAAACCAACCCTTCCCTTGGGCGCATGGCTTTACGCTGTGCGCCTTTTTTTTCATAGGGGAGGGGTATCATCGAATGCGTGAAAACAGTCAACGGCGAAACGATGATTTCAAGGAGGTCGGGCCATGCAGCGCAAGCAGGGTAGTCAGAAGCGCGCCCGCCGCGCCATCCTGGGCTTCGCCTCTTTCCAAGCATTCGTCATCGGGCTTCTCTATATGGGCTCGAACTGCTCGTTTTCCCTCGGTGGCCTTACCTTCGAGCGCGGTGAGCTTCTGTTCACGCTTTTTTTCATGTCGCTCGCGCTGGGTACCTGCGCGTTCGGGTCGTCTCGCCTTCGCGCGCGCTTGCTTTCCGTTCCCTGCGTTGCCGTCTGTTCGGTTCTGATGGTTTCGGGATCGCTTGCGACGCATCTTCTCGGCACGCACGATGGGGCGCTTCTCGGGATAGAGGGGCTTCTCGTCGGCGCGCCAAGCGGCGTCGTGTTTGCCGCATGGGGCCGCGCGCTCGGAGCAACGGAAATCGAGCAGTCTGTCCCCGAGGCGCTCATCGGCTCCGCCCTCGGTGCCGCCTTCTGCTTTCTTTTGGGGTCGGGCGCCCTGCCTGAGGAAGTGGAGCTCATCATCTGCATCCTTCCTCTGCTGACGTTCGCCTTGCTGCTTTTGCTCTCACGTATGGGCGATGCGCCGAGCGTGCCCGACGCCGCCGATGCGTCCTCGCAAGATGCGCCCGTCACGCGAAACCGCTTCACGCGACGTCTTCTTCTGGGGACGCTTCTCTTTGGGCTTGCCACGGGCATCATGCAAACCTACGGGTCCGACCCGGGCATGGACGCCACGCCGACGCTCCCCGTCACGCTCGTGCTCTTCATCCTCTTCTGCCTAGCTGCGCTCCAACTCTTCGGGGGCGAGGGTGCAGAGCGCCTTCCCAGCGAGGTTCCGCAAGCGGGCTCGGGGATGCTTGCGTTCATCTCGCGCGGCATCGCCTTCATCCAGGGAGACCACACAGGTCCGCTCGGCGGAACGTATCGCCTATCGGTGCTTCTTCTCATGGGTGGCTTTCTTTTCGTCGAAGTCCTAAGCGACGTCGGGGTTCCGGGGGAGGCGATCGCGATGTCGGGCTTCCTCTCGCTTATCGTCGTCATGATCTCGCTTTTCCTCGTCATGGGAAAAATCGACGGGGGCGACGCCGCGGTTTCGTTCGGGCGCGGCTTTGCGGCGCTTTTCCTCGGTGAGTTTTTGGGGCTCGTCGTCGGCAACATCTTCGACATCGCGTTTCCGGGAATCGCGTCCGCCCACGTCATGAGCGCGCTTGCGGGCCTGTGCGCGCTTCTCGCGTATCTCTTCCTGTTCACCGAGCGCGATTTTTCCATGCTCTCGCAGGTTGCCATCACGCTCGATCGCTTCGACGCCACGTGCCGTCGCGTGAGCGCCGAGGTGGGTCTTTCCCCACGCGAGGCGGAGGTTTTGCCCCTCGCGCTCAAAGGCCGCACGGGCGAGCGCATCGCGAGCGAGCTCTGCATCTCGAAGAGTACCGTCGACACGCATCTTCGGCGCATTTACGCGAAGTGCGGCGTCCACAACCGTCAAGAGCTCATCGATTTCGCTGAAAGCCGTAGCTAACTTTACGATTTCTTTGAATTCCTTCCGCCCGTCGTTACCCTGGTCGTTACCCTGGGCTTACAATCACTCTGTTGGTTAGTTTAGGCGAACTTTGTAGGTTGCCTAACAATTGAGAGAAGGGATTCCCTATGAAGAAATCGACGTTCAACACCCTGCTTGTCGGCGCTGGCTTTCTTGCCGGCACGGTTGGCGTGAAGGCGCTCACGTCCAAGACCGCCAAGAAGTGCTACGTGCAGGGGGTTGCTAAGGGCATGCAGGTGAAGCAGGGCTACCAGAACATCGTCGAGCAGGCGAAAGCCCAGGTCGACGACATCGTCGCCGAGGCCAGCTACATCAATCTCGAGGATTCCGACAAGGCCGAAGAAGCCAAGGACGAAAAGTAAAGAAGCCAATCGATGAAGTATAAGATTGAACACGAGATCCCCGGGCGCGTCCGTGTTCGGCTTTACGGGCGCGTGCCCGAAGCGGACGTTGACGCGCTCGAATCCCTCATGACGGCGTGCCCATACGCTTCGAAAGTGAGCGTCTATCCGCGAATCGGGTCGCTTGCAGTCTCGTATTCCGGCGGGGATGAGGGCCGGGCCGCGGTGCTCGCCGCGATGGACGCGGTCGACGTGGCGGCGATCGAGAAGGCGAAGCTCTCCTGCCCGGGCGCCCTTGCGGTGCGCACGCATTCGCTGCTGATGGACATCGCGGTTCTCGTCGGGTCGCATTTCGCTCGCAAGTGGTTTCTGCCGGCGCCCCTGCGGATCGTTCGCACCGTGTGGCACTACCGACTCTTCCTGCGCGCCGCGCTGCGCTCGCTTGCCCGCGGCAGACTCGATGTGCCTGTCCTCGACGCGGCGGCCATCGGCATCTCCTTCGTGAAGGGCGACTTCTCCACGGCGGGATCCACGATGTTCCTGCTCGATTTAGGCGAGACGCTCGAGGACTACACGCGGGCGCGCTCCGAGAACCAGCTCATCTACTCGCTTTTGGGTGCGCCCGAAAACTCCCAGCTCATTGAAGGGGGCGAGGAGATTTCCACGCCGACGGCGAACCTCGCGCCGGGCGATCTCATCGTCGTGCGCACGGGAATGCCGATAAGCGTCGACGGCGTCGTCGAGCGCGGCGTGGCGATGGTGAACCAGTCCACGCTGACCGGCGAGCCGCTTGCCGTCGAGCGCACGGTGGGCGACGACGTCTTCGCGGGCACGGCGTGCGAGGGCGGCGAGATCTTCATCCGCGTTCGCGCGGCGTCGGGCGAGACGAAGCTGCGCTCCATCGTCTCGCTCGTCGAGATGTCGGAGGGCCTGAAATCGGAGGCCCAGACCAAGCGCGAGCGTTTGGCCGACCGCATCGTCCCCTGGAACTTCCTGCTCGCGGGTATCGTCGCGCTCACGACGCGCAGCCTCGTTAAGACTTCCGCAGCGCTTATGGTCGATTACTCCTGCGCGCTGAAGCTCACGGGCTCGATTTCGGTGCTCTCCGCCATGAGCCAGGCGGCCAACGCGGGCTTCACGGTGAAGGGTTCCAAGCATTTCGAGGCGTTTGCCCAGGCAGACACCATCGTCTTCGACAAGACGGGCACGCTTACCGAGGCCCAACCGAAGGTCAAATGCGTCCTCCCCCTAGACGGCTGGAACCGCACGCAGGTTTTGCGCTTCGCGGCGTGTCTGGAAGAGCACTTCCCGCACCCGGTCGCCCGAGCGGTCGTCCGCGCTGCGGCCGAGAAGAACTTAAAGCACCGCGAGCGCCACGCGGCGGTCGAGTACATCGTCGCGCACGGCATCGCGAGCTCGCTTGACGGCAAGCGAGCCGTCATCGGCTCGAAGCACTTCGTCGTCGAGGACGAGGGCGTTGTCGTGACCGATGAGGCCCAGGCGTCGATCGACGCTGAGACGCAGGGGCTCTCCACGCTCTATCTCGCCGTCGACGGCGAGCTTGTGGGCGTCATCGGCATCGACGACCCCTTGAAATCGGGCGTGAGCGAGGCGCTCGGCGAGCTTCGCGAGCTCGGCTTCAAGCGAATCATCATGCTGACCGGCGACAACGAGAAGACGGCGGCCCGCGTTGCCGAATCGGTGGGGATCACCGAGTTCCGCGCTAACATGCTCCCCGAGGGCAAACACGCCGTCGTCGAGCAGCTGCGCTCGGAAGGTTGCAAGGTCGTCATGGTGGGCGACGGCGTGAACGACTCGCCCGCGCTTTCCGCGGCGGATGTGGGCATCGCCATGGGGCAGGGCACCGCAATCGCGAAGGAGGTGGCCGACATCACGCTGTCAGAAGGCGACCTTGGGGCGATCGTGCGCATGCGCAAGCTCTCGCAAAGCCTCATGGGCCGCATGGACGCGACCTTCGCGCAAACCATCGGCTTCAACTCGGCGCTGCTTGCATTAGGCGTTGGGGGCATCATCACGCCCCAGACGTCCTCGCTTCTGCACAACGCGTCGACGATCGCGCTCAGCCTCCACAGCTCGCGGTCGTACAATCTCTAACCTTGAGGTAAAATTCCCTTTCCATCGCGCGATGGCTCGGGTATCTTGAAAGCGGGCGGGCGCTCCGAACGGGCCCCGCCCACTTTGCGCTATGCGAAAGGACGCTATGAAAGTCACCATCTACACCGACGGCTCTTCACGGGGGAACCCCGGTCCCGGCGGCTACGGCTGCGTGCTGCAATTCGTGGACACGAAGGGCGCGCTGCACGAGCGCGAGCTTTCGCAGGGCTTTTCCAACACGACGAACAATCGCATGGAACTGCTCGGCGTGATCGTCGCGCTCGAGGCGCTCAAGCGCCCCTGCATCGTCGAGGTGCATTCCGACTCGCAATACGTCGTGAACGCCTTCAACCAGCATTGGGTGGAAGGTTGGCAAAAGCGCGGGTGGAAGAACGCGAAGAAGGAACCCGTCAAAAACATCGATCTGTGGAAGCGCCTGCTCGAGGCGAAGAAACCGCACGAGGTTTCCTTCATCTGGGTGAAGGGGCACGCGGGGCATCCCGAAAACGAGCGCTGCGATGCGCTCGCGACCGCTGCGGCGGACGGAAGCGACCTCCTCGTCGACGAAGGCTTTCTCGCCTAGCGCAAGTCGGAGCAGTACCCGCGCATCCGCACGCGGTCGGCTCGCTCGGGAAACAGGTGCGCGTAGAGGGCCAGAAAATAGTTGTCCGTCATCGAGGCGATGTAGTCGACCACGATCTGGTTCGGCTCGGTGCCGTCAACATACCCCTCGCGCGTGATCGAGCGCGATTTACGCGCCAGGTAATCGATGTGGTGCATGAAGATGGCCGAATCCTCGCGGCCCTCAAGCAAATCGGCCAGCAGCTTCGCGTAGACTTCCTCGAACATCTGCCCGACGGTGATGCCGTCGCTTGCCGCAAGGCCTTCTTTCTCGTAGATGAGTTCGTAGTTCTGCCGTTTCGCACGCTTCAAGTCGGCGAACATCTCTTCGCTCATTGCGATGCGGTCGCGCCCGTAGCTCGCGTTCACGATGTCGGCGGTGAGGTTGTTGATGATCTGCGCGTTGCTTTTCCCCATCACGGTTGAGTCAAACGCGTCAAGCGAGTCGAGCGCACCCATGTCCATCGCATCTTGTCGGTCCTTGCCCACATATGCGATCATGTCTGCCACGCGCACGACGCACCCTTCGAGGGTGGAGGGGCGAAGCGTGCCGATGGCGCGCTCGTCGGCCGTGCACTTTTCCACGAGCGCATCGAGATTCTCAAAGGTTCCCACACATCCACGCTCGAGCGTCTGCTGCGCGAATTCGCCGTTGTGGCAGAGCACGCCGTCGAGCGTCTGCAGGCTCACGTTGCGTCGATAGAGTTGATCGAGCACGCGCACGGAATGCACGTTGTGGTTGAAGTAGCGCCCGGTGCGCTCGTGATAGCTGCGCGATAGGAATCTCTCGCCCGCATGCCCGAAGGGCGTGTGCCCCAAATCGTGCCCAAGAGCGATCGCCTCGATGAGGTCGCCGTTCAACCCGAGCAGCCGCCCGATTCCCCGAGCGACGCGGCTCACGAGCTGCACGTGCAGGCCGCGGCGGCAGATGTCGTCGTTCTCGACGAAGGAGAACACCTGCGTTTTCCCCGCATAGCGGTTGTATGCGGGCATGTTCACGATCTTCTCGATGTCGCGCGCGAAGGCGGGGCGGGCGATCGTCGCCTCGTCGTGGGGATTTGCCTCGCGACGCGCTATGTCCTCGTCGCGAAAACGATAGGGGCTTTTGCGCCCCGCCTCGCGGTCGGCGCGAATGCGCTCTTCTATTTCCGGGTCGATCGAGAGATAGGGAATCTGCTGCGACATGATGGCCTCACCTTCGCCTTTCGCGTGCGGCGAGTCTCGCGCCGCGTGCATTCTCTGCGTCATTATAGCTTCGGGGCTGCCCGCTCGCGTGAGGTTATAGGAGAGCTGCGCAATCGCTCGGAGTCGAGGGGCGGGGCGCCCCAGTCGTGCTACCATAGTGCGAAATGAAAAGTAGCCGCCTCATCGCTTGAAGGGACTTTCCATGCCGTGGGTATTGATCATTTTGCTCGTCATCGTGGTGATTGGCGTTCTCGGGGTTCTGTCGTCTAAGGTCGACGATCTCTCCGGTCTTGGCCGAGAGCACCCGACGGGCTCTTTTCGCTGGCCGCATGGCAAGGTCGTGCGCACGCGCATCCTGTCCGCCGAAAAGGAATTCGCACGCGGCGAGATTGCGAAGAAGGTCCTGCTCCCGTGCGTGGCCATCGCCGCCGTCTGCGCGGTTCTGACGATGTATGGGCCGATCACCTCTTACGGGAACGTGCTTACCGTGGCGTCGCTGCTCCTGTCGCTTATCATCTCGACTGCCGTGTGCGGGAAAAGCGACGCGGGGCGCGCTTTTTGCTACACGGTGGTGGGGCTTGCCATCGGGTGCACCGTTCTCATCATGTTCACGCAGGTCTACGTTTCCGTGCCCACCTCCGAGGTGAACGCGTTCACCTCCATTTTCGGCGCGGTCGGGGCATCCATCGGCGCCGCCGTCCTTCCCGCGCGCGTCACCTTCGCCCGCGAGTTCGCCGACGAGACGGTGGGTTGCGTGCGCCTCTCGCAACGCACCACGGCGGCTGCCCTTCTGCTCGATTTGCAGGACAAGGAATGGGACGTGCCCGAGCACGTGAGGGATCAGGCGAAACGCCTCGACAAACGCAACCGCCCTATTTCCAGCTTGCCGTCCGAGCCCCGCAAGTAGGCGAGAGCTCATGCCCGGTGGGCGCATAACCGACGAAGACATCCAGAAGGTTCGCGACGCGAGCGACATCGTCGCCGTGTTCGGCGAGCGCGTTCCCGTGAAGCAGCGCGGGCGCGACTTTTGGTGCTGCTGCCCCTTTCACAACGAGAAGACCCCTTCGTGCAAGATCGACCCCGCGCTTCAGCTGTGGCACTGCTTCGGCTGCGGCGAGGGCGGCGACGTGTTCGCGTTCATCATGAAGGCGGAGGACCTTTCGTTTCCCGAGGCGGTGCACAGGCTCGCCGAGCGCGCGCACATCGACATCGTGGAGGTTGGCGGCAAGCCGTCGGCGCCTGCGAGCAAGAAGGCGCGCCTTAAGGACGTCTGCAAGGCGACGGCGGAGTTCTACCACTTACAGCTCATGCGCTCGAAGGCGCCCATGGCGCAAGCCGCGCGCGAATACCTTGCGGGGCGCGGCTTGAACAAAGAGGTCCCTAACAAGTGGAACCTTGGCTTTGCGCCCGGCCGTGGCGAGCTTTCACGCCACCTGTCGGCACGAGGCTTCAAGCCCGACGAGATGGTCGAGGCGAACGTGTGCATCCGCAACGCCCAGGGAAGGCTGCACGACCGCTTCTACGACCGCATCATGTTCCCCATAAACGATGTCTCGGGGGACTGCATCGCGTTCGGCGGGCGCGTCATCGGCGCGGGGGAGCCTAAGTACCTCAATACCCAAGAGACGCCGCTGTTCCATAAATCGCAGGTGCTCTATGGGCTCGACCAGGCGAAAGTTGCCATGGCGTCGAGTGGTGTAGCCATCGTGTGCGAAGGCTACACCGACGTGATCGCGTTGCACGAGGGCGGGGTGCGAAACGCCGTCGCCACGCTCGGCACCGCGCTCACCATGCGCCATATCCGCGTCCTCGCGCGCCATGCGCAAAAGAAGATCGTCTATCTTTTCGACGGAGACGCCGCAGGTCAGAAGGCTGCCGACCGAGCGCTCGAGTTCATCGATTCCTCGATGACGCCCGAAGCGGGGAAAACGCGGATCGAGCTTTGCGCCGTCACCCTGCCCGATAACCTCGATCCCGCGGAGTTCATGGCATCGTACGGCGCCGCCGAGCTCGAGCCGATGATCGACGATGCCGAGCCGCTTTTGAAATACGGCATCGACCGCCGTTTGGCCGCATATGACCTCTCCACGGCTGAGGGGCGCTCGGCTGCGCTCGCATCGGCGCTCTCCGTGCTCGCGCCCATCAAGGACTCGCTCCTTGCGAAGGACTACGCGATTCAGATCGCCGGGCGCACGCGTGCTCGCGAGGAAGACGCGCTTGACGCGCTTTCGAAGCTCGAGCCGCTCGCGCGCTATTCGCGCGATGACCAAAGTACCCCCGAGCGCTTGCAGGCCACAAGGACCGCCCCAGCGCGAAAACTCGCGAAGCCCGAGCTCAACCGGCTGCGCCTCGAACGCGAGTTTCTCGCCGTGCTTGCGCAGAATCCGCTCGTGGCGCTCGCGCATGCCGACGGTCTCGCGCAGACGCAGTGGCACGATTCGCTGCATGCCGCCATCGCCGCAAGCTTGCTTGACACGCTTACGGGCGACCCCGCTGCGAGCGCGGCTGTGGTCGTCTCGAACGCGAGCGCAGCCGACGCCCGCGCAGGGCGCCTGCTTACCGCGGGGGGATCGGGGTCGGACACGGCGTCGCCCGAGGAAATCGCGCGCTTTCTCGCCGAGGAGCTCGCCATCGGCGATGCGGAAGATGCGATCGAAGAGCTTCGGGCGCAGCTCGCCGACGAGTCGAAGGCGGGAACCGAGGAATACGACTTCCTCTTCCAGGCGGTGACCGCGCTTCAAAAGGAGCTGCTCGAGAAGCGCCGCGCCCACAAGCCCGTCGCCCATGAGGGCCGCCTGTAGATCGAGCCCGCCGCGCAAGTCGCCCATCGCGGCACCTGCCTTCTTAGGCGCCGACCAAATCCATCAGCTCTTGCTTGCTGTGCACGGCGAGCTTCGTGTAGAGATGCTTCGCGTGGCTGCGTACCGTGTTTTCCGTGAGATAGAGCGTCTCTGCGATATAGGATTTCGTGCGCCCTTTGCACAGAAGCTTCATGACCTCGAGCTCGCGCGGCGTGAGTCCATGTTGCGCGCCGATGACATCGCAACGCTCGTCGATGCTCCGATGGTCTTCGGGCGCCGCGGGTAGCCTGCCCGAGCCTGCGGAGCCTCACGATTATTGCACGTGCCTTATTATTCTCTACCGAGGCATTATGTGCGCCTCGTACCCGTGAATAGCAGCGATTATACGTATTTCCCCCTCTTCGGGTGATGAAAAAAGCTCGTTTTCGGTCGCGCTACCCCAGCTGCGGGTGAAGATGCCGCAGCGCTTCCCGCGTATGCTCCAGACGTTGGTTTTATTCGGGCAGCGCAAGGGCGCTGGGCCCGGGAAGAGGAATAGGAAAGGGGCCAGCATGGATTTGACCGAGAGTCTCAACCTGACGAGGTCTCGCCGCAGCTTCATCAAGGCGGCAGGCGCTACGGTGCTCGCAGGTGTGGCGGCCGGCGCGCTCGGGGGATGTGCTCCGAAGGGCAAGGCGGAGAACAAGAACAACTTCGCCCAGTCCATCGGAGAAATCGATTGGGACGAGGAGACCGACGTCCTCATCGTCGGCGGCGGCTTGGCCGGACAGGCGGCGGCCGCGACCATCGCCACCGAGGGCAACGGCGCGAAGGCGCTTCTCCTCGAAAAAGGCGCGCTTGTGCTCGGTGACGGCGACAGCCCGTTTTCCGCCGGCCGCGTGCTGTGGACCGACGACGACCACGCAGAGGGCTTCCGCCAGTACCTCTACGAGCTGCGCGGCGAGATGGACAACACCCCCGACGCCGTTCTCGACGCCTTCGCCGAGGGCATCCACGAGAACAAGACGTGGCTTGAAAGCCTGCCCGGCTTCAAGGCCGACTACATCAAGGCCACGACGCATTTCCATCCCGGCACAGGCGACACGTGCTACCCCGAGTACGCCGAGCTTCCGCACGGCTACAATCTGGGCGTCCTCTTCTTCAAGGACGAGAAGTACGACCACGTCATCAAGTTCGTGAACTCCGTGTTCGCCGACAACAAGGACATCACCCACAAGCTCAACGCGCCCCTTACCGCGCTTGTGCAGGACCCCGAGAGCAGAGCCGTGCTCGGCGGCGTCTACACCTACGAGGGCAAGACCATCTACGTGAAGGCGAGCAAGGGCGTCATCATGTGCTGCGGCGGCTTCGAGAACAACAAGCAGATGCGCGCCGACTACCTCTCCGCCGCGACCGCGCGCTGCATCGCCGGCCGCATGAACACCGGCGACGGCCACTACATCTGCGCCCGCATCGGCGCCGACATGTGGCATATGAACAGCTGTGCTGGCATGTGGACGAGCGTGTCGCCGATCGAGGGCGAGGACGTGACCATGCGCACGCCCAAGCAGTTCGGCATCACCGTCGCCGAGAACGGTCGACGCTTCTTCATGGACTGGGACTCCGACCATGAGCATGACTGGGACGTCATCGACCAGAACCCGCTCAACATCAACGTCGGCAGCCGCCATGGCCACATGCAGTTCGGCGGCGAATGGCCGCACCTGCCAATGCCGAAGACCACCTGGTACATCTTGGACGACGCGGGCTATAAGCAGATGATGGCCTACCAGACCGCTCCGAACTTCGAGCCGTCGAGCGAGGGCTACGGCTATACCGCCAACACCATCGAGGAGCTTGCCGACAAGGCGGGCATCAACAAAGAAGAGCTCGTGAAGACGGTCGCTAAGTGGAACGAGTACTGCGAAGAGGGCTATGACCCCGCGTTCTATCGCCCGGAGAAGACATTGACCCCGATTAAGGGCGCCCCCTTCCACGCATGCCATTGCTCTTACACCATGCTCAACACCGACGGCGGCCCGCGCCGCAACGAGCATGCGCAGATCATCGACCTGAACGGCGATGTCATCCCGAACCTCTACAGCGCCGGCGAGTTCGGCAGCGTGTGGTGCGACATGTACAACGGCGGCGGCAACCTGGGCGAGTGCTGCGCGTTCGGCCGCATCGCTGTTCGCAATATCTTAGGCCTCGTCTAGTCAAAGGCCCGAGAAAGGAGTATTGCGATGAGCGAACAAAGCGAAATCGAAAAGGACAAGGTGGAGGACGCGAGTGCGTCCCCTGCCGCAGAAGCCGCTTCGGCGGGCGCTTCCTCGCCTAAGCGCAAGTGCACGAGGAAACAGCGCGCGGGCATCGTGGTCGGCTGCATCGTTGCGGTGCTCGTGGTTGCGGGCGCGGGCTTCATGGTGTGGCACGAGCAGCCGAGCTTTTGCAACGCCATCTGCCACAACCCGATGGACCCGTATCTGCCAACCTACGAGGCGACTCCCGGCGAGTCCGCCACCGATAAGTGGGGCAACGAGGTCGAGGACGCTTCCAGCATGCTCGCCGCGGTGCACGGGCAAGTGGGCAAGACCTGCATGGATTGCCATGTGCCGACGCTCAGCGAGCAGGTGAACGAAGGCGTCGAGTGGGTGTCCGGCAACTACGACAGCCCGCTCGGCGAACGAACGGCGACGCAGCTTGTGGAGGCGCGCGGTCTTGAGAACTCCGATGAGTTCTGCATGAACGACAGCTGCCACCCCTACACGCGCGAGGAGCTGGAGAAGAAGACGGCCTGGATGGGCAAGATCAACCCGCATACCCCGCAGCATGGCGAGCAGAAGTGCACAACATGCCACAAAGCGCACCGCACGAGCGTGAACTACTGCACGCAGTGCCACACCGATGCGGTCGTCCCCGACGGTTGGATCGACTACACCGAGAACACTCAGCTCGAGGAGGCGTCGGGCACGCTCGACTAGATTGCACTGAGTCGATCGGGATGCACCGATTGCGAAGGAGAAGCGCGGCTTCCACAGGGGGCCGCGCTTCTTTGCGTTTGAGTGCGCGACTCGACTGCGAAATCGGTGGGCAGGGGTTCGCTATCGCTCGGGGTTTAAGCCCCAGATTCCGCCCATGTGGTCAGAGGCGCCGCCATGCGCTCTGGTATACTGGTTCTTACTTGAAGACAAAAGGAGGTGCGACTATGGCGGGTCCGTTTCTCTGGCTTGTGGTTGCGGGCGTGATGGCCGTCATCGAGGCTCTCTCGTTTGGGCTGGTCACGATGTGGTTCGTCGTCGGCGCTCTGGTAGCGTTCGTGGCCGACCTTCTCGGCGCGAACCTCATCGTGCAGATCGTGCTCTTCCTCATCGTGTCCGTGTTGTGCCTCGTGCTCCTGCGCCCCGTGTTCGTGAAATACCGCGACCGCGGGCGGGCGGAAGAGCCGACCCTCATCGGCGAGCGCGGCGTCGTATGCGTTGCCGTCGACAACGACGGGCTCACCGGCAGGGTTGAGCTTTCCGACCATATGACCTGGTCGGCGCGCTCGGCTACGGGCGAGGTCCTACCCGAGGGCACGCGCGTCGAAGTCATTGGTCAGGAATCTATCAAGCTCATCGTCAAACCGTGTGAACCGGAAGCATAAACCGTCCGCTATCGAAAGGAAACGCTATGCCACTGCTCACCTTCCTCATCGTGCTCGTCATCATCGTGGTGGTCTTAGCCGTCACCTGCGTGAAGATCGTTCCGCAGGCCGAGGCCGCCATCGTCGAGCGTCTGGGGTCGTATCTCACCACGTGGAACAACGGCCTCCACATCAAGATTCCCTTCATCGACCATGTGCGCATGGGAATCTCTCTCAAGGAACAGGTTTTCGATTTCCCGCCGCAGCCGGTCATCACGAAGGACAACGTCACGATCTCGATCGACACGGTCGTCTTCTTCAAGATTCTCGACCCGAAGCTTTTTTGCTACGGCGTGGAGAACCCCATCGTCGCTATTGAGAACCTCTCCGCGACCACGATCCGCAACATCATCGGCGAGCTCGACCTCGACACGACGCTCGTTTCCCGCGACACCATCAACGCGAAGATGCGCTCCATCCTCGATGAGGCGACGGATGCCTGGGGCATCAAGGTCAACCGCGTCGAGGTGAAGAACATCACGCCGCCCGCCGCCATCCAGCAGGCGATGGAAAAGCAGATGAAGGCCGAGCGAGAGAAACGCGAGGCCGTGCTTTTGGCAGAGGGCCAGAAGCAGAGCGCCATCACGGTCGCCGAGGGCGAGAAGCAGGCGCAGATCCTCTCCGCCGAGGCGGAAAAGCAGGCGATCATCCTCGCCGCGGAAGCCGAGAAGGAAAAGCAGATTCGCGAGGCGGAAGGTGAGGCCGAGGCTATCCGCAACGTCCAGCGCGCAACCGCAGAGGGCATCGCGATGGTGCGCGAGGCGGGCGCCGACAACGCGGTTTTGACCCTTCAAGCATACGAGGCTCTGAAGTGCGTCGCGAACGGTCGTGCAACCAAGCTCATCATCCCCTCCGACATTCAGGGAATCGCAGGCCTTGCGGCGTCGATCAAGGAAATCGTGACCGACGACCCCAACGCCGCGAAGCAAAGCGAGACGCCGAGCGCGTAGGCGCTTTTGCCTATACGGCACCACATCCCGCGAATTTGTGTTCGTTTCCCGCTTAACCTGGTCTTTTGGGTGGACACCCGCCATTTCGCTTGCCACAATGTCGCAAGCGAAAAAGGCGGGTATTAAAAAGTTGTGCCCGCATCAAACCGAATAAAGGACGTGTTGCCAGTGGTCAGTATCGTTATAGCTCCCGACCCGCTTCTTCGCCAGGAGTGCGAGTCGTGCACGCCGGGCGATCACAGCTTGAAGAAACTCGCGAAGCAGATGGCTCGCGCGATGTATCACAACAACGGCTGCGGTATCGCCGCTCCCCAGGTGGGCGTGACGAAGCGCCTGATCGTGATCGACGTGGACGATTCCGAGGAGCAAAACCCCATCGTTTTGGTCAACCCCGAGATCATCGAGCTCAAAGGCGAGCCCGAAACCCAAGGTGAGGGCTGCCTGTCCTGCCCTGGCATCACCGTTCCCGTCTCACGCAAGCCCTGGGCTCGCGTGCGCTATTACGACCTCGACGGCGAGCTGTGGGAAATCGAGGGCGATGGCCTTCTCGGGCGCTGCCTTCAACACGAGATCGACCATCTAAACGGCCGCACGCTGTTCGAGGCATGCGACCCGCTCACGCGTATTCGCGCGCTCGAAGCCTACGATGAGGCGCGCAAGCAGGGTGCCATGCCCGGCGACACCTCTATCGAGGTGGATTGAATGCGCATCGTTTTCATGGGCACGCCGGATTTCGCGGCGACCATCCTTGAAGACCTCTCCGAGCACTACGACGTCGTTGCGGCCTACACGCGCCCCGATGCAGTGCGCGGGCGCGGCAAGAAGCTTGCGGCCTCGCCGGTGAAGGAGACGGCCGAGCGCTTGGGCATCCCCGTGGAGCAGCCCACGACGTTTAAGGACCCCGAAGCGGTCGCCACGCTCGAGCGGTACCGCCCCGACTTCATCGTCGTCGCGGCCTACGGTATGATTCTTCCCGCTGACGTGCTCGAATGTCCCACGTACCACTGCCTGAACGTGCATGCGTCGCTTCTGCCCCGCTGGAGGGGCGCAGCTCCTATCGAGCACGCGATCCTCGCCGACGACGAGGAGACGGGCGTGTGCATCATGCGCATGGAGGAAGGCCTCGACACGGGCCCGTACTGCGTTTGCCGCACGCTCAACGTGGACGGCAAGTCGCTGCCCGAGTTGGCCGACGAGCTCGCGAACCTGGGCTCGCATGCGCTTTTGACGGCGATCATGCAAATCATGCGCAAACAGGAGCGCTGGGTCGTGCAGAAGGAAACCGACGCCACCTACGCCCACAAGATCAGCAAGGGCGAGCTCGATTTGAATCCGGCGCTCGACGTCGACATGCTCGCGCGCCGCGTGCGCGCGTCGAGTGCGGGCCACCCGAGCAAGTGCACGCTGCTCGGCAAGGGCGCAACGATCTTGGACGCCTGCCGTGCCGACTACGATGAGCAGGGAAGGCTCGCGGCGAGCGGCCTTCGTGCCGGCGAAGTTCGCTACAAGGCGAAACGGCTTTTGCTCGGGTGCGCCGACGGAGCGCTCGAGGTATTCAGGCTCAAGCCTGACGGAAAGAAGGAAATGGATGCCCAGGCGTTTGCGGCCGGTGCCGCAGCGCTTCATGGGCAGGACGGGGAATGGACGGTTCACCATGCCTGATGGCAACAACCAGCACCACGAAGAACATCGAAACGCAAACGGCAACCGCAACGACAAGCGCCCGAACGCGGGCGGCTATCGCGGGAGGTCGGGTTCTGGCCCGCGCGACTCGAAGGGTCGCGGCGATCGCAAAGGTTCCTATGGAAACTCCCGCGGCGGCGAGCGCAAGGGAGGCTACAAGAAAAGCGGCTCCCGCGCAGATGACCGCCGCTCGCAGGACGGCGAGCATCGCTCCCGCAAGCCGTTCGACAACGAGCGCTCAGGCGAGCGCAAGCCCTACGGCAAGGGCGCAGGCGATCGCCGGTCGGGCGGCAAGTCGTTTGGGAAACGCGGCGAGGGCAACCGCAAGCCCTACGGCAAACACGATGGCAACCGCAAGCCGTATGCCAAGCGCAATGACGGCCCCCGCGGGCCCTACGAAAAGCGCGAGCAGGATGCGCGTGAACCGCTTGTGAAAGCCGAGGAGAACGAGAACGCCGCGTCTTCGCAGGTCGTTGCCGCTGAGGAGTCGCCGCGCGCAGTCGACGAGGCTGCGGGCAGCGAGGCCGCTCCTCGCGCCGAGCGCCCGGAAGGCCGCGAGTTCTCGCGCAAGGATGCGGGCGAGCGCCACGGGCACGCGCCGCGTAAGCCCTGGCAACCCAACGAGCAGAACGCTGCCCTCGCCGAAGCGCGCGAGCAGGAGCCGGGCGTCTACCGCGGTGAGCTCGAGCTCGACGAGGAGGGCGAACTCAAGTACCGAAATCGCCCCAAGGGCGGGCAGAAGCGCGGAGCGAAGCGCTCCTTCGACGACAAGCCGCGCACGAGCGGTGTCGTCCATAGGGACGCCGGCCGCAGCGCTTCTCCTGCGCGCCAAGCAGCTTTGCAGGTGACCTCCATCGTGCGCAAGCGCGACGCGTTCGCCCAGGACCTTATCCACAAGTACATCGACTCTTCCCGCATGTCGCGCGAAGATCGCGCGTTCGCGACCCGCCTCACGCTCGGCGTGGTGAGCTCCTACGGCACGCTCGACGACGTCATCAACCGCTGCCTCGACCGCCTAAGCGACATCGACGACGACGTTCGCGACGCCATGCGAATCTCCACTTACGAGATCATTTTCCTCAAAAAGGAGCCGCATGCTGCGGTGAGCCAGGGCGTCGAGCTCGTGAAGACGATCGCGCCGAAGGCGTCCGGCCTGGCCAACGCCGTCTTGCGCCGCATCGCCGACAAGGCGCATAAGTTCCCCTTCGACGACCCGCGCACGAGCATCGAGGCTTTCGCGCGTCTGAATGCGTTTCCCGAGTGGCTCGCGAGGCTTGCGCTCGTCGACTTGGGCCCCGAGGCCGCACGCGACTACCTCGTAGCGTCGAACGAGCCCGCCCCCTTATTCATCGCGGTGAACGCCGCGCGCGCTAACGAGGCCGAGATCGTGGAGACGATCGAGTCCGCGCACGGCAACCCGGTGGCGGTGTCGGTGAACGGCGAGGAAATCCCCGGGTGCTACTGTCTCTCCGAGGGGCGCGTGCTCTTCGACGGGCGCGTGCGCCATATGATCCAAACCGGGCAGCTGCTCGTCTCCGACGCGTCGTCGCAGCAGGTCGCGCGTCTTGTTCTTCCCGATGAGAAACCCAAATCGCTCCTTGAGATCGGCGCTGGCCGCGGCACGAAGACGGTGCTCGTCCAAAGCGACGCCACCCGCCGCTTCGGCTCGCAGATCGAGGAGTACGTCACCGTCGACA
This sequence comes from uncultured Ellagibacter sp., assembly GCA_934663775.1. GTDB lineage: Bacteria > Actinomycetota > Coriobacteriia > Coriobacteriales > Eggerthellaceae > Ellagibacter. The sequence goes on along the minus strand of CAKUKU010000004.1, from coordinate 101,028 downwards.
ACCTTGAGTTCAAGACGAACATCACCGCCGATCGCGCAGAGGAATACGGTGTGCACGTGTCCGAGGCGCTCACGGGCGACGCGCGCGACCTCGATGCGGTCGTAGGCGAGCGCACCTTCGACGTCGTGTTCATCGACGCGCCCTGCTCGGGACTCGGCACCCTTCGCCGCCACCCCGAGATTCGCTGGCGCCTGAAGCCCGAGAAGATCGACGAGTTCGCCGCAACCGACCTCGCGCTTCTGAAATCCGCGGCGTCGCACGTGAACGACGGCGGCAGCATCGTGTTCGCCACCTGCACCATCACGCGCGCCGAGAACATCGATGTCGTGAAGGCGTTTCTGGCGAGCGAGGAGGGCTCGGCGTTCGCGCTCGCTCCCTTAGGCGGCGCGCCGTGCTTCAACCCCGCGCTCAAGCCCGGCTCGCCCGACGCCCACTTCGCCGTCCGTCTCCTGAAGACGGCAGAATAAGCTAAACCCCCAATCGTGTGGGCCTGCCCGAAACGGCGGCTATCCATATGACGGTTAGCCGCCGTTTGCATATCAAACTACTTCCATTTCGCAACGTTGCGATACAATCCATGCGTTAGGCATCGTTTGCGATGCATCGTTCGAGCACTATGAAAGGGGGAGTCGCATATGGAACCGAAGATCGAAGAGGTGGCTTCGCGAATTAGGTCGCTGCGCGAGGATTTGGACATCTCGATGCAGGAAATGGCCCAGGCGACGGGCCGCTCGCTTTCGGAATACGCCGCACAGGAATCCGGCGAACAGGACTTGAGCTTCACCTTCCTCTCGAAGTGCGCGAAGCGCTTCGGCGTCGACGTCGTCGAGCTGCTTACTGGCGAGAACCCTCACCTGACCGGGTATTCCCTTATCCGCGAGGGCGACGGGCTGTCCGTGAAGCGTCGTGCCGGCTTCGAGTACCTGCACAAGGCGCCGCAGTTCAAGAACAAGCTCGCCGAGCCGTTCTTGGTCACAATGCCCTACCTTCCCGAAGAGCAGGACAAGCCCATCCATCTGTCCTATCACCGCGGTCAGGAAATCGACTGCATCGTCTCCGGACATATGCGCTTCGCCTACGAAGGCCACGTCGAGGAACTGGGCCCCGGCGATGTCCTTATGTACGATTCGGGCCGCGGGCATGGCATGATCGCCACGGGCGGCGAGCCGTGCGTGTTCTACGCGATCGTTTTGAAGCCGCAGGATATCGAGATTATGTAGGCGCGCTCGGGCGTGTCCCGGGTTGCGCCATCCCTTCGGTTCCTACGAGACTTCAGGGGTGTTTTGCCCCGCTTGCACTGAAAGAGGTTCTTTTATCCCATGAGGAATATCAATCTGCGCTACGTTGACGAGACCTATGCCCCCGACGGGCAGCTTGAGACGTTCCGCGTCCACTATCCTGACAACTTCAACTTCGGCTACGACGTGGTAGACGATATCGCCGAAGCCGACCCCGACCGCCGCGCGATGATCTGGTGCAACCCCGAGGGCGAAGAGCACATCTTCACCTTCGCCGACATGAAGAAATGGTCGGACAAGACGGCGAACTTCCTGGTCGATCAGGGTATCAAGCGCGGTGATTACGTCCTTGTCGTGCTGCGCCGCCACTACCAGTTCTGGTTCGTTGCAACGGCGTTGGCCAAGATCGGCGCGGTCATGGTTCCCGCGACCTTCATGTTGAAGGAGCACGACCTGGAATACCGCTTAAACGGCGCTTCCATCAGCTCCATCATCTGCACCTCTGTTGGGGATATCGCCCAAGTTGCCGACAACGTCATCTCCGAGTGCCCCACGGTCACCTCGCGCATCCTCGTGAACGGTGCGGGCGGCGGTTTGACCCGACGCGACGAGGATGGAAACCTCATCGCCGTCGCGGGCACCGTCGGCGCGTCGCTTTCCGGCGAGGAAGGCATCTGCGCCGCGTCCATCGAGCGCGAAGGTTGGGTCGACTTCAACAGCGGCGTCCGCGCGGCGAGCGAGGTCTTCGAGCGTTGCGACACGGTAGCGGCCGAGCCCATGCTCATGTACTTCTCCTCCGGCACGTCCGGCAACCCGAAGATGGTGCTCCACAACTCTGGCTACGCCGTTGCGCACCTCATCACCGCCAAGCACTGGCACAACGTGCAGCCCGATGGCGTTCACTTCACCATCGCCGACACGGGCTGGGGCAAGGCCGTCTGGGGCAAATACTACGGGCAGTGGCTCATGGAGGCCTGTGTCCTCACGTACGATTTCGACCGCTTCAACGCGGGCGAGATTCTCTCGCTTATCTCGAAGTACCAGGTCACGTCCTTGTGCTGCCCGCCGACGATGTACCGTCTCATGATGTCGGAGAACTTCGACGCCTATGACCTCTCGTCGCTTCAGTACTCGACGACCGCAGGCGAGGCGCTCAACCCCGATCTGTTCAACTTCTGGAAAGAGCACACGGGGCTTACGATCTACGAGGGCTTCGGGCAAACGGAGACGCCGCTTACCATTGCCAACCTCAAGCACTCGACGCCGCGTTCCGGTTCGATGGGCAAGCCCGTGCCGCTCTACAACGTCGAGATCCAGCGCGACGACGGCTCGCGCTGCAACACCGGCGAGACGGGCGAGATCTGCATCTGCATGGAGCCGCGTCCCGCGGGCATCATGATGGAATATTATCGCGACCCCGAAAAGACGGCGAACGCGATTTACGACGGCTGGTACCACACGGGCGACACCGCTTGGGTCGACGAGGACGGCTACTTCTGGTACGTCGGCCGAAACGACGACGTCATCAAGTCGTCTGGCTACCGCATCGGGCCCTTCGAGATCGAAAGCGAGCTGCTCGAGCACGAGGCGGTGCGCGAGTGCGCTGTCACCGGCGTGCCCGATCCTGTTCGCGGCTTCGCCGTCAAGGCAACGGTCGTGCTTGCCGATGGCTTTAAGGGCTCCGACGAGCTGACCCGTGAGCTGCAGGCATGGGTGAAGCATCGTACGGCTCCTTACAAATACCCGCGCATCGTCGAATATGTCGACGCGCTGCCGAAGACCGTGAACGGCAAGATCCGCCGCGTCGCCATCAGGCAGAAGGACGGGGCGGACTTGAAGTCGCCGAAGCTTCCCGAGGGTCTTATCTAGCATGGCGCAGGTTTGCGACTTCGACGTTTCGCAGCTGGGCGGCGTGCTTGTCGTGTGCGGCCACTACGGGGTGGGGAAGACGGCGCTCTCGCTTTCACTCGCAAAGGATGCCGCTCGCGCGGGAAAGCGCGTCACGCTCATCGACCTTGATGTGGTGAATCCCTACTTCAGGTCGAGTGACCAGGCACAATCGCTTCGGGCGGCGGGCATCTCGGTGGTAACGCCGGTCTATGCCGGCCCCGACTGCAACATCGACATGCCGGCACTTACGGGCGCGGTTGCTCCCGCGATTGAGCGCGCACAGTCCAATGGAGACGAGCTGTGCGTCATCGATGTCGGCGGCGACGATGCCGGTGCGGCGGCGCTCGGGCGTTTCTCACGCACGATCACTTCGGCACCTTACGAGATGTGGTATGTCGTGAATCGCTACCGAGCGCTTATCCGCGAGCCGCGCGAAGCGTGCGAGGTGCTCTTCGAAATCGAGCGCGCATCGCGCCTTCGTGCGACGGCGATCGTCGCGAACTCCCATCTCATGGGCGACACCGACGAAGATGCGATTTCCGAGTCGCTGCCGTTTGCCCGTGAGGCGGCGTGCGCGACGGGTCTGCCGCTTGCGGCCGTCTGCGTTCCCGCGACCTGCGCGGACGCGGCCAGGGAGCGGCTTTCCCAAGAGGGCGCCGACGTGGCGCTTTACGAAATAGATCCCTATCGGCAAACGCCGTGGAGTAACTGATAGTCAAGAGGGCGGGGGTTAACGTCAAATGGCAAGAATCAGCGTGGACGAGGGCTTCTGCAAGGGCTGCGGCCTTTGCGTGGATGCGTGCCCGACCCACATCATCGAGCTCGATCAGGAGAGGATAACGGCCAAGGGCTATCATCCTGCGCACTGCATCGATCTGTCAAAATGCACGGGGTGCTGTTCGTGCGCGATCATGTGCCCAGATGTCGCAATCTCGGTTTGGAGGTGAGTTATGGCTGAAAAGGTTCTCATGAAGGGAAACGAGGCGCTCGCCGAAAGCGCGCTGCGCGCTGGGTGCCGCTTCTTCTTCGGTTACCCCATCACGCCGCAGACCGAGCTTGCGGCCTACATGTCCAAGCGCATGCCGAAGATCGGCGGGACGTATCTGCAGGCTGAAAGCGAGATCGCGGCTATCAACATGGTGTATGGCGCGGCTTCCGCCGGCGCTCGCGCGATGACGTCTTCGTCAAGCCCCGGAATCTCGCTTAAGGGCGAAGGCATATCCTACATGGCGGGCTCGGATTTGCCGGGAGTCATCATCAACGTGCAGCGAGGGGGCCCGGGTCTCGGCGGCATTCAGCCGTCGCAGTCGGACTATTGGCAGGCCACGCGCGCATCGGGTCACGGCGACTTCTTCATGCCCGTGCTCGCGCCGTCGACCGTGCAGGAGATGGCGGACTGCGTCTATCGCGCGTTCGATTTGGCCGACGAGTACCGCACGCCTGTCATGGTGCTTGCCGACGGCATGTTGGGCCAGATGATGGAACCGGTCGTTCTTCCCGAGCCGAAAGAGGCACTACCCGAAAAGCCGTGGGCGACAACGGGCCACGAAGGTAAGCGCCCTCACAATATTGTGAACTCGCTCTACCTGACCGCCGAGGCGCTCGAGGACTTGAACATCGAACGCTTCAAGCGCTACGACGTCATCCGCGAGAAGGAGCAGCGCGCGGAAACCTTCATGACCGACGACGCCGAAATCGTGGTCGTGGCGTTCGGCGCCTCGAGCCGTGTTGCGAGAAGCGCGGTCGTCGCTGCGCGCGAGGAGGGCATCAAGGCGGGCCTTCTGCGCCCGATCACGCTTTGGCCGTTCCCGACGCGCGCCATAGAGGGCGTGCTTTCCCATGCAAAGGCGTTCCTGTCGGTCGAGATGAACATGGGGCAGATGGTCGACGACGTGCGCCTTGCCGTGAACGGGCGCGCTGCGGTCGACTTCTTCGGACGCACCGGCGGCGTCATCCCGACGCCCGAAGAGGTGCTTTCCGCTATCAAGGATTCTGCGAAGAGGGGAGGGGTGCTCTAATGGGACAGGAAGAGAGGCTCGTATTCTCCCGCCCGAAGTCGCTTTTGCCGGTTGTCACCAACTACTGCCCGGGCTGCACTCACGGCATCGTCCATCGCCTGGTGTGCGAGACGATGGACGAGCTCGGCGTCGAGGGACAGACAATCGGCGTCGCGCCAGTCGGCTGCTCGGTCATGTCCTACGACTTCTTCGGATGCGACATGATCGAGGCCGCGCATGGCCGAGCTCCCGCGGTGGCGACGGGCGTCAAGCGCGTTTTGCCCGATCATGTGGTGTTCGCTTACCAGGGCGACGGCGACTTGGCCTCGATCGGCATGGCGGAGACGGTGCACGCGGCGACGCGCGGCGAGCATATCACCGTCATCTTCATCAACAACGCGATCTACGGCATGACGGGCGGTCAGATGGCTCCGACGAGCCTTCCGAACCAGGTCACGCAGACGAGCCCCTATGGGCGCGACGTCTCGAAGGCGGGCTATCCCGTGCGCGTGTGCGAGCTTTTGAGCACGCTCGACGGCCCGGCGTACATCGAGCGCGTTACCGTCGACTGCAAGAAGAACATCCGCAAAGCGAAAAACGCCATCAAGAAGGCGTTCCAGTACCAGATCGACGACGTGGGCTACTCGTTCATCGAGGTCGTTTCCACCTGCCCCACGAACTGGGGAATGACACCGCAGGAGGCCTTCGAGTGGATGCGCGAGAACATGCTTGCGTACTACCCGCTCGGGATCTATCGCGACGTCGTCGCCGATGGTTACGCGAACGCGGCTGAGGCAGCTTCTGCGCGCTCGGCGGCGTGCCCCATCGCCCATCCCGAGAAGTCGGAAGGGGGCAACTAATGGCTGAGACGACATATCCCGATCGCAAGATCGTGCTCGCCGGCTTCGGCGGGCAGGGCGTGCTCTTCGCTGGCAAGGTCATCGCCTATACCGGGCTCATCAGCGATCGCGAGGTTTCGTGGCTGCCTTCTTACGGCCCCGAGATGCGCGGCGGCACCGCGAACTGCAGCGTCAGCTTGGCGGCAGACCCCATCGGCAGCCCCCTTATCACCGCGCCCGATGTTCTCATCGCGATGAACCAGCCTTCGCTCGACAAGTTCGAAGACGCCGTCGTGCCGGGCGGGCTCGTCGTTGCCGACTCGACGCTCGTGCAGAATCTTCCCACGCGAACCGACATCCGCGTGAAGGCGATTCCCGCCGCCGATATCGCCGAGAAGGCGGGGCTTAAGGGGCTTGGCAACATCGTGCTGGTGGGCGCCCTCTTTGCGGCGGACCCCTTCTGCGCTCCTGAGGTGCTCACGGCGGCGATCGAGAAGTGTGTTCCCGCGCGCAAAGCTGCGATGGTCGAGAAGAACAAGCAGGCGCTCTCGCTCGGTATCGAGGCGTAAGGGCAGCGGGCGCGGCGAGGGGCGCTAAAGGGACACCCTTCGCCGCAACTTCTTACTCCCAAAGGCGCATGGCCGCCGCGAAGCCCCAGTTGAGGCGCGGCACGCGAGATTCGCGTGCCGCGCCCTCTTTACTTGCAAGTTGCTGCTATGATACTTCTATTACGCTATCAGTAGGTCGGAGGGTGCCTTGAGGTCACGTTTTATCGCGTTGCGCTTCGTTCTCGCGACCGTGCTCGCGTTTTCCTTGGCATCCGTCGGCACCTTAGGAGTGGCTTCGGCCGACGAGCAGGGGCAATCTCAGGACGAGGCGGCTTCCTCGAAAGTGATTCGCGTCGGCTACCTCATCGACAATCAGGGTTACCAATCTGGAACGCCCGACACGTATATGTCGGGCTGGGGATATGAATACCTGCAAGACATTTCCTACCACACCGAGGGTTGGAAATACGAGTACGTCCTGGGAACGTTCTCTGAGCTCATTGCCAAGCATGAGGCGGGGGAAATCGACCTCATGTCGAACATCTCCTATACTCCCGAACGAGCCGAGAACCTTCTCTACTCGACGAATCCTTCGGGCAAGGAGCGTTATTACGTCTATGTGAAGCCCGATCGCGGCGACCTTACCGTGGGCGACCCCGAGGCTTTGCGAGGAAAGACGATCGGCGTGAACCCCGATGTCTTACAAACCACGGAGGGCAAGGCATGGCTCGCCGAGCGCGGCATCGACGTCACGTATAAGGAATACGCCACAGGAGGCGAGGTCTTTTCCGCGCTTTCGAGTGGCGAGGTAGACGCCATCATCATGAACGACGTGCTCTCTTCCGACGATGCGATGCCGGTGTTCTATGTGGGCGAGAGCGACTATTATTTCACGGTGCCGAAAAGCCGTCCCGACATCATGGCCGAGCTCGATGCCGCGATGGCGCAGATTTTAACGTCGAATCCGCACTATAACGATGAAATCAAGGCGCGCTATTCCGCGATCAACGTCGGCAGCTCCTCGCTTACGGACAGGGAGCGCGACTGGCTTGCGTCCTGCGACAACACCGTGACCGTCGGCTATCTGGACAATCTGCGGCCCTATTCTCTTCGCGGCAAGGACGATCAGATGGAAGGTGCGCTTTCGGCCGTCGTGAGCGATATGCGCGAGCGGTTCGGCATCACGGTGAACGAGCGCGCTTATTCCTCGAACAGCGATTTGGAAGCGGCGCTCGGGCGCGGGGAAATCGATGTAGCCCTTCCGTTTGCCAAGGATTATTGGATCGCCGAGCAGGAAGGATATGCCCAAAGTGACTCCCTGGCCTCGTCATCGCTCGTCGCGCTCTACAAAGGCGACGATCTCGGCAGCGCGCTTTCGAGCATCGTCGTCCAACCGAACTCGATCGTCTCGGAATCGCTTTTGAGGTCGCGATACCCCGACGCCGACATCATCATGTGCGACAATGCGTCCGCGTTCTTCGACGCGCTCTCGAGTGGGCGCGCGCAGGCTGCGATCATTCCCGTGACGGCGCTCGATGTCGTACGCTCTCAAAACGACCTTTCGGCATACAAGACTGCCGAGCTCCCGGGTACCGTCAGGCTCACCGCATGGATGCGCCAGGACGCCCCGACGCTTCTCGCCATCGTGAATAAGAGCATCGCGAATTCCCAGGACAACATCACCGCCGGCACCTACACGGCGCAGTCCTACGGCGAAACCGAGACGACTCTTGTGCGGTTCGTCCGACTGTATCAGGGGGTATTCGTTGCCGGTGTGGCCGTGGTGCTTCTCGGCATCATGGCGATTCTTGTGTGGTCGCTGCTTCGCGCGCGCAAAGCGCAGCAGGAAGCGCAGGCCGCGAGCAGTGCGAAAACCGCGTTCCTCTCGCGCATGAGCCACGATATCCGCACACCGCTCAACGGCATCATCGGCGTCCTCAGCGTGAACGAGGCGCACGCCGAGGACGCGGAATACGTGTCGCGAAACCGCGAGAAGGCCCGCGTTGCCGCCGATCATCTGCTCTCACTCATCAACGATGTGCTCGACATGAGCAAAGTCGAGGATAGCAAAGTGGTGCTCGAGCACAAGCCGTTCAACGTCATCGACGTCATTGACGAGGTTCTCGTCATCGGCAGGCTTCGCGCGCCCGAGTTCGGCGTCACTATTGAATCGATAGGTGCCGAAGATCTTGTCCATACCGACGTGATCGGAAGCCCCGACCATGTGCGGCGCGTGCTGCTGAACCTCGTCGACAACGCGGTGAAATACAATCGCTTGGGCGGCACGGTGCGCTGCGCCGTCGATGAGCTGGGAGTCAAGGACGACACTGTGACCTACCGTTTCGTGGTGAGCGATACGGGCGTCGGCATGAGCGAGGAGTTCCTCAAGCGCATTTTCGAGCCGTTCACGCAAGCGGGCAACGATGCGCGCAGCAACTACCAGGGCACCGGCATGGGAATGCCCATCGTGAAGGGCTTCGTGGAGAAGATGGACGGCTCGATCGACGTCACGAGCATCCAAGGCGAGGGCTCGTCGTTCTGCGTCGTGCTCCCGTTCGAAATCGATCGCGCGCCCGTGCGACATGCGGGTTCTGCCGACGCCGAGGGCGAATGCGATGTTTCGGGAATGAGGGTGCTGCTCGCGGAAGACAACGACCTCAACCGCGAGATCGCGACGACGTTGCTTGCCGATGAGGGCGTGGCGGTCACGTGCGCCGTGAACGGTCGCGAGGCATTCGACACCTTCGTCGACCGGCCCGCCGGCAGCTTCGACGCTATTCTGATGGACATCATGATGCCCGTGATGGACGGATACGAGGCCGCGCGCGCCATCCGCAAATCCGTAAAGGCCGATGCGGGGTCGGTGCCGATTTTCGCCATGACGGCGAACGCCTTTACCGAGGATGCCCAGCGAGCCCACGATGCAGGCATGAACGGGCATCTCACCAAGCCCATCGACATGGAGAAGGTCAAGCAAGCGCTCGCCACCGCCCGCCGCTAATGCTTTGCCCGTTTTGCGTTTGCCTGCTGATGTTCGTGTTGTCCGCTTCGGCTTCTTGCTGTGCCTTTCGTAGGGACCTTGCTGATGTTCGTGCCGTTCGGCATTACGGAAGCATATCTTGTGTAGCTAAGGTGCCTCCGTAATTGCGCCCGCCGTGGTGTCATTGGCGGGATTTTTCGCCCTTTGCTCAACGAGTCGGGAGTTGCGCGCGGGCATGCGGTATGATTGTCACGCTTTAGGAAGCTTTCTTCTTGGAGATGGATGGGTCCTGGTGGGCCCCGCGGCCTTCAAAGCCGTTGTGAGGCGCGCAGAACGTCTTGGGTGTGTTCGATTCGCACGCATCTCCGCCAGTATTTCCATGAAACGACGTGATCGGCGCCGCAAGGTGCTTGCGTGCTTGTTGTCTTTTCCAGGAAATGGGGGGGAATTATGGCAGATCAATCAATTTCCGTCGACGCGTTAAGCCCGGCTCAAACCGAGGCGAAGGCAGAGACCCTCGGCATCTCGAAGGGCTCGATGCCCGCTGGCCGCATGTTTGTCGCTGCGATGCTCGCAGGCGCCTTCATCGGCTTCGGCGCAATGTTCTTTTGCCTGTTCACAAGCGATTCATCGCTTCCTTTCGCCGTGCAACGCGCTGGCGGTGGCGCTTGCTTCTGCTTAGGCCTCGTGCTCGTGCTCTGCTGCGGCGCGGAGCTTTTCACCGGCAACTCGCTTATGGTGTGCTCGCTGTTCTCGAAAAAGATCGGCTCAGGCCAGCTCGCGCGCAACTGGGCAATTGTGTGGCTGGGAAATCTTGCCGGCTCGCTCGTCGTCGTGTTCCTCGTATGCGCCTCGCAGATGGGCGCGATGAACGGGGGAGCGGTCGGGACGACCATGGTAAACGTTGCTTCCTCGAAGGCCTCACTTGCACCCGCCACCATCTTCGCGAAGGGCATTCTCTGCAACGTGCTCGTGTGCCTGGCCGTGTGGATCGGCTTTTCCGCCCGCTCGGTGGTCGATAAGGTGCTCGGCATCTTTCTTCCCATCACTGCGTTTGTGGCCTGCGGGTTCGAGCACTGCGTGGCGAACATGTTCTTCCTTCCGAGCGGGCTTCTCATGAACACGCTCGGCGTCGGCAACCCGGGGGCGATCACGCTCGCGGGGCTCGTCGCGAACATCGTCATCGCGACGCTCGGCAACATCGTCGGCGGCGTGGCGGTCGGCGCGGCGTATTGGTTCGCGTATCGAACTCGTGAGAATCGCGCGTAAACCCGCGCGCATACGCTACACTTACCTTTCAACAGTCAACGGGGAAGGGTGAAGTTCGTGCTTACGTATTTCAAACGCTATGAGATAGCGGCTTGTGCTATTGCCGTCGCCATTCCCCTCGTCGTGGTCTTCATCTGGTCGAACATCGAGGGGCGCGCGATGGGCTTTACCGCTGCGGGCGCGGGCGTTTCGGTGGTACTCCTGCTCGCCGGCATGTTCGTGTTCACTCGCCTGTTCGCGCAAGCCGGGCAAACGAAGCTCGAGAAGCTCGTGTCGCTCTACAACGACGACTGCGATATCGACAGCTTCCTCGAGGGCTCGCGGGCCATCGCGAACTCTGCCGAGCCGCCTTTGGGCGAACTTCCCGCATGGTTCGTGTCCTTCTACGCCTGCGCGCTCATCAACGCCGGCCGCACAAGCGAAGCGGCGAGCTTCGGGCTCATGATCCAGGACAGCGTGAAGGACGCCCCGACCGACGAGGCGAAGCTCGCGCTCTATGCGGATTTGATTCCCCTGGTAGCAAGCTTGTTCGACAACGAACGCGTCATAGCGCTGGCAAACGAGGCGCTCGCGCTTCCGAACTTGGGCGACGATCCCGTAACTCAGCAACGCCGCTCGTATCTCGCGTGGTCGCGCGACGTCGCCTGTGCCGAAATCGCGCATGACGACGCGAAGCTCATGGGACTCTACCGTTCCATCTGGGGAAACCACGAGCAGTGCATGCGATTGCGTGTCGTGTACGCCTGCAAGGAGGGTGAGCTTCATGCGGCGGCGGGCAACCGCGACGCGGCGGCGGGCTGCATGCGCTTCGCCGCCGAGAACGGCAAGGATCTTCCCTCGGCGCGCGCCGCTCGCGCCTTCTTCGGCGAATAGCCAGCAGCTGTCCAAACCCCCCGTCTCGGAATCGCAGCCGCCATTTACGGATTGGCGTCGGCGGTATTTAGCACACTTGAAACAAAAGACGCCTATAATTTCGAACGTTTTGCAATTGCTGAAATGCTAGAACGGTAGAGGTGCAAGGCATGGACGTTTCCCAAATCATTGCTGTAGTGGTGTTTATCGCCGCGATGGTCGCCATCATGACCGAGAAGGTGCACCGAGCGCTCGTCGCCATCGTGGGTGCGATGGTGCTGCTCATCGTCCATGTCGTCACCTTCGACCAGGCCATGAGCCATGTGGACTTCAACACGCTCGGCGTTCTTCTGGGCATGATGCTCTTCGTCGCCGTGGTGAAGCTCTCGGGCATCTTCGAGTATTTGGCCATCAAGTGCGCGCGCCTCGCGAAGGGAAACCCGTGGCACGTCATGATCATGTTCGTGTGCCTGACCGCCGTGCTCTCGGCGCTGCTCGACAACGTGACCACGGTGCTTCTGATCGGCCCCATGACCATCACGGTGTGCCGCCTGCTCGACATCGACGCGGTGCCGTTCTTCCTCGCCGAGATCATGGCATCCAACATCGGCGGCACGGCGACGCTGATCGGCGACCCGCCCAACATCATGATCGGCTCGGCTGCGGGCTACTCGTTCGTCGACTTCGTCCTCTACGACACGCCGGCTGCGCTGCTCTCGCTCGTCGTGATGCTCGCGCTCTTCTACCTGATGTTTGGCCGCAAGCTGCACGTCGACGATGCGCACAAAAACGCGCTCGCGGGCCTCGACGAGCGCGAGGAGATCAAGAACCCCATCCTGCTTCGCCAGAGCGTTATCATGATCATCCTCGTCGTCGTGGGCTTCATGGTCCACGGCTCGCTCGGCATCGAGTCCTGCGTTGTCGCGCTGACCGCGGCGGGCATCCTCATGCTGATCTCCGGCGAGCGCATCGAGGAGGCCCTCGCGCACGTCGAGTGGACCACGCTCGTCTTCTTCGCGGGCCTGTTCATCATCGTCGGCGCGCTCTCGGAGGTGGGCGTCATCGGCATGCTCGCGCAGGCGCTGATCGACGTCACGGGCGGCTCGACGTTCGTCGCCATGCTCGTGCTGCTCTTCGCCTCGGCCATCGTGTCGAGCTTCCTCGACAACATCCCGTTCGTCGCCACGATGATCCCGATCCTGCTCTCCATGGAGGCGACCGGCATGGACGTCGCGCCCCTGTGGTGGGCGGTCTCGCTCGGCGCCTGCCTCGGCGGCAATGGCACGCTCATCGGCGCGTCGGCGAACGTCGTCATGTCCGACATCTCGCGCAAGAACGGCCACGCCATCACGTTCGCGCACTTCTTCAAAGTCGGCTTTCCCACGATGCTTGCGACCGTCGCCGTGTCGGCGATCTATCTAATCGTGCGTTTTCCGCCGATGTAGCGTTTCGGGGTTTCGCGCGGCGCGAAGCTGCCCTATACTTGCGTGCAGTCCTTTAAAAGCGGTACAGAGAGACCGACAAGGAGCGCGGGCGATTCACCCAGGTGAAGTCGCACTATCGCAGAACCGAGCGGTCTGCCTGCATCCCTGATTGGAAGAGGGTGCGAATGACAGATACTAGAACAGTGAAATCCGTCTGCATGGACGCAGACGAAATAGAGCGATCGCTCACGCGCATCGCGCACCAGATTCTCGAGGCCAACCACGGTGCCTCGAACATCGCCTTGGTGGGAATCCTCACCCGAGGCGACCTGCTCGCGCATCGCCTTGCGAGCAAGATCAAGCAGATCGAGGGCACCGACGTACCGCTCGGCGCGCTCGATATCAGCTTCTATCGCGACGATTTCGCGACGCATCTTTCCCCCGAGGTCCACTCGACCGACATCCGCTTCGACATCGACGGGCTGACCGTTGTGCTCGTGGACGACGTCCTGTTCACCGGCCGCACTATCCGCGCGGCGCTCGACGCGCTAAGCGATTTCGGCCGCCCCTCCTGCGTGCAGCTTGCGGTCCTCGTCGACCGCGGACACCGCGAGCTTCCCATCCGCGCCGATTTCGTCGGCAAGAACGTCCCCTCCTCGTCGCACGAGAACGTCCGCCTCTTCCTGGAAGAGGTCGATGGCGTCTCTGCCGTCGAGGTCCTTGAAATGGCGCCGGGGGACCGTGCGGGATCCGCCCCGCTTGGCTCTGATCAGCCCCAGGAAAAGGAGGCGTAGCAGCCATGGCCTTCAACCACAAGCACCTCATCAACATCTCGGAATACTCCGCGGAAGACATCACGCGGATCCTCGACACCGCCGCAAGCTTCCGCGCGGTGAACGAGCGGCGCATCAAGAAGGTGCCGACGCTCAAGGGTTTCACGGTCGTGAACATGTTCAACGAGCCTTCGACCCGCACGCGCTCGTCGTTCGAGCTCGCTGAGAAGCGCCTGTCGTGCGATACGCTCAACTTCGGTGGGTCCTCTACCTCCACGGTGAAGGGCGAGAGCTTGCGCGACACCGTGCAGACGCTCTGCTCGTACAAGATCGATGCCATCGTCGTGCGAGACAAACACGCAGGTGCTCCGCGCAAGGTCGCCGATGTTTCCGGCGTGTCCGTCATCTGCGCAGGTGACGGCAAGCATCAGCATCCAACCCAGGCGCTGCTCGACCTGTACACCATCCGCGAGCGCTTCGGGCACATCGAGGGCCTTCGCGTCGGAATCGTCGGCGACATCGGCCATTCGCGCGTCTGCGGCTCGCTCATCCCCGCGCTCAAGATCATGGGCGCCCACGTCACCGTCATCGCACCGCCGACACTCATGCCGGCAGCTCCCGAAATCTTAGGGGCCGACGAAATCACGAGCGACCTCGACGCGGCGCTGCCCGAGCTCGACGTGGTCTACATGCTGCGCATCCAGCGCGAGCGCCTCGAGGGCGCGCCGTACCCGAGCCTTCGCGAGTACAACCTGCTCTTCGGCCTGACCGAGGAGCGCGAGAAGCTCATGCGCCCCGACGCCATCGTTTGCCATCCGGGACCGGTGAACCGCGGCGTCGAGCTCGATGACTACATGTGCGACAATCCGCAGCGCTCCGTTATCTTAGACCAGGTCTATTCCGGCGTGCTTGTCCGCATGGCCGTTCTCTATCTGCTGTTAGGAGGAACCGACAATGGCGTTGATGCTTAAGAACGCGCGGCTTCTCGACCCCCAGGTTGGGCTCGACGAGGTTGCCGACATCCTGATCCGCGATGGGCGCATCGTGGAGATTGGCCACGACCTTGAGATGCCGAAGGGCATCGAGCGTGACCTTTCGGGAAAGATCGTCGTTCCCGGCCTGGTGGATATGCACGTCCATTTGCGCGACCCCGGATTCGAGTACAAAGGCGACATCGAATCGGAGACGAAGGCGGCTGCGCACGGCGGCTTCACAGCGGTGTGCGCGATGCCGAACACGAACCCCGTCTGCGACAACGCGACCATCGTGGAATACGTGCAGCGCAAGGCTTCCGAAGTCGGCTTCTGCCGCGTGCTTGTGTCGGGCGCACTCACGCAGGGGCTCAAAGGCGAGGTGCTCTCCGAGATGGGGGACATGGTCGCCCACGGCGCCGTTGCATTTACCGACGACGGGCGCGGCGTGCAGGACTCGGGCATGATGCGCCGCACGATGGACTACGCCAAGCAGTTCGACCGCGTTGTCATGTGCCACTGCCAAGACGAGGGTCTCGTGGGCGCGGGTCAGGTGAACGAAGGGGAATGCTCCACGCGCCTTGGCCTTTTAGGTTGGCCTGCGGAAGGCGAGGAGCTCGAAATCATGCGCGACATCGCGCTTTGCCGCCTGACGGGCTGCCATTTCCACGCGCAGCACGTCACGACCGCGCGCGGGCTTGAGCTCATCCGCGCAGCCAAGGCAGAGGGGCTGCCCGTCACCTGCGAGGTCACGCCGCACCATCTGCTTCTCGACGACTCGATGATCGGCGAGGATTACGATACGAACTACAAGGTGAACCCGCCGCTTCGCACGAAGGCCGACGTCGCCGCGCTTCGCCGTGGCCTCGCCGACGGCACGGTCGACGCCATCGTCACCGACCACGCGCCGCACGCGACCTACGAGAAAGACCGCGAGTTCGAGCTTGCCCCCTTCGGCATGACCGGCATCGAGACCTCGCTCGGCCTTATGCTCACCCACCTGGTCGGCGAGGGCGTGATTAGCTTGAGCCGCCTCGTCGAGCTCATGGCCGTGAACCCTCGGGCAATCCTGCGCGACGAGCGCGTGGCCATCGAGCCGGGCTCCCTCGCCGATCTGACGGTCATCGACCCCGACGCGGAGTGGACGGTTGCCAAAGACGACTTCTGCTCGAAGGCGCAGAACACGCCGTTTGTCGGGTGGAACCTTCGTGGGCGCGCGACCGACGTGTTCGTCGGCGGCTACGCGACGATGGAAGACGGCGTGGTTTGTTCCACGGTCAAAAAGTAAGGCGCCTTTACGGCGATTTCGATACGATAGCGGATGACGCCCGCGATGGCGGGCTTGAACGGAAAGGAACGATGTGAGCGAGATCACGAAAAAGCTGCTCGAGAACACCTCGAAGCCGCTCGGTGCACCGGCGCTGCTCGTGCTCGAAGATGGCGCTGTGTTCAGCGGCACCTCTTGCGCGGCGCAGGGCGAAGTGTTCGGCGAAATCTGCTTCAACACCTCTTTGGAGGGCTACCTCGAGGTGATCACCGACCCGAGCTACGCGGGCCAGATCATCACGATGACCTACCCCCAGATCGGCAACTACGGCGTGAACCGCGAGGACTGCCAGTCCGAGAAGCCGGCGTTGCGCGGGCTCGTCGTGCGCGACATGTGCCAGGTGCCCTCGAACTGGCGCAGCGAGCTTTCGCTGCCCGACTTTTTGCGCGAGAACAACGTCGTCGCCATCGAGGGCGTCGACACGCGCGCCCTCGTTCGCCACGTGCGCGACAACGGCGCCCAGCGCGCCGTGCTCTCTACGACAGACACCGACGCCGAGAGCCTCCTTGCAAAGGTGCGCGCAAGCGAGTCTATCGTCGGCGTGAACCTCGCCGAGACGGTCTCTCGCTCCGAGAAGGCGACCTTCGGTCTTGACGACCTGCCGAAAACCCAGGCGTTTGCGCTTTCCGCCCCCGCACCCGCGAAGTACAAGGTCGTCGCTTACGATTGCGGCGCGAAGCTCTCCATCTTCCAAAACCTCGTGCGCGTGGGCTGCGAGCTTACCGCAGTTCCCTGGGACACCCCCGCCGAGGACGTCCTCGCGATGAATCCCGACGGCGTGTTCCTCTCCAACGGCCCTGGCGACCCCGATGCGGTTTCGGGCACGTATTCCCAGGTCGAAAAGCTGCTCGGCAAGGTTCCCGTCTTCGGCATCTGCCTTGGGCACCAGATGATGTCGAAGGCCGCGGGCGCTCAGATCGAGAAGCTCAAGTTCGGCCATCGCGGCGGCAACCATCCCGTCATGAACCTGCGCACCCATCGCGTCGAGATCACCGCGCAAAACCACGGCTTCGGCCTTCTGTTCCCGACGCTCGGCGAGCTTATCCCCGAGGAGTCGGCGGGCGAGACCGAACATCACGATGATTTGCGCTTCTGGGTCGAAAAACGCGTGGCACCCGTCGTGCGCAACGAGAAGTTCGGCCGCATCCAGCTCACGCATGTGAACTTGAACGACGGCACGGCCGAGGGCGTCGCATTCCTCGACATCCCGGCCTTCTCGGTGCAGTACCACCCCGAGGCGTCGCCCGGACCGACCGACGCGCACTACCTGTTCACCGCTTTCTCGCGCCTGATGGATGGACGCGAGGATTATCTCGATATCGACATCGCCGCCGACCGCTTGGCCGGATGGAAGTTTGGGGGAGAAGTCAATGCCTAAGCGTACCGACATCAAGTCCATCCTGGTCATCGGATCCGGTCCGATCGTCATCGGCCAGGCATGCGAGTTCGACTACTCAGGTGCCCAGGCCTGCAAGGTCCTCAAAGCCGACGGCTACCGCGTCATCCTCGTCAACTCCAACCCGGCGACCATCATGACCGACCCGGGTCTCGCCGATCGCACCTACGTCGAGCCGATCACGCCCGAGTTCGTCGAGAAGGTCATCGAGAAGGAACGCCCCGACGCGCTTCTCCCGACGCTCGGCGGCCAGACCGGCCTGAACACCGCCGTCGCCCTCGCGAAGTCCGGCGTCCTCGACAAGTACGGCGTCGAAATGGTCGGCTGCGACCTTCCCGCCATCGAGCGCGGTGAGGACCGGAAGCTCTTCAACGAGTGCATGGAGGAGCTTGGCATCGAGGTCGCGCGCAGCGGCTACGCCTACTCCATGGAAGACGCCGAGTCGATCGTCGCCAAGCTGGGCTTTCCCGTGGTGTGCCGCCCGTCGTTCACGCTCGGCGGTGCCGGCGGCGGCATCGCGCACGACATGGACGAGCTCCATCTCATCGTGAGCCAGGGACTCGAGCTTTCGCCCGCGGGCGAGGTGCTCGTCGAGGAGTCCATCGAGGGCTGGAAAGAGTACGAGATGGAGGTCATGCGCGACCGCGTCGGCAACGGCATCATCGTGTGCTCCATCGAGAACTTCGACGCGATGGGCGTCCACACCGGCGACTCAATCACCGTTGCCCCTGCTCAGACTCTCTCCGATGTGGAATACCAGCGCATGCGCACGGCTTCGCTCGCCATCCTCGAGAAGATCGGCGTTGAAACCGGCGGCTCGAACGTGCAGTTCGCCGTCAACCCGAAAACGGGCCGCATGATCGTCATCGAGATGAACCCCCGCGTGTCGCGCTCCTCCGCGCTCGCTTCCAAGGCGACGGGCTTCCCGATCGCCAAGGCCGCGGCGAAGCTCGCGGTGGGCTACACGCTCGACGAGATCGTGAACGACATCACGAAGGCGACGCCCGCGTGCTTCGAGCCTTCCATCGACTACTGCGTCGTCAAGGTGCCGCGCTTCGCGTTCGAGAAGTTCCAGGGCACCGATGACACGCTCACGACCCGCATGAAGGCGGTCGGCGAGATCATGTCCATCGGCCGCACCTTCGAGGAATCGCTCGGGAAAGCGCTTCGCTCCCTTGAAAACGGCCGCGCTGGCCTCGGCGCCGACGGCAAGGGTGCGGAGGGCACCATGCAGGGCGCGGAATTCGACGATATGGTGTGCCGCCCGACTGCGAACCGCATCTTCTTCATCGGCGAGGCGATGCGCCGCGGCATGAGCGTGGAAGAGCTTCATGAAAAGACGGGGATTGACCCGTGGTTCTTGGCACGCATGGCCGACATGGTCGCCGTCGAGCAGGCGCTTTCGGGCCACGCGCTTGAGGAACTCGACGAGGAGGACATGCGCTGCGCTAAGCGCTTCGGCCTCTCCGACGTGCAGATCGCGCACCTGACCGGCTCCGACGAGCTTTCCGTGCGCGCCCACCGCAAGGCGCTCGGCGTCGTCCCCGCGTTCAAGACGGTCGACACCTGCGCGGCAGAAACGCCGAGCAAGACGGCCTACCACTACAAGACCTACGACGCCTGCGAGAGCGAGGTCGCGCCTAAGACCAAAAAGCGCGCGATGATTCTCGGCGCAGGTCCGAACCGCATCGGCCAGGGCATCGAGTTCGACTACTGCTGCGTGCATGCGAGCTACGCGCTTGCCGACGCCGGCTTCGAGACCATTATGGTCAACTGCAACCCCGAGACGGTCTCGACCGACTACGACACCTCCGACAAGCTCTATTTCGAGCCGCTGACCTTCGAAGACGTGATGGATATCGTCGATGTGGAAGACCCTGACGGCGTCGTCGTGACGCTCGGCGGCCAGACGCCGCTCAAGCTCGCGCGCGCCCTGCAGGAAGCGGGCGTCCCCATCATGGGCACGAGCCCCGAGGCGATCGACCTCGCCGAAGACCGCGACCGCTTCTCGCAGGTGCTCGACGAGCTCAAGATCATCTACCCCGCAGCGGGCGAGGCGTCGACTCTCGAAGAGGCGCACCAGGTCGCTGAGCATATCAGCTTCCCGCTGCTCGTTCGTCCGAGCTACGTGCTCGGCGGTCGCGGCATGGCCATCGTCTACGACAACGACCAGCTCGACAAGTACATGGCCGAGGCCGCGAAGATCTCGCCCGACCATCCGGTCTACCTCGACCGCTTCCTCGAATCGGCCATCGAGGTCGACGTCGACGCGCTCTGCGACGGCAAGGACGTGTTTGTGGGCGGTATCTTGGAGCACATCGAGATGGCGGGCATCCACTCGGGCGACTCCGCCTGCTGCACGCCGCCGTTCTCGCTCTCGCTCAGCCTTCAGGGGCAGCTGCGCGATATCGCTCGCCGCCTTGCGCTGCGCCTGGGCGTCGTGGGTCTGCTCAACATCCAGTTCGCCATCAAAGACCAGGTCATTTACGTGATCGAGGCAAACCCGCGCGCGAGCCGCACCGTGCCGTTCGTCTCCAAGTCCACAGGTGTCCCTCTAGCGAAGATCGCCGCTCGCATCATGGCGGGGGAGAAGCTCGCCGATCTGCACCTTCCCGCCGACGACCGCGAGTTTGACTATTTCTGTGTGAAGGAAGCTGTCATGCCCTTCGGCCGCTTCCCCGGCTCCGACGTCGTGCTCGGCCCCGAGATGAAATCGACCGGCGAAGTCATGGGCATTGCGAGCAATTTCCCAGCCGCGTTCACCAAGACCCAGCTCGCGATCGACTACGAGCCGCCGCGGGGCGGGGAAGTGTTCATCTCGGTGAACGATGGCGACAAGCGCAACATCACGGCGATCGCTCGCTCCATCGCGCGCCTCGGGTTCTCACTCGTCGCAACGACGGGCACTGCTCGCGCCCTTCGTGCGTCGGGCATCGAGTGCGAAGAGGTTGGCAAGATCCACGCCGGCTCGCACACGATTCTCGATCGCATCGCATCGGGCGAGATCGTGCTCATGATCAACACGCCGTTCGGCAGCTCCACCAACACCGACGGCTACGAGATGCGCGCGGCTTGCGTGCGCCACGGCGTGAGCTACTGCACCACGCTTGCGGGCGCGCAGGCGCTTATCGCGGGTATGGAAGCGGTCCGCGAGACAGGGCTCGACGTCATCGCGCTGCAAGATCTGCCCCAGTGGGAAGGTTAGAACATGGTCGATGAAACAGCCTCCGTGCTCGACAACCATGAGGTGGGGCCGAGGCTTCACCTCATGACGCTTCGCGCGCCCGAAATCGCTGCGCAGATCGAGCCCGGGCAGTTCGTGCACATGCAGATTCCCGGCATGGAGGGGCATATCCTACGCCGCCCGTTTTCCGTGTACGCGGCGAATCCGGACGAGGGCACGATCGAGGTCCTCTACCAGGTCGTCGGCTTCGGATCAGCGCGTATGACGAAGCTCACGTCGAAAGACGAGGTCGCACCGAAGCTCATCGGGCCGGTGGGACACGGTTGGAAGGCCCCCGAGAATTGCAGCCGCGCGCTTCTGGTTGGCGGCGGCGTGGGTGCAGCACCCTTGTACATGCTCTTCGAGGAGCTCGTCGCGCGCGGCGTCGATACGACAGTCGTGCTCGGCGCGCAAACCGAGTCTGCGCTCGTATGCCGCAACCGCTACGCGCGCGTGCTCTCCACAGCCGGATGCTGCGCGGAGAACGCGCCTTTGTGTGCGACCGACGACGGCACGTTCGGCCGAGCGGGCTTTTGCACCTCGCTTGTCGACGACGCGATTGCGGAGGCTTCGCGCGATGGCAAATCCTTCGACTACCTGGCCGTTTGCGGACCAGAGCCGCTCATGCGCATCGTTTCCGGCAAGGCGAGGGATGCGGGCATATTCTGCCAGGTCTCGATGGAAAAGCGCATGGCGTGCGGCGTCGGCGCGTGCCTGTCGTGCGTCGTTGAGACCACGGGCGGCAAGAAGCGCTCGTGCGTAGACGGCCCCGTCTTCAACGCCGAGGAGGTGGCTTGGTAATGGCAGCTCGAATTCCCCATGAGACCAGCGTTCGCATGGAAGTGAACCTCGGCGGGCTTCGCATGAAGAACCCCGTCACGACAGCATCGGGCACGTTTGCCGCGGGTGTGGAGTATTCCGATTTCGTCGACGTCTCCGCGCTCGGCGCCGTGACGACGAAGGGCGTGTCCCTCAACGGCTGGGAGGGAAACGCAAGCCCACGCATCGCTGAGGTGCCTTCCGGCATGTTGAACTCCATCGGCTTGCAAAACCCCGGCGTCAAGCACCTGAAGGAAACCGAGCTCCCCTGGCTTCGTCGCGTGGGGGCTACGACCATCGTGAACGTGTCCGGCCACAGCTTCGATGAATATGTGCAAGTCATCGAAGCGCTCGAAGAGGCTCCTGTGGACGCCTACGAGGTGAACATCTCATGCCCGAACGTCGATGCCGGCGGCATGACGCTCGGCACGCACGTCCCGAGCGTGGAGAAGGTCGTCTCGATGTGTCGCGCGGCGACCGCACGCCCGCTCATCGTGAAGCTCACGCCGAACGTGACCGACGTCACCGAGATCGCGCGCGCCGCCGAGGCGTCGGGCGCCGATGCGATCTCGCTCATCAACACGCTGCTCGGCATGGCAATCGACGCGAAGAGACGCCGTCCTGTGCTTGCGCGCGTCGTCGGCGGCTTTTCGGGGCCTGCCGTGAAACCCGTGGCGCTTCGCATGGTATGGCAGTGCTCGAAGGCGGTTTCCGTGCCCATCCTGGGAATGGGCGGCATCGCGTCCGGCACTGATGCCGTCGAGTTCATGCTCGCGGGTGCGACCGCCGTCGCCGTGGGCACCGCGAACTTCATAAACTCGGAGGCCACCGTCGACGTGATCGACGGAATCGCCGACTACTGCGAAGAGCAGGGCGTTGAAGACGTGAACGACTTGATAGGAGCGCTCGAATGCTAGAAGACTTCCATGAGGTGCCCGCTCGCGACCGCGTGATCGTCGCTCTCGATTGCGATGCGGCAACGGCGCTTTGCCTTGCTGTCGAGCTTCGCGGCCATGCGAAGTGGCTCAAGGTGGGCATGACGCTCTACTATGCTGAGGGTCCTAAGATCGTGCAGACGTTCAAGCAGCTTGGCTTCAACGTTTTCCTCGATCTGAAGTTCCACGACATCCCGCATCAGGTCGAAGGTGCCGCCGCGTCCGCGGTGCTCTCAGGCGCCGACATGATCACGATGCATGCCGTCGGCGGCAAGGCGATGATGGCGGCGGGGCAGCGCGGCGCCGAGACCGCAGCGTTCGAGCGCAAGGGCAGCGTGCCCGCAACGCTCGCCATCACGGTGCTCACCAGCATGGATTCCGACTCCCTTGCGGCGACGGGTGTCGCTCGCGCGCTGCCAGACCAGGTAAACGCGCTCGCCACGCAGGCGCGCGAGGCGGGGCTTTCGGGTGTGGTGTGCTCCCCGCAGGAAGCCCATGGCCTGCGCGAGCTCCTCGGCCCCGACGCCTTCATCGTAACCCCGGGTGTTCGCCCGGCGGGAAGCGCCAAGGGCGACCAGAGCCGCGTCGCCACGCCCGCCGAGGCTTTCGAGAACGGCGCCTCGCACATCGTCGTCGGCCGACCGATCACGCAGGCGGACGACCCCGTCGCCGCCTTCGAGGCGATCGCCGCCGAGCTCGATTAGATCAACCGCTGCGAAGGAGCGAAACGACATGTCGCTCCTTCGCAGCGCTTTCGTCGATTAGCCCCTCTGCGTGCAAAAAAGGGCCATTTCGCGCGTTTGATTTCATTTTTCCGTTGATGAGCAGTGATTTCTCTGAAAAACACTTGACCAGAGGCAATAAATCTACGAGGATAATCAATCGCTGAGCGCATGCAAACACTTGCGGCAGCGATGAAACGCCCGTTAAGTCGTCGGAAAAGATTGACCGAACGAGAAATTTCTTCTCTTAATGGCGAACTGGGCATTTACAATTACGGTACCAACCGGTTTTCGACGATTGGCGTCGTACCGAGAAGAAGGAGAGATTCACGATGGCAATTCCTCAACTCAGCCCTGAAGAGCGTCAGGCGGCTCTCGAGAAGGCAAAGGCTGCGCGTATCAAGCGCGCTGAGGTTCGCGACGATCTCAAGAGCGGCAAACTCACGCTCGAAAAGGTTCTCGGCATGAAGGACGACCCGATCGTCGGGCGCATGAAGGTTTCCACCCTCATCGAAACGCTTCCCGGCTACGGCAAGGCCAAGGCCGAAAAGATCATGAAGGAGCTGCAGATCGCCGAAAGCCGCCGCCTTCGCGGTCTTGGCGAGCGTCAGCGTGCCGCGCTGCTGGAGCGTCTCGGTTAATCGCTTCCATGCGCCACGGTAATCTCTTTGTCATTTCTGGGCCATCGGGTGCTGGCAAAGGCACTTTGGTGGCCCGTTTGCTGCATGAAGTGCCCGATTGTTGGGTCTCCGTGTCGGCGACGACTCGCTCTCCTCGCGAAGGTGAGCAGGATGGCGTGCATTACTTCTTTAAAAGCGACGCCGAGTTCGACGAGCTGGTGGAAACGGACGGCTTGCTCGAGTGGGCAACGTACGCGAGCCACCGCTACGGCACGCCGCGAAGCGCCGTCAGGGGCCATATCGAGCAGGGCGACCAGGTCGTTTTGGAAATCGACGTGCAGGGCGCTTTCCAGGTGAAGGCCAAGCTTCCCGAAGCGCACCTGGTGTTCATCGAGCCGCCTTCGCTTGAAGTTTTGGAAGCGCGCCTTCGCGGCCGCGGAACCGAAAGCAACGAAGTCATCGCATCGCGCATGCAGGCGGCCAAGGTGGAGCTTTCGCGCAAGATGGAGTATGATATCCAAATCGTCAACGACGACCTTGAGGCTGCGACCAGGCAATTAGTCGACTACGTGAACGAAAAAGCTGAAGAATAACGAGGTAGACATCAAAGATGAGCATCATCGAACCGAGAATCAACGACCTACTTGAGGAAACCGACCAGGATCGATTCCTCCTGTGCGCTCTCGCATCTAAGCGTGCACACGACATCAACGACATGATGCGCGGCCAGCGCGACCGCGCGATTCAGCTGCAGACCGCTGTCGAAATCGCCCGCGCTGCTGATAAAAAGCCGCTCACCATCGCCTTCCACGAGATTGCGGCCGGCGATGTTTCCTACGACCCTGACAGCATCGACGTCAAGAACCATTAATGGCCGAGTATCAGCGAATCTGCCTGGTTCATTATCACGAAATAGGCCTCAAAGGACACAATCGATCGAAGTTCGAGATGCGCCTCCTCAAAAACCTGGAGGCGCATCTTTGCGCGTATCCGGTTGTCACCATCCACCGCATCTCCGGGCGTCTGTGCGTGTTTCTGAAAGAGGGCACGTCGCATGACACCATGGTCGAATGCGCCGACGCCATCCGCTCCATCCCCGGTGCAGCGCGCGTCTCATGCGGGTTCAAGTGCGAGCGTGACCTCGACCAGATGACCGAGGCGGGTATTCTCGCCATGCGTGAATCGGGGACGTTCTCGAGCTTCAAGGTGCACGCGCGGCGCAACCACACCGACTTCCCCGTGAATTCGATGGAAATCAACCAAATCGTCGGTGGGCGTTTGAGCGACGAGTTTCCCCAGGTGAAAGTCAAGATGAAGGATCCCGGTCTCACCGTAGGGATCGAGGTCGTGCAAAATGCCGCCTACGTGTACGCGCGCAGCATTCCCGGAATCGGGGGGTTGCCCGTCGGCAGCTCCGGCACGGTCGTGAGTCTTTTGTCGTCGGGGATCGATTCGCCCGTGGCGCTTTGGCGCATCGCGCGCCGCGGCGCCGTGTGCATCGGCGTGCACTTCTCTGGCCGACCGCAGACCTCCGATGCGTCCGAGTTTTTGGTGGACGACATCGCACACGTGCTCGAGAAAACCGGCTGCATCGCGCGCGTGTACGTGGTGCCTTTCGGCGACTACCAGCGCGAAATCGCCCTTTCGGCCCCGCCCGAGCTACGCGTCATCTTGTATAGGCGCCTTATGTTTCGCGTTGCCGAGCGCATCGCGTTCTATGAGCATGCGAAGGCGATCGTCACCGGCGAGAGCTTAGGTCAGGTTGCCTCGCAAACGCTCGACAACATCCGCGCGACCAACGACGCCGTGACGCTTCCGGTATTCAGGCCGCTCATCGGCACCGATAAGCTCGAGATCATCGCGCAGTCGCAAAAGCTCGGCACGTTTCCGATCTCCTCTCAAGACGCGCCCGATTGCTGCACGCTCTTCATGCCGCGAAACCCCGAAACGCATGCGAACCTGACAGCCGTTCGCGAGGCCGAAGCGGCGTTTCCCATCGAGGAGTGGGTGGACGCGCTCGCTGCCGCGGCGGAACCTCACGATTATGCTTGCCCCGCCTACAAGCCGCGCAAGAAGTCGCTGCATGAGGTCATGACGGAAGAGCGTTAACGCCTCTTCGAGGTATTTGCGAAAGAACCCTGTCAGGTTTCTGCAAGGAATCCGGCAGGGTTTTCTGCATTCTGGGCGTTTTTCGAACGGGATTGCGTAATAACGGCGCGAAAACCAAGGGCGAATCTTGCAGGTCGGGTTGCTTACTTCGGGAAGGTTTTCGAGAGCTATCGGCAATATTGGGCTGCTAGAATCCCTGTCTCAAAGCATGAGAAGGGGTTACATGAAGAAGAGCGATCAGATTCCGTTCACGGCTTCGAAGGCTCAGAAGAAGCGCGGTGGGTCGAAGCCTGCCGTCGTCGTCGGCATTGTGTCGGTGGTCGTGGTCATAGCCTGCCTTGCGGGTTTTCGCCTGGCGCAGGTTGCGCTTCCCGGCTCCGAGTTCGCGCTCACGAAGGCTGACTCGGTCGCAACCGAGCCAGCATCCAACGACTCCGACGAGCCCGTCTCGAGCGAGAAGACCATCTTCGTGCACGTCGAGGGCGAGGTTGCAAACCCTGGACTTCTCGAGCTGCCCGAAGGCTCGCGAGTCTTTGACGCCATCCAGGCCGCAGGCGGCTTCACCGACGATGCGAAACGCGACGCCGTGAACCTCGCGCGCATCCTCGTCGACGGCGAGCAGATCATCGTCGCCTCCAGACTAGCCGAAGACGCGGCCGCCTCGCCCCCTGGCGTGAACATGCCTTCGGGTGCGTCGTCGGGGAAGGTGAACATCAACACGGCCGATGTCGCAGCGCTCGATTCGCTTCCCGGCATCGGCGAGTCGACGGCGAAGCGCATCATCGCCGACCGCGATGCGAACGGCCCTTTCAAGTCCATAGAGGATTTGAAACGCGTTTCGGGCATCGGCGACAAGAAATACGCCCAACTTGAGGGGAGCATCACCGTTGGGTAGGGGTGCAAGGCAATTCGCCAGGTCAACTGAAAGATCCCTTCAATCTGCGCTTCGCGAGCTTTGGGTTCGCTCGACCGACGTCATCGACGGATCGGGTGCGTCGAGCAAGACCCAGCGCCCCGCGTTGCCGCCTGTCGCAATCCTTGCATTGTCGCTTTGGGCAGGTTGCGCGGCGTGCTATGCAGCGGGGTTATCATACCCTCGCGAGATCATCGTCCCTGCGGCGGTTGCGGCGCTTTCACTTGCGGCGGTCGGGTGCATCCTCTATCTGAGGCAATTCAGGCAGATGGCATCTCTCGCCCTCATCGGGTGCGCCATCGGGTGCGCCATCGGCTTCGCTGCAGCGCAGTGGTATTGCGTGCAGGCGGATCGGGCGGCGGCCTCGCCTTCGCAGGAATGGGTTTTCGTCGCAAAAGAGGATGCGCGATCAGGGTCCTACAAATCAACCGTGCGCGTCGAGGCTCGCTCCCAGGCCACGAGCGAAACGCATATCGTCAATGTTTCGCTTCCAAAGGGCGTAAACGACGTCTTCTACGGCGAAGCGTTCACGTCGAGGGCGTCGCTTGAAAAACCGAGGGAAGCGACGGCGCAACGGCTCTACCTGCAAGGAGTCGACGCCACAGCTGCGCCAAGCGAAATCGAGCATATCGACTCATCATCTATCGGAGGTGCGATCGCGCAAGCTCGAAAGCGCATCATCGAGCTGCTCTCGGGGTCAGCCGATGAATATGCGCTTTGCCAAGCGCTCGTCTGCGGGTATCGAGAGCAACTTCGGGAAAGCGACCTATACTCAGCGTGCAAGGCTGCAGGCGTGGCCCATCTCGTCGCCGTATCGGGCGCGCACCTGTCAATCACCTGCGCCATGATCGCTACTGCCCTCCAAGCGCTTCGAGCCCCGCGCAAGTTATCGCTTGGGATGCAGCTTGTCTTCCTCGGCTGCTATCTCGTACTCACGGGAATGCCGATTTCAGCCGTTCGAGCGGCCGTCATGGCAACAGTCGGCATGACGGCCTTCCTCGCTCAAAGACGAAAGGCATCGCTCTCGGCGCTCTGCATCTGCATCATCGTCATCGTTGCGGCAAGCCCCGAGTCAAGCGTCTCCGTGTCGTTTTTCCTTTCGGCCGCATCGACGCTCGGGATTATCGCTTTAGCGCCGCTTTTCACCTCGTGGCTCGAATCCGTTCCCTTCGTTCGATTGGCAGCCGAACCGCTGTCGCTCACCTTGGCTGCTACCGTGGCGACAACCCCGTTTTCCGCCGCACTTTTCTCGCAGCTGCCGCTTGTCGCTCCGTTCGCGAACATGGCGGTGGCGCCCCTTTTCACGATCGCGCTCGTGGTGAGCCTCATAGCATCTGTCTCCGCTTTGCTCGCACCCGTCGTCACCCCGCTAGCGATGGCTGCAGCCTACGGCGCTGCTTTGCCGCTTACAGCAGTGATCGAGGTTTTCTCGCATTTGCCGTTTGCCTGCATCCCCGTGTCTTTGCCAACATCCGTGGGACTTGCCCTATCGATTGCGGGCACGACGGTGCTCTGGCTTTGGTGGCCTCGTTTGCGTGTGTGCGCCCTAGCGGCGATTACGGGAGGCTCTCTTGCGCTGGCGCTTGCGGTTGTGGTGGTGATCCCGCTTACCAGACCCGCGGAACTCGTCATGCTCGACGTGGGGCAGGGAGACGCGTTCCTCGTAAGGAGCAAAGGGGCCTCAGTGCTCATCGACACGGGAAACCACGATACACAGCTGCTCGAAGCGCTTGCCCGGCATGGCGTCTTCCGCCTTGACGCCGTCATCGTAAGCCACGCCGACGACGACCATTGCGGATCTTTGAAGGCGCTCAAGGGCGTGGTCGGGGTAGACCGCGTGCTCGTGTCTCAAGGCACGCTCACGTGCGGATGCGCATCATGTGGCGCTCTCGTTGCCGACGCAAGCTCGCTTGTGAGCCCCGATGGCGTTCTCGGTGTATCGGTCGGTGACGTTATCATCTGCGGGAATTTTTCCATGCGAGCGATTTGGCCGCACGAGTTCCACGATGAGGGAGGCAACAGCGACAGCCTGTGCCTGCTCGCCACAATCTCCGCCGATGTAGGCGGTTGGACGGCGTTTTTATGTGGGGACGCCGAAGCGAATCAGTTGCAGAAGATGATCGACGAGGGCGCACTCGACGACATCGATGTATACAAGGTCGGGCATCACGGTTCGCGCGCGGCGCTCACGCCGGCAATCGCAGAAAAGATAGACCCCGAAATATCGCTCGTGAGCGTCGGCGCGAACAACCGCTATGGCCACCCCACGCCCGAAACGCTTTCCACACTCGACGCTCAGGGGTCGCAGATATTCCGCACCGATGAGATGGGAGACGTTTCATGCGAATTCACGCGCGATAGCATTCGCGTCACCGCCCTGCGATAAAATGGCGGCATGGCACAAAATACAAAGAAACAACCACTCATTCCCGCGTATCTCGTCGTCGGAGAGGACGCGCTCAAACGCGCCGCCGTGCTGAAACGGCTGCGCGAGCGCCTTGCCGAGTTCGGCGACCTGTCGTTTAACTCCGACACCTTCGATGGCGAGACGGCACTCGGCTCCGACATCGTCTCGGCCTGCAACACCATGCCGTTCGCAAGCGACATGCGCCTCGTCTACGTGCGCGACGCCGATAGGCTGAAGAAGGCTGACGCTGAGGAACTCGTGGCTTATCTTGCATCTCCGAGCGAGCAGACCGTGCTCGCCCTCGAAGCCGAGAAACTCGCGAAGAACACGCGCCTGTACAAGGCCATCGCCTCGGTGGGGAAGAGCGCAATCATCGATTGCGAACCGAAGAAGAAGCGCGATCTGCCCCAAACCGTGCGCTCGATGGCCGTTTCGCACGGTGTGACGTTCACGGAAGGCGCCGCAAGCGCCCTTGTCGACCTCGTCGGCGAGAACACGGTGCATCTTGACAGCGAGGTCGCGAAGATCGCCCTTGCCCACAGGGGAGCCGATCCGGTGAGCGAGCACGAGGTGCGCTCGATGGTGAGCCGCACGACCGAGGCCACACCCTGGGATTTCGTGAACGCGTTCGCCGCGCGCGACCTGAAGAAGTGCCTTCTTCTGCGCGCTCGCATGAAATCAACCTCGCCCCACGCGCTCATCGCGATGTGCGCGACCCGCCTGCGCGAGCTCCTCTGCGCGAAGGTCATGGAGCAACGGGGGAGCACGAGCGCGCTCGCCGCCGCGCTCTCCAAATACGCGAAGATCGGAAATCCCAAAGCTCGTCCCAAGCAGGCATGGCAGGTGAAAGACCACATAACGTGCGCGCGGCGCTTTACCCGCGAGGAGCTTCGAGGCGCGATCATCACCGCTCGCGACACCGAGCGCGCCATGAAAAGCGGAGCAGACCCCGAAGCGGCCTTTCAGGACTGGGTCGTAATGGTCTGCTCGGGGAGATAGCGCTCGCCGGGAAAGCACAGTCGGCAGCGCCTAATCAAGATCGCCCCTGTTCACAGCCTCAGTTTCCCCCAACAAAAGAAAAGGGCCCCAGTTTCCCGGAGCCCAAGCGGGCGGAACATCCAACCCCGCCCGCGAAGTTTCGGCTTAGCGCCTATTCGGCAGCCTCTTCGCCTTCGGCGGCAGCGGCCTCAGCCTTGGCAGCCTCTTCGGCTTCCTTGGCCTTGCGCTTGGCAGCGGCGGCCTCTTCCTTGAGCTGCTTCTCGCGGCGCTTGGCCTTCTCGGCGGAAGCGGCGGCGAGGGCGGCCTTGCGCTCGGCCTTCTTGGCAGCCTTCTTGTTGCCCGTGGCCTCCTGCTTCTTCGGTTCCGGCTTCACGTAAGCGGCGCGATCGGCGTCGGTCACGATGGTATTGGCGAGCTTCATGACGCCGGACTTGCGATTCGCAGCCTGGTTCTTGTGGATGATGCCCTTCGAAGCGGCCTTGTCGAGCAGACGGGAAGCGGCGAGGGCGGCAGCGTAAGCCTCGGCGCCGTTGCCGGCGGCGACAGCCTCGCGCACGCGGCGCACTGCGGTCTTCAGCTCGGACTTGCAGGCCTTGTTGCGCTGATGCGCCTTCTCGTTGGTGATGATGCGCTTCTTCTGGCTCTTGATATTTGCCATGATGGTTCCTTTCCTGAACAGCGGTTTCTCGACGCATGCAGCGTGCACGGCATGTTCGCGGAAAGGTGATGGAAGGCAAGATTGACGTGCGAGACGAAGAAAGCGCGATGCGCGTCTCGCATAGGAGGCAGTCTGGGTTTCTCTGTCTCGCAGGCCAATCGGCCGTCCAGCACAAGCGGTTTCCTCGATGCAGCCATGTCTGCGGATTCGCCGATGAATCTCATCGCGCGAACGCTTGCTGGATACGCAATGCGATAGAATAGCAAAGGCTTTCGCCAATTGCACGAATTTTTTAGCGAATTGCCCCGTTTTCGGGCGCAAACGTATACATTGAACACAAATACTGCAAGAGATAAGGACCCATCGATCGTCATGACCGACCCTTCGCACATCAGGAACTTCTCCATCATCGCGCATATCGACCACGGGAAATCGACGCTTTCCGACCGCATCCTCGAGATGACGGGGACCATCGCCGAGCGCGACATGCAGGCCCAGCTCCTCGACACGATGGACATCGAGCGTGAGCGCGGCATCACCATCAAAAGTCAGGCGGTTCGCGTGACGTACAAGGCCGACGACGGGGAGGAATACCAGTTCAACCTCATCGACACCCCGGGGCACGTCGACTTCACCTACGAGGTTTCCCGCTCGCTCGCCGCATGCGAAGGCGCCGTGCTCGTGGTGGACGCCACGCAGGGCGTCGAGGCGCAGACGGTCGCGAACGCCATGATGGCGATGAACGCGAACCTCGAAATCATCCCGCTCATCAACAAGATCGACCTGCCCTCGGCCGACCCCGACCGCGTGCGCGCCGAAATCGAGGACGCGCTCGCCATTCCCGCAGACGACGCGGTGCTCGCATCGGGAAAAACCGGCGTGGGCGTGCACGACCTGCTCGAGGCCGTGGTCTACAACATCCCCGCGCCAACCGGTGACGCGAACGCCCCGCTGCGCGCGCTCATCTTCGACAGCTACTTCGACTCCTACCGCGGCGTCGTGGCGCTCGTGCGCGTAGTCGACGGAAGCATGAGGAAGGGTCAGCGCTTGCGCCTTATGGCGTCGGGTAAGGATATCCTGGCCGAGGAAGTGGGCGCGCGCCATCCGGCCGAGGAGCCGCTGCCTGAGCTCGGCGTCGGCGAGGTGGGGTACCTGGTAACGGGACTCAAAGACCTCATCCACGTGAAGGTGGGCGATACAATCACGCTCGCGGAGGGCGGCGTCGACGAGCCGCTGCCGGGCTATCGCGAGGCGAAACCCATGGTCTACACGGGCCTTTTCCCCATAGAGTCCGACCAGTACGAGCCCTTGAAAGAAGCCCTCGAGAAACTCTCGCTGAACGACCCCGCGCTGTTGTGGGAACCCGAGAAGTCCCACGCTCTCGGCTTCGGCTTCCGCGTCGGCTTTTTGGGGCTTTTGCACATGGAGGTCGTGAAGGAGCGCCTCGAGCGCGAGTTCAACCTCGATTTGCTCGCGACGGCGCCCTCGGTGGAATACCACGTCTTCAAGCAGGGCGGGGAAATGGCAAGCCTGCACTCCCCCCAAGAAATGCCCGACCCCGGCGAGATCGAGCATATTGAGGAGCCTTACCTTAAAGCGAAGATCCTCATCCCGCCCGATTACGTCGGCGCTGTCATGGACCTCACTGTCGCACGCCGCGGCACGTTCGTCACGATGAACTACCTCTCGCAGAACACGGTCGAGATGCTTTGGGAGATCCCCCTTTCCGAGCTCATCATGGACTACTTCGACAAGCTGAAATCGAACACGAAGGGCTACGCGTCGCTCGACTACGACTTCGCCGGCTACAAGCCCTCCCAGCTCGTGAAGCTCGACATCCTGCTCTCCGGTAAGCCGATCGACGCGCTGTCGTTCATCGTCCACAAGGACAAGGCGTACGACCGCGGGCGCGTGCTCACCGAAAAGCTGAAGGAAATCATCCCGCGCCAGATGTTCGAGGTGCCCATCCAGGCAGCTATCGGCGGACGCGTGCTCGCTCGCGAGACGGTGAAGGCGAAGCGCAAGGACGTCCTCGCGAAATGCTACGGCGGCGACATCTCGCGCAAGCGAAAGCTGCTCGAGAAGCAGAAGCAGGGCAAGAAGCGCATGAAAGCCATCGGCAACGTCGAAGTGCCTCAGGAAGCGTTCATGGCGATTCTCAAGGTGGATGACTAGCCGTGTCCAAGCGCGAAAAAGAATCGTATAACTGGCTCGACGACCCGTTTGACGAGAAGAAGGCCGCTGCCGAGCGCGAGCGAATGAACGCCGGCGGCTCGTTTCCCAAGGTCGGGTGCGCGCTTGCAATCGTGATCGTAATCGTGCTCGTCATTGCGATGTTCGCGATGGGCGCGGCAACGCTCGGCGCGCTTGCGAGCGCGCTGTAGCGCAAGCGAGGAGGAAACCGCCAACATGATGTACGATTTCTTCGCCGCGCACCCCTTGCTGCTCGCACCGATGGCGGGCGTCACCGACGAGGCGTTCCGCTCGCTTTGTCTGGAGCAAGGGGCGTCGCTTGCCTACACCGAGATGGTCTCTGCAAAGGGCCTTTCTTTCGCCAACGAGAAGACGCGCCATCTTCTGCGCACGGCGCCGAGGGAGGATATGGTGGCCGTGCAGCTTTTCGGCCACGAGCCCGATGTGATGGCCGAGCAGGCCGCCTGGGTCGAG
The DNA here is from genome assembly GCA_934663775.1 of uncultured Ellagibacter sp. Lineage (GTDB taxonomy): Bacteria > Actinomycetota > Coriobacteriia > Coriobacteriales > Eggerthellaceae > Ellagibacter. Next base: position 67,452 of record CAKUKU010000004.1, on the reverse strand, counting down.
GACGCGATGGGAAGCTCGCTTGCGTACCTCGACATCAACATGGGCTGCCCTGCGCGCAAGATCGTGTCGAAAGGCGACGGCTCGGCGCTCATGTGCGCACCCGAGCTTGCGGAGCGCATCGTGTCGGCCGTGCGCAACGCAGTCGCGCATCCCGTAACCGCGAAGTTCCGCCGCGGCTACAAATTGGGGGAGGAAACCGCCCCCGAGTTCGCCCGTCGCATGGAGGCCGCGGGCGCATGCGCCGTCACCGTGCACGGGCGCTTCGCCGAGCAGCTCTACCGCGGGCACGCCGACTGGGACGTCATCGCAAAGGTGAAGCATGCCGTCGCCGTCCCCGTCGTGGGCAACGGGGACGTGCGCACAGGCGCAGACGCCGTCGCCATGCGCTCGAAAACGGGCTGCGACGCGATCATGATCGCACGCGGCGCCGAGGGCAATCCATGGGTGTTCGCCCAGGCCAAAGCAGCACTTGCGGGCTTACCCGAACCGCACGCGCCCACCATCGCCGAGCGCATCGCCATGGCGCGCCGCCACGCTCACCTGCTCGCCGAGCGCGAGGGAAGAAACATCGTGCGTATGCGCAAGCACGCGATGTGGTACATGGCAGGCCTTCCTGGGGCAGCGAACGCGCGCGGGAAGATCAACGCCTGCGTGACGCCCGAGGACTTCGACGCCGTCTTCGACGAGTTGCTCGCCTATGCAACAGCACACGAAAGCACGCATTCCCATCAAACGATAAACGCCGCCAAGAAAGGGACCAGCGATGCCCCACGACCCGTATAAGGCGCTCTATCTGCACCTTCCATTCTGCGTGAAGCGCTGCGCCTACTGCGATTTCACCACGTCTGCCATTGCCGCAGACGACCCGCGCATCGACGAGTACGTCGAGGATATATGCCTCAAGCTGCGCCGCAAATCGAAGGAAGGCGAGCTCGCGAGCATCGAGACGGTGTATCTCGGCGGGGGAACGCCGAGTTATATCGGGACCTCGCGGCTCTCGATGCTGCTCTACGCGCTCTCGACCTCCATGCGCCTCGAGCCCGACGTCGAATGCACGATGGAGTCGAACCCCGAAAGTCTCACGCCCAACATGGTTCGCGACATCTGGGCGCTCGGCGTGAATCGGCTCTCCATCGGCGTGCAGAGCTTCGACGACGATGTGCTGCGCACGCTCGGGCGCGCGCACGATTCGCTCGGCGCATGCCGGGCCATCGAGGCGGCGCACGAGCGGTTTGAGAACGTGAGCGTGGACCTGATGTGCGGAATCCCCGGCCAGAGCGCCGAATCCTTCGAGCGCGGCGTGCATCGCGCGGTCGAGCTCGGCGTTTCGCACGTGAGCGTCTACCCGCTCACGATCGAGCCGCACACGCCTTTCGACCGCATGGTGCTCTCAGGCGAGCTTCCCGAGCCCGACGACGACGTCGAGGCCGAGCAGATGCAGATTGCGGAGACCATCCTGCAGGCGGCGGGCTTCGAGCGCTACGAGGTCGCGAGCTACGCGCGCTCGGGCTTCGCCTGCAAGCACAACATCTCCTACTGGACGGGCGTTCCCTATTTGGGGATAGGCCGATCGGCGGCAACCATGACGCAGAACGCCGAGCGCCGCATGCGCGTCACGGACGGCCAGGTCACCGACGACCTCAACGCGGCGCAGATGGCGGCTGAGGATCTCATGCTCGGCATGCGCATGACGCGCGGCGTATCCGAGGCACAGCTCGCATTCGCGCGCGCGCTTCTGCCGCGTCTCGACGAGACGGTCGAAAAGCTCATCTCGGAAGGGCTCGCCGAACGCGAGGGCGGCCGCCTTCGCCCCACCGAGCGAGGTTGGCTTTTGGGAAACGATCTCTACGGAGAGCTATTCGACCTCGCGTAAGGGGCTCCTGCGGGGCATCTGTGGCGCATCTATCAAGATATGGCGCACCTCGCCAATTTCTTTAGCACTCCAATGCTTCGGCTGCTAGAATACCTTTTTGGCATGGCAGCAATCGAGTCGAAAGGGGTGAAGTCATGCTCTCTGATAGAAGACAGCGCGTACTCGCGGCGCTCATCGAGGAATACGTGGCGCGCGCTTTGCCCGTCGGCTCGCGAACGCTCACCGAACGCTATCAGCTCGGCGTGAGCCCTGCCACCGTGCGAAACGAGCTATCCATCTTGGAAGACGAGGGCTACATCGCGCAGCCCCATACGTCCGCAGGTCGCATCCCGACCGATTTCGGGTACCGCACCTTCGTCGACGAGCTTTTGTCGAACGAGTCGCTTCCCGACGAGGAGCGTTATCGCGCCGTCGCAGAGAACCTGAGGAAGAGCGCCTCCGAGCTCGACTCCCTGCTCGAGCAGACGTCGAGCGCGCTCGCGCGACTCACCGACTGCTTGTCGATCGTCCTCGCACCGACAGTACTCGAGACGCGCATCAAGCAGATCACGCTCGTGAGCTTGAACGATTTCCGCGCGATCTGCGTCGTGGTGACCGAAGACGGCAACGTGTTCAACCGCCAGATAGAGTTCACCATTCCCGTCGGCGGCGACGAGCTCTCGCGCATCCAGGCGCTGCTCGGCCGCGCGCTCTGCGGCAAGTCGCTCACCGACGTCGAACAGGGGCTCTCGCTCGGGATGAGAAGCGCGTTTTCCGACCCCCTCGTGCGCGCCGTGCTCGAAGAGGTCATCTCCTGCATCCAGGAAGGACAGACGGGCCGCACGCATCGGCTCGGCATGAGCGCGCTGCTCGCGCAACCCGAGTTCTCGCGAACCGACGCGGTGCTGCCGCTTATGCAGGTGCTCGAGGACGACACGGTGCTCCTGCACATCCTCGACGACGTGACGAGCACCGAAGATTTGTCGGTGCAGATCGGCAAAGAGAACAAGACGGAGGGTCTCTCGGGCGTGTCCGTCGTGGCGAGCCGCTACGGCCGCGGGGAGGCGCAGGGCGTCGTCGCTGTCATCGGCCCGACGCGCATGGAGTATTCGAAGGTGATCCAGGCAGTGCGCGCGGCGAGCGCGGCACTCGGCGAATCGTAGATAATCGTGCGGCTCGACAAGCCGCGTGTGGAGAAATGTAAGAAAGGCGAGAAATGGCCAAGGACCTGTACGAGATTCTCGGCGTGTCGAAAGACGCGTCCGATGCCGAAATCAAGAAGGCGTTCCGTCGTCGCGCGCGCGAGCTGCACCCCGACGTGAACAAGGCTCCCGACGCGGAAGACCAGTTCAAGGAGCTGAACGAAGCCTACGACGTCCTCTCCGACCCCAACAAGCGCGCCCAGTACGACCGCTTCGGCACCATTCCTGGGGCTGCGGGAGGCGCGGGGGGCGGCGGATACGTCGACTTCGACGACCTGTTCGGCGGCGGCTTCGGCGGCATGGGCGACATCTTCTCGTCGTTTTTCGGCGGGCAGGGTGGACAAGGCGGGCGCCCCACGCGCAAGGAAGGACGCGACATGGGCGTCGGCCTGCGCATCACGCTCGAAGAGGTCGCATGCGGCGTCGAGAAGGAAATCGTCTACGATCGCTTAGCGCCGTGCCCGGACTGCAAGGGCACCGGCATGGGTGAGAACGGCAAGGTCGTCACCTGCCCCGAGTGCGGCGGCAAGGGCCGCGTCGTCAGCGTGCAGCGCACGTTCTTAGGCGACATGCAGACGGCGACGACCTGCAAGAAATGCGGCGGCACCGGCCAGAGCATTGAGAATCCCTGCCCCGAGTGCGAGGGTCAGGGACGCGTGCCCGATCGCCAGCGCGTCACGGTGAAGGTGCCGGCGGGCATCCGCGACGGCCAGCAGCTGCGCGTGGGAGGCTTCGGCGAGGCCGGCATCCAGGGCGCCCAGGCGGGCGACCTCATCGTCACATGCCGTGTGCAGCCGCACGAGTTCTTCGAGCGCGACGGGGACGACTTGCACGCGCGCGCGAACGTATCCTTTATCCAGGCGATCCTCGGCGCCGAAATCGAGATCGACGGCATCATGCCCGACGAGAAGGTGTCGGTGCGCATCCCCGCAGGCTGCCAGAACGAGCAGGTCGTGCGCGCGAAAGGCTTCGGCATGCCGCGCCTTAAGAGCGAAGCGCGCGGGAACATGTACGTTCACGTGAACGTCCTCATTCCCGAGAAGGTGTCGAAAAAGGAGCGCGAGCTGCTTGAAAAGCTCGCGAGCGAGATGGGTGAAGAGGTTTCCGCGCCGCGAAGCCCGCTGCAAAAGCTGCGCGACGCCTTCAACTAGCGCACCCGAAGGGTAAGGTTGCAAACACCCATGTCACTGCCACGTTTCTTCCTTGAGGATCAGGTTATCGCCGACGAGCCGCAGGAGGTTTTCCCCTTGCGGCTCGCGCGCGACGATGCCAAACACGCTAAAGTTTTGCGCTTGGCCCCGGGCGAGCACATCGCCGTCGTCGATTCGACGCAGGACTACTTCGAATGCGAGATCACCTCTTTCGACGACGATTTCCCCCTCGTGCGCATCACGCGCCATGAAGACGCGACTGGCGATGGCCCGCTCGTGATGCTCGTGCAGGGGCTTGCCAAGGGCGAGAAGATGGACTCGGTCATCCGCCATGCGACCGAGCTCGGAGTGGCGGCATTCATGCCCCTGACCTGCGAGCGCTCCATCGTAAAGCTCGACGCGAAGAAGACGAGGACCCGCCTTGACCGCTGGCGCTCCATCGCGAAGAGCGCGGCCATGCAGTCGGGGCAGCCGCGCATCCCCGAGGTGCTCGAGCCGCGAAACGCGAAGGAGGCGGCGGCTGAGCTTGCGGAGGCGACCGCCGTGCTCATCTGCTGGGAGGAGGCTCCCCAGACTGCTTCGCTTGCGCACGCGATCGAGCGGGGGCTCTCGGAGTGCTCCTGTCCCCGCGGCGATGCGCGCATCGCCGTCGTCGTCGGGCCCGAGGGCGGGCTTACCGAGCGCGAGGTCGGTTTCTTCCTGGACGCGAACCCCCGCGCCTCGCTCGTCAGCTTGGGTGCCTCGATTCTCCGCACGGAGACGGCGGGGGTTGTGGCACCAGCTCTCACCTTGTATGAGCTGGGAAAGCTTGGAGGCACTCGATGAAGTACGCCGTCGTCAACCTCGGTTGCAAGGTCAACCGCGTCGAGTCCGACTCCTTTGCCGCAGCGCTCGATGCGCACGATGGCGAGCGCGCAGACGCGGCCGATGCCGACCTCATCGTCGTGAACACCTGCACCGTCACCGGCGAGGCCGAGAAAAAGACGCGCAAGGCCGTGCGCCACGCCCTTCGAGCGAACGACCGCGCAACCGTGGTCGTCACGGGTTGCGCCGCCGCCATCGACAAGGACACCTTCCTCGCAATGGATCCGCGCGTGCGCGTCATGGGGAAAGTCGAGCTCGCGTCATCGATCGAGGCAGGCGCATGGGGGCTTGCCGCCGCCGCGCACGGGAAGGCGCTGCCGGTGGGAGAGCGCTATCGCACCCGCGTCGGCGTGAAGGTGCAGGACGGCTGCAACAACGCCTGCACCTACTGCATCGTGCATGTCGCGCGCGGCAAGGCAACAAGCGTGGACACTGCAAACGTTATCGAGCAATGCCGCGCGCTTGCGAACGCAGGCGTGAAGGAAATCGTCCTCACCGGCATCAACCTCGGCTCGTATCGCTGGCACGACGAGGAGGCGGGCAAGACGCTCGATCTGGCCGACCTGCTGCGCGAGCTGCTTTCGGCGACCGCCGACATCCACCGTCCTGGCGAGCCCCCCGTACGCTTCCGCGTTTCGAGCGTCGAACCACGCGATGTGCATGACGATTTAATCGAGGTGCTCGCAACGGCGGGAGGGCGCGTCTGCCGACACCTCCATCTTCCCATGCAATCGGGCAACTCGAAGGTGCTGCGCGAGATGCACCGCCCTTACAGCGCAGAACATTTCGAAGCGATAGTCGCCAATCTGTACGAGCGCGTTCCCGAGCTGTCTCTGTCGACCGATATCATCTGCGGCTTCCCCGGCGAGACGGAAGGGGAGTTCGAGGACACGCTCCGCGTCGCCCGTACCTGCCGGTTCTCGAAGATTCACGTGTTCCCGTACTCGAAGCGCGAGGGAACGCCCGCTGCGGCGCGCATCGACCAGGTGCCGCCCGGCGTGAAGGCCGACCGCGCCCAGCGGCTGCGCGATCTGGGGGACCTGCTGCGCGACAAGGAGCGCGAGGCCCGCAAGGGCACGCGAGAACTTGCCGTCGTCGAAGAAGAGGGGGTCGCCCTCACGGAGAGCTACTTCGAGATTCCTGCGCCTAAGAACGCGAAAGTGGGCGAGATGGTCGAGGTCACGCTCTAGCTGGGGTTTTCTCTCCCTGCGGTGTGCGACGGGCACACACTGAAGCAATGAGGCATCAAACTAAAAGGAGCCTTCCCTTTTCCGTGCATAGGAGAGGGAAGGCTCCTTCGCATTGCACGAGGCAGCGGCGCCTCTTACAGGCCGATGCTCGCGAAATACTCTTCCGCATAGCGCGCCGAATCGGCCGCGTCCTTGCTGTAGTGGTCGGCGTGAATCTGCGCGGCGTATTCGGGCGTGAGCACGGCACCGCCGACGAACACCGAGCACCCCGGCACTTCGCGATGCAGCAGCTCGATCGTCTCCTCCATCGCCTTCACGGTCGTCGTCATGAGGGCAGATAGGCCGACGAGGCGGACGTTCTGCTCGCGCACGACGCGCAAAATCTCGCTCGGATCAACGTCGCGCCCCAGGTCAATGACACGGTACCCGTAATTCTCAAGCAGCATCTTCACGATGTTCTTGCCGATGTCGTGGATGTCACCCTTCACGGTCGCGACGACAATCGCGCGCCCGTCGTCGATGGCTGCGCCCGATTCGCCCATATGCTCGCGCACGACGTCGAAGCCTGCTTTCACGGCCTCAGCCGATGCCATGAGCTGGGGTAGGAAAAACGAACCGTCGTCGAACTTCTTGCCCACGACATCGAGCGTGGGAATGAAGGCTCCGTTCACGACGTCGAGCGCATCGCAGGACGTAAGCAGCTTCTCGGTCATTTCTCCCATAGGTCCCTTACGACCGGACATGATGAGATTGACGATCTGCTCGACGTCGTCCGACGCATGCGCGAGCGACTCCGGTATAGCGATCGGGCAAGCGGCGTCTGTTGGCTTCGCGGGCTGCGGCTGCGGAAGGGTTCCCGCCTGAATCGGCACCGTCCCAGCAGGTACCGTGTAGGGGTCGGGCGCATTCGCGTAGTCCTCGATGTAGCGCACCGCACTTTCGTCCTGCATGTTTAAGACGCGGAAGGCGTGGACCGTGTCCATATACCGCGCCGAAGAGGGGTTAAGGATTGGGAAATCGAGCCCGCAGCCGAGAGCAGCCGCCAGAAACGTGCTGTTCAGAAGCGCGCGCTGCGGGATGCCGAAGCTCACGTTTGACACGCCGAGCACCGTGCGCACCCCAAGGCGCTCCTTGACGAGCGACACGGCCTTCACGATTTCCATCGCTTCGCTCTGATTCGTGGCGACGGCCATGACAAGGCAGTCGATCACGATGTCCTCGCGCGGGATGCCGATGCGCTCGGCTTCGGCGACGATCTTCTCGGCGACGGCGAAGCGACCCTCGGCTGTCGGCGGGATGCCCGACTCGTCAAGTGCGAGCCCGATGACCGCGCAGCCATACTTCTTGGCAATCGGCAACACGGCATCGAGGCTCTCGCGTTTGCCGTTCACGGAGTTGATCAGCGGCTTTCCTGCGTAGCTGCGGACCACGCGCTCGATGGCGTCGGGGTTGCTCGAGTCAATGACGAGTGGCAGCGTCACCGTTGCCGAGAGCTTCTCGACGACGGCGGAGAGCATGGCGGGCTCGTCGAGCTCGGGAAGGCCGACGTTCACGTCGAGCACATCGGCACCTGAGTCTCTTTGGGTGACCGCCTCGCCGATGACGTAGTCTAAATCGCCCGAGCGCAGTGCGGCTTTAAGCTTCTTCTTGCCCGTGGGGTTGATGCGCTCGCCAATGACGGCAACGGCGTGTTTCCCCTTTTCAAGCACGACCGCTTCCTGGGCGCTCGTAAGGACGCAGGCGGGTTTGAAGGGCCGTGGCGTTGGCTTTTCGCGGCGGGCAAGCTCTTTTGAGAGCAACTCAATCGAACGCGGGCTCGTCCCGCAGCAGCCGCCGACAATGCTCGCGCCGGCATCGAGCAGAGGGCCCATCGCGCGCGCGAACTCCTCAGGACCGACATCGAAGATGGTCTCTCCGTTTTCCATATGGGGCAAACCGGCATTGGGCTGCGCCATGAGCGGGCAGCGCACACGAGACGCCATGGCGTGCGCGGCGCCGACAAGCTCGGCAGGACCGAGCGAGCAGTTGAAGCCGACCGCCTGCGCGCCGAGTGAGCTTAAGACCTCAGCTGCGATCGCGGGCGTAGTGCCAAGAAACGTGCGGCCGTCTTCCCCGAACGTCATCGTGACGAACACCGGCAGCGTCGAGTTTTCGCGCGCCGCGAGCAGGGCGGCCTTCGCCTCGAGCAGATCCGCCATTGTCTCGATGAGGATGACATCGCATCCCGCGGCAACAGCTGAGCGCACCTGTTCAGCGAAGATATCGTAGGCCTCGTCGAAGGAAAGCGTTCCCATCGGCTCGAGCAGCGAGCCCGTCGGGCCGATGTCGCCCGCGATGTAAGGCGCGCCGGCGCGTCGCGCGCAATCGGCCGCTCGCCGGTACGCCTCCTCGACGCTCATCTTATCGCCGAGCTTCAGGCGGTTCGCGCTGAACGTGTTGGTCGTGATGACCTCGGCGCCCGCCGCGATGTAAGCTGCGTGAATCGCCGTGATATCGTCTGCGTGCGTCTTGCAGAGCAGTTCGGGGACGGCCTCAAGCGCATCGAGGCCCCGCTCCTGCATCTGCGTTCCCATGGCGCCGTCGACGAGCAGGTACTCCTGCCCCTCGAGCGCGCGCCTTAAGTGCTCATCTTTAATGGTAAGGCCGCTCAAGTTGCTAGCCATGACATGTTCTCCCTTGTTTTCGTATCATGCACACCTGCCCGAGCGAGCACGTGGCGCAGTTTCGCCTCACGCCCGCCGCGCGCGTTCCAGGCTCGAAAAGCCCGATCGCCGCCGTGATGCTCTTCGACGGCACAAGCAGGAAGCTGTCGGTGCAGCTCACCGCCAAGCGTCCCGGTGCGCCGAGCGCCCGCAGCAGGGCGGGCTGCATCGAGAGCGGCGCATCGCCGTAGCCTGGGCTGAAGCGCCAGTTGGTGCGAAGCCCCGTCTCGCTCGCTTCTGCGACCACCTCGGCTTCGACGCGGTTGGCGCATGCTTCCACGAGCGCCGAGGCGCAGGCGCTGCAGAAGAGCGCCTCGGTCGGGCTCGTCGCCTGATAGCGGGCGAGCGCGCGCTCGGATGCCATTCCCGCCGTGCAGGAGAGCAGCACCACGCCGGTAGCGCCTTCCATGTGCGTTGCCATGCTCGTGCCGGCAAGGCAGGCGGACGTCCCCAAAAGATACACCCCCGCGTCTTCTCCATCAGGCACATTGCGCTCGACGGAGAACGCCGCCCACGAATAGGCGGGCGAGAGCATCTCCTCGCATTCATTTGCTATCGCATCGAAGCGGGCCGCAAGTTCGCAGTCGAGCTCCTGGTCGCCGTAGCCCAGGTACCCGAGCGCCTCATCGCGGTCGAGACCCAACGACCCTTCCGCCGGAGCGCAGGGAAACGACCCGCTCTTCGGCTTCCCATTGAGAAAACCGGCGAAGCGTGAAGCGCTATCGCTCCTAGTCGGCACAGCGTATCGCCTCAGTGCAGGCGCGGGCGATGTCGGGGTGGTTCATCGTGTAGACATGAAGACCGTCTGCGCCGTGTTCCTTAAGGTCGACGAGCTGCTTGCAGGCGTATTCGATACCCGCCGCACGAAGACTCGCGGGGTCGTCCTCGTAGCGAGCGAGCAGCTTGATGATGGGGCTCGGAAGCGAGGCACCGCACATAAACACCATGCGCTGGATCTGCTGCTTGCTCAAAAACGGCATGATGCCGCAGGTGATCGGGGCATAGATCCGCGCGGAGGTGCAACGCTCGCGGAAGCGGTAGAAATAGTCGTTGTCGAAGAACAGCTGCGTCACGAGGAAACTCGCTCCCGCATCGACCTTCTCCTTAAGGTGCTCGATGTTGACCTTCGGGTCGATGCAATCAATATGCCCCTCGGGATACGCCGCCGCGCCCACGCAAAAATCGGCTTCGGTAAGCGTGGGGATGAGGTCCTTCGCGAAGCGGAACTCGGTGGGCTCGACTCCTGCCGGGATATCGCCGCGCAGTGCGAGGACGTTCTCGATGTTGTGCGCGCGCAAATCCTCGATGGAGGCTGTAATCGAAGACGCAGTCGCTCCCGCGCAGGTGAGGTGCGCGACGCAAACCGTGCCGAAGTCGGACTGGATGATCTCGGCCACATCGTTGGTGGAATGCTTGTTGCCGCCGCCGCCCGCCGAGTAGGTAACGGAAATGAAGTCGGGACCAAGGGGGGCGAGACCCCCTGCAACCTCGCGCGCGGTACGGTGGTCTAAGTCGCCTTTCGGCGGGAAGATCTCGAACGAAAGCGTCGGGCGCGAGGCCTCTCTCGCTTCTTCGAAAAGGTGCGCTACGGTTGCCATGGCGTTTCTCCTCCATCATTGCGTGTCATGCGGAATGTCAAACATCGAATTATAGCGATACGCGCGTGATACAATGGCCAGCATGACAGACCAAACGCAAATCACACTCACCATTCCGGCAAGCGTGGACATGGCGCGCATCGTCGGACCGGCGGATGCGAACCTGCGCCTCATCGAGGGCGCGTTCTCGGCGAGCATCACCGTCCGCGGGGACTCGATCGCCTTGACGGGCGACCCCGTCGAGGTGCAAACGCTCACTGCGCTCTTCTCCGATCTGGCGAAGCAGGCCGAAGGGTCAGACATCGCACCCGACTACGTGCGCCGCTCGATCGATCTCATCCGCACGGCCGAATTCTCGCCCGCAGCGCTTCGGGAAGATATCCTCCTCACGTTCCGAGGACGTGCGATTAGACCGAAAACCGCTGGTCAAAAGCGCTATGTCGATGCGATTCGCACGCATACCATAACCTTTGGTTTGGGCCCTGCGGGCACAGGCAAGACCTACCTCGCCATGGCGATGGCCGTCGCCGCCCTCAAGCGCAAGGAAGTCGGGCGCATCATCTTGTGCCGCCCGATCGTGGAGGCGGGCGAGAACCTGGGTTTTCTCCCCGGTACCATCAACGAGAAGGTCGACCCGTACATTCGCCCGCTCTACGACGCGCTTTTCGACATGACCGACATGGAGCGCGCGAACGACCTCATCGACAGCGGCGTCATCGAGATCGCGCCGCTCGCGTTCATGCGCGGGCGCACCTTAAACGACAGCTTCGTCATCCTCGACGAGGCGCAGAACACCACTCCCGAGCAGATGAAGATGTTCTTAACCCGCCTCGGCTTCAACACCAAGATGGTCGTGACGGGCGACTTGACGCAGCGCGACCTGCCCGGTTCCAAATCGGGTCTCGCCGACGCCGAGCGCGTGCTTACGGGGATTGACGATGTAAGTTTTTGCCGCCTTTCCGGCAAGGACGTCGTGCGCCATTCGCTCGTCGCCGCCATCGTCGCGGCATACGATAAAGCCGACGCCTGACATAAAAGGAGACGCGACGTGAACATCGAAGTGAACTGCGAATACGGCCAAGACGCCATCGAGGCCGTCCCCGTGCGCGAACTGGCCGTCTTCGCGCTTGAAAGGGAAGGGTGCCCGGGCAATACCGAGGTTTCGATCAGCTTCGTCGACGACGAGGAGATGGCTCGCTTAAACGAGGAATTTCGCGGCAAGCCCGGTCCGACCGACGTCTTGTCCTTCGAATGCGACGGGCTTGACGACGAGATGGGCGAGGGTGGCTTTGCCGCGCCCGACATGCCCTTCGAGCTCGGCGACATCATCATCGCCGTCGACGTCACGCGCCGCCAAACCGAGCAGTTCGGCACCACCTTCGAAGGCGAGGTGAGCGTCCTTTTGCTCCACGGCCTTCTGCATCTGTGCGGCTACGACCACATCGAGGACGAAGAAGCCGAAGTCATGGAAGCGCGCGAGGCAGAGCTTCTGCGCGCGTGGGCTTTCGAGCGCGGCGTCGATCTTTCCATCTTCGGCGAGTTCAATGGGCCTGCAGCACTCGTGAGAGGGGAGCATTAGATGGTCCAATCGCTCCCGCATGCCTTCAAATGCGCAGGCCAAGGGGTTGTTCACGCATTCACTCAACGCAACATGCGCATCGATGCGTGCTTCGCCGTCGCCGCCGTAGCACTCGGGTTCGCGCTTCGCATCGATAGGTCGTCATGGCTCGCCATCATATTGTGCATCGGGGCGGTCATGGCGGCGGAAACCTTGAACACCGCCATCGAGTGCGTGGTCGATCTGGCATCGCCTGAATACCATGAACTCGCGAAGCACGCCAAAGACTGCGCGGCAGGGGCCGCGCTCATCCTCGCGGCGACCTCCGTGGTCGTCGCCGCCGTCGTGTTCATCCCCAGGATCGGAGAATTACTGTGCTAGGAACGCAAAAAGAGGGCTTCAAATCAGGTTTCGCCACGCTGGTCGGCCGTCCGAATGCGGGCAAGTCCACGCTTTTGAACGCCATCATGGGCAAGAAGATCGCCATCACCTCCTCGACTGCGCAGACGACGCGCCACCGCTTCCGCGCCGTGCTCACGCGCGAAGACTTCCAGCTGATCTTGGTCGACACCCCGGGCATCCACAAGCCCCACGACGCGCTCGGCGAAGAGCTCAACGAATCGGCACTCAAGGGACTTCAAGACATCGACGTCGTCGCCATGGTGATCGACGCCTCGCAGCCGATCGGCCGCGGCGACGAATGGGTCGCCAAGCAGGTCGCCGCCTGCAAGGCTCGCCGCATCTGCGTGCTCTCCAAAACCGACATCGCCACCCCCGAGCAGATCGCGGCGCAACGCGAGGCAGCAGAAGCACTTATGACCTGGGACGCCATGGTGGCGCTTTCCGCCCGAAGCGGCGCGAACGTCGACGCCTTCGTGGAAGAGGCCGTCTTCTTCCTGCCCGAGGGCCCCGCGTGGTTCCCGCCCGACATGCAGACCGACCAGCCGATGGAGGTCGTCATCGCCGAGTTCATCCGCGAGAAGATCCTGCGTTCGTTCCACGACGAGGTCCCGCATTCGATCGGCGTCGCCGTCGACAACATGCAATACGATAAGAAGAAGGACCTCCAGCGCATCTTTGCGACCATCTACGTCGAGCGCGACAGCCAAAAAGGCATGATCATCGGCAAGAAAGGCCAGGCGATCAAGCGCATCGGGAGCGAGGCACGCGCCGATTTAGAGCAGCTTTTGGGCTGCCGCGTGTTTCTCGATCTGAATGTGAAGGTGAAGAAGAACTGGCGCCGCGACGCCACGCAGATACGCCGCTTCGGCTACGGCGAGGGAGCGTAATGTAGACACCTCCACATCTTTGTGCAGGTATTGTCGCATCTTTCGCACGGGTAGGCGCCCCGCGAAAATGCGTTCGTCTCATCCGCTACAATGGCGCTGATGAGACGAACGAAACGGGAGAAAGCGCGCAAGATGATCTGCCCTCACTGCCAAAGCGAAAATCGAGAAGGAGCCAAGTTCTGCGACGAATGCGGAGCCTCCCTGCTCGCGGACGCCGACAAGACGCAGATCATTGAACCGGTGAGGAAGGAAGGCGGCGCCGAGGCGATCGCGCCCACCGACGCCAGCGCAAGCGCGGCGTGCGAGCAAACAGCCGCCGAGGACGACAAGGAAGCACCCGGGTGCGAGCCCCCTTCCTCCGCGGAGTCAAACGAGTCCGACGAGTTCGCGGAAGCTGAGCTCGAGGAGGATTTAGAAGACGCGCTCGACCTCCCAGCGGAAACACCCGAAAGCCCTTCCGCACACCGCAGCGACCCTCACCTCGACGACGTCCTCCCGCGCATCCATAGGGGCGAAGCGGAAAGAATAGACTCGCTATCGAGTGAAAAAACCCAGATCATCGACTTAGACGGCTCAAAGACCGCCGATTTCTCGGGCTTTGAGCGGCTCGTGGACTCAAGCTACGTCCCGCCTGCCCGCTCCTGGCGCGCGGGCGACACGATGGAACTTCCCAAAATCGAGGGGGAGCCAGCACCTTCCCAAAAGAAATACGAAGCCCCCGACACGGACAAGGAGCGTCACAGCAAGCGCACGAAGCGCATCGTCGGCATCATCGCCGCTGTTGTCGCCGTTGCCGCCATCGCACTCGCAGCCACGTACCACTTTGAGCTTTGGGGCGGCAAGATCGTCCCCGACGTCACGGGCGAGGCGCAGGCCGACGCTGCGTGGCTGCTCGAGAGCAAGGGATTCGACGTTCGCGCGGTGCAGGTGAAATCCGATGAGGTCGAGGGCGTCGTCCTCATCACCGACCCCGCCGCAGGCGCACGCATCGCCGAGGGCGCAATCGTGAACATGTCCGTCGCCACGCCTCGCGCGGTTCCCGACATCGCAGGCAAAACCCAAGACGAGGCGAAGGCCGCCCTCGACAAGGAGGGTCTCGCGAATGTCACCTTCACCACCGTGAAATCCGACGAGGCGGAAGGCACGGTTCTTGGAGTCTCGCCCGAGGCGGGCACGAAGGTGAAGTCCGCGACCGCCATCACCGTCACCGTCGCGGAAGCCTACACGGTCCCAGATGTCGCGGGCAAATCGCAAGAAGAAGCTTCTGCCGCACTTAAGGATGCGGGCTTCGCGGTAAACGTCGAGACGAAATACACCGAAGACAGCCCGGAGGGCGCGGTCCTTACGTGCGACCCCGCCGCGGGCACGAAGGCGAAGTCCGGATCCACCGTAACGATCACCGTCGCGAAATCGCGCGCGAAGGAGCTCGTCGCCGAAACCCAATCGCTCTTCAGCAAGGGGGCGATTGTCGTTATCGGGGGCGTGAACTGCGAAGTCGTCTCATGCGACAGCGTGAGCTTCGAGGGCAACAACACCGTGAGCTACACCATCACCGCGAAGAAGTTCGAAAAGACGAGCCTGTTCGGCACGCTGTTCACCAACGCCGAGCAGATGTCGGGGACCATCACGTGGAACTCGGACAACTCCATCGCCTCGTCGAATCCCAAGCTCAGCAAATAACCCGTGGCCGTACCCACCTACAACGCGCGAGCCATCGTCGTGCGCAAGACAAAGCTCAAGGAAAGCGACCTTATCCTCACCATGCTTGCCGAGGACGGCTCGCAGATTCGCGCGGTCGCCAAGGGCGCGCGCAAGCCGAAGAGCAGCTTCGCTTCGCGCCTCGAGCTGTTCTCGGTGGCGGATGTGCTCTGCGCGAAGGGGCGCTCGCTCGACGTGGTGTCCGAAGTGCGCCTAGTCGAAGGCAACGCAAGGCTTCGATGCGACATCGAGCTCGCCGCTGCCGCCGCCCCCGCCGCCGAGATCATCGAGCGCAGCACGCAGGCAGGGCTTGCCTGCCCGAACCTTTTCGCCATGACGCGAACCGCGCTCGGCGCGATGTGCGAAACCAGCGCTGTATATGCCCCATCGCTTGCCGCCGCGCATCTCATGAAGACCTTCACCATGACCGGCGTGCGCCCGATGCTCGCCTCATGCGCCGCTTGCGGAAATCCCGTGTCCGCATTGCCTGACGGGTCGGTCGCCTTCTCCCCACGCGAGGGCGGTGTGATATGCTCCCACTGCCGAGGGCACGTGGAGTCAAGCTATGTGAGCGCCGGCGCCGCCGAGTGGGCGGACTTCCTGCTACGCTCCACGTTTTCCGACATCGCGCGCGCACAGGTGGGGGTGCGCGAGGCGTTCTCGGTGCTCGACTTGTGCCAGCGCTGGTCGATCGAACACGTCGGATGCAAGCTCCGCTCGCTTTCGTTTCTTTTCACAAGCGGGCTGTACCAGGAAAAATAACGAGAAAGAGGATCACATGCTCACCTACAAAACCCGCGGGGTCTGCTCCCGCGCCATCCACGTCGACGTCGACGGCGACACGATTACCCACGTCGACTTCGTCGGCGGCTGCAACGGCAACTTGAAGGCCATCTCGAAGCTCGTCGAGGGCAAAAACGTCGACGAGGTCTGCTCGATTCTCGAGGGCAACACCTGTGGGAACCGCTCCACTTCCTGCGCCGACCAGCTCTGCTGCGCCCTTCGCGAAGCGAAAGCCGCCGAATAGCGACGAGATTATGCAGAACTGGGGGATTGCCCGCGTTCGCGCTTGTCGCGACGGGTGCGCCCCATTACAATAAACAGGCTGTCAAAAGGACAGCTGGTTCGCTCCTAGTTCGCATGCGCCACCCGCTTGCCCACCCGGAGCGATCGAGAGCTTAGATACTTGAAAGGTGGAAAAATGGCAACAAAGCTCAGCATTACGAAGGAGAAGACCGCCGAACTCATCAAGGAATACGGCAAGTCCGATAACGACTCCGGTTCCGCAGAGGTTCAGGTCGCAATCCTCTCCGAGCGCATCCGCAACCTCACCGAGCACCTCAAGACCCACAAGAAGGACAATCACACCCGTCGTGGCCTCATGAAGCTCATCGGTAAGCGCCGCGGTCTCCTGAAGCACATCAAGGAGCGCAACATCGACGAGTACCGTGAACTCATCAAAAAGCTCGGTATTCGCGACAACATCTAAGCTTGGAACGAGGGCCCGCAACATGCGGGCCCCGTGCTATATGCAAGGCGGTCGCGCATCGCATCCGGCGAGCGCGCTCGTGGCGGCGGGAGAATGTGAGTACCTCGTAGCCGAAGAAGCTCACGCGCAATTGGGCGCATGAGGCTAAGAGAAAGAAAGAACACATGGAAAAGATCGTCGAATCCTTCGAGCTGTACGGCAAACAGTACCGCTTCGAGACGGGCGAGCTCGCCAAGCAGGCGACGGGCGCCGTGCTCGTCACCCAGGGCGACACCACGATTCTCGTGACGGCCGTCGTCTCTAAGCAGGAGAAAGACTACGACTTCTTCCCCTTGACGGTCGACTACATCGAGAAGATGTACTCCGTCGGCCGCATCCCCGGCGGCTACCTCAAGCGCGAGGCGCGTCCTTCTGAGAAGGGCACCTTGAACGCCCGCATGATCGACCGCCCGATCCGCCCCGGTTTCCCCGACGGCTACAAAAACGAGGTTCACATCGTCGCAACGACGCTCGTGTGCGACGGCGAGAACCAGCCTGACGTCATCTGCGTCGGTGGCGCGTCTGCCGCGCTCCTCGTCGGCGGCGCACCCTTCGATGGCCCTGCAGCCTGCGTGAAGATCGGCCGCAACGCCGAGACGGGCGAGTTCATCGTCAACCCAACCTACGAAGAGGACGCGAACTCCGACCTCGACCTCACCATCGCCGGCACCAAAGACTACATCTCAATGGTCGAAGCGGGCGCGAAGGAAATCTCCGAAGAGGACATGCTCGCGGCCATGACGTTCGGTCAGGAGGCCATCGCCGCTTTCTGCGACAAGCAGGCCGAGTTCATCGCCAAGGTGAACCCCACGCCGATGGAGTACAAGCTGCATACCCCGGCTCCCGAAATCGCCGAGCGCGTCGAGCCGTACTTCGACCGCATGTCGGCGGCCCTGAAGGATGCCGACAAGCTCGCGCGCATGGGCAAGGTCGATAACCTCAAAGCTGAGATCACGGAAGGCGAGTTCAGCGAGGACGAGCGCGCAGCCTGGGGCTCCGATATCGCCGCCGCTCTTAAGAAACTCGAGAAGAAGGCCATGCGCAAGATGGTCATCGAGACCGGCGAGCGCGCCGACGGCCGCCGCCCCGATGAGATCCGCTCGCTCTACATCGTGCCAGGATACCTTCCCCGCGTGCACGGCTCGGGTCTGTTCCAGCGCGGCCAGACCCAGGCGCTCTCCATCTGCACGCTCGGCATGCTCAACGAGTGGCAGCGCCTCGACACCATCGAGCCGGTCGAGGGCAAACGCTACATGCACCAGTACAACTTCCCGCCCTACTGCACCGGCGAGACCGGTCGCATGGGCTCCCCGAAGCGCCGCGAGATCGGCCATGGCGCCCTCGCCGAGCGCGCGCTTCTGCCGGTGATTCCCTCCGAGGACGAGTTCCCCTACGCCATCCGCGTGGTCTCCGAGATCATGGAGTCGAACGGCTCCTCCTCGATGGCGTCGACGTGCGGCTCCACGCTGGCACTCATGGACGCGGGCGTGCCCATCAAGGCTCCCGTCTCCGGCATCGCCATGGGCCTTATCAAGGAGGGCGACGACGTCGTCATCCTCTCCGACATCCAGGGCCTCGAGGACTTCCTCGGCGACATGGACTTCAAGGTCTGCGGCACGTCGAAGGGCATCACCGCACTTCAGATGGACAACAAGGCGAAGGGGCTGTCGGTTGACATCCTCGCCCGCGCCCTCAAGCAGGCACATGAGGGCCGCGCGTTCATCCTGAACGCCATGCTTGAGAAGCTGCCCGAGCCGCGCGCCGAGCTTCGCGACACCGCGCCGCGCATCGAGACGATCCACATCCCCGTCGACAAGATCCGCGACGTCATCGGCTCGGGCGGCAAGGTTGTCCGCGGCATCCAGGAGGAAACGGGCGCCAACATCGACATCCAGGAGGACGGCACCATCCACATCGCCGCCGTCGAGGGCAAGGCCGGCGAGGCTGCCAAGGCTATGATCTTGGGCATCGTGAAGGAGCCCGAGGTCGGTGAAATCTATGAGGGCGAAGTCGTCGGCATCAAGGACTTCGGCGCGTTCGTGAAGCTGACGCCGGGCAAAGACGGCCTGCTCCATATCTCGCGCGTAGCGAACGGCCGCGTGGGCAAGGTTGAAGACGTGCTCTCCATGGGCGACGTCGTGAAGGTGCAGGTGCTCGAGGTCGACCCGAAGACGGGCAAGATCTCGCTCGACCGCCTCGACAAGCCGGATGCCCCCGAAAGTTCAGCCGACGCGGGCCACGAGCACCCGCATCGCGGCCATGACGACCGCCACGGCGAGCGCGACATGCGCCCGGGCCGCAGCCAGCGCTCGAGCAACGGCCGCACCCCGCGTCGCCGCCACGAGGCGTAAAATCTCTCGCACACGCAAACCGATTGCACGAGAAACGGAAGGCATCATGATCAAAGTAGCTGTTTCTGGATGCTTCGGCCGCATGGGATCGGCGGTCATCGACGCCGTGAATGCCGCAGACGACATGGAAGTCGCCTGCGGCATCGATCCCTTCCCGAAGGGCGAGGCGCCATATCCCGTGTTCACCTCAATCGAGCAAGCCGTCGCGCAAGGCGGGTTCGACGTCATCGTCGACTTCACGCAGCCGAACGTCGTCGAGGGCAACCTTCGGGCGGCCCTTCCTGCGGGCATCGACTGCGTCGTCGGCACGACGGGGCTCTCAAACGAGAAGCTCGACGAGCTCGCAGCGCTTGCACCTGCGGGAACATGCTTGTTCTATGCGCCCAATTTCACGACGGGCGCCGTGCTCATGATGGAGTTCGCGAAGGCCGCGGCACCGTATTTTCCCGAAGCCGAGGTCATCGAGATGCACCACTGCAACAAAAAGGACGCGCCCTCGGGCACGGCCGTGCGCACAGCGCAAATCATCTCGGACGCCCGAGGCGGTCGCGTAAGCGAGGCGCCGGGCGCTGAGACCGAGCTACCGTTCGCAAAGGGTGCGCGCGGCGCCCTCGTCGAAGGCGTTCCCGTTCACTCGGTGCGCTCGATGGGCTTCGTCGCAAGCCAGGAAGTGGTGTTCGGCTCGATGGGCCAATCACTCACCATCCGCCACGATTCCTGGGATCGCACCTCGTACATGCCGGGTGTTCTCCTGGGCATCCGCAGCGTCGGTGCGCGCGAGGGCCTGATTGTAGGTTTGGAGAACTTCATGCATGAGGCTTAAAGCGCCCCGTCGACTTTGACATAATTGATGTATCGAGCATTTGTTCGCCCCCTGTGCTTTTTTCGCCAGGGGGCGCAAGCATGGATAAAGGAGATTCATATGTCGAACGCTGAACCCCGTTTTGGCCGCCTGATTACCGCCATGGTGACGCCATTCGGTGAAGACCGCGAGCTCGACCTCGACCGCGCGCAGGCGCTCGCGACGCGCCTGGTCGACGGAGGCAACGACGCGCTCATCATCAACGGAACCACCGGCGAGAGCCCCACGGTCTTCTATCCGCAGAAGATCGAGCTGTTCCGCGCCGTCGTGGAGGCAGTTGGCGACCGCGCGCCCGTCATCGCCAACGTCGGCGACAACTGCACGGCGGACACCGTCAACTTCGCGAAGGACGTGGCCAAGCTCGGCGTCGACGGATTCATGTGCGTCGTCCCGTACTACAACAAGCCGCCGCAAGAGGGCATGTACCAGCATTTCAAGACCATCGCCGACGCGGTCGAGCTGCCCATCATCCTCTACAACATCCCGGGCCGCTGCGTCGTCAACATGCAGGCGGAAACCACGCTGCGCCTCGCCAACGACTGCGAGAACGTGGTCGCGGTGAAGGAGGCGTCCGGCAAGATGGAGCAGATAGCGACCATCGCCGCCTCCGCGCCCGAGGGATTTTGCGTGTACTCCGGCGACGACTCAGCCACCTACGACATCATGCGCCTCGGCGGCGCCGGCGTCATCTCGACCACCGGCAACGTCGCGCCCGCACGCATGAAGGACCTTGTCACGAAGTGCGCCGAGGGCAAGTGGGACGAAGCCTGGGCCGCCCACGAGGCGCTCCTGCCGCTCATGAGCGGCCTGTTCGCGACCTCGAACCCCATTCTCGTGAAGGAAGCGCTCAAGCTCGTCGGCTTCCCCGTCGGCGGAGTTCGCCTTCCGCTCGTCGACGCCACGCCCGAGCAGTCCGAGCGCCTCGCCGCGATCATGCGCGAGGTCGGCGTCCTCTAACATCATCGCGCGGGCGCCTGCAGCCGACTGAGCCTGCGGCGCCCGCGCCTCGCAAAAGGAAATATATGGAGAAAGACAACAACATCGAAGCAGCCTCCAAGCAGCCCGACGAAAAGTCTGCCGATAAGGGCAAAAAGACCAAAACGTACAAGCACGTGAAGCTTGAGCACAAGCGCCCCCAGCTCACGAAGGGCAACGCGGGCTCGAAGGACGGCAGCGCCAAAAAGCACAAGACCGCTTCGCGAAAGGGATCTTCGAGCACGGGGAAGGACCCCAAGGCGAAGCTTAAGATCATCCCGCTCGGCGGACTCGACGCCATCGGCAAGAACATGACCGTCTTCGAGTGCGGCAACGACATGATCGTCGACGACGCGGGCCTCATGTTCCCCGACGACAACCATCCGGGCGTCGATTTGATCCTGCCGGACTACACCTATGTGCTCGAGCATGCCGACAAGCTGCGCGGCATCGTCATCACGCACGGGCACGAGGACCACACAGGCACGATCCCGTACCTGTTGAAGGACCTCGACCGTCAGGTGCCTATTTATGCAACCAAGCTCACACTCGGTCTCATCGAGGGCAAGCTCGCCGAGCACCGCATCAAGAACGCGAAGCTCGTCGAGATCAAACCCGGCCAACAGGTGAAGATGGGCTGCTTCACGACGGAGTTCTTCGCCGTGAACCACTCGATCCCGGGCGCCGTGGGCATCTTCTTGCAAAGCCCCGCGGGCAACGTGCTGCACACGGGAGACTTCAAGCTCGACCAGACGCCTATCGACGGTGTTCATTTCGACTTCGGCGCGCTCGCGCGCTACCATGAAATCGGCGTCGATCTCATGATGAGCGACTCGACGAATGCGACGAAGACCACGTTCACGCCGAGCGAGGCGGAGGTCGGCAAGACCTTGAACCGCATCATCAGCCAGGCGAAGCAGCGCGTCATCATCGCATCGTTCGCAAGCCATATCCACCGCATGCAGCAAATCTGTGATGCGGCGCGCGCGAACGGACGCAAGGTCGTCGTCACCGGCCGCTCGATGGTGCAGAACACCGACATCGCCCGCAAGCTGGGGTATCTCAACATCCCCGACGAGGATTTGATCGACGCCTACGAGCTTAAGGGCATCCCGCCCGAGAAGGTCGTCATCATGTGCACGGGCAGCCAAGGCGAGCCGCTCTCGGCCCTTGCGCGCATCGCCAACGGCGAGCACAAGACGATCGACATCGAAGAAGGCGACACCGTCATCATCTCGGCGACGCCCGTTCCCGGCAACGAGAAGGCGGTCACGCGCGTGATCAACTCGCTTGCCAAGATCGGGGCCGATGTGTACGACAAAAGCCGTGCCCGTGTCCATGTTTCGGGACATGCAGGCGCCGAAGAGCTCAAAATCGTCCTCTCGATCGTGCAGCCGAAGGCCTTCATGCCCGTTCACGGCGAGTCGACGCACCTTCGCGCCCATGCGCGCCTCGCGGAAGCGACCGGCGTGCCGAAGAAGAACATCTTCTTGTGCGAGAACGGCGAGTCGCTTGAGCTCACGCCGAAGGGAGTGCACCGCGGCGAGGTCGTGCAGAGCGGCATCGTCTACGTCGACGGGCTTTCCGTCGGCGACACCTCGCAAGACGTGCTCGACGAGCGCTGTGCACTCGGCGAGCAGGGCTTCGCCTGCATCGCAGCCGCCATCTCGCTTACGCGCCACGAGGTGCAAGGCGAGGTTCAAGTCGAGATGCGCGGCATCACGGGCGGCGACGACGCGTATCTCGCGCGCGACGCCGAATCGGCCGTGAAAAGCGCGCTTCGCAAGGCACTCGGCAAAAACGCGACCTTGAAGGAAGCGAAGAAGGCCGCGCGCGACGCGCTTCTGTCCCTTCTGTGGGAGCGCACCAAGCAGCGCCCCATGGTGATCGCGAACCTGCTTGAAATCTAACCCGTTTGCCCCCGCGTCTCACACGGCGCGGGGGCAAGCCGCTTCGCATACACGCAGCACGAACGAACCAGTAAGGAGCAACCGTGGCCCGGACGCCATCTTCCTCGTCGAAAAGCACCGCTGGCAACCGGCGCTCGCAAAACGCGGCATCGGAGAAGCCGGGCACGCGAAAGGGACGCAATCCCCGTGCGCAGAAGGCGGCGGACGCCGAGAGGGATTCCCACCGCATCATCGACGAGTACGCCAAGCGAGACATCGTGGGCATCGCCTTCGCCGTCGCCGCGGTCGTGCTCTTCATCGCGGCGGTCATGCGCTCGGATGCGATCGTGACCTCGTTCATCTCAACCGCGCTCCACCTGACGCTCGGCATCGGCGCCTACATCCTGCCCATATTCCTTCTCGCCATCGGTGTGACGTTTCTCATTCGATTCGAGGCAGAGCGCGTTCCCACCCGCGTCGCTGTGGGACTCGCCATGGTGTTCGTGGCTCTCCTTGCGATCTTCTCGCTCGCGACGCCGCTTGTCGAAGGCACCGACCCCGCGAGCGTTCTTTTCGGCGAGCGCGAGCTCACCATGCGCGGAGGATACGTCGGCGCGGGCATCGCATGGCTCGGTATCACGCTCTTTGGCCAGGTCATCTCCATGGTGATCGTCATCGGCGTCGCTGTGGCGGGCTTGTGCGTCATCGGATTCTCCATCTCGAAGCTCATCGAGAAGATTCGCGAGCACCGCCGTGAGCAGGAGGCGGGGGAGGGCGTATTCTCGAGCATGCCCTTTGCTCGCATACGCCGCGCCCCCGAGGGGCGCGCTTCTCGCGCCACCGAGCTTTCCGAGGTAGACGGTTCGGCGCAAACCCAGGTCATCGCCGCACACCCCTTAGCCTCACCCGAGGCGATCGCCACCGGTTCGCTCTCCTCCGCGAAAACGCGGGCGCTTGGACGCGCCGAGCGCAAGGCAGCACGCAAGGCCGAAAGCGAGCAGGTTGCCCAATCGCACGAGGACGCAGAACCCGAAAACGCAAGCGCGACGCGGCGCATCGAGCCGCTCGAGGGCACCTCCTCGGCGCTTACGCGCAAGCTCGGAAAGCAAGAGAAGCCCGCAGCCGGGCCGAACCCCGCAAGCGACGCAGCACCCAAGAAGACATCCCGCAAGAAACTTCCCGCAAGCGCGCCAACGCCGCTTGAGGGGTTCGCGCTTCCTTCGATGGACCTGCTTTCGTATTCCAACGACCCTGAAAAGGACCGCGCCTCTGAAATCGAGCTCAAGGAAACGGCAGCGAGCCTCCAGGAGACGCTCGAGGACTTCCACATCATGGCGAGCGTCGTCGGCTGGGTCGCAGGTCCCACCGTCACGCTCTTCAAGGTCGACCTGCCCGCTGGCGTGCGCGTGAGCCGCGTGACGGCGCTCTCCGACGACATCGCGCTCGCGCTCGCCGCGCCCGGCGTGCGCATCTTCGCACCGATCCCAGGCACGAATTACGTCGGCATCGAGGTTCCTAACAAAACACGCCAGACGGTCTACCTTGGCGACGTGCTCAAGGACGCCGATGGCGGCCCGCTTCTCATGGCCATCGGCAAAGACGTCGAGGGCACCTCGATCATCACCGACCTCGCGAAGATGCCGCACCTGCTCATCGGCGGCACGACCGGCTCGGGCAAATCGGTGTCCATCAACGCGATGATCATGTCGATCCTGATGCGCGCGACCCCCGCCGAGGTCCGCTTCATCATGATCGACCCGAAGCGCGTCGAGTTCACACCCTACAACGGCATCCCGCATCTCTACGTGCCGGTCGTCACCGAGGCGAAGGAGGCCGCGAGCGCACTGGCCTGGGGCGTCGCCGAGATGGAGCGCCGCCTGAAAGTGTTTTCCAAGGTGGGCGCAAGAAACATCGGACAATACAACGCGAAAGTCCATGCGGCGCTCGATGCTGCCGAGCAAACCGAAGAAGCGGTTCCCGAAGAGCTTGCGCAGCAGCTTCCCTACATCGTCATTATCATCGACGAGCTTGCCGACCTCATGATGAACGTCGGCAAGGAGGTGGAGTTCTCCATCAGCCGCATCGCCCAGCTTGCGCGCGCCGCCGGCATCCACCTGATTGTCGCGACCCAGCGTCCCTCGACCAACGTGGTCACGGGCCTCATCAAGGCGAACATCACGAACCGCATCGCCTTCAACGTGGCCTCCGGCATCGACTCGCGCGTCGTGCTCGACACACCGGGCGCGGAAAACCTCATTGGTCTCGGCGACATGCTCTTCAGCAAACCCGAGTACGCGAAGCCTCAGCGAATTCAAGGATGCTACGTTTCTGAGGACGAGATCAACGCGGTCGTCGAGGCGCTCAAGGAGCAGGGCCAGCCCGAATACCATTCGGAAATCCTGAAGACGAATCTCATAACGAATCTCTCGCAGGCGCCGGACGGCTCGGGCGGAACCGTGAGCGAGGACGACCCGCTTTTGTGGGAGGCGGCCGACATCGTCGTATCGTCCGGGCTCGGGTCTACCTCGAATATCCAACGCCGCTTGAAGGTGGGGTATTCGCGAGCAGGTCGTATAATGGATATGCTTGAGGAACACGGGGTCGTCGGCCCGCCGAACGGCAGCAAGCCGCGCGAGGTGCTCGTCGACGCGATGGAACTCGAGACATTGAAGGCATTTGAAGCGAACGACGCCGCAAAGGAGTAGAAGGTGGCTGGCAACACGACATTCGGCGCAGTGCTCAGGGAAGCACGCGAGAGGCGCGGCATGGACATCCAGTCCGTCGCCCGCCAGATGCGCGTCCGCGCCGATATCCTCCGCGCTATCGAGAACAACGACTTCTCGCGCATGCCCCCGCGCGGGTACACCAAGAACATGATCGCCACATACGCCCGCATCGTCGGCGTGAACCAGACGACGGTCACGCGTATGTACCTCGAGGCCGCAAACGCCTACGAGACGGGCAGAATGAAAAACGACTCATCCCGCGTGCCAAACATGCGCTCCCAGCGCACAAGCCAGGGCAACGCCCCGCGCAGCTCGCGCGCGCAACGCGCAGACGACGCGCCGCGAAGTCCCAAAGGCCGAGTGCTCCTCGACGACAGGCGCGAAACGCGATCCTCAATGCGCCGGAACGATCACGTCCACACTTCGCGCCGCCCCCTGACACCCGGCACCACGCAGTACACGAATCTGTGCGCAGCACCCGCAAACGTCTCGCAACCGCGCTCCAAGCTGCCCCTGCTCATCATCGGCGGCATTGTCGCTATCGTTATTATCATTGTGTGCGTGTTCATCTTCGGAAACAAGGGGACCCAGCCCGCCAAGGAAACGCCCAGCGTACCCATCACGGGTCTCTCCGACACGTCCAACAAGCAGGCGCAGGGCGATTCCGAGAATTCCGACGCAAACGGCTCTCAAACGTCAGGCTCGCAGGTCGCACCGACGAAGGCGACCTTCACCTACAAGATCGCTTCGGGCAAGAGCGTCTATGTGGAAATCTACGAGGGCGAGTCGGGCAGCGCAACGGTCGCCGAGACGATCGCCGGCCCCGCCGAGAAATCCTTCGACGTCACCACCAAGCTGCGCTTCATCTCCGACGCTTCGAGCGCCGTCGAGGCAACCGTCGATGGCGAGAAAGTCGAGCTCAAAGAGAATAGCAGCGGCATGTACGACTACACGGTCGACTTCTCGCAAATCCTCGCGCAATGGCAAAAGGAGCACGGCGTGTCTACCGACAGCTCCTCTTCCACCTCGAGCGACCAGGCGAATGCCGCTTCCTCGAAGTCGAGTGCATCCGGCTCGACCTCGAGCGGCACCTCGTCCTCTTCGACGAACGCCAGCTCCACGAAAACTTCGTCCACCCGTTCATCCAACTAGCTAGCAAGGAGGCCACCGATGGCAAAAGAATCGAGCTTCGACATCGTCTCCGTTGTCGACATGCAGGAAGTCGACAACGCTTTTCAGCAGGCAAAACGCGAGATTTCCCAGCGCTACGACCTGAAGGACTCGCACGCTGAGCTCACACTCGACAAGCAGAACAAGACGATCGGCATCCACGCGCCCGCCGATTTCGTCGCTCGTCAGGTGAAAGACGTGCTTGCAAGCAAGCTCGTGAAGCGCGGCATCGAGCTTACCGCCGTGAAGTGGGGCGAGCCTCAGGCGGCAACGGGGCAGAGCGTGCGAGTCGCTGCCACGATCGTCGATGGCATCGACAAGGAAACCGCCGGCAGGATCAGCAAGGACATCCGCGGGCTCAAGCTCAAGTGCAAGGCGACCATCGAAGGCGACAAGCTTCGCGTTTCCTCCGCTTCCCGCGACACCTTGCAGGAGGTCATCGCATTCCTCAAGGGCCAGGATTACGGCCAGCCGCTACAGTACACGAACTATCGCTAGGATCGCGCGTTCATGGCAAAAGAAGCTACGCAAAACGCTGAGCGCTCCGTTGCGTTCATCACGCTCGGCTGCGCCAAAAACGAAGTCGACTCCGAGAAGATGCGCGCGAAGGCAAAGGCCGCAGGGTATCGCATCGAGCAGGATCCCGAGCAGGCGGACGCCGTGGTCGTAAACACCTGCTCGTTTATCCAAAGCGCCACCGAGGAAAGCCTCGAGGCCATCTTCGAGGCTGCGGGAATGGATAACGTGGCCTCGGGCGACGCCAAGCTCATCGTCGCGGGTTGCATGCCCGCTCGCTACGGCGACGACCTCGAAACCGAGCTCACCGAGGCGAGCGCGTTCGTTCCCTGCAACAAGGAGGACGACCTCGGCGCGATTCTCGATACCCTGTTCGGGGGCCCTGTCGCGAACGGCGCCGCATCAGCCGATGTGGCGGACGAGCCCACAGGCGTTTCCGCGTACGTGAAGATCTCTGACGGATGCGACCGATTCTGCTCGTATTGCGCGATTCCCTACATCCGCGGGCGCTATCACTCGTTTCCTTTCGAGGACATCGACCGCGAAGTCGCCGGGCATGTGGCGTCAGGGACAAGGGAAATCGTCCTCATCGCGCAAGATACCGGGCGCTGGGGCCAGGACTTCGATGAGCCCTCCTCGCTCGCGGCGCTCATGGGATCGCTCGCCGAGCGCTATCCCGACACCTGGTTTCGCGTGATGTATGTCCAACCCGAGGGCATCACCGACGAGCTGCTCTCGACCGTCGCCTCCCACGACAATATCTGCTCCTACCTCGACATCCCCTTGCAGCACGTCGACAAGACGCTGCTGCATGCGATGAACCGCGCGGGTTCGCGCGAGAAGTACATCGCGCTCGCAAACCATATCCGCGACGTGGTGCCCGACGTCGCCCTGCGCACCACGCTCATCGCCGGTTTTCCTGGAGAGACCGAAGAGCAGTTCGCCGAATTGTGCGACTTCGTCTCCGAAGGGCTTTTCGACTACATCGGCGTGTTCGCGTATTCTCGCGAAGAGGGCACAAGCGCCTATGATTTACCCGATCAGGTCGAAGAAGAGATCAAAGCCGAGCGCGCGCAGATTCTGCGCGATCTGGCCGACACGTCGTGCGCTCCCAACATTGCGCAGCGCATCGGCAGGGAAATGAACGTGCTCGTGGAGGGGCGCGAGGAAGACGGCCAACTCTACGGGCGCGCGATGTGCCAGGCGCCCGACGTCGACGGAGAGACCTACCTAAGCGAAGGCGAAGTGGGGGACATTGTTTCCGTCCGCATCGCGGACACGCTGCTCTATGAAATGGAGGCCGAGTAATGTCAACCGAGCTGAAGCCGGGGGAGACCGACAAGCTCTGGACGATTTCGAACATCATCACGCTTGTTCGCATTTGCTTGGTGCCGGTGTTCGTCATCGCGCTCATCACCCCTTGGCCCGACTGGTTCGGCATCGACAGCGTTTCCTCCACCACGAAAAGCCTGATCGCCGCCTTCATCTTCATTCTTATCTCGTGCACGGACTGGCTTGACGGTTACCTCGCGCGAAGCCGCGGGGAAGTGACGAACTTCGGGAAGTTCATGGACCCGCTCGCGGACAAGATCCTCGTGTGCGCAGCCTTGCTCGCCCTGGTTGAGCTGAAGGTCTTGCCCTCGTGGCCCGTGCTCATCATCCTCGCGCGCGAGTTCATCGTGTCGGGCATTCGCATGGTTGCGGCCGACAAAGGCGTGGTGATTGCCGCGAGCTGGTATGGCAAGGCGAAGACGGTCACCCAGATCATCGCGATCGTGCTGTTCATCGTGAAGGACTCGATTCTCCCCGTGAACAGCGCAAACCCGATTGACAACCCGCTCTATGTGCTGTCGTGGGTCGTGATGCTCGCAGCGCTCGCGCTCACCATCATCTCGATGATGGATTACTTCGTGAAGGCCCGCCACCTTCTCGGGTTCTCATCGGACAAAAGCGACGGCGGCGCCGCGAGCGCGCCCGCAAGCGATTCGAACGAGGACATCGCGCGCCGCGTCATCGAGCGTGCCTCTTCTGCAAACAAAACGATCGCGTGCGCAGAGAGCCTCACGGGCGGCCTGATTGCGGGCACGCTCACGGCGATTCCGGGAAGCTCCCAGGTCGTTCGCGGGGGAATCGTAAGCTACGTGAACGATGTCAAACGCAAAGAGCTCGGGGTCGACGAAACGCTGCTCGAGCGCGAAGGAGCCGTCTGCGAAGAAGTTGCCCGCCAGATGGCCGCGGGCGCGCGGCAGGGGATCGGCACGGATATCGCCGTTGCCGTCACGGGCATCGCGGGCCCCGGGGGAGAGGAACCCGGAAAGCCGGTCGGCACGGTTTGGGCCGCATGCGCGACGAAGAGCGGATGCGAGGCGACTTGCTTTCATTTTGAAGGCGACCGTCAAGAGGTGCGTCACGCGACCGTTCGCGAGGCTTTGCGCATGATCGAAGCCGCGCTTTCGTAGCATTTCCGCCTAATCTCTGCAAGAAAGTTGCAAGAAATCGGGAAGGTTCTCGCATAAGCTCCGCAAGAATACGACGCTACGATCACGTCGAGGCAAGTTTTCAGAACATGCCTTGACTCACAAACGTATGTTCGTATAATAAGGAGCGAAACCATGGACGAAATCGCCGTAACCGGAGGAGAAGGAATGAACGACGAAAAAGCCAAGATGCTCAAGATCACGACCGATCAAATTGAGCAGAAGTTCGGTCGCGGATCGATCATGAAGCTTGGCGAGGGGGGCGAGCACCTCAACATCGGAGTCATTCCGACCGGGGCGCTGCCGCTCGATGCGGCACTTGGTATCGGGGGCGTTCCCCGCGGGCGCATCATCGAGATCTACGGCCCCGAGTCGTCAGGCAAAACGACGCTTGCACTCCAAATCCTCGCAGAGGCCCAGGCCATGGGCGGTGTTGTTGCGTTTATCGATGCGGAACATGCGCTCGACCCCGTCTATGCCGCCCGTCTCGGCGTCGACATCGACGAGGTATTGATCTCGCAGCCCGACACTGGCGAGCAGGCACTCGAAATCTGCGACATGCTCGTTCGCTCCGGCGCGATCGACGCGGTCGTAGTCGACTCCGTGGCGGCGCTTGTGCCCCGCGCCGAAATCGAAGGCGAGATGGGCGACACGACGGTCGGCCTTCAAGCGCGCCTCATGTCGCAGGCGTTGCGCAAACTCGCGGGCTCGCTGTCCAAATCGAACACGACCTGCATCTTCATCAACCAGCTGCGCGAGAAAATCGGCGTCATGTTCGGCAATCCCGAAACCACGACGGGCGGCCGTGCGCTGAAGTTCTTCTCGAGCGTGCGAATCGACATCCGCCGCATCGACTCAATCAAAAAGGACGGCGAGATCGTCGGCAATCGCGTACGCGCGAAGGTCGTGAAGAACAAGGTAGCGCCTCCGTTTCGACAGGCTGAATTCGACCTCATGTACGGTGAGGGCATTTCCCGAGAGGGCTGCATCGTCGACATGGCCGTCGAGTGCGGCGTCGCGAAAAAGAGCGGCGCATGGTATACCTACGGCGAAGAGCGCTTAGGCCAGGGACGCGAAGCCGCCAAGAGCACGCTGAAGCAAAACCCCGACATGCGCGAGGAGCTCGAGGGGAAGGTTCGCGAGGCGTTCAATATTCCCGTGCCCACGCGCACGACCGAAGAGGCCGAAGCCGTGAACCCGGTCGCCAAGCCGAAGAAGAAATAACGTTCTATGCAGACGTCTGTCGACATAGAGCAGCTCAAGCGCGACATCAAGGAAATCGAAGCTTCCTCCGCAAGCGGAAACGCAAATCCTGCGGAGGAAGCCGAGCGCGCGTTCAAGAAGATCATAAAACTCGCAAGCATCCGCGAGCAGGCAAGCGCAAAGCTCACCGAGCGGCTTTTACGGGACGGCTTTAGCGAGAAGGCGGTTGCGGATGCGGTCGATCGAGCAATTTCATCCCACATCGTCGACGATGTACGCTACGCCGAAGCGTACATGAGAGCGCAACTCGCACAGGGCAAAGGTCGCCGCGGCATCGAGCGCGCACTCGAACAGGTTGGCATCGCTTCGCCCGACGAGGAGGCATGGGAGCTCGCTTACGAGAGCTTCGGCGATGACGAATTCGAGCGCGCGATGGAGCTGCTTAGCCGAAAGCCACCGAGATCGAAGAACAAGCGGGAAGGCGCTTACCGAAAGCTCGTACAGAAGGGCTACTCGAGCGACATCGCGGCAAGCGCCTCTCGCTGCTGGAGCGAGTCCGTAGACACCCTCGAACAGGGGCAGCTCGCCGATTAAAAGAACGGGCATTTTCTCATTTTTCCGCCTGTGGGTTACACGACCAGCGAATTTACACTATTATGTAATGCGGCTTAAGTGATTGGCGTCCCGCGAGGGACTTCATATATATCAAAACTCAATATATGCAGCACCCCTTTTAGTACGCGTTTCGCTTTTGCCCGGCATATGCCGGGTTTTTTATGCCACGACTATTGGAAACGAAAAGGGAAGGGGGAGCTTATGCCTTGGATCGTATGGCTCATCATCGGAGCAATCGTCGGCATAGCTCTCGGCTTCGTCATCACCCGCTACGTAATCAACGCTTCCTCGAAGAAGGCCGCGCAAGAGGCCGAAGACATGATTGCCGACGCAAAACGACAAGCCGAGACCATGCGAAAAGAAGCGGTTCTCGAAGCGAAGGACCAAGCGCTCAAGCTCAAGCAGGAGGCTGAAGCCGAGAACAAAGAGCGCATGAAGGAAGTCCGCGCCGCGGAAAACCGAATTTCCCAGCGAGAGGAGTCCCTCGATCGTCGCGTCGAGTCGCTCGATGCGCGCGAGCATCAGATTTCCTCGATGCAGGGTCAGATCGAGCGCCGCGAGCGCGATGTGGCACAATCCGAGCAGGAGGCATCGAAGCGCCTTGAGCGCATCGCCGGGATGACGCCCGACGAAGCGAAGAGCGAACTGCTCACTTCGCTTAAAGACGAGGTGGCTCACGAGTCGGCCGCCATCATTCGCGACGCGGAGGCCCAGGCGAAGGCTGAGGCCGACAAAAAATCCCGCATGATATTAAGCCTCGCCATCCAGCGCGTTGCCGCAGATCATTCGGCTGAGAACACCGTCTCGACGATTCATATCCCCTCCGACGACCTCAAGGGCCGCATCATCGGTCGCGAAGGGCGCAACATCCGCTCCTTCGAGCAGCTCACGGGTACGAATCTCATCATCGACGACACTCCCGAGTGCGTCACCATCTCGTGCTTCGATCCCGTTCGTCGCGAGATCGGTCGCGTCACGATGGAAAACCTCATCGCTGACGGGCGCATCCACCCCGCGCGCATCGAGGAGATGTTCGGCAAGGCCGAGCAATACGTGAACCAACGCGTTCGCGAGGCGGGCGAGCAGGCCGCGTTCGATACGGGCATCCACGATTTGCACCCTGAACTCGTAAAGACCCTCGGGCGCTTGCGCTACCGCACGTCTTACGGTCAGAACGTGCTCAATCATTCGCTTGAGGTCGCCTATCTCACCGGCGTCATGGCCTCCGAGCTCGGGCTCGATCCCATGCCCGCGAAACGCGCAGGCCTTTTGCACGACCTCGGCAAAGCGGTCGATCATGAAGTCGAGGGAAGCCATGCCGTCATCGGCGCCGACCTCGCGCGCCGCTTCGGCGAACGCCCTGAAATCGTCCATGCGATCGAAGCGCATCACAACGATGTCGAGCCCAACAGCGTGCTTGACGTGCTCGTGCAGGCCGCCGATGCGGTTTCTGCAGCTCGCCCAGGCGCCCGCAAGGAAACACTCGACGCCTACGTGAAGCGTCTCGAAAAACTTGAGGAAATCGCCAATTCCTACAAGGGCGTATCCCGCACCTACGCGATCCAGGCCGGCCGCGAGGTTCGTGTCATGGTCGAGCCCGAGGTGGTAGACGAGGCTCAGACCGTCGTCCTCGCCCACGATATCGCCCATCGCATCGAAAGCGAGATGCAGTATCCTGGCCAGGTCAAGGTCGTCGTCATCCGCGAGAGCCGAGCTATCGGAATCGCAAAATAACATATGACCTCAGCGGACCTCGAACAATTCGTCGATTCCGTTTGCAGCGACAGCCATCTCCGAGTCGAAGACGACCTCGGGGATGGCTTCGTTCGTCTTCGCACATCGGAAGCCGAGCGCCGCCAGGCAGCTCACGATATCCGCTCGACCGAAGACATCGTCATCGAGCTTCTGCGCAATGCTCGAGATGCGCATGCGCGCACGATTTTTCTCGCCGTCGGGCGCGACGGCGACACGCGCAAGCTCACCATGATCGACGACGGCGATGGCGTGCCTTTAGCGCTTCACGAGCGAATCTTCGAACCGCGCGTCACTTCCAAACTCGATACGGTGCATATGGACAAATGGGGCGTTCACGGCAGAGGCATGGCTCTTTACTCCATTCAGGTGAACTCGAAAGATGCGCGCGTCCTCACATCCGACAAGGGCATCGGATGTGCCATTCACGTCGAGACCGACCTTACAACGCTGCCCGAACGCGCCGATCAATCGACGTTTCCTACGTTCGAGCAGACTGAAACGGGCGGCTATTCGATGCGCGGACCGAAAAACATCGTTCGCACTGCAGTTGAATTCGCCCTCGAATCAAGAAAGTCCTGCACGGTATATTGGGGGTCGGCAACCGAAATCGCGGCAACGCTCTACGAATTCGGCGCTGCAACCACTTCCCCTGCGCTTCGCGCGTTCTGTAAGGACCCGCTTGAGCTTCCCGTCTGCAAGCGACTTTGCACGGCATCCGACCCCGCAAGCTTCTCCGAAATCGCCGCGACCCTTGGGCTTGCGCTTTCGGAGCGCTCGGCACGACGTATTCTCAACGACGAGATTAAACCCATCTCCTCGCTCTCCGAAATCGTGAGAACGCAAGTCCTACCGCCGAAAACGCAGTCCGATACGCACCCTGCATCTCGAAAAGCAGCAAAAACCACCGCCGGCGGGCGCCGCCTTCGGCTTGAGAGTGAAGACAAAGATCAGCTTTCCAAAGCATGCGGAGACGCTTTCCGCAACATAGCGAAACGCTATTACCTCGACCCGCTCGGCGAACCCGAGGTGAAAGTCGGCTCTCAAAAAATCGAAATCACCCTGCACTTCGATAAGCTGCGTTAAGCATTTGCGCAGGTTGCCACGCACAAGTCGAATTGCTAGAATGCATTTCTGTACCATGAACAACACCACTGAAACACACCACGAAACGACAAGGATAAAACCTGTGGCAACCGCACAAGGCACGCAGCCGACTATCGGCTGTCTTAAAGTGTCATCGAAATCTTCGCCCGCTTCGGTTGCGGGCGCCATTGCGGGCATGATCAAGGATGGTTCCCACGTCGAGATTCAAGCGGTCGGCGCAGGAGCCGTCAACCAAGCGGTAAAGGCGATCGCCATCTCGCGCGGTTTTCTCTCTCCGGTAGGCATCGAAATCGTGTGCGCTCCCTCGTTCGCCGACATCGTGATCGACGGGGAATATCGAACCGCCATCCGTTTCGCCATCGAGCCGCGAAACGCCGTGCCGCAGGCGATCCATCAGGACCCTCACACTGCGAACTCATAGGAGCACTGATACCTATGCATTCACCCATCAATGGGCTCACTTTTTGCATCCATACTTTCGGGTGCCAGATGAACAAACACGATTCCGAGCGCATCGCGGGCATGCTCGAAGCGCTCGGTGCGCTCATGGTCGAAACCATCGAGGAATCCGACGTCGTCGTCTTCATGACCTGCTGCGTTCGCGAGGCAGCTGACACGCGCCTCTATGGCCAGGTCGCCTCTTTGAAAAACATCCCCCTACGCGACGGGTCGCCGCTTTCGAAGCGAATCGTTGCCGTCGGAGGCTGCATCGGGCAGCGCGACGGGGTGAAACTCACCGACGCACTCCCGCATCTCGACGTCGTGTTCGGCACGCACAATCTTGGCTCGCTTCCGCGCCTGCTCGAAGCCGCAATCGAAGGACACGGCAAGCAGGTAGAAGTGCTCGACGCCTCGAAGGAGTTCCCGACCGAGCTCCCCACGAGCCGCGAGCATTCATGGGCGGCATGGCTGCCCATCACAATCGGCTGCAACAATTTCTGTTCCTATTGCATCGTTCCCTATGTGCGCGGGCGTGAAAAATCGCGCACGCTCGAGGACATCGTTGCGGAAGCCCAGCGCTACGTCGATGCCGGCGTGAAGGAAATCACGCTTCTAGGACAGAACGTGAACTCCTACGGACGCGATCTCTACGGAAAGCCGCGCTTCACAGACGTTCTCGATGCCGTCGATCAAACGGGCATCGAGCGCTTGCGCTTCGCAACAAGCCACCCCAAAGACCTTACCGACGAGGTAATCGAGAAGTTCGGCTCGCTGCGCTCGCTCATGCCAGCACTTCATCTGCCCGTGCAGTCGGGTTCGAATGCGGTTCTCGCCGCAATGAACAGAAGATACACGCGCGAGCATTACCTTGATTTGGTTCGCAAGGTGCGCGAGGTGCGCCCCGACATCGCGCTTTCGACCGACATCATCGTGGGCTTTCCCGGCGAAACCGCGAAAGACTTCGAGGACACGTTCCGTCTTGTAGAAGAAGTTGGCTACCATCAGGTGTTCACGTTCATCTACTCGAAGCGGGCAGGTACGCCTGCGGCAGAAATCGAGGACTCGACCCCGCATGAGGTGGTTCAGGAACGCTTCGACCGCCTTGTCGATTTGGTTCAAAATCGTGCGCACGAGCTCAATCAGCCCGATGTCGGCTCCATCGTCCCCGTTCTCATCGAGGGCGCATCGAAGCGCGATGAGAAGATGCTCGCAGGTAAAAGCCCGAAAAATCAGACGGTTCACGCTCTCGCACCACAGGGGACCCCTCCTGAGAATCTTGCCGGTTCCATTTTGAACGTGAAAATCGACGAGGCGAAGACCTGGTATCTTTCCGGCCACGTCGTTGAAGGCGAGGTCCGCCCGTAAGCGCCATGGTTGATACGTCACACGACCATACGCCAGACTGCAATCTTGGCAAGCCCGTCATCTGCGTTGTTGGGCCGACCGCATCAGGCAAGACCGATGTCGCACAAAGGCTCGCCCTTGCTCTCGATGGGGAAGTGGTAAGTGCCGATTCCATGCAGATTTATCGAGGCATGGACATAGGAACTGGGAAGCTTCCTAAGGCAGACAGGCTCGTGCCCCACTACGGTTTCGACCTTGTGAACCCGGGCGAAGCCTATTCCGCCGCGGTGTTTCAACGCTACGCTCGGATGTGTTTTACCGAGATCGATCAGCGCGGCAAGCGGGCCATCCTCGCAGGCGGAACCGGCCTTTACGTGCGTGCCGCGATCGACGCCTACGATTTTCCTAAAGGCGAGCAGGTCGGCAATCCCATTCGGGATGC
This sequence comes from uncultured Ellagibacter sp., assembly GCA_934663775.1. Lineage (GTDB taxonomy): Bacteria > Actinomycetota > Coriobacteriia > Coriobacteriales > Eggerthellaceae > Ellagibacter. Next base: position 30,950 of record CAKUKU010000004.1, on the reverse strand, counting down.
CTGGACCGCCTATTACGATGAACATGGAGCTGAGGCGCTTTGGGAAAGGCTGCGCGAACGCGACCCGGAAAGCGCGGAGGTTATCCATCCCAACAACATCCGCCGCATCATTCGCGCGTTCGAGCTGCTCGAAGAGGGAACCACGTACGCAGCCCAAAAAAAGAAGTTAGGGACCATACATCAAGCGGTTCCTGCAGTCTTTCTCGGGCTTGCCGTCACGCCCGATATCCTGGCCGAACGCATCGATCGCCGCGTCGATGCTATGGTTTCACGTGGCCTTGTTCAAGAGGTGAAACACTTGCTTGACGAGGGATTTCGCGATGGCATCACCGCACCACAGGCGATAGGTTACAAGGAAGTCGTCTCGGCGCTCGACGGGCAAATCTCGCTTGACAAGGCAATCGAGCAGATTAAAACCGCGACTCGCCGCTACGCAAAGCGCCAGCGCACATGGTTTCGGAAGGACAGTAGAATCATGTGGATCGATGCAGATTCAGGTGATGCGAACGCAATCGCAACACAGGCGCAACAGTCGCTTGTTACAATAGGCGCCTAAGTCAATAGAAAGAGGAACGCAACTCATGGAGCTGACATTCACCAAACTCAATGGAGCCGGCAACGATTTCGTCTTCGTCGATGACCTTTCGAGCGAAATCGAGCTCACCACATCGCAGGTCGCCTGGCTGTGCGACAGGCACTTCGGCATCGGCGCCGATGGCGTCATCCTCGTACGTCCGTCCGAGCGCCCTGAGTGCGCAGCGTATATGCACTACATCAACTCCGACGGCACGCTTGCGCAGATGTGCGGCAACGGCGTTCGCTGCTTCGCGAAATTCCTCGTGGACCGAGGCTATGTACAACCAAGCGACGGGGCTTTCGTCGCCGACACGTTGGCTGGACCGAAACCAATCAGCTTCACCGTCGACGATGAGGGAAAGATGACTCAGGCGACGGTAGACATGGGCCACCCGATCCTCGACCCGCAAACCGTTCCCGTCAGCGTCGAGGCAAATGCCCAGTCCACTACTGGCGTTGCTTATGCAGGCGATATCGCAATCGAGTCTCCCTGGGGACCGTTCGCCTTCACCTGTGTTTCGATGGGCAATCCGCATGCAATCACATTCATCGAAGATTTCGAGGCCTTGCCCGATGAGCTTTTCGCCTCCGACGAGAAAACCCTCGCCACACTCGACCTCGAGAAAATCGGTGCCTTTTACGAGTCGAACCCCATCTTCCCCGAAAAGGCCAACATCGAGTTCGCCTCTATCACCGAAAGGGGAATCGAGATGCGCGTCTACGAGCGTGGCTGCGGCGAAACGCTCGCCTGCGGCACCGGCGCATGTGCAACGTGCGTTGCGGCGGCATTGACCGATCGCGCAAGCCGCGAGAACGACCTGATCCTGCGCGGGGGAGTGCTTCACATTCACTGGACAGATGACGACCATGTCATGATGACGGGTCCTGCTGCCGAGGCTTTCGAAGGCACGGTCGAGCTGTAGGCATATGGCTGAGTTCACGTCCGTCCTCGTCAAAGGGGCGCACACCGCATACGAAGAGCATCGAGAGCGAGCGATCCTCGTCGGAGTCGAACGGCCGAACCAGAAGTGGTCCCTCGACTCATCGCTTGCCGAGCTCGAGCGCTTAGCAGACACCGCAGGCGCCGATACCGTCATGAAGACGACGCAGAAGCTCGACTCGCCCAACCCCAGAACATTCGTGGGCACCGGCAAAGCGGAGGAGATTGCAAACCTCGCACGCTCTTACTCTGCCGACCTCGTGATATTCGACGACGAGCTCACGCCCTCCCAGCAGTCCAACCTTGAGAAGACGGTCGATAAGAGCGTGAAGATCATCGACCGCACGGCGCTTATCCTCGATATCTTCGCACTGCATGCCACTTCGAAAGAAGGCAGGCTGCAGGTTCGACTTGCGCAGAACCAGTATCTTTACCCGCGACTTCGCGGTATGTGGGCGCATCTCGCCTCGAACCGAATGGGCGGCGGCGTCGGATCGCGCTTCGGCGAGGGCGAAAGCCAGCTTGAAGTTGATCGTCGAATGGTTCGCAAGCGCATCACTTCGATCAAGCGCGAACTTGTTCATCTCGCCGACGTTCGCTCGCTGCAGCGCGAGGAGCGCTATGCAAGCGGCATGTTCCGCGTTTCGCTTGCGGGCTACACCAATGCAGGAAAATCGAGCCTGATCAATCGCCTTTGCAACGCCGATGTGCTCAGCTACGACAAACTGTTCGCGACCCTCGATTCAACAACGAGGAAATTCGAGCTGCCCGAAGGTCGCGAGATAACCGTTACCGACACGGTCGGCTTCATCCAAAAGCTGCCCACCACTCTCGTAGAGGCCTTCAAGTCGACACTCGATGAAATCACTGGCGCGAATTTGATTCTCCACGTCATCGACGCGGCATCCGAAGAACGCGAACGCCAAATCGAAGCCGTCGAGGAAACGCTCGAGCAAATTGGCGCACAATCGATTCCGCGCATCGAGGCGCTCAACAAATGCGACTTGCTAAGCGCCGACGAGCGTCATGCACTTCAATCTCGCTACCCGCAAGCAATTCTCATCTCTGCATCGACAGGGCAGGGGATAGACGAGCTGATAAAAAGAATCGCCCAAGTAGCCGCATCGGCCGATACCCACATGAACGTGCTCATTCCGTACAGCAAAGGGTCCCTCGTAGCGAAAGCTCATGAGCGCTGCCACATCGTGAGCGAAAGCCATGGGGAAAACGGAACCACACTCACGATGTTCGTCCCGAGAAACTACGTGAGCGCCTTCGAGCCGTACCTTACAACCGACGGAACACCGCAACAACCTTGCCCGCAATAGAGCAATTCGTCGTGATGATCGGCTCCATCGAGGAGTTTTCCGGCTGGAGCCGAATATGGTCCTTCTCTTTGTAGAATCGCTTGACGGTCGCACCGTCGTCGATGATGGCGACGACGATGTCGCCGTTGTTGGCGACCGGCTGCTCTTTGACGACTACGTAATCACCGTCGTTGATTCCCGCCTCAATCATCGACTCCCCACGAACAGACAGCAGAAAAGAGGGGGCGTCGCCGACGATGTCGGTCGGAAGGGAAATCGTGTCGGTGATGTTCTCCTCCGCGAGAATGGGCGTTCCTGCGGCTACATTGCCGACAAGGGGCACGTTCACTATCTTGCTGAAGCTTGGCTGGATGACATCGGCAACAGCCTTCGACTGAACGGGTGAACCCTCGAGGGGATACGTCAGCGAGATGGAGCGGGACTTTAGGGGATCGCGCTTGATAAGCCCCTTTTCCTCAAGCGCCTTCAGGTGAACATGAACCGTCGAAGGGGAGGAGAGCCCCAACGCGTGGCAAACCTCGCGAACCGTCGGCCCATAGCCCTTTTCCCGAATGCAATCCTCTATGCAATTCAGAACAGCTTGTTGACGCTTCGTCATTTTGGCGGTCATAACGCGTCCTTTCATCAATCGAACAAATGTTTGAAAATTATATTGACGTGAACCTTTGTTCGATTTATTATAAACGCGAACAAAGGTTCTACGCAAGAGCGAGGAGGCACAAAGATGGGAAATTTTGAGACAGGCTACCCCGTGCATGGATCCGCAGCACTTAAGCCCGATCATCAGGGGCAAACCCGCACCGCAACCATCATCGAGTTTCCCAGCGCCACCTCGGCAGAAAACGCGCCGCGTGTTCGCAAATCCGCCAATACGGTTGTGCAGCCGACCGGCTACTCGCAACTCACCTCGCTGTTCACCACGCCTCTTGCAGAGCGAAAGATGGTACGAAGCCTTCGGGAAGGCAGCATTTCCGGCGTCTCGCACCAGCGCGTACCGACCGGCCACGCAATCGTCGGCGGAGTCGTCATGGCATTCATCTCCCTTATCGTCCTCTTCATCTAGGCAGCGTGCGTTTTCCTTATCGATACTATCGGTATTGTGCCGCCAAGCAGTTCTGGGACGCATGGAACACTACCTATTGTATGATGCCTTTATCAAAGAAGAGATAAAGGAGCCTACAGATGCGCTGTCCTTCCTGCGGCTATCTTGAATCGAAAGTCGTCGATTCGCGTCCCTCAGAAGATGGAACGTCCATCAGAAGACGGCGCGAATGCCTGAAATGCCAACGCCGATTCACAACCTATGAACGCCTTGGAGACAACCCGCTCGTGGTCGTGAAAGTGGACGGGTCGTCGGAGGCCTACGACCGTCAAAAGCTGTTTCGCGGCCTGCTTATCGCCTGCGCGAAACGCCCGATCTCGAAAGAGCAGGTCGATGAGCTTATCGACAGCATCGAAACCGAGCTTCGCAACAACTCTCGCACTGAAATCAAGTCGAAGGATCTAGGCGACATGGCGCTCAAACGACTGGCAAAGCTCGACGACGTCGCTTACGTCAGATTTGCGAGTGTTTACAAGGATTTCCAAAACATCGAAGAATTCGCTGAAGCGCTTGAGGAGTTGCGTTAATAATGACCGAACAAATGATCGTACCCATCAAACAACTCGACAAGACACTCGAAGTGCCGCGTTACGCCTATGAAGGCGATGCGGGCGTTGACCTGCGCGCGGCGGAATCGTTCGAGCTCAAGCCGTTCGAACGCAAGCTCGTTCCAACCGGAATCGCGATTGCGCTACCGCGCGGCTATGCTGGGTTCGTGATGCCAAGAAGCGGTCTCGCCGTCAAGCACGGAATATCCATCGTCAACACACCGGGGCTCATCGACAGCGACTATCGCGGTGAGCTCAAGGTGACGCTCGTGAATCTCGACCCTCATGAAACATTTCGCGCAGAACACGGCGACCGAATCGCTCAATTGGTAATCATGAAAGTTGAGAACGCGCACTTCGAATACAGGGAAACGCTCGACGAAACGGAGCGCGGCGCATCGGGCTTCGGAAGCAGCGGCGTGCAGAACTAGCGATTTCACAAGGATTCGCCAACTGTAGGCTTCGCCGTAAACTGTACTGGAAATAGACCAGAAATCGAACTTCAGCATTTCGAGAATAACGGGCAGCAGCCATCACAAGACAAGGTTGAAATTGGGACACAACGAAGAGAGAGAGCAAAAGCTCGCATCGACGAAGAAGCTCATCACATTTGCGAATATTGCGGCTCTCGTATCGCTCATCATCGGCGGCGTCGCTCTAAGCACGGCAGCGCTTATCTGCGCGATTATCGCGCGATCGCGAATCAACAAGCTTATCAGGATGGAACCCCGAGACGATCAGTTCGTCCAAACCGTTATGCAGGCAGCGAAGCCTGGAGCCGTCGCTTTGGTCATCTCTGTGATTGCGCTTGTTCTTAATGCGATCTCAGTTGCCATTGTTTTACCCACGCTGATGGAAGCAATGAGCACGGGAGACCTCCAAACGCTTCTTGGCGGCAGCGCAGCAGGCGCCGCCGGCTCGGCAACATCGACATGGGGATAAACTCGATAATAGACGTTATGTCAATTTAAATCGTACATTTGTATTACTATCCCCAACCAGGTCAACCAGGAACCAGGGTAAGGAAGGAATCTTAGCTAGCGTAACGTATTTGCATTACTCCTCCCGCCTTCGAATACTACCTCGAAGGCGGGAGGCTGAAATTCGAATCACTTAGAGTGCGAAGCCGATCGCTTCGAGGACGTATTTCGGCACCATGAAGCGAACGGTCTTTTGCGGGTCAACCATCTGGCACACCCGCACGTCAGCGACAAGCGACAGCAGCATGACCAGGTCAGCTTCCGATTCGTTGGTGTGCGACGTAAGCAGGTCGACCATCTGCTGAACCGCGATCTCGGCAGCCTTGTCGAGCGATTCGGCGGAAACGATGATGCCGAGATGCGTATCGTTCTCAATCAGAGGGTTCGGGACCGAAAGCTCGGGCAACGCGGTCAGCGTCACCGTTGCATAGCCGGCAACCTCCGCGCCCGACACGCTCACCTCGCCATCGCCCATGACAGCATGCATGTCGCCGCACCCGAACAGCGCACCGTCGACGGCAACGGGAAAATACAGGGTGGCACCTGCAGAAATAGCGGCATTATCCATGTTTCCGCCATGCTTGCCCGGCGTTCCGCAGTTGACCGGCTCGCCTTCGGGGGCAACACCGATGACGCCGATCATCGGGGCAACCGGGATGCTCAGGCGCTCGTCCCACACGACCTTGCCGTCCTCGACCTTGCAGAAATGCGTCGCCCAGTCACTGAAGCGGTCGCCGCAAACCCCTTCGTCTTTTCCGGTGCAAGAGCTCGTCTGCTCATCGAGCTCGATGTCGTCAATATGAACCTTCAGCGTGCCGCCCGCAACAGCGCCTTCGACATAAATCGGGCCCGTGGCAGGGTTGATCGCTTCCCAGTCGATTTCGCTCAGTTGATCTTCGGGGCCTTGCAGTTGGTTGCCGAAGCAGTCCTTCGTGCGGATGCGCACCGTTTCTCCTGATGGCACCTTCAGCACTGGCTCCAAATCCCTGTCAAAGGAAAAGAGCGTCTTGGAATCATCGAGTTCAATCATGAGAAATCTCCCTTTCGAACGTTGCCGTTATTCTCATTGAAAATCTGGCTCGAGCGCTGCTTTGTAGCGTTCATAAAGCTCTGGAACCGCCTTCTTCATGCTTACCGGCTTGAAATCATCGCGTCGAATGAGACAATGCTCGCTCATCCCCGTCGCAAACGGCTTCGCCACATCGAAATCGACCTCTTCCCCATCGAACACTCGATAGCGAAACTGCACCTTCGTCGGCTTGAGCGCGGTGACGGCAAGCTCCACGACGACCTTGTCCCCATAGCGAATCGACTCCCCGTAATCGCATTCAACGTGAAGAACGGGCGAGATGAGGCCTTTCGCCTCCAAATCCGAATAGGGAAAACCCAGCGCCTTGAGATACTTCTCGCGCGCATCCTCGAAATACAGGATATAGTTGGCATGATAGACAACGCCCATCATGTCGGTCTCGCCGTAGCGGATGTTAATGGGAACGCTCATACGCATGTCGGGCACGACCTCCAAAAAACGCTACAATATTCCCTTGCATACTAGCGCATCAGGCCGCACATCATGCTGCAGAAGGATATATTCGAACAAATGACTGACCCGAAAACAACCCAAGCAACGCAAAACTTCGAGCACTTCACCGTCAAAATGGCCATAGAACTGGCAGCACCTCATACTTGGCCTGCAGCGATACTGCCCGTGCTCATCGCAACCTGCTGCGCTGCGGCAAATGGCAGCCCGCTGTCCGCAGTGATGGTTTGCATCCTTTTAGTCATCTGCATCCTCATGCAGGCGTCGGTGAACACGTTCAACGACTACTACGATTACGTAAAGGGGTCGGACAGCAAAGACGACGACGTCGACCCCACCGACGCCGTGCTCGTATACAACAACGTGAACCCGAAATCGGCGCTTCGCCTTGCCGTCGGCCTGCTCGTGGTCGCCTTTATGCTCGGCGCGTACGTAATCTACCAGGCAGGATTGATCCCACTCGTGCTTGGAATCATCGGCGCCGCAATCGTCGTCCTCTACTCGGCAGGCAAAACCCCCATCTCGTATCTGCCCATCGGTGAAGCGGTGAGCGGAATCATCATGGGCGGGCTCATTCCCCTCGCCTGCTACCAGGCGCTCACGGGAACGCTCGATTTCTTCGTGTTGCTGTGGTCGATTCCAACGATCATCGGAATCGGGCTCATCATGATGACGAACAACACCTGCGACATCGAAAAGGACATCGAGGCTGCGCGCCACACCCTGCCGACGAAGCTCGGGCGAAAGAACGCGCGAAAGCTCTATCACGCGCTCGTGTACGTATGGGTTGCGGCGATCACGCTTATCATCGTGCTGCGCTTTCCCGGCGGCACGATTGTTCTGCCATTCGGCATCCTCGCGTCCTATCCCCTGCTCAAGGCCCTGCTGAAGAACCCTCTCGCCCCCATGACGCGCGTCGGCGCGATGGGTCAGATCTGCAGCGCGAACATCGCGCTCGGTGCCTTCTACGCGGCGTCGATTCTCGCGAGCAGCGCCATCTCGCTTACCGTATAGAACAACCCCGCGCCTGCAAAGCCGAAGCTCGCGGGCGCGGGGCTGAATCATTAGCTTCCTAAACAAAGTGCACGGACGGGCCTATTTCGTGATGAGGACGGGAATCTCCGATTCGCGGACAACGGCTGCGCTCACGCTGCCGAGCATTGCCCTGACGGCGCCGAGTCCGCGGTTTCCCATGACGATAAGGCCGCAGCCCTCCGATTTCGCGATTGAAAGCAAGAGTTCATGGGGCTTGCCGAAGGCAACGCGAAGCGAAGTGACATCCTCGTGCCCTACGATCTTGGCGGCGACGTTGCGCTGCAAGTTGTCAAGCGCCTCCTCCTCGTCGCCGATTGAAGTGAGCAGGACGCCCGCCGCACGCGCCGCCGCATTGAACGCCGGATCCCCCGTGCGCGCCAAATCGGTAACTGTGGCGATAACGAGACCGTCGGCTAATCCATGGTCGACGAGCTCGTAGGCATCCGAAAGCGCGCGGTTCGCGGCATCGGAGCAATCGTACCCAACGAGAATCTTAGAATAACCCATGATGAAACCCCTCTTTCATATGACGAAGGGACATCGCCTGTCCCCTTTTCGGTCGGTTTCTCACTTCCAAGCAATTTGAATTTTATCATGAAGGTTCTCAAGCGAGAAGTAAGAAAGAAGCTGCTCGGGGGTCGCGGGATCCATTGTGGGTGCTATGCCCACAAGCCCCGCGATATGCCCGATTATCGCCTCAGGCGACCCGAAACGAGCAAGCAGCGTATCGAGCGCCGCATCGTGGTCACGCTTCGAGAGACGCCTGTCGCGCTCGGCGACGAGAAGCGGGATATGGCCGTAGGTCGGATGAGGCAGGCCGAGCAAATCCTGAAGGTAAATCTGCTGCGGCGTTGAGCAGAGAAGGTCGACCCCGCGAATCACGCTCGTGACGCCTTGTGCGGCATCGTCGACGACGACGGCAAGCTGATAGGCAAACGCCTGGTCAGAGCGCCTAATGAGGAAATCGCCGCAATCGCGTTCGAGATTCTGCTCGTAAGATCCCTGCACGATATCGAGAAATGCGATACTCTCGTCGGGAACCCGCAGACGCATTGCAGGCGTGCGACCGGCCGCCTCCTTCGCGGCGCGCTCGAAAGCGCTCAAAGTGCGGCAAGTCCCGGGATAGACGAGTTTCTCCCCCCGATGAGGCGCCGAAGCCGCATGGAGGTCGGCCCTCGTGCAATAACACGAATACACGAGCCCCGCTTCTTGAAGCTTCTCGAACGCGAGCGCGTAAGCCTCGTCTCTGTCATGTTGGAAGAAAGGGCCCTTATCCCAGGTCAAGCCAAGCATCTCGAAATCCCGCTGCACCGCATCGATGAACTGCGGCTTCGAGCGCTCGCGATCCAAATCCTCGATGCGCAGAACAATCTCGCCGCCTTGGGATTTCGCAACGAGCCATGCCACGAGGGCCGCGTAGATGTTCCCCGCATGCATTCGTCCGGTCGGCGAAGGGGCGAAACGCCCGACGACCCGAGATTCCACGGCCCACTCCCCTTCCCATGAAAGCCGAAGGCGCGCCCGTTCGCACGCTGAGCGAAACGATGCCGGCAGCACACGACGCCGGCATCGCAAAAAGCCAATCCGATAAGCTATTTACGCAGGTCTTTCACGTGTTTCGCCTTGCCAGTCGTGCGCTCGATGCCGCCCGGCTCGACAAGCTTCACCTTCACGCCGACAAGCAGCGTGCCCTTGAGCTTGTCGGCGATCATCTTGCGGAAATTGTCCATCTCCTCGAACGAATCGCTGAACGCCTCGGGGTTGAGCTCGACGTGAACGGTCATGCGGTCGAGCCCCGTCTCGTTGTCCACGACGATGAAATAATGCGGCGTGACCCCGTCGATGCCTGCGAGCACGTCTTCCACCTGGCTCGGGAACACGTTCGTCCCGCGAATAATGAGCATGTCGTCGCAGCGGGAGCGAACCTTCTGCATGCGCGCGTGCGTGCGGCCGCAACGGCACTTCTCGGTGACGACTCGCGTGAGATCATGCGTGCGGTAACGCAGCACTGGAATGCCCTCTTTATCGAGCGGCGTCAAGACAAGCTCGCCCATCTCGCCTTCGGGAACCGGCTCACCGGTCACAGGGTCGACGACCTCCCAGAGGAAGTGATCCTCGGCGATATGCTGCATGTCGCGCTCAGCCAGGCATTCCCCGGATACACCCGGGCCCATGACCTCGGTCAACCCGTAGTTGTCGGTGCAAACGATGTGCATGCGACTCTCGATTTCGGCCTTAAGCGCAGGCGGGCAGGGCTCGCCGCCGAACAGGCCCACGCGAAGGGTCGACTTCGACCAATCGAAGCCCATGCGCTCGCCAACCTCGCAGATATGGAGCGCATAGGTGGGCGTCGCGATGAGCACAGTAGTACCGTAATCTTGAATCATCTGGATATGGCGCTCGGTGTTGCCCGAACCAGCGGGAATCATCGTGCAGCCGAGCTTCATGCAACCGTAATGCAGACCGAAGCCGCCCGTGAACATGCCGTAGCCGAACGCCATCTGCACGCGATCGCCGGGAACAACCCCCGCCATGCTCGCCAAGCGGGCAATGCACTCGCTCCAAACCTGCATGTCGTGCTCCGTGTAGCCGACGACGATCGGCTTGCCCGTCGTGCCCGAAGATGCGTGCATTTCCACGATTTTGCCGAGCGGCTGGGCGAAAAGGCCGTACGGGAAGGTGTCGCGCAGGGCGGTCTTGTCGGTGAAGGGCAGCTTGCGCACGTCTTCGAGCGTCTTGATGTCGGCAGGCGACACGCCCATCTCGTCCATCTTGTCGCGATACCACGCGACGTGCTCGTAGGTGTAAGCTACCTGCGCGATGAGCTTCTCGAGCTGGATGGCGCGGATACGCTCGCGGCTCGAGGTTTCCATTGCGCGGTCGAACATGGGAAGTACATCGAAATTCCCTTCGGAGGCTGCCTTCAGGGCGGCGCCTTTCATCGAGGGATCGAACGTCTCTTGAGCGATGCAGTTCACGATTTACTCAACTTTCTTAAGCTTTTACGCAACGAGGTGCGCAAGGTCATCCTGCCCTAGAAGCTCCACGGGCTCGCTTTCAAGCAACCTCTCGGCGGCAGCGACGTCTTTCACCGAGAGGACGATATACGTGCTGATCAGCGAATAGCTATACGTCACGTTGATATGGCAGTCGGCAATGACGGCCATGACGCGCGCGAGCTCGCCGGGCTTGTCCTCCAGGCGAAGGACGAGAACCTCCGACTTCGTGGCGGCGGCGTTTTGCTCATGGAGCACCGATAGCGCCTTGTCCGGGTCGTCGACGATGAAACGCACGATTCCGTAGTCGCCGGTGTCCGATGCGCTGTAGCCGCGAACGTTGATGCCCGCCTCGACGAACGAATTGAGCACGCGCACGAGATGGCCCGGTTCGCTTTCGATGAAAACGCTGATCTGGGAAACGCTCATGGGAAGACTCCTTGTCGCTTATTCCGCGGAAAACGAGGCGCCCAGCTTAAACGCCTCGAGATTGACGTCGAGATACTTCTCGGGAACGCGGGCGGCAATCACCTGGTTCCACACCTCGGTCGAGAAGCCGAGCGCGCGGGAGAGCGCGCCAAGCAAGACGACGTTGGCGGCCTTCGCCGTACCCGCCTTGCGGGCGAGATCGGTTGCGGGGATGAGCACGGCACCCGCATCGATCAGGCGCTCGCGCGCGTGCTCGGGCATGGAGGCGCGACCCGTGGCGACGGGAAGCGGCTTTATCGACTCATCGTTGACGAAAAGGCTTCCGCCCTCGCGCACGAAAGGCAGGTTGCGAAGCGCCTCGGTGGTCTCGAACGAGACGACGCAGTCGGCGCAGCCCAGGTCGGCGACCATGGACTGAACCTTCTCGCCGAAGCGCACGACGGTCGTCACGGCGCCGCCGCGCTGGGCCATGCCGTGGATTTCAGACACCTTCACATCAAGCCCGCTTGCCTGCGCGGCACGAGCGAGCAAATCGGCGGCGAGAATGGTTCCCTGTCCGCCGACGCCGCAAAGAACAACGGTCTTCGTTTCTGCGCTCATCGGATGCCGCCTTTCTCCTGAACGATAAACCCTCGAGCGCAGTACTGCGCGCACTGGCCACAGCCGATGCACAGCTCGCAATCGATCACCGCCTGGCCGGTCGCCTCGTCCTTGGCGATGGCGGGGCAGCCGAGCGTGGTGCATACGCCACACGCGGTGCACTGCGCCGTGACCTCGAAGGCGGGCTCGCGATGACGCTCAAGCAGCACGCACGGGCTCCTAAACACGATCACCGAAAGCGTGTCGGCAGCGCCGGTCGCCTCCTTGAGCGCCCGACGGACTGCTTTCGCATCATGGGGATTCACCGTGCGCACGTCCTCGATGCCAAGCGCCGCGAGCACGCCTTCCATGTCGAGCTCGCGCGAGGGGCGGTGCTGCAGCGTCTCGCCGTTGAACGGGTTGCCCTGGCGTCCCGTCATCGCCGTTGTACGGTTGTCGAGGATGCACACCGTGCCCGCGCCCTTGTTGTACACCGTCGAGATGAGAGAGGAGAGGCCGGAATGCGCGAACGTGGAGTCGCCGATCACGGCGACGACCGGGCGATGCTCGCGCCCCGCAAGCGCAAGCTCGAAGCCGTGCGCCATGGAGACGGAAGCGCCCATGTCGACGCAGGTGTCCATCGCGGACAAGGGAGGTAAGGCACCTAAAGTGTAGCAGCCGATGTCGCCTGTGACGATTGCCTTTATGCGGGAGAGCTCCTTGAACACCAGACGATGCGGGCAGCCCGGGCACAATGCCGGCGGGCGGCCTGGAACGTCCGCTTGAGCAGACGCATGGGCGGGTTCGGGCATCCCGAACGCCGCACGAACGAGCCCGACCGAAAGCTCGCCGTCGCGCGGCAGCGGCGACGGGAACGGCGAAACGTCGATGCCGAGAGCCGACACGGCGTCGGTCAGATACGTAGACGCCTCCTCGACGACGTAGAGCGCATCAACGCTATCCGCGAAAGCGCGAAGCGCGCGCACGGGAAGCGGCCAGGTGCACCCGAGCTTGAATACCGACGCGTCGGGCAGACCCTCGAGCACATGCTGGGACGCAGCACCCGCGCATACGACGCCAACCTTGTCGCCTCGCTCGAAAATGCGATTATATGGGCATGTCTCAGCCCACTCGGAAAGCGCCTCGATGCGCTCGAGCTGCACCTTGCGGCGCGGTTTGGCGAATGCGGGCATCATCACCCATTTCGCGGGGTCGCTCTCGTAAGGCGCTGGTTCGACCTCGACTCGCGAACCTACTTCAACGGGAGTTTTCGTATGGGAAACGCGCACTGAGGAGCGAATGAAGAAGGGAACGTCGAAGCGCTCGGAAAGCTCAAAGGCGTCGCGCGTGAAGGCGAGCGCCTCGGCGGAGTCCGCCGGGTCGAGCATCGGGATATGCGCCGCGCAGGCGTAGTAGTGAGAATCCTGCTCGTTTTGGGAGGAGTACATGCCGGGATCGTCTGCCGCGAGCACGACGAAACCTCCCCCGACGCCCGTATAGGCGGAAGTGAACAGCGGGTCCGCCGCGACGTTCACGCCGACGTGCTTCATCGTCGACAGAACGCGAGCGCCGCCCGCAGACGCGCCCAAGCCCACCTCGACGGCGACCTTCTCGTTCACGCACCACTCGGCGTAGACGCCCTCCTTCTTCGCGAACGCCTCGAGCGTCTCGGTCGAAGGGGTGCCCGGATAGGCGACGCCGATACGCGCGCCCGCTTCCCAGGCCCCCTGCGCGATGGCCTCGTTTCCACTTAGCAGTTCCATGGATTTTTCCCTCTCGTCATTCTCGTCCTGCGCGCCGAATCGGCTATTCCTCGCGATACACCAGGCAAAATGCACCGATCTGCACGACATCGCCCTCATGGAGCTCGCAAGCTTCCACGTTGTCGTTGTTCACCCAAACCCCGTTGAACGAACTGTCGTCGGAAATCGTGTAGCCCGTGCCTACAGGTTCGACCACGGCATGGCTGCGCGAGACCGTCATGTCGTTTAGGAAGATATCGCACTGGGGGCTGCGCCCGATGCTCATCGGCGCGTCGCCGAGCTTGAACACCATCCCGATCTGCGGGCCTTTGACCACGCGCAACACGAACCGATGCTGCGAATGCTCGTTTTCGGGAACCTCGCCCCCGTCAAGTGGAAACGGCTTGAAGCTCTGCGTGGCTCCAAGCAGCTTGAATCCGCAGGTCGGGCAAGCGGTGGCACCCGAGCTTAGGGGAGCTGCGCACACGGGGCAGATATCGGTCATGATGCTCATCCTTCTTTCGTCTTACGGTGCAAGTGTAGCGAATCAGTACGTGGCTTTCGTTTTGTCGTTGATGAGCGGAGTATCGTTCAAGTCAACGGATGCGGCGACGGTCGCACCCCCGGTGAAATTCGACATCAAACGGCTCACCCAGATGCCGACAGCCTCGAGGGGATTCGGCGCCGCGACGTCTTCGCACGCGATGAGATCGACAGTCGCGAGCGTCTCGTTGTGCTGCTTGAACACCGCAGACCCCACCTTGTCGCCCTCGCGCACGTTGCCGCTCACCTTATCAAACGTCATCGTGCAGCTCACGTTGCCCTTCAAGGCGAACACGTCGAGCGCCCCGTCAGGGTCGGAAAACGTCGCCTTGACGGTCTTGTCCACCCAATCGGTGTGCGCGACCTCGGCCACGACTGGAACGTCTTTGGTCGAAGATGCCCAGGTCATTGTCGTGGTCTCATCCACATGAGCGTACGGATAGCTCACGCTGTTCGCATACACCCAGTCGAAGAGCGTCTTCGCGTCCGTGAAGCGCTGCTGCTCGCTCGAGGAGTTGAGCACAATCGCGTACAAATCGCGCCCGTCGCGGTTGCATGCGCCCGCGAAGCACTCGCCCGCAAGTGAGGTGAAGCCGGTTTTGATGCCGCATGCTCCCTCGTAGACGCCGATGAGCTCGTCGGTAGACTCGAGTTCGAGCGGGGTTTGGACTCCCGCGCGCGTGACCGAGATCGTCGCTTTGTCCTTCGACACGATGTCGCGGAACGTCTGGTTCTTCATCGCGTATGCCGACATCGTGGCCACGTCGCGCGCCGTGCTGTGCATGTCGCCTGCGTACTTATCGAAGTCGAGCCCATGAGGGTTCGCGAACAGCGTGTTTACGCACCCGAGGCTTGCCGCCTTCGCATTCATCGCCGCGACGAACGCCGCCTGGGCGCCGCCCGTACCGCCAAGCTTCGCCCCCACCGTATCCGCGATGGCGATTGCCGCATCGTTGCCCGACGATGTGAGAAGCGCCTTTATGGCGTCTTCCATCGAAAGCATGTCGCCTTCTTTAAGCGATGCGGACGACTCGCCGATCGATGCCGCCTCGGCGCTCACGGTAACTTGATCGGTGAGCTGGGAGTTTTCGAGCGCGATGATGGCGGTCATGATCTTGGTGACCGACGCGATGTGGGTTTGCGTATCCGCGCCGCGCTCGAAGTACACCGTGCCGTCGCCGTCGACCACGTAAACGTAGGTTGCGTCGACGCTCGGGCACTGCGAAACGGCCAACCCGCGCGACTCCATAGTCTCCCCCGCGATGACGTCGGTCTTAGCGACCCCCGCGAAAGCGAGTCCAGGGGCGAAGGCGAGCGAGACCGCAAGCGCACCGGCGCAAAGCGCGGAAAGCGCCCACGTCCGATACGGGACGCAGGCGCGACGTTCAATATGGGTCGAGCTAGCAGTCAAGCTGGTAAACCTCTTCCGGAGAGACGGTGGCGAAGCCCGCCGCCTCGAGCTTGGATTCGATACCTTCGGCCTCGCCGATCTTCAGCACGTCGACAGCCGTCGTGGGGTTCACGGAGAAGCAGTAGCCGTACTCGATGTTGACATCCTGTTCGTCGAGGAACTCGAGCAGCTTTGCAAGCCCGCCTTTCACGTTGGGCACGCGCACGGCGAGCACCGGGGTGACCGTCGCGCGATAGCCGGCCTCGCGAAGCGCGCTCGCGGCGGCCTCGGGAGTGTCGGCGAGCACGCGGGCGACGCCGAAGTCAGCCGTGTCGGCGAGGTTCAAGGCATGCAGGTTCACGCCCGCCTCGCTGAGCACGCGGCACGCGGCCGCAAGGCGGCCCTTGTCGTTCTCAAGGAAAACAGTCAGCTGCGAAATCATTAGTGCTTCCCTTCTCTCAGGTCGATGACGCGCTTGGCTTTGCCTTCGCTGCGCTCGATGGACTTCGGTTCGACGATTTTGATGTCGACCTTGACCTGCAGATTGCTCTTAAGCTCGGTGCCGAGGCGCATCTTTAAGTCCTCGAGCTTGCGGATCTCGTCAATCGGGAAGTCAGGGACAGTCTCGACGTTGAGCGTCACCTTGTCGAGCGGGCCGTTGTCGGTGAGCACGATCTGGTAGTGCGAGGTGATCTCGTCGAAGCCGGTAATGACCTGCTCGATCTGCGACGGGAAGACGTTCACGCCGCGGATAATCATCATGTCGTCGGTGCGGCCGATGATGCGATCGATCTTGCGATGCGTGCGACCGCAGGCGCATTCCTCGGAAATGATGCGCGTGACGTCGCGCGTACGATAGCGCACGAGCGGGCAGCACTCGCGCGTGAGCGTAGTGAACACGAGCTCGCCATAGGTGCCGTCGGGCACCGGCTTGAGCGTCTCGGGGTCGATGATCTCGGCGAAGAAGTGGTCTTCCGCCACATGCAGGCCGTGGGATTCCGCGCACTCCATGGCAACGCCCGGGCCCATGACCTCGGAGAGTCCGTACACGTCGCAGTACTGGATGCCGAGCTTCTCGCGGATTTCCTGACGCATGTTCTCGGAAGCGGGTTCGGCGCCGAAGATGCCGGCGGAGAGCTTGAAGTCCTTCGCGGGGTCGTACCCCATCTCGATAGCCGTGTCGGCGATGAAGAGCGCGTAGGACGGCGTGCAGCACAGGATGTCCGTGCCGAGGTCCTTCATCATCTGGATCTGACGCTTCGTGTTGCCCGAAGAGGTCGGGATGACCGAGCAGCCCGCCGCCTCCGCGCCGTAATGCGCGCCGAGGCCGCCGGTGAACAGACCGTAGCCGTAGGACACCTGGACGGTGGACTCAGCGGAGCCGCCCACCATGCCGATGCCGCGAGCGAAGCACTCGCCCCAGTTCTTGATGTCGCTCGCCGTATGGCCCACAACCGTCGCCTGGCCGGTGGTACCGGAGGACGCGTGGACGCGCGCAACGTCCTTCTGCGGAACGGCGAACAGGCCGAACGGGTACGCGTCGCGCATGTCCTGCTTGACGACGAACGGGAATTTCTCGATGTCTTCGAGGCACGTCAGGTCGTCGGGTGTGACGCCCGCCTCGGCGAAGGACTTCTTATAGAAGTCGACGTTGTCATACGCGTGGCGGATCGACTTCTTCATTCGCTCGAACTGAAGCTCGCGCAATTGCTCGCGTGGCATAGTTTCGATTTCTTCTTGGAAATACACCTTGAGTCCTTCCTTGTGCTGCATGGCGCTCGCGCGCCCCGAAACTGAAATCACCAAGCCCGATGAGCTGAAAACAGACCCGATTGCTCGGTAATCAAGAAAACAGTTTAGCGGTTATGCGGACCTCGGCAGAGAGCAAGCCCGCCAAAACACGATTTCAACCGTAAGGATGCTGCTATTCAGTGCTCGCGCGCATGGCGGCGGCGAGCCTTCGGGCGCCCGTGGCAACATAGTAGATCGTCGTAAAGAGCCCGACGATGAGCCCCGCGTAGACAAACCAGATGCCCCAGGAATAGGGGCCTGAAGACAAGCCCGGAAGCCACGCGAAGGGCACGACGCCTAAACCTGTGAGGACGGGCCAATTGAGAAGCAGCGCCGCGAAGCCGACGAACAAAAACGTCGTCGCCACTTTACCGGGATAGATCACCGCCAAGCGGATGCGCCATTTCTTAAGAAGATAGGCCCCGCCGATGAGAAGCAGCAGGTCACGGCCAAGGACGAGGATTACGATCCAAGCGGGCAGGCGTCCGACGATAAGCAGGCACACCACACCCGAGATCATGAGGATCCTATCAACTGCGGGATCGAGCAGCTGGCCGAGCTTCGAGACCGTGTGCGTGCGGCGAGCAATCTGCCCGTCGATCCAATCGGTCGAGGCAGCCACCGCGAACAGGATGGTCGCCAAGATGTCGTAGCCGGTCAAAAGCAAGGCGATGAAGCACGGAACCATGCACAGGCGAATCGCCGAAATGAGATTCGGGATGGTGAAGATGGTGTCGAGCACCTCTTCCTCTTCGGTTGCGAGTTTGCCCTCGTCGGCCTTGCCGGTCATCTTTCCCATGTAAGCTGTGCTCCCCTGTGTGAAACCCCCGACGGGTTGGTTATGCGCTTTTGCAGGCTGTCATTATAGCGTCACGGCCCTCCCCCGCGCCGTTTTCCGCCGATTCCCCACGCGAGCGCCCGTAAAACACCTCGCCCGCGCCAAAAGGAAAGGGCCCCGAAGGGCCCTTGTGGGAATTCGCGTTTGCCGACGTTGCGCGCTATTCGTCGACGCCCTTCTTTACCGGCTTGGGGTGCTCGGGCACGTCGAAGGACTCGATGAACATCTCCTTCGAGGGCGCGGGCCAGCCCGGTTTCATGGACAGGCAGTGCTTCGGGCACTCGAGAACGCAGGTGCCGCACTGCACGCAGCGGAACTTGTCAATTGTCCACTTGCGATTGGGCTTTTCCACCACGATGGCCGCGCATGGGCAGCGGCGCTGGCAAATGCCGCACAGGATGCAGACGTCCACATCGTTCACGATATGGCCTTTAAGCCCCGCGGGGGTCTCTTTCTTCTCGAAGGGATAGCGCACGGTCTCGGGCTTTTTGAACAGCGACCCGAACGTCATCTTTCCCAGTTTGAATCCGCCCATGTTCTCCTACCTTTCCGTGCAGCTGATGCAAGGGTCGATGGTGAGGATGATGTTGTTCACGTCAGCCAGATCGCAGCCCTTGAGCGCCGCGGTCATTCCTGCGAGATTTTGCGAGGTCGGCGTGCGCATGCGCATACGCTCGAGGTTCTTGGTGCCATTGCCGCGCGCGTAGTAGAAGCACTCGCCGCGAGGCTGCTCTAGCACGTTCGACGCCTCGGCGCCCGCTTTCGGGGACCCCTTCACGGGGACGGCGATGTCGCCGTCGGGAATCTTGTCGATCATCTCCTCGATGATGTCGATCGACTGGAACACCTCAAGCGCGCGCACCTTGCAGCGCGCGTAGCAATCGCCCTGGTCATCCAAAATGGGAGCGAAGTCGGAAAGCGCGCCGTAGCCGCCGCGGCCGAGCATGCGCACGTCGTAGTTCACGTTGGAGGCGCGGGCGAAGGGACCCACCATGGAAAGCGCGAGGGCATCCTCGTGGCTCACGTGCCCCACGCCAACAGTGCGGTTCTTGACCGAGGAATCCCTCAAGAAGGTGTTTATGATCTGGCAATAGTCGTCTTTGATGCCCTCGAGCACGCGCTTGATCTCGGCGAACTGAACCGCATCGATGTCGCGCACCACGCCGCCGACCTTCACGACCGAGAAGATAACGCGACCACCGGTGGTCTTCTCGAAGATGTCGAGCACGCGCTCGCGCAAACGCCAGCAGTGCATGAACAGGCTCTCGAAGCCGAACGCGTCGGCGGCGAGTCCCAGCCACAGGATATGCGAGTGCACGCGCGAGAGCTCATGCCAAATAACGCGGAGGTATTGCGCGCGCTTCGGAAT
This sequence comes from uncultured Ellagibacter sp., assembly GCA_934663775.1. GTDB lineage: Bacteria > Actinomycetota > Coriobacteriia > Coriobacteriales > Eggerthellaceae > Ellagibacter. Next base: position 11,224 of record CAKUKU010000004.1, on the reverse strand, counting down.
CTCGACGTCCATGAGGCTTTCGATGGTTTCGGCGTAACCCATGGAGTGCCCGAACGCGCAAATGCCGCAGATGCGCTCGGCGACGAAGATGAACTGGTTGTAGTCGCGCGTCTCAACGAGCTTTTCAAGACCGCGATGCACGAAGCCGATCTGAGGAATCGCTTCGAGCACCTTCTCATCCTCGACGACGAGGTCGAGATGAAGCGGCTCGGGCAGCACGGGGTGCTGAGGCCCGAAGGGAATGACGGTTGCCTTGCCCATCGCTATTCACCGTCCTTTCCGGTCTGCGCTTCTCGCTCGGCGGTTTGGCGACGCGCCTGCGCGTCGAGCGCCGCACGCACCTTGGCGGCGCGCTCGGGATCGAGCTGGGCGAGTTTGGCCTCGATTTCCGCGTCGCGCTCGACATTGGTGGAGCCGACGGCGCGCTTGGCCTCGGTGGCCTTCTTCTTGCGCTCGAGGGCGGCGCGTACCTTGGCGGCCTTCTCCGGATCGAGCCCTTCGAGCTCCGCGGCGCGAATCTCGCGCTTGTTCGAGCGCTCACGCTCTTCCTCGGCTGCGCGGGCGGCCTTCGCCGCAAATGCCGCCTTGATGCGAGCAAGCTTCTCGGGGTCGGTGCCGGCGAAGCGCTCTTCAAAGTCGGGCATCTGCGAGGGATCGATGCCTGACGTCTTCGGCTTCATCTTCTCGATGACCTCGGGGTGCTCTGCGGCGAAGGCGGCCTCGGCAACCTGGGCAGCACGGGCGCGCTTGGCCTCGGCGGCCTTCGCCGCTTTCTCGCGAGCGGCCTTCTGAGCAGGCGAGATAATCGTCATCGGCTCAGAGGCGGCAAGTTTGTAGAAGTTGCCGCCGAAGTCGATGGCGATATCTTTGACGTTCACGCCGAACAGGTCGTGCACTTCGTTTTCGAACACGAATGCTGCAAGGAAGTTGTCGGTGATGGAGGGCACCACGTCTGTTTTCCCCACGCCGCAGACCTTGTAATTCGTAAGCGCGCCATCGGGCATCATGAACGTGTAGATCAAATCGATTCCCGCATCGGTGTTGACAGCGAGGATCTGCACGAAGCGCGCATGCTCGCTTTTCATGCGGTCGGAGAGCGCCGGCACGTCGGCCAACTCCAGCGGAACGAACTTCGAAGAGAACTCCATATGCCCCTACGCCCCCTTCTTCTGCTGTTTCATTGTCTTCGCCTTCTCGTCGAGGATGCCGATTGCCTGCACGACGGCGTCGATGATCGCCTCGGGGCGCACCGCGCATCCCGGCGCGTAGACGTCGACGGGGATCGCCTTGTCGATGCCGCCGATCACGTTGTAGCAGTCGTGGAAGATGCCGCCCGAGCATGCGCAGATGCCGCATGCGACGACCACCTTCGGCTCGATCATCTGGTTGTAAATTTCCTGCACGACCTCGATGTTCTGCTCGTTCACGCTGCCCGTGACGAGGAAGATGTCGGCGTGTTTGGGGTTGCCGGTGTTGATGATGCCGAAACGCTCCACGTCAAACCCCGGGCACAGCGCCGCGAGCACCTCGATGTCGCAGCCGTTGCAGCTCGAGGCGTCGTAGTGGATGACCCACGGTGATTTCGAGTTATACGCCATAAGTACGCCTCCTTACAGGTAGGCCAGAACGGCCACGTTCACGCCGCCGGCGACAAGCGCGACGAGCCATGCGGATTTCAACATGAGCTGCCACTTCACGCGCGCGAAGTTGTTGTCGATCCAGATTTCGAGGAAGTACACCGCAAGCACGACCACGATCGCGAGCACGATCGAGAGCGGGTTTCCCCATACGAAGAACATGGCGACCCAGCCCATGAACAGCACGTTCTCGCACCAGTGCATCACTTCCACCAAGCCGAGCGTCGGTCCGCTCATCTCGGTGGTGACGCCGCGCACGATCTCCTGGTGCGCATGATGCGACATGGAAATGTCGAAAGGCGACTTGCGGAGCTTGATCGTGAGCACAAACAGAAAGCCCAGAAACGCAAGCCACGCGGTCGTGACCGCAGGGGCGTCGAGCGTGAACACGCCCGCCACGTCGAACCAGCCCGTCGCCATGAAGAATGCGACGCACATGAGGTAGAGCATCGGTTCGTAGGACATCGCCTGCAGCGTTTCGCGCGCGGCGCCGATTTCGGAATACGGCGAGCGCGTGGAGTACGCGGCGACGATGAAGAGAAGCGACGAGAGCGTCACGAGGAACACGCTTAAAAGCAGGTTGCCACCCGAGAAGAACACGCCGCCCGCCACCAGGGTGAACACGAATGCGAACAGGATATAGACATGCTCGGAGGTGTTCACGGAGACGTTTTCCTTGGAGAAGAGCTTGCGAACGTCGTAGTAGGGCTGCAGAAGCGGGGGGCCGACGCGCCCCTGCATGCGCGCGGAGATGATGCGGTCAAGCCCCGCGAGCAAGCAGCCGATGACGGGACCCGCAATCGCGAACGCGATGATGCCGATGACCGTGGTGATAATCGTCATGTGAATCCTCGCCTTCCTACATCAAGCCCGGCAGCGTCGCCGCAGCCCAGACAATAGCCGCAACCATGAGCACGATGCACACGCCCGAGCCGACGGGCGCGATGCGTTCCTCGCCGAAGATTCCGTCGAGGTACATATTGCGCGACGTGGCAGCCACGGGCACAGACATCGAGCCGCGAAACGTGCGCGCCGCGTTGTCGGCGGATGCGCCGGAGAGGTACACGTCGACCTTGCGCTGCTTCGAGGAGCGACCGATACCCACGAAGAGCATGAGGATTACGAGCACCGCACAGATGGCGGCGATCCAGAGATTGCCGTCCGAGATATCCTGGCCGCCATAGCCGAACACGGTTTGGAGATAGGGCACGACCAGGCCGGAGGACAAAAGCGGCAGGAGCACGCACGTCACGCACACAAGCCCCGCCATCAAAAGAAGTGCCGCCCACTCGGTCTTGTGGACCGAAAGCTCGACGTTTTGCGGCTCACCCGCAATTCCCGAGAGCTTGCCGAGCCATTTCGCCCAGAACATGAAGGTGGCGGCTGAGCCGAACGCGAGCAGGATGATGAGCGCCACGTTGCCCGTGACGACGAAGGACACAAGCGTCGCCCATTTCGCAATAAGCATACCGAAAGGCGCCACGAACATGCACATGATGCCGAGCATCATGAAGCGGGCAAGGCGCGGCATGCGCTCGAAGAGCAGATCCATGTCCTCGATGTTGCGGCTGCCGATGTGGTGCTCGGCGGTGCCGACGCACAGGAACAGCAGGCTCTTCGCGACCGCATGGAAGATGATGAGCAGAATTGCCGCCCAAACGGCCTCGGGGGTTCCCACGCCCGCACATGCGGTGATGAGGCCGAGGTTGGCAATGGTGGAATACGCGAGCACGCGCTTCGCGTTGCTCTGCGAGATGGCCATAAACGAGCACAGCGCGAAGGTGAGGCCACCTGTGAGCACCACCATCACGGAGGGCACCAAGCTTACCGCGAAGATGGGCGAGAGTTTCACGAGCAGAAACACGCCTGCCTTGACCATGGTCGACGAGTGCAGAAGCGCCGACGTCGGCGTCGGGGCGACCATAGCGCCCAGAAGCCAGGTGTGGAAGGGCATCTGTGCGGCCTTCGTGAGCCCCGCGAACGCAAGCAGCGTCACCGGGAGCGCGACGAGCGCCGGGTATGCGCTCCCGAGCTCGACGAACGTCGCGAAGGAAAGCGGCATCCCGAAAACGCCCAAGTAAACAAGGGAAAATTGGAACGCAACGCCGCCGAGCAGGTTCATCACGATCTGGCGGAAGGCATTGTTGATAGCCTCCTCGGACTTGGTGAACCCGATGAGCAGAAACGAGCACAGCGTGGTGACTTCCCAAGCCGTGTACATCCACGCCATGTTGTCAACGAGCACGATGTTGAACATGGCGGACAGAAACGCGAACATGATGGCGAAAAACCACGGGCGCCGATCGCGCGCCTTGGGGTTCTCATGCTGCTCATGCTCCTGGAAATCCTTCATGTAGCCGAGCGCGTACACGCAGATGCCCGATCCCACGATGCCGATGATGAGCACCATGATGACTCCGAGCGAGTCGACGCGCATCGTGGTGGAGAAGTCGGCGCCCGCCTGGACGGCGAACTCGAACCACAGCGCCACGACAATCTGGAGCGCCGCTAAGCCGAAGGCGAGCGCGCGCTTGTAGCGAACCGCATAGCACACGATAAAGATTGCGACCGCGAGATCGATGGCGAGGTTCACCAGGGATAACGGATGCCCCCATTCGGCAGGAAGCGAAAACTCGTAGGTCCCGGAACCCGCGAACGCAACCGCGAACGCGATGGAGAGCACCCCGATGAGCGTGGCGAACGCGATCGCCACCACGTCGCGCGCATGGTCGTTCCTGATGACGAGAAGCAGCAATGCCGCCACAGCGGGCACCGCAATGAGGGAAGCTATAAGCTCCATCGCATACTCCTTTGCTTGAGTAAAGGCCTTTGCCCCGAAGAGGGCTGCGCTGCGCGCATTTTGAAAAGGCAACCGCGAGACCTCGCGTGCTATCAACTCTAGCAAAAGGAAGCCAAGCGGCTCGCTCCCCTATCGCGCGGGGCAAAATCCTTCGGTAAAAGGGCTATCGTGCGAGTAGCATTTGAGCAGAAGAAAGAAAAAGCGGGTCAGATTAAAAATCTGACCCGCTTGCATAAGCTGGTCGGGTTGACAGGATTTGAACCTGCGACCCCTTGACCCCCAGTCAAGTGCGCTACCAAACTGCGCCACAACCCGATTCATTTGTTGCCGTCCGCTTAAGACAGCTTGTTTATAATAGCGTTACCGTTGATGGGTTTCAAGCCCTTATTTCAAGAAATTGAGCGCTTTGTCGAAGATATGGTCGGCGAGCTGACGTTTTCCGAGTTCAGGAAGATGCTCTTCCCCTGAAGCATCCACGAAAGCGGCAGTATCGGTCGCAGACCCAAACGCCCTTCCTCGCGAGACGTCATTCGCCACGATGAAGTCGGCGCCTTTGCGGGCGAGCTTCGCGCGCGCGTTGTCGATTACGTCGTCCGTTTCGGCAGCGAACCCGACAACCACCTGATCGGGTCTTTTGCGGGCGCCGCAAGATGCGAGGATGTCGGGGTTCTCGATAAGGTCGATATGCGCGAGCGCTGCGTCGTCTGCGCCCTTCTTAAGCTTCCGACCCGATACTTCGCTGGGACGAAAATCGGACACCGCCGCCGAGAACACCGCAATATCGGCATCGGGAAACGCCGCATCAACCGCGACCTTCATTTCGAGCGCCGTCTTCACGCGCACCATCGCCACGCCGGAGGCATCTTCGAGCGCGACCGGGCCGGTGACAAGCGTCACGGAAGCGCCGCGCGAAGCAGCCGCCTCGGCAAGCGCGAAGCCCATCTTGCCCGTCGAGGGGTTCGAAATGTAGCGGACCGCGTCGATCGGCTCGACGGTCGGCCCCGCCGTCACGAGAACGCGCTTGCCCGCCAAATCATGAACGCGCCCTAGCGCATGAAGCACGCACGCGACAACGGCATCGGGGTCGGCCAAGCGCCCGCGCCCAACATCGCCGCAGGCCAGATACCCCTCCTCCGCCTCGATGAAGCGAACGCCCCGCGAGGCGAGCGTGCGCATGTTCTGCCTTGTGGCCTCGGCCTCGTACATATGCACGTTCATCGCGGGCGCGACGAGGATGGGGGCCGTACACGCAAGCGCCGTCGTGGTGAGCAGGTCATCGGCAATCCCCGCCGCCATCTTCGCCATGACATTCGCCGTGCACGGCGCGATGAGAAACAAATCGCACTCCTCGGCGAGCGACACGTGGTGAATGGGGTCGCCCGGCCCGTCGCCGAACGTGTCGATGGCGACCGGCTCGTGCGAAAGCGCGCGGAAGGTGGCGGGTCCCACGAACTCACAGGCGTTTTTCGTCATGACGACCTTCACGCGCACGCCCGCCTTCTGAAGCCCACGCAGGATCTCGCAGGACTTGTAGGCGGCGATGCACCCGGTCACGCCCAGAAGAACCCGTGGCGCGTCTGCGCGGTCGGCCCCTTTGGAGCGCGCGTCGTCAAAGCACACCCTGCTCACTTCATCACTCCCCTTTCCCCAGGTAGGGCTTGAGAACATCGGAGAGAGCGCGGGCATGCGCGCGGCTTTGGTTCAAGCAGGGTATATACACGAAGCGCGCGTCGTCTGCGGGATGCCCCGCATCAGCGAGCGCATCTCGATATAGCTCGCGGAACTCAAGCTCCACATCGAAGTGCGTCTCCAGGCAATCGACCGCGAAACCGGGGCAGACGACGAAGGTGCGGCCGCCGTCAACTTCCGCTAAGCGCGCGAGCGCGTCCTTCGTGAAAGGAGAGAGCCATGAGCGTGACTTATCGAAGCGGCAATGGTAGCTTATCGTCCACGTCTTCCGATCGAGGCCCAGCTCATCGGCAACATGCAAGCTCGTGGATCCCGTTTGCAGCTCGTAGGTGTCCCCGTCTTCGATATCGACAAGCGGGATGGAGTGAAACGAGAACACGAGGCGGTCGCCTGGCTGCTGGCCGAACTCGGCGTGTTCGATCGAGGCGGCGAGCGCGCGGATATAGCTCGGGTGCTCAGCGTACCCCTCGACAATCGTCGTGTCGCCCTTCCAGTGGGCACGACGCACCGCGCGGGCCACTCCGTCTTTCACGGAGAGCGTCGTGCTGTGAGCGGTCTGCGGATAGAGCGGCAACACGACGATGCGATCGCATTCAAGCTCGCGGAATTCGCGGAGAGCCTTCTTGATGGGCGGTTCGCCGTAGTTCATCGCGATGCGCACGGGGGCATCGAAGCCCTCGCTTTCAAGGCGCGCCTCAAGCGCCGCGGCGAGCGCCTTGTGCGTCACGAGCAAGGGCGACCCTTCGGGTGTCCAAATCTGTCGGTACTTCTCGGCCGATGCAACGCTTCGCTTCGGCAAGATGGCCAAGTGAAGGATGAACCACCAGATGAAACGGTTCATGGGCGCGATGTGCTTATCCATGAGGAATTGTGCCAGGTAGCGCTTGACGGCCTTCGGCTCAGGTGCCGACGGCGTCCCCGTGTTCACGAGAAGCACGCCCACTTTCTCTTTGCCATGCAACGCCATAACGCATCACTCCTATTCGGGTAGCTCGCCCTCGACCGAAGGATGGGGGGCGTCCGCCAAGAGGGCGGCCACTTCCCGGCCGGCATCGGTTAGGCCGCGGCTTCGATCGGCCAGGGCGCCGAGCACCTCTGCCAAGTCGCGCGGCAGATTGTCGGCGAACTCGAGCTCCTCGGAGGTCTCGGGGTGGGTGAAGCGGATCTTAAACGAGTGGAGGAACTGCCGTTTGAGCCCCAGCTGGGCGCGCGCATCCTTCGGCCCGTTCGCCGTGTAAACGGGATCGCCAACAAGCGGATGCTTCGCGTACTGCATATGCACGCGAATCTGGTGCGTACGCCCCGTGAATAGCTTGCAATCGATGAGCGTGTAGCCGTCGTCGTGCTGGCGCGGCTCGAAACGCTCAAGCACGCGGAACGTGGTGACGGCATCGCGGGCAGACGGCACATCGCGAACAGCCATGCGCGTGCGTTCGTTGGCACTTCGCGCGATGGGCGCGTCGATCATGCCCGTGTCCGGCGCGATCACGCCGTGAACGAGCGCAAGGTAATGGCGATCGACCGCGCGATCGCGGATATCCTCCATAAGGGCATAGCCAGCTGCATCGGTCTTCGCTGCGAGCATAAGACCCGACGTATCGCGGTCGAGACGGTGCACGATGCCGAGGCGGTCGTCCTCGCCCTGCACGTTGCAAAGGTGGTCGGCCCCACAATGATAGATGAGCGCGTTCACGAGGGTCCCGTCGGCGTGGTCGACGGAGGGATGGCACACGAGCCCGATCTGCTTGGACAAAACGATAAGGTCATCGTCCTCGAAGCGGATGTCAAGGTCGATTGGCTGTCCCATTACCGGGCCAGCCTCAACCTCTTCCTCTTCCTGGTAGACGATCATGTCGCCCGCGGAGACCGCATACTTCTTGGCAACGTTCGCCCCGTTCACGAAGACATTACCTGACTCGATCGCCCGCGCGGCAGCGCTGCGGCTCGCGAAGCACGAGCGCGCGGCAAGCAGCGAATCGAGCCGCTCCCCCGCATCGAGCGCCGTGGCGGAGTAACTCAGCATGCGCGCCATCTATTCCCCACCCCCGTTTTCGCTTCCACGCACCGCGCGTTTCGCCTCGGTGCGCTCATGGATGAGAAGCGACACGATAATCAATACAATTCCGCAGGTCACACCGATGTCCGCAACGTTGAAGATAGGGAAATCGATGAACGTCGGCTCGATGAAGTCGACGACGAAGCCGAGCGTGAAACGGTCGATCGCGTTGCCGATGCCGCCCGCAACGACAAGCGAGATTCCGATAAGCTCGCCCGCGTTCGGGCGTGATGGGGTAAGCGCAAGATACGCCGTAAGCGCGATGCAAACCACCAGCGAGAACGCGCCGAGTGCCCAGGTGGCACCCGAGAAGATGCTCCAGGCACCGCCCGTGTTGTAGACGAGATGGAAGCGGAAGATGCCGAGAATCGGGTCGGAGATCACCTGCCCCGCGTGGTAGGCGCCGTTGAAATACAGCTTCGAAGCCTGGTCGAGGACAAGCCACACCACAACGATGGGGATAAACACGGCGAACCGCCGCGCCACGGCGCGTGCGGTCCGCCCTTCTGCGTTGGTGTTTTCCGCGCTCAAGCGCTAGTCCTCCTCGGTAAACCCGATTGCATCAAGCACATCGCCGCAGCGCTCGCAGACATGCGGATGGTTGGCGTTGCCGCCGAGCCCGCGCACATTCCAGCAACGCGGGCACTTCTCGCCTGTCGCAGGAGCGACGACGCAGGAGAAGCCCTCGCCCGAGACGACTTCAACCGCCGCGCAGACGAAGACCTCGGCCAAGTCGACATCTTCCAGCGCATCTGCAGCGTCGGCAGGAAGCGTGAGCGTGGCCTGCGCCGCTTGGCTCGTGCCCTCGGTCACGATACCCGATTCCTTCGCTTCCTCGAACGCCTTGGTGAAAACGTCGCGTGCCGTTGCGAGCTGGTTGTAGGCGGAAAGCAGCGCGGAGGCTTCCTCGGCGGACCAAGGGGCCTCGTACCAGTCGAGCAGCGCTGCGCGGGTCTGGCCGTCGCGAATCGACTCGGGCAGAAACGCCATGACCTCGTCGCAGGTGAACGCAAGAATCGGCTGCAGGTCGTGCACGAGCATCGAGAGGATCTGCGCCCACACGGTGAGAGCGCTGCGGCGATCTTGGCCGTCCGCCTGACCGCAGTAAACGCGGTCTTTGGTGGCGTTGAGGTAGCCGTTGGAAAGCTCGGTCACGTAGTCGTAAAGATTGCGGTACACCACGTTGAAGCGGTAACCTTCGTAGGCCTCCGTCACGATTTCATGTACCTGGCACAGACGCGCAAGCGCGAGCTTATCGTAGCCCGCAAGATCGTCCGTCGCCACAGCGTCAGTCACGGGGTCGAAGCGGCCCTCGATCTCGCCGAGCAGGAAGCGCAGCGTGTTGCGAATCTTGCGATATGCCTCGCCGACATGCGAGAGGATCTCACCGTCGCAGGTCACGTCGTTGGAAGTGTCGACGGAAGAGACCCACAGACGCATGACGTCGGCGCCGCGGGTGTCGCATTCCTTATTCGGGTCGATGACGTTGCCGAGCGACTTGGACATCTTGCGGCCTTGGCCGTCAAGCGTGAAGCCCTGGGAGACGACCGCCTTATAGGGAGCTGTGCCGTACGCACCCACCGAAGTCATAAGCGAGCTCATGAACCAGCCGCGATGCTGGTCGGAGCCTTCGAGGTACATATCGGCCGGGAACTCAAGGTTGTCGCGATGCTTGCACACGGCGGTATGCGAGACGCCCGAATCCCACCACACGTCGAGGATATCCTTGTTCGCCTTCAGGTGATGCCCGCCGCACTTGGGACAGACGCACGCGTCGCCGAGGTAGCTTGCGGGGTCGTCGGTGAACCAGCAGTCGGAACCCTTGCTGCGGAAAAGCTCGATAACGGCGTCAAGCGTTGCGTCGTTCACGACCGTTTCGCCACAGTCTTCGCAGGTGAAAGCAGGGATAGGCACACCCCAGTTGCGCTGACGGGAAATGCACCAGTCAGGACGGCCCTCCACCATGGATCCGATGCGCTTCACAGCATGGGGCGGATAAAACGCGACCTTCGAGAGCTCCTCGAGCGCCTCTTCGCGCAGCGTGCGGCCATCGTCGAGCGCCTTGTCCATCGAGACGAACCACTGGCTCGTCGCGCGGAAGATGACGGGTTGCTTGCAGCGCCAGCAGTGCGGATAGCTGTGGTTGATGTCCTCATGCAGGATAAGCGTGCCACGCTCGCGCAGCCACTCGATGATCTTTGGGTTGGCTTCGTTGACCTCCATGCCCGACCACGGGCCGCCCGTACCCATCTCGTCGCCCTTGTAGAAGCGGCCGTCATCGTCGACGGGCATGATCACGGGGATATCGAACTTCATGCCGACGAGGTAGTCGTCGACGCCGTGGCCGGGAGCGCCGTGGACGATGCCGGTGCCGTCATCCAAGGTGACGTAATCGGCGTAGACAAATTCGCCCTCGACGCCCTGGTCGCCGAAGATGGGCTGCTTGTACTTGTTGTGCGCAAGATCGGTGCCGGTCATGCTCCAAGGCTCGCCGTCGGCGCCGCGCACGAGCTCGACCTCGCCGTAGCCGAACTTCTCACAGTCCTTCTCCACGAGAGCGCGCGCCATGATCTCGGCTTTGCCGTCGTGGATGACCGCGACGTAATCGGCCTCGGGGTGCAAGATGACGATGTCATCGGCGGGCAGGGTCCAGGGGGTGGTGGTCCAGATGTCGACCCAGAGCTTGCCTTCCCAGGCTTCAAGCCCAGCAGGTACGGTGGTCATCTCGAAGCGCACAAAGATTGCGGGGCTGACCTCGTCGCCGTACTCGATTTCCGCCTCGGCGAGCGCCGTGTGGCAGTGCGAGCACCAGTGGACCGGCTTGCGGCCGCGATAGATTGCGCCGCGATCGAAGATGGCCTTGAAGATCTCGACGTCGGTCGCATCGTAGTCGTTGACGTAGGTGAGGTAGGGGTTTTCCCACTCGGCAAGCACGCCCAGGCGCTTGAAGCCCTGGCGCTGCGTGTCGACCTGCTCGACAGCCATCTTGCGGCAGAGCTCGCGGACCTTCTCGGTGGGCAGCTGGTTGAACTTCTCGGTGCC